>JAPLNM010000037.1 GCA_026692845.1 Planctomycetota bacterium | reverse complement strand
GCCACTCGGTGATGGTTGCCGTTCGCCTACGAGCCGTTGGATGTCGGCAGTCTCTCTCAGGACCGGACTTCCTTGTCTTAAATACGTGTCAGCCTTCCTTGGCTGACAGGCTCTTTTTTGTAGATACAGGGTCTAGTTGAGATGATTCAGCGCGCTATCGGGAATTGAGCAGCCAGCTACTACCCCCGGCGTGCCACTGGGCTGTCGAGCCCCCTAGGCTGTCGAATCTCAGAAGTGGATCAAGTAGAGTCCGTATAGGATAGACACGGCGAAGCGACTTAGCCCAACGTACAATCTATCCCTCCGTTCCGCTTCGCTCCAGTTGGGATAGATTGTTATTCGTTCCATCAGAGCGAACGGAGTTTGGTTAACGCCTGCTGGACCCCCTGGCGTTGGGCGACCAAGTCGCTCAATGCCTGGCGTTCTTTGTCGATAATTTCCGGAGGTGCCTTTCCTACGAAGGCCTGATTGGAAAGCCGACTCTCCTTGCCCAGAATCTGTTTTTCCAGGTTCTCGAGCTGTTTTTCATTGCGAACGATCTCGGCCGGGATGTCCAGGAACTGGCTCAGGTCGACATACACATCCATGCCTTCGATGGGCACGTGGGCATGAACCTCTGGGATCGAGATACTCGATCCCCAGGCGACGGCGACGGCCCCTGCCATGCTTTCGAGGAATGTTCCCATCGGTTTGAGTAACCGTTCGTAGCGATCTTCGCAACGCACGGAGAACTGCAATCGCTGCTTAGGAGCGATATTTTGTCTGGAGCGAATCTCGCGTATGGCTCCGATCAGCGCTACGAAATGCTTGAACTGCGATTCGACGTCCTGGCGGATCGAGTCGACTTGGGGAGTTGGCCAAGGCGCTTGGATCAACCAATGCGTGGCGTCATGCTCGGCGAACAGATCTCGCCTCTTAGAGAACTTACCCAACTCCTGCCAAATCGCTTCGGTGACAAAAGGCATCATCGGGTGGAGCAGTCGGAGCATTTGGTCCAAGCAATGGGCTAGGATTCTCTGGACCATCGGCCGAGCTTGGGGGTCTTGCATCCGTGGTTTGGCCATCTCGACATAGTACGAACAGAAATCGTCCCAAGCGAAATCGTAAGCTGCCCGGGCCGCTTCGGCATATCCATAACGCTGAAGTTCGCGATCGACGATTTGCGTGGTCGTTGATAAACGGGACAAGATCCATTGGTCTTCAAGGGGCAGATTCGCCCAGTCGATCGAGCCTTGGGTGTAACCTTCGAGGTTCATCATCACGAATCGGGATGCATTCCAAAGCTTGTTGACAAAGTTCCGTGCGACCTCGAATCGCTCGCTGACGACCGGAGCTCGCGGCAAGGCTTTGTCTTCGTCGCTCTCGGCCCACTGGGTCGAGAAGGGCTTCTTGCATTTGTCGCATACGACCGTATTGCACGGGCATGCGCACGTCTTGCGTTTCGGTGGTCAACCAAGCCAATCCGAATCGCAATGCATCGGCACCGAACTTCTCGATCACGTCGATCGGATCGACTCCGTTGCCCTTGGACTTCGACATCGTCTCGCCGAAGCCATCGAGGATCTTTGGATGGATGTAGACCTCGCGGAACGGGACTTGGCCTACATTGTTCAACCCCATGAGGACCATCCGTGCGACCCACAGGGTGATGATATCCCTTGAGGTGATCAAGGTGTTGGTCGGATAGAAGTAGTTCAAATCGTCGGTCTTATCCGGCCAGCCGAGCGTCGAGTGGGGCCAAAGGGCCGAGGAGAACCAAGTATCGAGCACGTCCTCTTGGCGGACCAACCCCAGCGCTTGGATCTTGAGCTCCAATCCGGAAGCTTCTTCGAGGATGCACACATGCAGGACCGATGGATCTTCGATCGCCGCAGAGATCTGGCCTTGGGTCGCTTCGGGCATCGCGATGATCTTCTTCATGGCCCCTTGGGCTTCCTCTGGCGAATCGTAAGTTCGCGTCCAGATCGGGATTTGATGTCCCCACCAAAGCTGCCGTCCTACGGGCCAATCGCGCTTCTCGCTGAGCCAATCGACATAGCCTTGGGTGTATCGCTCAGGATAAATTTTCACTTTGCCGTCCGAAACCGCATCGATCGCCGATTGCGCTAGTTCGCCCATGGCGACAAACCACTGATCGGCCAGATAGGGTTCGATGGGGGTTTTGCTGCGATCGCTGTGCTTGAGCTCGATCTGGCGATCTTCGGTCTTCTCGAGCATCCCCAGAGCGTCCATCGCTTCGACGACCTGCACGCGCGCCTTGGACATCGTCAAGCCATCGAATCGCCCTCCGTTGGAATGGATCGTGCCATCGGGGTTCATGATGTTGATCATGGGCAGACCGCAGCGCTGGGCGACCTCGTAGTCGTTCGGATCGTGCGCCGGGGTGATCTTGACGCAACCTGATCCGAGCTCAGGCTTGGCCCAGGCATCGACGACCAGCGGGATCTCTCGGTCGCTCAGCGGTAAAAGGACTTTGCGTCCGTCGCGGGCCATGGCCGCGAGTCTCTCGAGTTGGGGTAACAATTCGATCTGTCGCTGTTTGAGCCCATCGATCTGGGCTTGAACCGATTCTTTATCCTTCGCGGCGCTTAGTTCCAACTTCTGCTCGGCGAGTTCGATGGCTTTGGCCAATGCGTTTGCGGGCTCAGGATGGACGGCGACGGCCGTGTCTCCTAGCATCGTTTCGGGTCGAGTGGTCGCTACAACGACGTACGCAGGCTCGCCGGGCTTCGGATCGACCACCGGATAGCGGAAATGCCAGAACCCGCCATCGACCGTTTCGGTAAAGACTTCGTCATCGCTGACTGCCGTCTGGAGATAAGCGTCCCAATTGACCAGACGCTTGCCGCGATAGATCAGCCCTTTGGAAAAAAGGTCGAAGAAGGTCGTGCGGACAGCCCGTGCGCACATCGGGTCAAGCGTGAATCGAGTCCGCCGCCAATCGCAGGAACACCCCAGACGTTTGAGCTGATTGAGAATGCGCGCCTCATACTGCTCTTTCCAGTCCCAGATGCGTTGGATCAATTTCTCGCGGCCCAAGTCGTGACGGGTCTTGTTCTCGAACTCCTTGAGCCTCCTTTCGACGACGGCTTGGGTGGCGATCCCGGCATGGTCGGTCCCGGGCATCCAAAGGGCCACTTCACCCATCATCCGGTGCATGCGGATTTGGATGTCTTGGAGGGTATTGTTCAAGGCATGGCCTAGGTGCAAGGCACCCGTGACGTTCGGCGGGGGGATCACGATGGTAAAGGGACGCTTTGTCGGGTCTGCGTCGGCATCGAAACATCCGGCTTCGATCCATTGAAGATAGATTCGATCGGAGGCTCCGACGAAATCAAAGCGGTTTGGGATCTCGATGGCTTGGGATGGAGCTGTCATGGAAAATCGGTCCTAGGCTAAGAATCGTCGGACCCGTCGCGATAAGATTGCGGGCAGGTCCCTGTGGGTGCCCAATTTTCAAAGAATCGACCGGCAACGCAAGGCCGACAGGGCCCAGGTCCTAAAGAAACCCCGTTTTGACTCGACGCGACTGGCTCTTCTTGCGATCCTGAGTTCCGCGAAATGGACTGTGGAAACTCAAAAACTACTGCTGGCCAATAGCCCAATACTGTCAAATCGGGACATTGATGAAGTTGCTTTTCAAGTGATCGGCAAATGATAGCGGAGCAGCGCAAGCTGCCCGGTGAGTCTAGATATCCAATGGTTTCCTTAGTGTTCAAACGTGGAACACTGCACTTGACCTTTCACCGGAGGGCTTGCGACCAACCGCTTTCAAAAACCCATCGGCATGCGCCGAAATCCATTCAAATCCAATCTTTCCTAAAAGGATCCAAATGTCGATTTGACGGTAATGGCAACTGGCAACTGGCTAGTGAAATTCGTCTCGGTCGATCTGGTAGCCCTCGAGCTTGCGGTACATCGTCGCGCGGGAGATCCCAAGCAGTTCGGCCGCGTCGGGGATGCTGCCTCGACAACGCCGCATGGCCTCTCGGATCAATCGCTGTTCCCATTGCTCGATATTCAGTGAGTCCAAATCCGAATCGTTGAGCGTATCGTGGAGAGCAAGTTCGCTTGCTTTGATCTCCGTCCCGTTGGCCAGCACCACGGCGCTGTCGATGACGTTGCGCAATTGGCGAACATTCCCAGGCCAAGCGTATTTGCGCATCTTGTCGAGGGCTTGATCGGATAGCTTCAGTTGGGGCCGACCGTGGAACTTGGAAAAGTGATCAAAAAAGTGCTGGATCAAAAGATCGACATCTTCATGCCGCTGCCGCAGGGAGGGAATCATCAACTCAAAGACGCTCAATCGGTAATAAAGATCCTCGCGAAACCTTTTCTCCTGAACGAATTCTTTTAGGTCCCGGTTGGTCGCTGCGATGACCCGCACATCGACAGTGATCTCTTTGCGTCCCCCAACCGGCAAAAACGGATGGCCTTCGAGGATCCGAAGCAACTTGGCCTGCCCTTCGAGGGTCATCTCCCCTAGTTCATCGAGAAAAAGCGTGCTGTTATTGGCTTGTTCAAACCACCCGATGTGATCCTTATCCGCACCGGTAAAGGCGCCTTTGACGTGCCCGAAGAGCTGGCTTTCCATCAGGTCGGCCGGGATCGCTGCGCAGTTGACGCTCAGCATCGGACGGTCGGCTCGGGAACTGGCCCTGTGAATCGCTCGCGCGACGAGCTCTTTTCCAGACCCACTCTCTCCGCGAATGAGAATCGACCCAGAGGCCCTGGCGATCCGCACAATTTTTTCCTTCAGCTCGGTCATCGCAACGCTGCCACCGAGCAGTTCGTCGAATTCAGCCGTGCGACTTTTGAGACGATCGTGATTGATCTTCAGGACCTGAGATTCACGAACCCGAACGATCGTAGCGGATAAAATGCTCGCAGCAGCGATCGCGAAATCAAATGCATAAGGGGCAAAGATCTCTTTTTCACGGTACAGATGGATCGCACCGATCGTTTTGCGATCGTCGAGCAACGGAACGCAAATCGCATCTTTGAAAGTGCGCAACGCACCGTCCTTGGCTGTCGCCTTTTTGTCCTTCCCCGTCTCTTGCTGCATCCATACGGCCTTGCCGTGCTTGCAGACCATTTCGGTTAGCTGATCGCTGAGCTCAAGCTTGTTTTTCTTCGGCGGCGTCGGGTATTGATGACTGACGTCCAGCAGTCCGTATTCGTTGGCTACCAAGAACGCAACGGCTGTGGCCTGGGTGTGCGCTCGGAGCAACTCAATGGCGATCGTGGCGACCTCGTCAGGGGACGATAGCGAAATGCAGTTGATGGATAATTGGTGCAGATCGGCGACTTCCTCGCTCCGGCCTGACTCTTTGAGAGCTCGAAAAGCGATCATCCCCGGAACAATGCTTCCAGAGCTCCCGGAACTTCCCTCGATCTGCTCATCGGGAAACAAATCCTTGGAATGATTGACGACCTCGACGGTCTGCTCCTCAACATTCGATTCATCGACGAAGCAAAATTCGGTCCCGCCCATGCGAATCGCGTCGCCGTCGGTCAAAACCGCTTCATCGGTCTTCGAACGGTTGACCGAAGTGCCGTTCCTTGAGCCTGCATCGATCAGGGTCCAACGCCCGTTTTTATAGAGGATCCTTGCATGGACCCGCGAACAAAGCGGATCGTTCAACTGGACCTGACACTCCGACCCACGGCCGATCAACGTTTCGACATGACGGTTCAACGGTAGCTTGGCATTCAAGTCCAAACCGCGAGTGACCTTTAGGTAGCTGGACATGTGCCTGGATCGCAGTGTAGTGGCTGGTTCGACGCGTAAGATTCTCGATTATAGACAGTTTGTCTCAATTTGCTACAGCAACTGATTTGCAGCCAGATGCGCACGGAGCTTTTGTTTTTTTATCCCCTGCACCCCGCATGGCTCAGTGCGTTTCCCGTTAAAATTGAGAAAATATGCCATCGATTCACCGATCCTTAACCCCCCTTCGCGATGCTCCTATGTCCTCGATCGAGCCCAAAAAAACCTTCAACGCTGGTTCCTTAAAAGAACTCATGCTGCTGGTCCTATTTATCGCCCTGGGTAGCCCGAGTCTTCTTGCTCAGGAACTCTGGGTCTACTCGCAAACCAATCTGCTCGTGCCCCAGGAAGTCGAACGCATCGAGATGCTCATGCGACGCGCCAAACTAGCCGGTTACACCCATATCCTGATCGCCGACTCGAAGTTCTCTCGTTTGTCGCAACTCGATCAACGGTACTTCAACCACGTCGAACGGATCAAGAAACTCGCTTCGGAACTTCCGCTGAAACTCGTCCCTGCGGTTTGCTCGGTCGGCTACTCGAACGATATTCTCTCGCTCAATCCGAACCTCGCCGAAGGCTTACCCGTTCGCGAGGCTCTCTACGAAGTTCGCTCGGGCGTTGCGTACCATGTTCCTGACCCAAGTTCTACGGATTCCAACAACGCTCTGCCGTCGCTTCGCGAAAAACGCCAATGGGGCTTCATCGACGAGGCGTTGGTTCCCGACGGCGAAGCTCTCCGATCGGTTCGCCCGCACTCGGGCAATGTTCGCGTCTCAAAAAAGATTGAATTGATACCCTTTCGTCAATACCATGTGTCGGTCGAAATCCAAACCGATGATCTGGATGTTCCGGTCGAAATCAAACTCTTGACCAAGGATGGTTCAAGCCTCAACTACACCAATCTCAATGTGCAACCGACCCAGGATTGGAAAGTGCATCACATCACTTTCAACTCCCTAGGGAACGAACAAGCCAACCTCTACATCGGTGCCTGGGGACTTAACCGCGGACAACTTTCGATCCGAAAACCCACGCTGCACGAATGCGGTGCGGTGAACTTGGTCCGCCGACCAACGGCCCCGATCGAGGTCCTTTTGGAAGGTCCCGACGGACGACGCACGGCGCTGAGCGAAGGGGTCGATTTCGAACAATGGAGCGATCCGAAACTCGGTACGGTTCCCTACGCTGGGGAGTACGAGGTTTGGCATGAAGCTCCCTCGCTGAAACTCTTGCGGAATCTGCCGGATGCCAGCCGACTAAGGGTCTCGTATTACCACGCCCATATCGTCTACGATGGTCAGGTTTGCGGTGCTGCGAGCGATAAGGATTTTCAACAACTTCTCGATCAGCAAATCGATGCCATGACCCGTTTGTTTCCCGATGCAGACTTCATGATGTCGCATGACGAGTACCGTGTCATGGGATGGACGGAGTCGAATATCGATCGACTCGCGCCAGACGCCTCGCCTGCGGCGGTCTTGTCCCACAACGTCAAGCATTGCAGCGAGCAACTCTTCGGAAAAGCTCCTGCGTCAAGAATCGCGGTCTGGAGCGACATGTTTGACCCCTACCATAACGCGCGCGACAAGTACTACCTGGTCAATGGCTCGCTGAGGGATGCCCAAGCTCCCGAAAGCGTCCGCATCGTCAACTGGAATTTTGACAAACGCCAGGAGAGCTTAAAACACTTTTCCAAAAAAGGTCACAGCCAAATCCTCGCGGGTTATTACGATGGTCCTCCGGAACAAATCAATCGATGGCTGGATACCGTTCTTGAGCAGCAGATCCCCAACGTCCAAGGGGTGATGTACACGACTTGGCGTCGCAACTACTCCGATCTTGAAAAGTTCGCCAAGGCCGTTCAGTCGCACCGATGGCACAGCGAACCTCGCTGAGCCTTCAGGAAAAACTCTTCCCTGCGAGCCTCAGAAAGACGTCCTCGAGACTCGGCGGCCCAATCGTCATGCTCGAGACAAGCGAGCCGAGACTCGCATAGACCTCCATCGGGGAAATATCGGTTTGCTGCCGCACGATTCGGACCGAGCCCCCATGGAAGCTGCCGTGAAATCCATACTGCTTTTCGAGTTGTTCGATCACCTTGTGGGGCTCGTTGGTCGCAACGCTAAAGACGATCTGCCCAGTGCTCGTGCGCAAAGCTTCTGGGGAATCATCGACCAACAATCGACCATGGTCCAGGATCGCGATTCGATCGCATTTCTCGGCTTCTTCTAGAAGATGCGTGGTCAAAACGATCGTCGTGGAGTGCTCTAGTCGAAGCTGTTCGAGGGAATGCCAAAGCTCCAATCGTGAGAGGGGGTCCAAACCGGTGCTCGGCTCGTCGAGCAAAAGCAACTCCGGCTGATGCAATAATCCCTTGACCAACTCGACGCGACGCCGAAGTCCCCCAGACAGCTTGTCGATCTTGATGTCGAGCTGTTCTTCGATCCCCAAGGCCTTGGACAGCTCGGCGACCCGCGCGCGAGCCTGGCTCTGTGGGATCGAGTACAAAGCAGCTTGGAACAAAATATTCTCGCGCGCCGTCAGCTTGCGATCCAGGCTAGGGGACTGAAACACCACTCCAATCCGCTCGCGAATCGCTTGTTGATCTTTGGAGACATCGTAACCCAGCATCCGAATCGTGCCGCTTTGAACGGGCACCAAGGTGGACAAAAGCCTAAACAAGGTCGATTTGCCACTGCCGTTGGGTCCAAGCACCCCGAAAATCGACCGTCGAGGGATTTCCAGCGAAAGATCGTCGATAGCAACTTTTTCGCCGTAGCGATGCGAGAGCCCCGAGATGGCAATCGATGGCCCACTATCGGTCGGCATTACAACATTCCCCAACGCACGACGACCAGCAGGAAAATCGCCGGTAGGAAAACCAAAGAGGTCCGCAGAAGTTTTCTGGCCGTGCCCTGGTCTCTGCTCAAGAGGAACTTGAACGAGGCCATCAGTTGGAAGCTAGCGATCGCTACGGCCAAGGCCGTCAGGATCCAAGTAGCGATCGATTCGGGCCTAAGCACCACGATGCTCAGAGGGCAGAGCAAGGCCGCTGGAATGACCGCATGCCAGCCGGCTGCGAGCCCCGATGGCTCCTCGCCGGTGAGCATCCGAAAGCCCGCTTGGGAGTACTGATCTTTATACAACCATGCGATGGCCATGAAGTGGGGGAACTGCCAAAGAATCACGATGCTGGTCAATCCCCAAGCTTCCAACGAAGTGATCGATCCGCCGGCGGCCGTCCAGCCGATCATCACCGGCAAGGCGCCTGGCAAAGTTCCGACGGCGGTGTTCCACCACGACCAAGCCTTCATCGGTGTGTACACCCAGCAGTAGATGAACCACGTCAGGAAACTGACGATTGCTGCCGTGGCATTGGTTCCAAAGTAAATCATCAGCGTGCCGACGAGAAAAAGCAGCCAGCCAAAAAGACTCGCTTCGCTCATCGTCAGACGCCCGCTCGGAAGCGGACGGTTGCGAGTCCGTGGCATGAGAAAATCGCGGTCCCGTTCGAACCACTGATTCAGGACACTGGCGCTGGCGGCGACCATGCTTGTTCCTACCATCGCGCTAAACCAAGCGATCGGTGCGACCGAGGACTGCAAGAGCCGAGCCGCAAAGACCATCGCGACGGCCACCGTCAAGAGGATCATCACGGTGATCCGGGGCTTGGCCAACACGAGATAATCCCGCCAAGCCGAGCGTACCCACGGCGAGTTCAATTCCAACGTTTTGGTCACTGGTGTGGACAAGGTATTCTCTGAAGGAAGTTGCTAGACGGCCGAAACAGACTCAGGCAACGCCGCCGAGGCACCTGGATTATTCAACGAATTGCGATTCTCGGCAAGTGAAAACTGACGCCTCGCGACGCGGCAAATCAGCCAAGTCGAGCAGGCGATCAGGAGCGATCCAGTCGCTTGGTGGGCCGTGACCAACATCGATTCCCAGTAGCCTTTGGCCGCAATGACGTACCTAGCAAGGCTCCAGGTCGTCTCGCTCCAAGGCAGGGCATAGTTGGCCATCCATGTCCCGATTCCCAAAAGCAGTTGCAATACCAAGAGGCCGACCAACGCGTTGGACGGTAGCTTCAACGCAGGTTCTTGAGCATAAGGTACCTTGCGAACTACAAGGGCCACGGCAAGGATCGCAAGCGTCACGACCCCCGCAAAGGTCAAATGAAGGTGGACCATCGACATGAAGCCCACTGGACTGGTGCTGGGCAAAGCGTGTCTGAGTTGGGCCCCCAAAATCAATTGGGTCACCGTCGAGGCAAGCAGCACCCAAGAGAGCTTCCAAAGCCCTCGCGGGGCAAGACTCCTCGTCGCGTTCTTCCAATCCGAGGAGGAGGCCAAGGCCACGAAGCAAGCGTAGGCAAAGACCATCGGACCGCCGCACCCGTGAATCATCGCAATGGTCCGTTCGTCCAAAACCACCCGGAACCCACCGAGCAAGCCTTGGGCGATCACTGCGCCGAGCAAACCGACGCACGCCCATCGATACCATCGCCTGGACTCTTGCCTCCAAGCTGCGATGCACAAGAAGATCACCAGCAGCCCGACCCAGGAACCCAAGAGCCGGTGGCCATGCTCGATAAGCAAATCGAAAGGTCCGTAGAGCCAAGTCCAAAACGGGTAGAGGAATAAGTTGTATCCATAAGTCCCAGGCCAATCCGGAACAGCCATCCCTGCGTCGTGGGTGGTGACCAATCCACCGACCCATATCAACGGGAAGATAAACAGTGCCGCAAGCCAACCCCAGAGCTTGACGAAGTTGAATTTCACTTCAGAGCTCACGATCGATTCTCCAATTGCATGACGTAGTAAACCAATTCCCAGATCTCATCATCGGTAAGGCCCGGGTTGGAATTCTCGGCCCGCGCCACAGGTGGCATCGGCGTGCCCTCGATTCCCAAAACAATTCGTTTGAAGATTTCGCTCGGAGACTTTCCGCCATGGAAGGTTCCCCAGTGGAAATTTCTAGGTTTGGCTAGCACGGGCTTGAGAGCTCCGTAGGGCTTCATCTCTTTCCACTCCTTGGGATGCTTCGGGTCGATCCCTGCAAGGATGGTCCAGTCCTTGGTCCATTCGTCGTAATCCTGGGAGGACCCATCTCCGGCCCCGGTTTTTCCGTGGCATTTGACGCACGCAGTCAGTTCGCTTTCGAAGTGCGATTTGCCTTTTTGGATCAATTCCAAATGGCGTGCTTGGTCGCTCGGTGCGGAGGTAAACCAAACTGGCGGTTCGGGCTCGGGCAACGCGTCGCTCGGGGCGCTGTTCCACTTGAGGACCACTTCCGAAAGGACCTCTTGAATCCTTACGGAGTTCGGTTCCAAAGGGATCCCTTCTCGCACGCTCAGGCTGATCGCACGGCGCTCGACTTCGCCTCGGATGGACAAAAACCGCACATATTCGACTAGATCCTCGATGTCATGGGCGAACTCTTCGGATTCTTCGAGGGCTCGGAACGATGGCATCGCGGTGCCCGGAATCCCTTCGTAGAGCGTGCGATGCAGATCGTCTCGGCTGGGCTTTTTGCCCACCGGTGTCGATTTGAATTTGAAAGTGCCTCGGCGAAAGTCTCTAGGATAAGGCTCCAGGAGCATCGAGGCGGGCCCGAGCCCATCGCCGGAAAGACCATGGCAAGTCACGCAGTGCTTGCGGAAAACACCCCGCTCGACTTTGTCGTCCCGACGACCCACAGGCCCTGCGCACCGCGACACCGAATCCATCCGGACCGATTCGAGGAGCCCCGCAGGCCATCGAGGTTGATCCAAGGTGCCGAACCAAGTTTCGATCAACTCGGCCGCCTGCTTGGCAATCTCGACCGCATCGCGTTCGGCCGATTCGCGTGTCAGGCTAGCGGCATGCAAGCCATTGGGCCGATACTCCAATTCGGATCGACCACACCCGCTAATGAACGCAAACAGGAGCAGCAGCACCAAGCCCAGTAACCAGGGCGAACGAACGGAATTCCCAGCAGCAAAACGATTCATGAAAATTTCAAATGGGTCAAAAAGGCTCAAACGCCAGTTCGTCAGCTTACCTACTCTAGGTAGACTGCAAACCCGCTTGACAGTTTCCCAGGAAAACCAAGGATTCGTAGTGTCAAATCGCCGCATGCACGCTCGATCCGCCAGGAATGTGACTTTTCCTGTGTATTATAACGATCCGACACCGATATTCGGTCTTTTGGACATCGACGGCCGGTTGGGCATAAGTCGTCGGGTGCGTCCAAAATCGCGGGCGGAACTTTATTTTCGATCTGTTTTTCAACCGCCAAAGGTGTTTTCCCATCGATGAAGCTTAAAAGTACGTATGAAGATTTTCGGGTCGAGGAGATCACCTCGGTAAGGCCCACGGGCGGTTCGCACGCGTTGTATCGGCTCTCGAAGGCCGGTTTGGGTACCCCGGAAGCGATTGCGGAGGTTTTGAGCCATTGGAATATCGAGCGCCGGCGGATCAGCTACGGGGGCCTCAAGGACCGGCACGCCTCGACGGTCCAGCATTTCTCGATCGCCCACGGTCCGAAGACCGGATTCACCGACCGCTCGATGCAAGTCGAATACCTTGGGCAAATCCACCGGCCGTTCGACGCCAAGGACATCCAGGCGAACCGTTTTGAGATCCGTCTGCGAAAAATCGCTAAAAAAGACGTCGAGCAACTCGATCGCAACGCCGATTGGCTCAAGCACTTCGGTGCGATCAACTACTTCGACGACCAACGCTTCGGCTCGATCGGTCAATCCGGTGAGCTTATTGGAATGCACTGGTGCAAGTTGAACTACGAACGCGCGTTATATATCGCGATGGCCGAACCCAATCCCCACGATCGCCCCCGAGAAAGCGAGCAAAAGGAAATACTCCGAAACACCTGGGGGCAATGGGAGAAATGCAAAGAGATGCTCGATCGCTCCCATCGCCGCAGCATCGTGACTTATCTGCTCGACCATCCGGTGGATTTCAAGCGTGCGCTGGCCCTGGTCCGATTGGACCTTCGAAGTATCTACATCGCCGCATTCCAGAGTTGGATTTGGAACCGTTGGCTGTCGGCACTCATCGACGGCTTCAACGAACAGCAGACCCAACGTCGCTTGCCCTCGAAATCCGGGCCGCTGTCGTTGCCACAATTGCTCACGGCCGATCAGCAGAATCGATGGAAAAGTCAGTGGCGAACGACCTTGCCACTCCCCTCGGCTCGCCAGCACGATTGGCCCGAAGGGACCTTAGAGACCCTCGAGTCGGTCGTTGCGGGACTGGGCCTTAGCGTTCGGGAACTGCGATTGAAATTCCCCCGCGATACGTTCTTCTCGCGCGGGCAACGGGAGGTTCTGCTGTTTGCGAACGGTTTCGAATCGACTTGGGAGTCGACCGATCCGAACCTCGATCTAAACTCCGAATCGGTGGATTGGAAATTGGCCTTCGAACTTCCCCGAGGTGCCTACGCGACGATGATCATCCGACAGCTATTTCTCGATAGCATAGAAAACGCGAGCCTAGAAAACGGGCCGGAAGAAGGGCCTGAGGATAACCTTGAAACGGGCGCTGAAGACGGCCCGGAAGATACGGCCGGAAACCCACCCGGAAACCGTCGTGAGAATAAAGACGAACAAGGACATGGACAAGACGCAGGGGGACAGCGATGAAACGTTTTGATGGTGTGATCTTTGATCTCGATGGGACGCTCATCGACTCCTTGGAGGACATTGCCAACGCTGCGAATGCGACGCTTGCGGAGTTGGGCAAAGCGACCTGCACGCTCGAGTCGTTCAAGACGCATGTCGGCGATGGCGTTAGTGTTCTGTTCCAAAGAGCGTTGCCTGAAACCCAATCCGATCCGCAACTGCTAGAAAGGTGCATGGGGATCTACCAAGGCCACTACGATCGCGGATGGGATCGATGCACCAAGCCCTATTTGGGAATCCCGCAAATGCTTCAAAAGGCCCACCAAGAGGGCCTGAAACTCGCCGTGCTTTCGAACAAACCGGATCATTTCACCAAGCGGTGCGTGGATCGATTCCTACCGGGGATTCCATTCTTACACGTTCTGGGGCACAGCGAGCGATTTGCCCGCAAGCCGGACCCACAGTCGGCCATCTGGATCGCCTCAGAGATCTCGCAGAACACGACCCGCGTCGCCTACGTCGGCGATACCAACACCGATATGAAGACCGCCATCGGCGCTGGCCTATACCCCATTGGCGTGTCTTGGGGCTTTCGCCAAGTCGAGGAGATCGTCCAGGCCGGCGCAAAAATCATCTGCAACACCTCCGAGGAGCTTTCCGATCTGCTCCTCTGCCCCTAATCATCTTCGTGCGGTTCCCAATATGGGCTTTTGCCCCTTTGGGGCGGTGGGGAGATGTTGGTTCATCGTGCGGTTCCCAATATGGTTTTTTGCCCCAACGGGGCGGGGGAATGGTGGTTCGTCGTACGAAAACGAATAGGTCTTTTGCTAGGGAGTTGAACTTGACTCCGAACCCGAAGATTTTTTAAGCTCTTGCTCCCGGATCGAGTATCGATAAGACACAGCAAACGGGCGTAACGATCCGGTTTCGAAACGAGAAAACCAAGGATGGGGGTTGGGGATGTCTAACGAAGCGAAAAAAAATTCACCGGTTCCAATGCTCGATGTCGGCAGGGGTAACTTGGCTTTGAAGCAAGAGTTTCTCGAGGCGATCGAACGCGTTGTCGATAGCGGTCGGTTTCTGCACGGTCCGGAAGTCACGGAGTTGGAAAAAACCGTCGCAAATCTTTGCGGTACCTCGCACGCGATCGGCTGCGCCTCGGGCAGCGATGCGCTCCTATTGGCGTTGATGGCTTTGGATATCGAACCGGGCGACGAAGTGATCGTGCCGAGCTTTACCTTCTTTGCCACAGCAAGCGCCGTGTCGAGGTTGGGTGCCGAACCGGTTTTCGTCGACATCGATCCGATGACCTACAACATGGATCCGGAGTGCCTTGAAGAAAGTATCACGGCCCGGACCAAGGCGATCATCCCAGTGCATCTGTTCGGTCAATGCGCTGCGATGGATCGTATCAACCAAATCGCTAGCGCACACGGCTTGCCTGTGATCGAAGATGCAGCCCAAGCTATCGGCGCTGCTTGGGACGATCGGCCTGCTGGATCCTGGGGGCAGGTCGGCTGCTTGAGTTTCTATCCGACTAAAAATTTAGGCGCCATGGGCGACGGCGGTATGCTCGTTTGCAACGATGATGCGATGGCTGCGAAGTTACGACTGCTTGCGTCCCACGGCATGCAACCTCGCTACTATCACAAACTTGTCGGAATCAACAGCCGGTTAGATACCCTTCAAGCGGCCATCCTCAATGTGAAAATCTCGCATCTGGAGGGATATGCCAACGCTCGACGTGCCAACGCAGCAAGATACAAAGAACTGTTTCAAGCGAGCCATTTGCAGGAAATCGTCGAATTGCCCAAAAAGCAACCCAAGGCGACTCATGTTTGGAATCAATTCGGTATCCGTGTTCCGCACGGCCGACGCGATGGCCTCAAATCCCATCTGCAACAGCAAGGAATCGGCTGTGAAGTCTACTATCCCGTCCCCTTGCACATGCAGGAGTGTTTCTCAGACCTTGGGTATTCCCAAGGTTGCTTGCCCCAGACCGAAACGGCTGCACGGGAAATTCTCCACTTGCCTATCTACCCAGAGTTGACCACTGCCGAACAGGAATCGGTCGTTGATGCGATCGAGTCGTTCTACATGACCGGTGCTTACCGGCGCGTCGCCTAGCTCGCATCCTTCGTGTGGGATTCGCTACAATTTGGCGTTCTTTTTCGTGGGGGCCTCTTTGAGGTTTGTCTGAAACTGCTTGGGTAGCTTGCCCATCTGCTCATCGGTTAGCATTTTGCCGATTTCGATCCGAGTCTTGCTAAGCATCTCTTCGGTCTCGATCAGAACTTTCTTTTGTTCTTCGGTAGCGTTCATCGCTGCGAGAGCGATTTCGCGTACTTCCTTGGGCTTCTTTCCCTCTTCGCGGGCTTTTTTTCCCGCCTCGGTTCGATCCTTGAGCATTTGAGGGGTCAGGTTGGCGGCTTTGCGTTTAGCCATGACTTCCTTGACCGTTTTGTCGAAGTTCTCTTTGATCTTGTCGGTGGTCTCTTGGCTCAATGCGGCCGGCTCGAGTTGCTTGAGAAACTGGTTGACCATCGCGGTCTGAGGATCGCCACGTCCAGACTTCTTCGCGGTTTCTTGGGCTGAAACATAAGAGCCCAGAACACCGAACATCATCGTGCAGAAAAATAGGTGCTTAAGCATGACAAACTTGCTCCGAAAAAAACTTGGTAACAAACACACGAAACTTCGACTCCGACGGATATGGTAAGTGCTTCGGGGACGCGCTTTACGTTTAGAACACCGTTCACCTCACCGGACGACTTGCGCCGTTCCGCTTTTATTTTTGAATGAACTGTAGTTCAAGATAACATGATCTTTCGTTCAGGGGGCCTTCGACGCCCGGAGTTTGAGCAGCAACTTTAAAGCTAGATCGTAACGAGGTGTTTCTTCCAGAGCCATCAAGCAGTGCCTTAAGGCTTGCTCGGAATGGTTTCCTTGACGATCGTAAGCGACAGCCAGTTGGAAGTTCAATTCGGCTGGATCCAAGGGGTCCAAGTGCCCAAGGGCCGCAAGGCCATCGATGGCCCTTTGGGGTTGATCGGTTTTCTGCCCGGCCTGAGCCAAGGTTTCCAGCGCCGTGAGTTGCATCGGTTGGATCTCAAGCCAATTTCGACACCATTTTGCCACGCTTTCCCAATCCTGCGACTCTTGATCGATCGCGATCAAGCTCTCCAGCGGTGCGGTGGTATGGGGGTCGAGCGATACGATCTGGAGCAAACATTCGCGGACCTTTTCCGGTTCGTTTTGTTCGCGGTGGAGGAGCACCTTTTTCATCAATGCACTGCTTGGCGTAGGATCCGTTGGCCAAGATTCGTAGAGCGATTGCGCGTTTGCGATCGCCTCGGCCCAAGCCTTCTTCTCGATCTGCTCGTCGAGCTTCTTGTGAAGCGCCGGATACGAATTCGGATGGGTCTCGATCCAAGCGCTCCAGAGTTGCTCTTTGTCGATTGGAGTCATATCGAGGTTCGGGGCGATCTGTGCACCGCGATCCTTAGCGAAACGCTCGAAAGCCTGATCCAGACCTTCAAGGCTACCGGTTCGACGTGCGATCGCATCGGTAATCGGAAGCCCACTGCGAAGATCGGCCAGCAAATCCAGCAGTCCTTCGTGTCCGAATTGCTCGACCCAGAACTCCACAACCAAGGAGGCTACGTAGTAGGCATACTGTAGATGCATCGGGGATTTAGGAGCAAGGAACATGCGGCTCATGCGGCTCGGAGGCTCGAATTCGCCGCTTCGGAGCCAATGGATATACATTGGATTGGCAGGCTCACCCCAGTTGGCTCTGTGCATGCGCTCTTCGTAGACCGAGATGCCCTCGGAGAGCCAACGCGGCATGCGGTTGCTCGTCAGATTCAACGTCACGACGTGACAAAACTCATGCCATAAAACCGATTTCCAGTTGTGTTCGACGTCTAAAGCTGCAGGGGAGTTGGCCGTGATGACATTTCCAAAGCACACGCCCAAGAACCCTTCGCCACCAGGGAGCCCGAAGGTTCGAACCGCAAAGTCCCTTTGCTTTGCAAACAGTTCGACAACGATGGGCTCTTGGAGCTGGCCCTTGTACTTGCCAAGAAGGGTCGAACGGGCTTGCTGCAGGATCTCGACGACCTGACTTCCGTAGACGTTAGCCTCGGTTGCATCCATGCGAATCACAAAGCCGGGAACCTCGATTGTCTGGTACTTTTCAAGCTCCCCTCGGAGGATTTGAAGGTTGTAGTTCGTGACGTGGAATGGGTCGCCTTGGCGAGCCAAAGCGACCATCTCCCAGCCCTCTTGCTCGTTTCCTAGGCGCAAGAGGTCTTGGGCGAGTTGGGTGCGTGCCGGATGGAAGTTGCTGTCCATCGATAGAGCGCGCCGTTGGTATTGGGATCCCTCTGCGAATCGATAGTGCATCGAAAGGTGCTTGCCGATTTTGTGATCGACGATCGGATTGAGCTTTCGCAAAGAAAGCGCCCGGCTTCGGAACGTCCCTTCTTCGTTATAAGCTCCTTGAAGGTGTGCGACAGCAGCCCTCAAGGCCCACAGCTCGGGCAGATTTGGGTTGATCGCTTCGACTTGTTCGAGAACCCTAAGCGATTGCGGGTAGCTCTCGGAGTCCATGAGCGCTTCGGCCTGCTTGAGCAAACTTGGGATATGGCTGGGGTTGATGCTCAGGGCCTTTTGGAGCAACTCGCGAGACTTTGCAGGATCAAAGTTGCTGCAAGCCTCTGAATAAAGAAAGAAAAGATCCGGGTCGTTCTGGCTTAGCTTAAGCCCCTTGTCCAAAGCGTCGGCAGCAACCTTCGTGTCGGACTTGTCCAACGCCATCGCCGCGATGGATTTGAGGGCTTCGAGATTCTTAGGATCGGATTCAAGCGCCTGATCGTAGCAGAGCTTCAAAACCTGCTTGGGATCCTCGCCTTGGAGAAGGA
Organism: Planctomycetota bacterium; assembly: GCA_026692845.1. Taxonomy (GTDB): domain Bacteria; phylum Planctomycetota; class Planctomycetia; order Pirellulales; family Pirellulaceae; genus JBKCUI01. Next base: position 33,523 of record JAPLNM010000037.1, on the reverse strand, counting down.
AGAATTCTCCAAGCGGCACACGCTCGGCCTTGGTGGAGTATCGCCACGGATTGCGCTGGATCTGAGCCGTTAGCTCTTCGAGCAATGCGCGAGCCTCAGGTTCAAGATTGTTGGCAAGGAGGATTTTGTGTCCAAGTAGCTTCAGGCGGAGGCTATCGGAAAATCGTTCCAAGGATCCTTTGTACACGTCGAGTGCTTCAGGATACTTGCCCTGGATCATGTAGTTGGTCGCAAGCAGGCGAGGCCAAGCCTCATTCCAGGTTTTTTTCTCCACCTGGGACAAAGCGATCTCGACGGCTTTTTGATACTCGCCTGTCCGCATCGCCTCTTGGACGGTGCCTACATCGACAATTTGTCCGAAGCACTGACAGGCTGGGATGCTCCATGCCAAGAACGCGAGGACAAGAAACAAGCACCAATTAGGCGATTTTAGCGACCTAGGGAGCTTCGGCATCGTTGCATCCAATCAAGTTGGTGGGAAATCGTGACGCTCCTACATGACCGGCGCGATCGGATATACTGTAACAGGTTTCCAACGTGGAAACACGAGTTCGTTCCATGCGGATGGGACGACGAAAGCTTGGTGACGACTATTTTTTCATGGGGTAGAAAATGACGAAGTATCTCGGTGGACTGCTTTTTGCAGCGATGTTTGCACTCTCGCCAGCGTATGCGGAGACTTGGACTTTGGATGTCGAGAAGTCCAAAATCGATTTTGTTGGCAAGAAGCCCGATGGTGCCCATAAGGGAGGATTCAAGGGGTTCAAGTCCGAGGTCAAGGCGGATCTTGAGAATCCAAAGAACGGATCGATGAAACTCGAGATCGAAGCCGAAAGCCTTTGGTCAGACGATCCTAAACTGACCGAACACCTCAAGAACCCAGATTTTTTCGATGTTCGCAAATACCCGAAAATCAGTTTCGAAACCACCGCAATCGAAGCGGCTAGCGAAGACGACGTGCAACTGATCGGAAAGATGACCATGCTCGGTAAAACCGTCGAGGTCAAAGTGCCTTGCAAAGCCACCATCGCCGAAGGAACCGCGACCCTCAAGGCCGATTTCAAATTGGATCGAACCAAATTCGGGATGATGTACGGCAAGGGCAAAATCAACGACGAAGTCGAAATCACCGCCAACTTGGTCTTCAAGCGTCCCTAAACGACTCGAGGATCGCGAAGCATGACTCTCGTGTCCCTGATGACAGTTAGCTGACAGTTAGCCAACTCGGGACAAACGCACTAGAGCGCCGATCGTCGGATTTGTCCGGCGCGGCGTTTTTTTCTGCGCCGGTTACCAAGCGACGGCCAAAATTTAAACCACGTACTGCTCTCGCAGTCGTGACATGCATTCGACAAGCGGACGACGCCGAGAGTCTGCTGAGAACAGACCTGCGTTGGGAAACAAATGGTCGCTTGAATCGATCGCTTGATTCCAAATAATCCCGTGGACACTCGGCTTGGATAAAAGCATCTGGAGAAGCTCCAGGCCGTTTGGCGGTAACGCTGTGGGCCGAGTTGCTACGACCGGTTCTAAGCCATCGCCAATCTTGGCTCCAAACAAATCCGGATCGGTGTCCTGCATGCAATCCTGGACCTGAGCCGATGAGCAATTGCCTGGATGAACCCACGAGGAAACGATGGAGTTTTGATACAACGCCAACGGATCGTTATCGAGCGAAAGAGGAGCGGTCAATCGGACCAACAGCGATTTCTCGAGGAACTGCCAGTGGTCGACGATATCGGACAAATCGATCAAATCCCTCGGTAACGTCCCATTGGGCCAGCAATTCAAATTCAAATCGAGTCCGATGCCCGCTATGTCCTTGTCGTGGACTTGGATCAAGCTTCGAGCAAATCGAAAAGGATCAATGCTTTGTTTGTTGCGAGTCATGTACTCTGCGGCGGGCAAGTTGATGCAGAAGATGATTGGACTCTTCGGGTCAATGCTCCGAATCGTGCCGATGATTCCCGAGGCCAACCGGAAGGCTTGTTCGTCACTTAACTGGTACGGTTCGCAAGCGTTGATGCTAGCGCTAGCATCCCACAATCGAACACGCCCGAGGCATTGCGATACGACATTTCCAACTCGCGTAAAAACTTGGTTGCACACTTGATCAAAGGATGTCGCTGGATTGATAAACGAAGGGCACCTACCTTCTTGCAGCGATACCAATGGACCGCCAATGACCTTGAGTTCTTTCTCTTTGGCCCAATCAAGTTGTTGAAAGACTGGGTCGTTATCCGCAAGTCGGTTTGCTCCGGGTGCGATTCGATGGATCCCAAGATCGACGCTGACCGCATTGCAAGCCGGCAATAACTCTTGACCGATCGATTTCCAATTTGGGATCGTCGGAAGCTGCACTCCAAAAAGCGTTTGGAGTTTTTCACCGCCGAGCAATCGAGCTTGCAAGACTTGCGATGTATACGCTCGCGCCAAGGAGCGCGAAGCCTCGATGGCCTTATCGATCGACCACTGGGCTTGATATCCTGGTGCGTCGCGGCCATTCTCCTCGACGACCGCTTGGACGAAATGCTCCAAGGCTTGGTCCATCAACGCATGGTAGGCCGACGGGATTCGCAAGCCTCGGATGTGTTCCCAGGAAAACGCGCGAGTGCGGATCCGATGGATCGTCCCGCGAGCCAATTCCAATCGCAACGAATAGGGAGCGTCCGAACTTTTCAAGGACGTGGAGGTTAGGACCACCGGTCCGTAGTCCTTCGTCGGCCAAGGCATTGATAACTTGCAGGTATCGTTCTCATCAAAGTAAAAACTCAGTACGCCTTCGGCGATCGAACGCTGAGACGGCTTGGGGATCCCTTCGATTGCTCCGGCGACGTACGCAGATTCCCAAAAACGCGAATCGAATTGGGAATGGTCGGGGATTCGGAATCTCAGGATGCCCATAGAGCCACGGCTAGAAGGTTTTGCTTTGGATAAGTCTCACTGTAGCGGAGTCCGACAGTGTAGCGGGTTTCGCTAGCATTACAACAAATCCAGAACCAAGAACCAATCCGCGGGTGCCCGGGTCAGTCTCCGCGAAGCTTCAGGTTCAGACCGGTGAGTTTCTCGCGAACTTCGGTCAAGCTTGTGACACCAAAGTTTTTGCATTCGAGCAGGTCATCGCCGGTCTTGCGAATCAGTTCACCGATGGTGTTGAGTTGCAAGCGGACCATGCATTTTCTCGCGCGAACCGAGAGGTTCAGCTCGGAAATCGGACGATCTAGGAGCATCTGCTGATCGGGGGTCATTCCCGAGAGATCCAAAGGAGGTTCGGCTTCTCGCTTTTCGTGAGCGAATTGGCCGAGCGATAGGCCTTTGCCGACGAGCATTTCTTTGATTTCTACGAGCGAAGTTTCACCGAAGTTCTTGCTCGAGAGGAGCGTTTGTTCGGAGACTCGAGAGAGATCTCCGAGAGTTCGAATCCCCATTTTCTGCAAGCAGTTTCGGGATCGAACGGATAGTTCGAAATCGGTCACCGAGATGTTGAGCAGTTGGGCGAGTTTTTCGTTTTTCTTGTGGGTTTCTTCGTCGACCGACTCGGGGCCACCTGCGATGGCATCTTTGAGATACATCTTCGCAACGTCATGATCTGGACAAGTTTCCAAAACGCGTCGGTAGCAAGCTTGTGCTCGTGAGTAGTCGTTGCGGTCTTCGTACAAAAGACCAAGGTTAAGCAGAGTTCCGATATGCGAAGGGATAAGCCCTGCGCCGCGTTGGTAGAGTTCGAACGCTTGTTGGTCGTGGCCAAGTCGATCGTATTCGAGGGCCAAACCGAACAGAGCACCGCCGTGCTTGGGGTTGTGTTGCAATGCCCTTTGGTACAACGCGATGACCTCGGGGAGATTCCCTCCGATGGAGGCCAACGTCGCAGCCCGTTGGTAGGGATACTCAGGATGTTGTTCGACAGGACCAAAGACATTGTCAAGAAGTTGAAGGGCTTCTTCTTTGCGTCCAAGATATCGAAGCACCTCGGCGCTCGAGAGTTGGCACCACTCGACAGTGTAACCTGCCTTCTCAGCCGCTTGGTAGTAATCCAACGCGCGCTGAAACTGATCGGTTTGGAAGCAAATTCTTCCAAGATAATACTGTGCAAGGGCTCCGCCATCACCTTGCTTGAGGGCGATTTCGGATTCATCAAACCTGCCAAGCAAAAACAAACAAACTCCTAAACGTACTTGGGTCGCAGGCGAAAGGCCCTGGGTTTGTTGAAGCTCTTGAACTGCATCTTTGAGCAAAGCCAATTGCGTCAGATCTTCTTCGATAGCCCGGCTGATTCGATCGATGTCCGAGGGTCCGAAGGATTGATTCGACAAGACGACTTCACGAATGTCGATCGAGGATGCTGCTACCATGGATTCTGTGGTTCCAAATTCTGATTCACGAAGCTGATAAAGCCGGCAGTGGGAGTCGAACCCACAACCCCCGCATTACGAATGCGGTGCTCTGCCAATTGAAGCTATGCCGACAAGCCGCCCAAGCACGGAAACCTAGGCTTTGTTCATATAAAGATAATTGCTAAGCGTTGAAAACGTCAAGTCCTCTTGTGCCCAGCGGTCAAGATGCCCAGCGTTCAAGCGCCTCGCGGGAGCCTAGTACCCGCAGCTGGCGTTGCCGATTGAGCAGTTGGCGTTGCCGATTGGGGTGCGTCTAGCACGTCGGGAGGCGTTAAGGTTAAAGAAATCAAGGTTTTCGTCGGAAATCGGTTTCGATACAGCCAACGCTCCCACCAGTTGGCAACCCGAACCCGCCGGTCTTTCAGGGGAACCAAATGCTGTTTTCCAGTTCGGGTCTCCAAAACCAAATCCTGATCGGTTACCGATCGGACGATCCAGTACTTGTCTACTTCATAAGAATACAAGTCGCCACGTGGGGCTGGGCTGATGTTTTTCGCTCGTTTTCCAGGTGAAAGCCCATATTTCTCCCGCGTGCAAATGACCCAGTCATTGACTTTAAAACGACTCTCCATGACAGACTCCAACCCGTCGAGCGAAAACGCTATAACATTCGAAAAAGAAATCCCAATTTCGAGCGCCTGATTCCGTCCGGCGTTCGATCCTGGGTTAAATTTTCGGATCGCATCGACCTAAGTCTAGTCCAATCATGGGGTTAGACGGTGGATTATGGAGGAAATTCATGGAATCCTCATCGAGTCCAAGCTTTTTTTTCCAACGGTTGCCACAAAGGGTTTCTAGGGATATCCTTAAGGGCCTATCAATAAGGTTCTATCAACGCTCTGCGGCAACCCCAGGTGCGCAACGAACGGAATATAACAGGACTCTATGTCAGATCATTGGAATTTGCTCGCGGATTTGCTCGGCACGCCGAATCTTGCTCCTCGTTCGAAGAAAAATCAAAAGACCGAGGCTCCCGCCGAGCCCACCCCAGTCCCATCAAAAACCGTGAGCCCCTCTCAGGAGCCTTCCGCCGGTATCGAAAGCAATCTGCCCGGCCCGATCCCCGAGGTGAAATCCGACAACAAACCCCGCGAAAAATCCCGCACTCGTTCCGAGGCTTCGTCGCCGAGGAAGCCAAAGCCTTCTACCGAAGCGCCCCGCAATGATTTCGGCGGCGGACTTTCCGATTCGTCTTCGTCGGCATCCTCCGAACTCTCCGGTGGGCAAACCGAACCGACCAAAATTAAGTTCGCTCAAGACATCCCGACTCAGTCCGACGCATTTCAGGAAATTCCACTGGCCGATCCGAAACCCCAACCCAAAGCTCCCGCAGCCAAAGAAGCCACAGCCAAAGAACCCTCGCTCCAAGAACCGCGCGAAAGGTCGATGTTGCAAAGCTCCTGGGACGCACTAGCAAACCTCTTTGGCGTGTCGTCCGATTCCCGACGCGAGTCGGCAGAAGCCCAAACGCCGGCAAAGGCCCCCGAAACGAAGAATCAGGAAACCAAAGAGTTCCAGGACCGCAGTTCACAGGACAAGCGCCCAGCAACCAAGCGTCCCCAGTCGAGCAGCATGTGGGATTCGGAGGAGAAATCTTCAGATTCCCAAGTATCCACACCATCAGCATCCAAGAACGACGATCCAGTTTCGACTCTGCCAACCTCCGCGCCACGAAACCGACGGCCTGATCCCAGGGATCAGGATTCCGCGGACTCGGATCGACGGGGACCGCGACGCGCACCACGCAGAGGTCAACGCGACGAACCAAGCCTGGCAACAGACCCATCCGTAGAACCCTTCGTCGAAACCCAGTCTGACGAGAATCTAGACCCATCTGCACCCAAAGACACCCGACGAATCAACACTCCAAGATCCAACGAAAATCGGTCCGAAGAACGGCAACCTCAGGATCGCCGCGATAACGATCGGCCAAGAAGTGATCGACGTGACAGTGATCGACGTGATAGCGATCGACCCACTAGCGATCGTCGCGATAGCAATCGCCGCGATAACGATCGAGTTACTACAAGTGACCGTCCCACAAGCGACCGCCGCGACAACGATCGTCCTATAAGTGACCGTCGCGATAACGACCGTCGCGATAACGACCGCCGCGATAACGACCGCCGAGATAACGACCGTCGCGATAACGACCGACCCACAAGCGACCGTCGCGATAATGACCGCCCCACAAGCGACCGTCGCGATAATGACCGCCCCACAAGCGACCGTCGCGATAACGACCGCCCCACAAGCGACCGTCGCGATAACGACCGCCCTACAAGCGACCGTCGCGATAACGACCGCCCTACAAGCGACCGTCGGGATAACGACCGAGCCCCAAGAGACCGTCGCGATAACGACCGAGCCCCAAGCGACCGTCGCGATAACGATCGACCCCCAAGCGACCGTCGCGACAACGATCGACCCCCGAGTGACCGTCGCGACAACGATCGACCCCCGAGTGACCGTCGCGATAACGATCGACCCCCGAGTGACCGTCGCGATAACGATCGACCCCCGAGTGACCGTCGCGATAACGATCGACCCCCGAGTGACCGTCGCGATAACGATCGACCTCCAAGCGACCGACGCGGTAACGATCGACCCTCAAGCGAGCGTCGCGATGGCGAACGTCGCGATCGCAATGCACGCAACGACACAGACCGACGCAAAGAACACTCCGGCTTTGCGCAAGGCATCACTTCCGATTCGGAACCTATCGATCTGGATCGCGAAGACGAAGCACGATTCAATGACCAGCATCAAGAGTCCAACGACTCGCCTCGAACCGATCGCAACAGGGATTCCGATGAGTCTTCGGCTTCCTCGCGAGATAGAAGACCGAAACGACGCGGTCGTCGGAACTCGGATTCCCAAGACAACGTCGATGGTCCACCTAAAGAGCGATCCGAGGATTCTTTCGATGAGTTCGATGACTCAAACGACTCAGATCGCTCTGACGATGTTTCCGAAAACAGACCCAAACACGGCAAAATTCCTTCCTGGACCGAAACCATCGGCGCAGTCATAGAATCCAACGTCGCAAACCACCAGAAGAACTCCTCGGGTAGCCGAGCAAGACACCGACGCCCCAACAGCTAGAAATCGATTTGCCTGAGCATTTGGTCGGGACATTAAGCTATCTAACAATTCAGTGCGCCGAGGCTTCTTCGAGGCCCGCTCTTGGCGCGAAGCGGTAAATCGAGCTAGCTCATCGCTGTGCTTGAACCGCGTGATCTCTCGTATCGAATGTCCGTTGCAACACCAACTCCTCCGATACCTCCAGTTTCGACTTGATGGCACCCCCCCTTCTGTGGGATACTTCGCCCCCCCCATTTAGGTGGGGGCGACCCCAAAAAGTAGGGGTTCCGACTTCGCTCGGATGGTTCATTTTCGATTCGAAAAAGTGGTTTTCCCGCCGTTTTCGGTCGCGAAACAATTGGAATATACAGTCAAGGAGTTTTCGTTCTATGTACAAGAATCTCAATGCTTCCTCTTTGGGGATCTCCGGTCGTCAAAGCGATTTGATCGAGCTTGCCATGACCTACGGGTTTCAAGGAATAGATATCGATGCAGTCGACTTGCAAGTCAGAACCGCGCGCACCGATTTCGATCGGGCCGCTCGATTCCTAACGAGTTCTTCGATGCGGGTCTCGGGCATCGAAGTTCCATGCAAACTGGACGCCGACGACAAGGACTTCGAGCAATCGTTGAAGCTTGTTGAACAAGTCGTTAAGGTCGCCGGGATGGTCAAAGCCCGTGCTGGATTTTTGGCGATCCCGTCTGCGACCGATCGGGCTGCGTTCCCTCAATACTTTGAATGGATCAAATCGCGGATCGAACGACTTGCAAGCATCTTCGAGGCCAACAATGTTCTGCTGGCCCTTTATTTTTCCACCTTCTCTGAAGCCCGCGAATCGCTTCAATACCAGTTCATCCAAGACGTCAACGGTGCGATGGCTCTGGTTCAAGCCTGTCCTTCGAAGTCCGTTGGAATGCTGATTGATACCTTCCACTGGACCGTCGGTAAGGGGACGTGGGAGCAATTGGAGAATTTTCCTGTCAACCGAATCGGTGGATTGAATATCGCCGATGCCAGCGAAATTCCGGAAATTAGCGACTGCAAGGAATCGCACAAGCTCATCGCCGGCAGTGTCGGTAAGATCGATAACGCTCGATTCGCGAAAATCCTAGGTGCCAGTGCCTATGATGGTCCGATCACCAGCACTCCGGCATTTGCAAACCTCGGTTCGGTCAAACGCGACTCGATCGTCTCGAAAGCCCAAGACATCTTGGATGCGACCTTGACACAAGCCGATCTTTCGACCCAAACACGCCGTCCAGAGGTCGTTGCCGCTCAGTCCCGATTTGCTCCCTATTCGCCGGATCTCGAAGAGCTGGGCTGAAACCGCCTTCGAGAAATTCCTGCCGACTGGTTTCTTCCCTACCGCAAAAACGGAGTTTCATTTGTGCTACACTAGTCGCGTCGAATTGTGGCGCAACGATCCATCGAAGACATGTAGTTGCTTGATGGGTAGCCAACAGAGAAAAACGAACCCGAGAAAATAACCGGGCAGGATTAGAGGCCTGCCCGGTAAAGAGGCTTGGCTGGAATAAATCCGGTGCCGCGGAGTGATGAAACCATGTCGAAATTAACCCTGCGAGTCGTCCAAGGTGCCGACCGTGGGAAAGTCTTCGGTGACTTGTCCCCCCCGATCTCCATTGGCCGCGAAGAAGGCAATACGATCCAACTGAACGATGAACGTATCAGTCGCTATCACTGCAAGATACTTCTCGATAATCAACACCTCGTTCTGACCGACCTTGAAAGTACCAATGGCACCAAAGTCAACGGACAAACCTGCCTATTGAAAATCCTCCGCTTCGGCGATCTGATTCTCGTCGGTCGAAGTATCCTGCTCTTTGGTGATCAACAACAAATCCGCTCTCGCTTAAACGAAACGCATTTGGTCGACGCGAGCGCCGTGGCCGAACGGCAAGGCGAACGCGATTTTGAGGTCGACTCGGGCTTACTGGTCGAAGCAGCCCAATTGCAGGCCCTTGAAATTCCACCTGCCATTCCTGACCGACTGAGTCCTAGTCAAGCGGCCCAACTTGCAGAACTCCTGGAATACATCCATCGAGGGATCGGAGAGGTTGTCGAGGGCATGGAATCCATCGAGTCCAGGAATTCAGTCACGGTTTCCCAACCGAAGTGGCAGTCGCTTCTGCTGGTCTACTCGAATCTCTCGGAGTTGATTCGCGCGATTGCCGACCCCGATTTCAAGCTACCGGGCTAGGTAAGCTTGTCTCGCAATTCAAGGTTATAGCAAGCAATCCTCGACGACCCGTCCATGCACATCGGTCAGTCGGTAGTCTCTCCCACCCCACCGATAGGTCAAGCGCTCGTGATCGATCCCCATCAACCGCAAGACCGTCGCTTGTAAGTCGTAAATCGAGACGACATTCTCCACGGCGCGATACCCAAACGCGTCGGTTGCTCCATGGCAATACCCACCCCGAACGCCTCCACCGGCCATCCAGATGCTGAACCCCTGAGGATTATGGTCCCGACCATTGTTTCCCTGTGCAAACGGAGTGCGTCCGAATTCCCCGGCACAGATCACCAACGTGGAATCCAAAAGCCCCCTGGATTTTAGGTCATCTAAAAGGGCTGCAATCGGTTGGTCGACGACCTTGGCGTTCTTGCGATGTCCGGCCTGCAGGTTGTCGTGATCGTCCCAGGGCGCTATAAAACGCACGCCTTTGACGCATGTTACCTCAACGAACCTTACGCCGCGCTCGACAAGGCGTCGTGCGAGCAAGCATTCTTTGGCGTATTGGGCCATCAACGGATCGGTCGAATCGACTCCATAACGCGTCAGGGTCTCTTGGGTCTCGTCGGAGAAATGGACCAATTCAGGTACGGATGTCTGCATCGCGTTTGCGGTCTGGTCGTTGCGAATCGAGGACTCGATGACTTGATATCCAGGGGTACCTGCATCCTGTTGTTGGAGGTACCGAAGGTCCTCTCGCCGTAGGTACTTCAAAAGAGCTTGCTGCTCTTGAATCGGTCGCGACGGCTGGATGTTTCGCACAAGCTCTCCGCCGCTGAAGGAATCGAAGATCGCTCCTTGATGCACAGCAGGCAAAAACGCATTTGAAAAGTTTTCCGGACCACCGATCGGTAGCAACCCTCCGTGGATCACGATGTAGCTAGGGAGCTGTTGGTTCTGGCTTCCTAATCCATAGCCGAGCCAAGCCCCCATCGACGGTCGACCTTGCGCCGCAAACCCCGTATGCAGGAACATACACGCCTGGGAGTGCTCGGCAAATTCACTTTGCATGGATCGTACGACGCACAATTGATCCGCATGGCGCGCTAGCTGTGGGAATAACTCGCTGATCTGCATTCCCGACTGACCATACTTGGAGAACGAAAACGGGCTTCCAAGGCACTTGCCATTTTGATCGAATTGAGTCGCATCGATCGATGCAGGGAAGACCTCTCCATGGCGTTTGCTCAACTCCGGCTTCGGATCCCATGTATCTACCTGCGATGGCCCACCATCCATAAAAAGGAAGATCACCCGTTGGGCTTTGGCCGGGAAATGGAGACCCTCGTTGGCTTGCCCCTGGGCCCATTGGGCGGCGCCTGCCAACCACCCCAGACCCAATCCCGTCTGCGTGATCCATTCTCTTCGTGTTGTGGTTCTTCGTGTTGTGGTTCCCGACGTGCTGTTGAAGATATTCATGGTACAAACCAAGCTTCTTTGAAGTTGAACATCGCATGCGCCAGAATGGCCCAAGCCTCTTTACCGTCCGCAGTTTGCTCAACCTCGTCGACCAATGCCAAGGCCGAATCGACCTCAGCATCCGATGGAGGTCTGCTCAACAGACGCATGTACATTGCTCGGATTCGCTCCGGTGAACCCAAATCCGCCGTTGCTTGACTCCAGAGCTGGGCCTGCTGCAAGACAAAAGGATCGTTCAGCAGCATCAAACTCTGCAAGGGTCCATGGGTGGTGTACCTCTTACCGACAGTCGAAGTCGGTTTTGGGAAATCGAATGCCGCTAGGAATTCATCCGGGAAATTGCGTCGTACCTCCAAATAAATCGACCGCCGTGACTCCCCGTCGATCGGTCCAGGTGGCGACTGTTTGTTCGGCTCAAGCACGGACTTGTAGTAATTGCGAGTTCCAAGTCCTTGATCCGGTCGACGCAGATTGCCCGCGACCGACAAGAGGGTATCGCGAATCGATTCGGCTTCAAGGCGACGCAAATGGGAATGAGAAACCAATCGATTCGCGGGGTCTTTCTCGCTCGCCGAGGATGTTGGCACACTGGCCCGTTTCCAAGCCCGCGTCGCGACCATCGCCCGAATCAATCGCTTGGTCGACCAACCCTGGCTTAGAAAGTCGCTCGCCAAACGATCCAACAGCTCCGGATGGCTGGGCTCCTGACCCATCCGTCCAAAGTTGTCTACGGTGCGAACGAGCCCTTCTCCGAATAGCCAACACCAAACGCGATTGACATACACTCTGGCCGTCAGCGGATTCGTGGGACTTGCAATCTCCGATGCAAGCGCCAATCGTCCACTCTCGGAATCGTTATAAACCTTCGGGTCCGAAGCGAGGACCGACAGGTAGCGTCTTGCTGCCGGTTGCCCCGGGCTTTTATGATCGCCCCTTGGAAGCCATTCCTGCGCGATCGGCATGCGGTCCTCGACGACCCCAGGCACCCAACGCGCGATGGGTATCGAAGATTCCAACGCTCGGTACCTCTCGTTTGCCGCCGAGACATCTGGGGTAGACGTCGGATTCCAAACCAATAGATTTTCATCGATCAACGCATTGATCCAACGGACATCCTCGATGCGATACGTTCCCGTAGCGAGCCGTTCAAGCGATGCACGGGTCACCGAACCGGTCGCGAGAACCCAGGCCTGGAGCGAGGTCCCATCGGCGACGACTGGCCCATCGGCGACGACTAGCTCGAGCAGACTTCGAGGAATCGGGCTTGGCGCAGCGAGTTTCTCGTTGGCTCCATGCGACACGACCATCCCCAACCCAAAACTCGATCGGCCGTCGGAATGTTCCAATACGCTAGGATCTTTGATAACGCCCAAATAAGGTTTCGCGTCACGCGTAAGTAGCTCGATATGGGCGCGAAGCCCTTTCCACTGCGGTCGGATTCGCATGGTCACCCATTGATAACCGTTGGACCGCAAGCTTGGATTCAACGTATCAAATAGCAGCGAATCGCCTTGGAAATTCTCGATAACCAAGCGTGCCCTTGCGTTGTCGGTCCCACGGCACCACAAGGAAATCGAATCCGAATCGATCTGGAAGTCCGGGGACCTTAAGCTCCCCGACGCCCGATCCGTCAGCAAGTTGCTGTGGTAACCAGGCTCGAGCAACCGGGTCAAAGGGCTATCTGCTTTCCCGAGCACCGACCATGCAGGCCCCGGGCTTTCAGGCGATGGTGGCCCAATCGATTGCTGCGGAAGCCCCGCTCCGAGGACCCTCCATCCTTCGATCCCTTGTTGCGTTAAATCGAATAAAATCTTGCCGCTGGTCTCAAGCTTATTCTCAACCCATGTAGGCTGAGCAAGTTTCTTTGCGATGCGTTCCTTCCGTTCGTTTTGCGCCTGCGGATCGCCCGAGAGGACCTCGATCCAGGTCGCCAAAACCGAGTCCTTCGGATCGCACTTCCAACGAGCGATCGCTCTGCGCCAAGGATGTTCGTTGCCGACTGCATCCTTGATCTGGTCCCATTTCTGGCCGGGCTTGATTTCTTGTTCCACCCAACGAAGCCCTTCGGGGATTTCCTGGCTCCAAGGGAAGGTCGACTGCTGCCATGATTCCAGAACGCGTTGGCTCATTTGCTTCTGAAGGTCCTTCAGTTCCGGATCCTTGGACACGAAATTCCCAAGCCGATCGATAGGGATCATGGCAGATCTTGTGCTGCGAAGAATCCCGTAGAGCGAGTAAAAATCTTCATCGGATATCGGGTCGAATTTGTGGTCATGGCAACGCGCGCACGAGATGGTCAAGGCTTGGAATGCTTTACCGATCGTATCGATTTGATTGTCGATCACGGCGATCTCCTCGCGCTTGACGTCGAGTGGCGTTTGGTTGAACTCGACGAGTCGATAGAAACAAAGGCCGATGAGCGATTCGTTGCAACCGAGCGTATCGTTCCATCTTGGCTCGATCAAATCGCCTGCCAAATGTTCTTGAATGAGTCTTTGAACGGAAAGATCGCTGGCGAACGCGCGGATCAGATAATCGCGGTATCGATATGCGAAGGGAAGGTAGGCATCGTCTTCGGATCCATGGGTCTCGGCATAGCGAACGATATCCATCCAATGCCGCGCCCAATGCTCGGCGTACTCTGGCGTTTCGAGCATCGCGTCGATGGCCTCTTGCCAAGCCGCTTCACTGGTCGATGGGACGAGGAGTCTTGGGACGAATCGCTCGATTTGCTCGACGCTCGGCGGTAATCCTCGAAGCTGAAAACTCAATCGGCGCAAAAGAATATTCGGATCGGCAGGCTCGCTCGGCAGGATCCCGGCATCTGCGAGTCCTTGGTCGATCCAATGATCGATCGCGTCGCTGGTCGATGCACTCGGCGAGTCGGTCTGGCCCGATCCGCCTGCCGGGACCCTTAAGGGTTGAAAGGCCCACCACTGTGAACGTTCCCTATAGAGCTCTTCCCAGGTTCTCGCGGCCAGCGATTCGAGTGGTTCTGGCTCGGTTCTTGGGTCGAGAGCACCGGTGCGAATCCAGTGCTCGAAGTGCCCGATGATCTCCTCGGTTAACTTAGGTGCCTTCGAGGGCATCTCAAGCCCTGGCTCTAGATGCTTGAGCACCCGCAGAAGCAAGCTTTTTTCGGGAGTTTCGAAATCGATCGACGGCCCAGAATCGCCGCCGACTTGCCAACCCTCGCGAGAATCGAGGGCCAAGCCTCCCCCTTTTTTGCCCTGATGATGGCATTCCAGGCAGTGGCTGTGCAACGCCGGGCGAATCTTGCTCTCGAAGAATTCGAAATCGTCGCCAAGAACCTCCGATCGCTGGCCGAGCCAAGCAAAGAACGTGAGCAACCCAATGCAGAATACTTCAAATCGTTGGCTGTTTGCTCGCATCGCACAAGTTGCTCGCATCGTACAGGGCTCCCTAGGGGGTACGTTAAGGCTTGTTCTCAGGCTGGATCCTGACTGGGGTCTTTGCCGAGGCTCGTCCGACGGTGTTGACGCTATGGACCGTCAATTTCTCTTGGTCGGATCGAGTGGTCCCATCGTTCAATGAGGCGTCGCGAAACCGCATTTGTGCCAAGGGCAAGGGGGGAGTGTCGCTGTACTGGAGGCCTTGAAAAACCGGTCGCCCGAACGGGTTGTTGCTTTTCTCGGGAACTCGGCCAATCGGCTTGCCATCGCGCTCGATGACAAAATAAGCCAATCCGCTCTCAAGATCCGCATCGCAAGTCCAAGAGATCGTATCTGCATCGAGGCTTGCAAACGCCGGGGCCGGAGGGAGCGTCTCGTCGACAACCGAGGTGTCCTTGCTGTACTGCGACCAAAGTTTAGCGATCCTTTCGTTGGGCAACCAAGACCACTTCAAAGCGTCGGCCGAGGCATTGTTGGGATCCAAGGAGGTATCCGAGTCGCTGCCATGGGATGCTAACCAAGCCTGGCCGGCATTCATCGCACGGAGTGGTTCACCGAGTTGGATCGGCAATCGCTGCGAGAGGCATTCATCGAGCCAAGGAATAGCTAGGTACCGTTGGTTTCCGCATTCATGGCTCGTTAGCGGATCGACCGATGTGGCGATCAGTCCGCCTCGCGATCGCAGGTTGTTAAAAAACTCGAGGTTCGCCGGCCATACCGACCCGAAGCGTTCGTCTTGGACGCTGACCCCTTCCTTGGTCCCTACATTGCACATCAAGGGAACCGTCAATATCCGATCGTTGACCGGATAGTTTTGGATGCTCCCCTTCGATGCGACCGGTTCGACCAAGGGGACTCCTGAACGCAACCAAGCCGCAAGAGTCCTTTCCGGATACAGCATGGCCATCCCGCCGCACCAATGTCCGCCGCCGCTATGCCCCCAGAGCGCCCAAGGCAAGTGGACAAGTTCCCGGTGGCCTGATTTCTCACCTAATAGCTCGAGGGCTTTGAGGAAGGCTTTGGCCGATCCTTTTCGCGGGTCGCACCACAACTGACAATCGGCTTTTTCAGGTTGCTCATAAGCCGGTGATACCAGCGCACAGCCATGCTTTTTAGCCAGCGCCTGCCAATGAAGATCATAAGCACCGCTGAGCCCCGACTTGCACGAGCCTTCCCCACATCCATGCTGATGGACGATCAGTCCCCGGAGCGTCTGGGCCTCGGGTGGAATCCAAACGGTAAAGTTTGCTCCATAGGAAAGCTCGCCAGAAGAAAGCTCGCCAGAGAGGCTTGAGGCTTCAAGCCGAACGCGATAATACGGCGGGTCCGCATCGGGATAGACGTCATAAGGGGCCGATTGGCCCATAAGCAATCCGGCCGCCGCGACGACCCAAAGGAGGAAAACCGTGGGGGTGCTCCAGGCGTTTGCAAGCCTAGCATTCCACCTACAACCCGATCGAGAAGCATCAAATCGCATGGAAATCGATCCGTTAGGATGAATTTTGGGTAAAGCAAAAGACCGCACTTCCGGATTTCCCGTGATTTTCCAGGCACGCGAGCTTCTAGAAGCCAAGATCAAAAGATTGCCAACTAGGCAGACCTTATCTATTCTATCGGATACGCCGGGTTTCTGCTTGACTGTTCCTACAAATGCCAAATGCCCGGACATCGAATTTCGCTCCATGGACAAACAGCTAACCGTCTCCCAAATCGTTGAACCTCGCGGCTTGCTGCGCATCGGTCGCCAATGGAATCGGTTGTGCGAGGAAACACCCAACTATAACCTTTCGCATACCGGACGATGGGATCTTTCCCTTCCGTGGATGCTCGGTTGGCTCAGCGAACTACCCGAGTCGCATCGCGACCTGCTCGTGCTAACAGCGAGCACCGGTTCGACCCTGCGTGGGATCCTTCCGTTGGTCATGCAGAGTACCCCTCATGGACGCGAGTTGCGTTTGATCGGCTCGGTGGGGTGCTTTGCCGACGCGAAAGGAATTCTTGCCGCCGAGCAGGACCAAGCCACCACTGGGGAGGCCTTCGGAAATTACCTTGCCACAGAGTGGATTGGCCAAATCCCATCGTTGCACTTGCGATCGGTCGCCAAGCAGGATCCAGGCCTAGATCGCTTCGTTCAAGCCCTGGTCTCGCACTCGGGTTGGAATGCTCAAACCCGACCGGAACCTCCCCAACGCATGGTGTTGCGACCGATCCAAGGTCCTGACGGTGAGCCGATTTGGCCCTTGAGCTGCCGCCGCGCGATGGCTCTGGTAAAGAAGTCCTTCGAATCCGGAATGTTCAAGGTATCCGAAGTATCTGAAGAGTCTGGTCGGACGGAGCTTGCCAAGCATGCGATGATGATCCGAGGGATGGTGCGAAACGATGGGCCGGAACTCAAAGAGCCCTTTGGTTCGATACCGATGTCGCAGCGAATTCTGGATTATCGATTTTCCAGAGGTGTATCGCGGAACCTCTCGCAGATCGGCCGGCTCGGTTCGTGCGTCATCGAATGCAAAGGAACTATAATCGCAGGTGCCTTGTTCGCCGATTTCGGACTCTCTCGTTATGTGATTTGGTCCGAGGTTCGCGTGCAACTTGGCCAAGAACCCCTTGTGGCTTGGATGCTACTGTCGCAGCTTTTGCGGACCGCGCTCAAGTCGGGGTTGCGTGAACTTCAGGTGGGCTTGGCCTTGGGCCACTACGCAAGTGCCATGAAGAACATGTCACCGAGCCTTTGGAGCATCAGCGTCGGCCCGCCGAGAGCAGAAACCCAAGGAAATTCAGCCGATGCGCTCGAAACTGCGAACATTGCTAGCGACGGGTAACATCGTAACTTGTTTGGCGGCCACTCGGTGATGGTTGCGGATCGGTATCGAGGAAAACGCTACCGTTCAGGGCTCTTGGACCTTTTTGCAACCACAAATTCAGCGGGATATTCAACAGTATCAGGATATGGGACCGGCGCGATATCCGTGGTTCCTCTCCGACGCGGAAATATTCCTGTCATGCTTCCGTGTATTCTGGGTGTTCCGTGGTTCCCTGCTCTTCGGTGATACCATCTACCAGCCACAGGAACGCATGTGTATCGAGGAGGAGTTTCATTCCATGGTCTCGTTCATCTCTTCCAATGGCTCGTCAAACCCGGGAGCCATGAATAAAATGCTCCCCTTACCGAGGCCTGGCGGGGGACGCTTGCCTGGCTTTACCCCTTCGCTGACTATCTTTGCTACGGTTTGCTGATTTTCCGTAATGATGATTTCATCGCCGGGAGCCAACCCATGGACAAGATCCTTCAAATTCGCTTGGGCTTCTTCAATCGTAATCGTTATTGACATGGTTCTCTCCTTAGTTGTGGACCAAAAAACAGACGAAAGACACGAAAAAGATGCCTTGCGTTCTGTTCCTGGTTTCTTTCGTGTGCTCCTTCTGGACAGGGCAAACGCATCAAAGTCTTAATCGACTAGCATACGCATGGGTGCTACCAAAGAAAATGCTAGCATCGAAAGATATCAGAAACGGATCCCTTTCGCTTACTGGAGTCCATGGAATGGTTGCAAAGCTGAGTTTGGTCGCGAGCTTGGCGGCGGTCGAAGATCCCAGGGTGAATCGAACCAAAGCCCATGATCTCCAAGATATCCTCGTTCTGTCTGTTCCGGTTGTTCTGGCTGTGCTATGTGGTGCTGACGGCTGGGAGGACATCGAGTTGTTTGCCGACGGTGGTGGAGACTATGTCTTGGCGAGAAACCGGGGACAGTCCCCACACGATAGGGTTATTAGGACTTATAGAACACAGCCAACCAAATTGTTGGCGGTTCGGCGGTCGTCCATTCGACTCGATGCTTGGTATGTGCTGGCAAGTTGATGTAGTCACCAGGACATAGTTCGATGGTTTTATCTTCGAGTTGTAGCCTAGCTGCACCTTGTAGGACGACCACCCATTCGTGTTGGTCTTGGTCGTACCAAAAACCTTCTGGTGATGAATGACCATGCGAGACGATCCGTTCTATTTGCAAGTTGGATGCTTCGAGCAAAGTGGTGAAAAGCTCGTCAGGCAAGTCTGATGGGAGGTTGGTAAAGAGGTTGAAGGTCATGGTCCAATTCTCTGCTCAATGAAACCAACCAGATTTTTGGCATCATCGGTGCCGATCCTCAAAGTACCTTTCTTTAAATACAAAACTACACAATCTCGTCCCCATAGGTTCCAAACCCAGCCACCACGGATACTCATGTGGATGCCCCAGCCGTCCAGGAGCAAAGTCTGACCAAGTTCAACCTCAACAATGTCGGAATAGTTCACGGTCTTGCGGAACAATGGGACGGGACCAAAGCGGACTGAAAGAACGTCGCCTTGGTCCTCAACGGTCAAGTGATGGAACGATGCAGCAACCACGAGCATCAACAGGCCAATGGGCGGGAATAGCCACGGAATTGGTGGTGCATCTTTGACGATCCAGCCCAGCGCAAAAAACACGACGGCAAGTGCGTAGACCAGTAAGCAGAGCGGGGCCTTCTGCGTGTGGGAGTAGCCAGAAGTCTTCGTGTCGGTCGTCATTTCTTGGCCTTCTTCCGGCTATCTGCCTTCTTCGCCACGAACTCTGAATCATCGCCGTTGTGGATGAAAATCATACCATCTGGCCGTGAACGTAGCCGAAATGGAACGGGCCGTTGTTCTTTTGGTTGAACTCGAAATAGCCCTCTTCGTCTTTGTCGATGAACTCCTGGTTCCAGGCACTCATCGAGACGATTCGCCAGCGGCCAGTGAATACCTAGGTTCGTGACATGGACTTCCCCGCTTTGCAACTTCTCAGTTACTCGTGCCACGAATGCCCTTTTGTAATTGTTCGCAACCGTGAAGTAAGTTCGTTTGTGAGCTTTGCGAGTCCTTCTTGATTCGGGTGGTACTGCAACACACGATGCGACTGTAAATCGAATGGCACATGCTCGATTGATTGCGTAATAGGGACAACATGTTTGCCGAGCGTGTGGGCGATTCCGGTCTCGTACATCACATTCGGATTTTTGCCCGTGAAATCGACTACCACGATTTCGGCAACGAAGATCAGGTCCACAATGTCCTGAATAATCGTGCTGTTTGCCCAAATGTCGTCGGCTCGTTTGTTGCGGAGATGCGCAGAATCACACGCCTGCTTGATGGCTTCATGTACTCGTGAGAATGCGGCACCGAACGGCATCATGATCGCTACCAGATCGTGCTGAATCTCGGTTGAATGTGGTACCTCGAAAACCTTCGGGGCAAACGTAAGTTTTTTTACGACATCTGGTGCAGCATGGGCGGTAGATACGAAATGACCATCCACGGAACGCAATTTTGCAACCCCGCTGTTTGCTTCAACTGCCACTTCCAGCTTATATTGCTTGAGGACTCGATTCATCTGAGCAATTGCAGCATCGAAATTCACCTGCTCTGAGTTACCGACCTCAAAGTAAGCAGTGTTTAATACCTCCTCAATTACCGCTACCATCGCATCTGAAGGGAACACGCCTTCTTTTAGTGCTTTACTGTTGATGTCGATTAAAGCCTCTCTGGCCCATGCGTTCCTCGTTTCTCCTCGATGGATGTAATCGAGTCCAAGTCCAGTAAAAAATGTGGTTAGCTTTGACGAGCTACGGTAGGGGAATGGCAGCGGAATGTCGCCGCAAATAAAATGTGCGATTTGGTCAAGTGCTGCCGATTTCAGTTTCATCGTTTATTTTCCTATCTTAATTTCTTGATCTCAGCCACTTTCGCTACCAGAAAGCCCACCTCATCGCCATCGAGTTCAGCAACCGGAGCAACGCCATGGATGTTCTTGATGAGGTCTTCCGACCTGCTGTCATCCTTCATCGAACACAACAACCCGCTCCGGGAATCTCAATGCGCCTAACTTACAGGAGAAATCGCTCGACTTTCCGTCCCTACGCTCGGTCCATCTTTTTCCGACTCCATAATCCACGCAGAACGCCGAGCCGTTGCCATGGGGCCGTCCTTCGGGAATTGAGTAGTGGCCGAAAACACAAAAGACACCCTGGTATGCGTTCCACCATTCAACTCGCTGCTCGTTGCGTATCTTGCCGCCCGCGTCGATGGGATTTCCCACCCGTTCCTCCGGTCCAGAAGTTAGCCTCTTCACCGGATTCTTGTTCTGGTGCTCTAAACCCTGGTCGATTTCATCGAGTTCCAGGTCAGGAAAGCTGCACTCGATGAGTTCGTGGTGTTGGTTGTAAAGATTGACGACATCACTGGCTCCCTTGGCAATGCCGATCATTTCATCATTCCAGCACGCATGAACGATCCGCAGACCGTCACGTGCCAAGGCGATTGGCAGTCTGCGGAATAGACCGAGGACTCGTTGCTGAGTCGCCACGTTCGCCAGCACTTGAGGAACAACCCGACCTTGCCCATCGAAGAATTCCTCACCCCAAAACCATTTGTTTTCTGGCTTTCGATGATCGAGCAAAATATTGACGTCATGGTTTCCCAGGACGCACTGCGCACGCCCAGAGTCAATCAGGGTGCTGACAATATCTACAACTGCGGGACTGTTTGGCCCACGGTCGGTCAAATCACCAACGAAGACGAGCCGTCGTCCGTGTGGGTGACGGCCAGCCTCGTCATAACCGAGATGCCCCAGCAGCGAGCGAAGTGCATCGATTTCACCGTGGACATCGCCCACTATGTCAAGTGGGCCGTCGAACAGGGGTTGGATTAGGGATGGCATCATTTTATACCTTCCTCCTCGTCGTCTTCGTCGCTGCTGTCATCTTCCGATTCCTCACCTTTCTCCAGCACGGTAAGCGAGTAACCTCCCTTCGCAAAGTCGATCTCTTGTACCTCCGAATCGAACGGCTGTGCGTCATCGACAAGTGAGAGTGTGTCCAAATAGACGCTATATTCAGTTTCAAATCCGGGATAAGCTCGCCAGATCATTGACGTGGACGTGTCGGTGTTCAGTCGGATCGTCGGGGTAGCATCTTGGATGTCCCACAGGGGCTTACACATTCACATTCCACACTCCGATGATCTCTGTCGTGGATACACCCAAAAAACCGCCTTCCGGCCTCGGCCTCACGCTATAGCAATCCGGCAACTCCGGCCAAGTTTCTTCGACTCGGCCATTACTCGGTGAAATCAACTCGCCATGAGAAAGAAAAAGTTTGTGACAATAAGGGTCGTAAGCAAAATCGGCCCCGTCGTGACTCCAAATCTCACTGCCGTCATCGCGTCTGAAAGCGTGTATCGAGCCATAATCAGAGACGAAGATTACCTTCTCCGTGCATTCGAGACGTTTCACCATTGCAAACGGAAGCTCGAAGCACGCTTTTGGCACGAGCATGTTGTCGAGGATTGAAATAAACCCTCGGTTTTGTGAATTCATACCGCTGAAGGCAACAACATCAAGATTCCCATCTTCGTCTTGGGATACCGAGATCGCTTCAACGGAAACTCCTGGCAACGCCACCCGGCATACAAACGACGACTCATATTTATCTGGTTTCCAGGCTTCGATCTGGGCCTTTGGAGCCACCCCTGGGCTCAGGGGATAGTCACCCATTCCAAGCAGTAAAATCTGGTCGTTTTGAAGCCATGCGACAGCGTTAACTAGACCATCGTCGGGAACAAGATGAATAACATCGTCTTTGCCACAATCCCAAACGGTTGCGTTATTTCCTCTCGTCGCAACTGCGCACAACATGGGGTTTTCAGAGGATATTGCCAGTGAGCGGAGCATATTCTTCACGATCATGTCTCCGAAAATCTTACTGGCAACAAACACCTGTTTCGACACTGCAAACGGAGAAACCGTCACAAAAAACAGATTTCCTGACCAATCACCCACGATCAACTCGTTCTGGCTCACGGGGGCCAGACATGGGTAGCCTTGATAGGCATTGGTGTAGCGGTATGTCTCGGACGAATGAAGGCGAGAGGACATGATTACCGTGCCTTAAAACGTGGCTGTTTTGTTTGTCGTGAAAACGGTCTCGTCATGATGTCTACTTCGTTGAGCTATATTTGGATCAAAGTCCCAATTGCCACCAGGCTCTCAAAATGCCGCTCCACTTGTCCCGGTAGTTTCCCACCAGTCACAAGCAACCCAAGTTCCATGTTGATCGTAAACGCGTACTCGGTGAAGTTGGCGCTCGACAGGAACATCCGGTGTCCATCGGCCACCGCACATTTGACGTGCAAGATGCCAACCTTGCCGTTGTCGTCCTTCCCCCGATTCTCCTGTGGCCAATAGTATACCGTGCAGGCTTTGGCCACGTTGTCACCCAGGGCCAGAATGCAATCGTATTCACCTTGTCCCTTGATCCGATTTGGTGTCTCCACGATCAGCCGGATGCTGACGCCACGATTGGCCGCAGCAATCAACGCCTCACGGATGCGCGGTATCCGATAGACGGCATAGCTCACGACCGTCAGCCGCTTCGTCGCCATATTCACGACCTCGAGGATCGCTTGCTCGGTCCGCCGGAATCGAGCCTCCGCCGGTTCCGGACCGGTCCATACAATCTCGACCGTTTCTTCGTGCCGGTGATCGTGTTCGCTCTTGGCTGCGGTCACGAGCGCTACCGCAACGGCTTCGGCTCCCACGCTGGGGGCATGTGTATGCCAATGGTCGAGGAAGTCGGCGGTCGCATCTCGGAAATCCGGCATCGGTACACAATGCAGGATTGAGTGCCGAGTTGCTGCGAGGTCCAGATGTCCATTCTGGGACACCGCTCCCGCCACGGAAATCATCACCGAATGGGGCAGTCGATCAGCCAGTCGTGTCGCTGCGGCTCCAATTTGATGATGTTCTTGGTTCATGGGATTACTCGAAAAACGCAATATCGCTTCGCTCTACCGTGTGGACCAACACGGCCCGGTCCAGGTACTTGTTGCCCCGTTCGCACGATGTCTCCGGCGCAAACGTGCAGGCATGACACGATGCGGCATGCAAGGTGATGCCGTCTCGGTAAGGGTGATGCTCGGCACAAAGCGGGTCGCTGGCACACAACCGCATGTTATCGAGGGCTTGATCCAGATGCCTTTCCAATGTCTCTGGCTTTCCGAGCGATACCAGACCGCCAAGCGTGCCTTCACTGTCGGGGGCTGCGGTATAGATCAAAACACCTGCCATCTCGGGCTGGTCCTCACCGGGATTGCGTGAGTAGATGCGCTCCCGAAGCGAAGCCGTGGTGTATCCACACTCGACTGCCAGTTGCCGAATCACGGCGTGGGCAAACGAGTGCAGCAGAACGTACCGAACGCCAGGATAAAACTCCTGCGGCGGTTCGAGCTTTCGGGCAATGCGCCACCGCTGGTGGGCCTCCATGAAGACATCGTCCAGAGGCTTGGCTTTCTTCACCCACTTCTGGATCACGTCTTCTTTGAACTGGAAGAATAATCCCTCGCCTCGAATCTCCGAGGCCGGAACCCAAAATGGCTGTGTTCGAGAAAGTCTGGCTCTCTGGTTCGCGGGAAACGCTGCTGGGTTGTCGTAGTCGCTGGGTGATTCAATGCGGGTGAAGCCCACGAGCGCCCGAACTTCCCGCAGCCGTTCAGCCAACACGATCTTCTCGAAATACTTGGCGTAGCGTTTCGGCGGGGCTGCGACCTTTAGCTGAAAATCTCGCCCCTTTTCTGCCGATTCGGGGTCGATGAGGACCTTCCACTCCGGGGTCTTGAGATCGGTCGGCTCACCACTCTCTTCTGGCACATCCGTCTTCTTGGCTTGAACGGCTTGCCAGATTTCTGCTGGCTCGTACTCGGAAAGATCACGAAGGTGCGGCGTGACCTGCTGCAAGAGTTCAATGTTCTGCTCGCTCTGCACCTTCTCCAAGATAGTCCAGTGGTCGTCAATAAGCTGCTTTAACTTGCCCGATGCTTGGGGAATCGCCAGAGCCGAGAGCATGATGCCGAACCATGAATTCGACGCCCCCTGGAGCATCGGCTCCATTCGCATGTCTTGACCGTTTGGAGCTTTGCACCCAGCTTCGTCGTAGTCCCGAAGATGTGGCCGACGAGCTTTACAGACTGGCAATGCCATCAAGTCCATCTTGAAGGCATCCGACATGGGCCGGATCGCTCCGCAATTCGCACCTTCGCATTGCACAAAGATGCTCGCCGCTTCTCCAGTGGCCGACGTTTCGAGAAGTTTCAAACCGCCCTTGCAGTTCGTCGGTCCATGATGAGCGAAGTCCCGCCACGGGAAGTCATCAAAGTGGCCGTTCTTGCACGCCACGATGAAACGGGCAGGCACGACGGTCGGCGACTTACCGGGTTTCGTGCAGTTGGCATGAACGTACCGAATCTGGTCCGTGCGGTATGGTGTCTCCAGCTTGAACAGACCACTGCCCAGTGGAGCCAATCGCCGACAGTAAGGGCAGACCATCCAGCGAGGGAATGGTGCAACCGGTATTCCGACGAGGGCAGACGCATCGAATTGGTTGACTTGATAGGTGTCTGGCACGACTGGGGCCGACCGCAATGCCTTCACTTGTTTCCCCAGCACTTCCTGCACTGAGGCCAAAAGCCGCTGCTCGCCGATCTCCACCGTGTCCTTCAAAGGCCAGTCTTCCAGCCCCATAACCATGACCGATAAATTCGGAAGGTCGATGATCGAACCGATGCCGAATGTGGTAAGCGCCTGGCTGGGCCGCAGTTCACCGACTTTGCAGCGTTTCGTGTCGTTGGTTTTCATTGGGCATCTCCTTCATCGGCTTCATCGCTACCATCATCATCCATGCCGAAATCATCAAGGATCAAGTTGGCGGTCGGTTCGACATCCCGCAACGAATTGAGACAAGTGAATTCATCCCACGGCTCGATACTCGGCTTGCGAAGCAGCCCAATCGTCACGCCGTCTTTCTTCGTTTCGTAACCAAGCTGGTTCCCCTGGGCAGTTCGTTGCGCCCGCTTCTGCCACAGGTCCATCTTCCGCTTGAGTTGCTGCCGGACTTCATCGGCGGCTTCGACACCGGCGATCAATTCGGCTCGCTTTGTGATCGCTTCAATCGCTTCCGTGACGTAATGATGGCCTCGTTGAGTTGCCATCTGCATCGCCTTGTCGTTCGAGTTGAACTCGAACCCAGACTGCCGAACCATTGACACCAAGAGTGCCGCTAACCCACGGGCTGTCGCCCCTGCCGAGAATGGCGTGACGGATAGGGCTTCGACGTGTTTGTAAAACGTCGAGTGGTAATGCTCGAAGGTTTCGTAGTGGGACAAGTCTCGTGGCCTTGCCCAATTGAAGACGGTGCAGACGAGTCCAGGATGCTTACGACCGACACGGCTGGTGGCCTGAATGTATTCTGCTGTGGTCTTCGGCTGACCTGCCACGACCATCAGACCCAACCGAGGAACGTCCACACCAACCGAAATCATGTTCGTGGCGAGCAGCACATCGAGTGGTCGGGCAACGTATTCACCACCGCCGCCTTTGCGAGCTTTGATTTGGTCCAAGATCACCGGATCGAAACGGCTCTCCAGCAGGTCGAGTGTTTCAGGGATCGCCGCCGACCCCAATCGAGATGTCAATTCTTTCACTGTGTCGGGCGTGTAGAGTGTGCGACGTGGCAAGCCGTGATCGTCCATGTGACGAAGCAAGGTTCGCACATCGTCATCGACCATGCGCTTCATGCCGCCGAGTTCACGCAGACTGTTGAAGTACCCAACGAGGGTCATCCACGGGTCGGCATCAAGGCCGTACTTCTCATACATGGCCTGACCAGACGACAGCATTGCCACATAGACTCGAAGCAGTGCCTTCTTCAGTTTTCTGCCAGCAGCACAGATGCCGATGTATTTTCGGCCCGGTGTCTTCTCGCTCGACTTGCGTTGCAATGAGAAGAAGTTGTCGCTGATGTCGAGTCCGTTCGGTGGGAATGTCTCCAGTTTCCTCAAGAACAGTGCATGAAGTTGATCCTTCGCATTGCGAATCGTCGCTGTTGAAGCAATGACCTTGGGCCGAATCTTCTTGCCGTTCACTTCCCAGGTGCAGAGTCGGTCAACTGCCGTCTCATACAGTCCGACCAGCGTGCCGAGTGGCCCGCTGATGAGATGTAACTCGTCTTGGATGATGAGGTCGGGTGGACGAAGTGGATTCTGCGCCAACACCCTGGCTGATGGCGAATTGCCCTTTGCTCGATGAACGCCGTTGACCTCCAGTTCTTCGGCTGAGTCAGCCAGACCCGGCGACCGATACCCATGCCGCTCGCACAGCCCGTCCACTTGCCCAAAGAGCATTTGCACCGAGCCGTTCCACGGCAACTGTGCGAACTTATCCACCGTGGTAATCAGTAACGAAGGCAGGCGACGATAAATCTCTTCGTCCACCACCATGACCGGCAAACCTTCGCCGGGCGCTTCCTTCATCGAGAACTTGCACTGACCGAACTTGGCCCCGCAATAGATCAGCGTCCGTCCGGCTCCCTCGCTATACTTCTCGACTTTGATGTGCTTGCCGGGGTCGATCTTCGTGCCGCACCACGGGCAGTTGGTCAGTTGGTGCGGCGATCCTACGCCACCGACACCACCAGACCTTGGCTTGCCTCCGTGAGATGCTTTAACCGACTCATCGGCATCACTCGTCCAGTTGGGCGTGGTGCTGCCACCGACCCACAGTCCGATGCGGAATGGCGTCTTGCCCCAGCGGTTGTCGCCATTGCTCATGGCCGTGCGGCGAATGTCCTCGCAGGCACAGATCAGGGCGGCGGCACGTTGAAACTGTTGGAGCGTGAGCAGTCTCAGCGTGTAACGCATCAATACCGTGATGCCATTCTCACCAGAACGCCCCTCGATGATTCCTTGCAGCCGTCTTAGGGCCAGCGTGTAGGCCGTCAGGCCCAGGTACGCTTCCGTTTTACCACCGCCCGTGGGGAACCAGAGCAGATCGGCCACGGCATCCGGCGATTCACTTCGTTCGGGATGGTCGAACTTCGTGATGCCCGGCAGGTTGAGTAATACGAACGCAAGCTGGAACGGATACCACGAGCGATTGTCGGGGATGTCGATAGTCCCCATGTCGGGCTGCTCATCGCCACGGCGCACACGTTCGGCGAAGATCGAATGCGTCCGCTGGAGCCACATGGCTCGGTTCATGAACTGGAACGCCTGGGCTGCTTTCTCGTCCCCAGTCCTGGTAGGCATCGACCAGCGGCTTGAACTTCGAGCGATATTGCTTCGGGTTGGCCTCGGCCAACAGCTTCATATCGAGGACCAGTCCCTCCAACTTGGCAAAGGCGGGATTCACTTCGGCGTCGGCGGTCGTTGGCGGTGTCGTCTTGGGAATCTCGTAACTCGGCACGATCTTGGTGCGTACTCGGATGGCATGAGTCGGATCGGGTGCAACATCAACGTGGACGCCGATGCCATGCCCCACGGCGAATTCCACTTGGCGGCGGTACATCATCGCCAGCAGATCATTCTCGCCCTTCACGGCGGGGTCCGTGCCGTTGAGTTCGAGGATCGTGTGCCGCTTGTGAATGACCGCAGCACCGTCCACACCCTCGGCGATAAGTTCTGGTTGAAAAACCCAGGCTGTGTCCTTCAGCTTTTCTGGCTCTTGCTGATCGTTCACCAGGAACAGAGTGACGCACCAGTGATCCTTGCGTTTGCGGACGAGTCCCTGGACGACGACATCGGGCGAGTTGTGATCGACAGAGATCGGCTGAATTGGGCCTTCAACCAGTGTAAGGCGTTCCTTGCCCCCACGAGGTTGCCGCTTCCAGACTCGCCGTGGGTTGCCGGTCTTTTCGCTGACGAGATATTCGCTCAGTTGCTTGACGTACTGCCCCCAGGCGGCTGAAAGCTGAATTTCCGTGGCTTCGACATTCAACGAAAACGTCATCCCGAACGACGATGGAATGAGAGCTTTGGCGTGTTCTTGTGCAGCAGTCTGATCGGTCACGCCGTCTTGCGTAGTGTCCCGACCTCCAAGGGCCAGTTCATCGCCGTCGATGATGTCGGCATCCGGGTCCACATCATCATCTTCGGCAGGTGGTGGAACGACCGCAGCGACAATGGGCGTAGCGCCGGCCTTGGCACGTTTGCGAGGAGCCAGCACGCCAACAAAATACCGAGTGGCGGGCGACTCGATAATCTCCTCTTCGGTACTGCCAGGGCCTAGCAGTTCCTTGAGGACCATCGTTTCCAGTTCATCTCGAAGCTGGAGGGGCGAGGGATTCGTGGTAAGGATCGGATCACTCATATTTCCCTACCTCGTTCTTTCGTTGAGCATGTGAACCTTTTTACCATCGGTGAGCGGGAACCAAGCATAACTGCTGCTTCGTCGGTCAACATTCGATAGCGAATCAACGACGTTTCCGACAAAGTACGATGAAGCCAAATGATCCAAGCCATAGCTTCTCCAGCGTGCGACGGCTCGTTCATTTGGGTTGTCACCCCGCTCGTATTCACCTTCCGGCCAGTAGCGAACAAAAAGGTCTTTCCCGTATGCCAAGCAGTTGATCGGCGTGTCCGTTTCCCTTACGGCACCCTCTAAAGCATCAAGAAGCAGGGTGTCTCGCTTCAAAGTCGCTTCGTAAGAGAAGATTCCTAGCCAGGGAATGGTGTCCGCAAACTCTCGGCAAAGACTTCCGACTTGACTTAGTTTGACTGCGCATTCTTCTACATCGGTCGTAGTATTCAGCGAAGTCTTTACTTCGATCACGGCCCGTACACAATCGGGCGTGACGAATAGGAGATCGCCATCCCGAAACAGCGTGGGCTTGTTCCCATCGACGATTAGCAAGTCGAGTTGCGACGAACTGTTGTCTGGCGTGACGATGAACCCTCGTCCGACGATGAGTGACGAAGGCAGATGCCGCCTCAGGACCGTCCGCAGCGCTGCCTCTTTATACTCTCCATCAGTCGGCCAGTGCGTGGCAAGATTCCTGATCCGGTCCTTCAAGGCGTGAAGCTCGTCGGTCAGCGATTTGTGGTAAGCAAGATAGTCGGGCATTCTTATTCGTCCTCCTGCAAATCAAACAGCGTGGCCTCATCTTTGACGGACTTGGCTGCTGTCTTTTTCGCTGCCCCCTTCTTCTTCTCATGCAGCCCTTGCTTCACTTCCTCGGCGTAGCGTTCATGATTTAGCTTGAGCAGGCGGGCGAGGACTTCACGGCGGGCGAGTTCGCTGATCGTGTAGCGGACGCCTTGCTTCGCTTCGTGGAAGTCGTGTCCGAGGTCGAGATCGGTCCAGCCGTAGGCGGCGACCACGGCATTGTCCATCTCGACGTGGAGTTCACGAAGTTGTTGGATGTCATCAGCGGATTCACCGGCATCGTGAAAGCGGTTGTAAATGGACGTTAGCCCCTCTTCTCGTTTAGACATGGTTGACTGACGGAAGGTATAGAATCGGCGGCCTGTGTCAGCCATTGCGCCAACAATACCGCTGGTGTCTTCAGACACTACCCCAACAGGAAAAGCAAATGTCTCAAAACATGATTTTGGCGAATACGACATATCGGAACGCAAGGCTGCTCCACCAAATCGCCGACACCATTCCTCGTGAACCGACGATTGCAGACACGCAAATGCCTCGAACGTGGAAACCCCTATGACGATCACAGTGTTTGCAAAAACGCCTTTGTTCTCAACAAAGGCGATGCTGTGCATGTTGCCCCGCTCAGATCGAACGAGGATTTGTTTGAGCGAAGCGAGTCGGGCGTAGCTTTCGAGTCGCTTGTCCCAGAATTTCCAATAATCAGCTTCATGAATTTGTTTGGTGATTGTGTCACGGAATGGCTTGACCTTCTCGGTAACGATGGCAAAACACTCGTGGTATTCAGCGGCTTGGTTCTGATCCCACTCCTGAAAATTGATGACAAAACGGCTTGCCGTTGGAATCGGAAACGAGGTAATGTCCTGTCCGGTTAAGAATGGAACAATCACATCCCGATTACGCTGATTTTCGGTGATAAGAGCCTCGGCTTCTTCTGGACTCAGTATAAAGCCTTCACCTTTAATCTCTGTCCCACGGAATGATCTGCCGATATTACAGGGCAAGCGAAATGGTTGCTGCGAGGCTTCGTCCGGCGGCGCAAGAAACGAGGTAATGCCTCGAACCTCATGCCCATTCAAGTGAGCGCAGCCATGCCAATTGCTTCGGCGAACCCAGATCGCTGCAATTGTCACACTTGCATCACCAGGCCACTGGAGACTTGGGATCGCTCGAATAATTGCATTCCCACGTTGAGCTAACGGCTCTAAACACACCTTTCGATTGTCGCCTTGAGAAATCGAATTCGTGGTTAGCAAACCTGCCACACCGCACATTCCAAGTAGCTGAATTCCTCTAAGTAGAAAGTAACCCGACAAGTCGGCCTTCCCTTTCTCGCCTCCGGTCAGTTGATCGACAATAAACGACCGATATTCGGTGGAATGAAAACCCGTAATCTTTGATCCACCCATAAATGGTGGATTGCCGACGACCGCATCGAAACCGCCCCGTTCGATCATCACTTCAGGGAACTCAAGCGGCCAGTGAAAAGTCACCTGACCGGCGAGGGCCTTCTGCGATTCTTGGCGAAACCTCGGCAGATCGCTGTCATTGAAATGTACGGCGACCTTAATCGCAGCATTATCCCTGGCAGACCGCTTGTCTGCGGCAGAGCCAGGATTAAACGCAGCAGCAACCAACAGTTCGGCGGCACACTTGAGCCTGTCGATCTTCTCGTTCGCCTCCCGTAGCATCCGATCTTGGGCCTCGACATCCTCGACAGTGACGGCTTGCATCTCAGTGATCTGGCGGCGCAGGGTGATGGCGTCCTTGATCTTGTCGTCCAAGAAGTGCAGGAAAAGGCGATTGTCTTCCCCTTTGCCGTCGAGATTGAATTTCCGCAGTTGCTCCGTGTTATGGATACCGACCAGCGAATCACCATGACGGATCGCATGGTCCAGAAACTCGAATGGCTTGTCCTTGGCGAGCGTGAGTAACCAGAGCGACAGCTTCGCCATTTCTGCTGCCAGCGGGTTGATGTCCACGCCATACAAACAGCGCTGGGCGACGATCCGCAGAGCGTAGGTCTGCCGCTCATCAGGATCGTCGGGGATCAGCATCTCACCGGGCTTGCCGGAGGAGGCTTCACCTTCAGGCGTAATGTGGACCATGCCGGGGTTGGCTCGCTGCACGGCGTCCCAGGCTTCGAGCAACCGAGCCGCCATGTACCGGCACGCCTGGACCAAGAAGGCTCCAGAACCACACGCCATGTCGCATATCTTCAGGGCGAGCAGTTCTTTGGCCGGACGGAGCTTCCACTGTTCCTTTGGCAATCCCTCGGCAGGGCCGACGTAGACCAACGGCTCCAACGTGTATTGCACGATGGGTTCGGTGAGGCTCTTGGGTGTGTAGTGCGTGCCACTTGATCGTCGGTCAGTTCCAGCGGTGACGAAGACACTGCCAGTGGTGATGACGACCGGGTAATCCACATCATCGAGCCTCACCAACCCGGCGAACGGCTTCACCCTCTTCCACAAGTCCGAGTCCTGGCAGGCGGTGCGGAACCGGCTTGCAAGCTGATCGTCAATCTCGGCGTTCAGCCCCTTCTTGATCGCCGACTCGGATCGGCCCGATTCATCCTTGAGGAACTTGAGTAGTTCCTTCTCTCCCTTGGCGGCGATCCTCTCCAATTCGGCCAGGGCGATTTCGGGTTCCTTGTCTCGTGTCCCTGCCAATCCCAATACCGGCTCGGTGGCACGCTTGGCGGTATGGTCCAACAAGCCCTCGTAAACGTGGCCGATCTGTTCGATGTCGAGCGCCCGAAAGCTGATCTTGCGAGCCTCGGTGGTGTTGCCGATCTTGGTTTGCAAAACCTGCAACGCTTCGAGCAAATGCAGAACCGTGCGGTTGCTCACCGGCAGCGGCGTGGCCTCGGTGTTCTTCCAATTCGTGCCGGACTTGCGACCTTCCAGAAACGGGAAGCGGTCAGGGTTGAAGAGACTACCGCCATAAGCTGGGAGTTTCAGCCGGTCGTGCTTGGCTCCGGCATAGACGGCCCGAAAAGTCGTGAGCAACCGAGTCCATGCGTCGTAGCGTAGTCCGAGAATTTCTTCACCGAACTGATCCGCTGTGACCCGCAGTTGTTCACGCAATGTGCTGACGGCGTAGTTCTTGTCGTAGAGGTCATCGCCCAGCAGCAGCAGTTCCCGCTCCTCGGCACAGAACAAAAACACCAGCCGCATCATGACGGTCAGAGCCGATTCGTAGAGAACCTTTTCATTCACGTCACCCAGCAGCTTCCGACCATGTTCCTGGTCAGCTTTGTCGAGCGCCTGGATCAAGACCTCAACGGCCTTGCGGACCTGATAGCCAAGCTGGTCGGTGACTTCCTGCTGGTCATTGGCGCTCTTGTCGAGCAGGGCTTCAAGCGTTTCACCTTCCGGCACGCTGAAGAGACGGTCGGCTCCCAGCAAGGTGCGGAAGGCTCGTAGCGTGTCTTTTTCTTCGAGCCAGAGGTTGGCGTACCACGAGACGTAGCCGGTCGTTTCGTTCTTCGGCGCATTCACCAGCATCCAGTGATCGCCGTTGGTCACAATGCCGAGTCGAATGCCCGTGTCGTGCAGCAGTTGCATTATTCGTGTGTCGGGCGAAGTCTTCCACCGGGACGCCGCCACTGGTTTCGTGAGTGACTGCGACCGGGGAAATACCTGCACAAGCAACCGGGCCTTCTTCGTCGCTGGGTCGTTGACGATCCAATCAGGCCGCAGCGTCTCGCCATACTCGGCGACTTCACTCTTGAGCGTCTGCGGGATAGCCTGACCCTCGGCCAGCAATTCGTCGTAGCCCAGCGTCTCGGCCAATACGAACTTCATCCATGCCCGATGAAGACCCGAATCGGGCCGTTTGCCCAACTGGTTGTCATCCCATTCATCGAATGCCATGCGCAGCCGACGAGCGTGATCCGCATCGTGGACATCAAGGCCCTGCGGAAACGCCTGCGCCAGCACCGGCAAACTCAGGAACGGTCCTGAGTT
>JAPLNM010000036.1 GCA_026692845.1 Planctomycetota bacterium | reverse complement strand
TTGTCTTTCAGGTGCCGTCGAACGATGGCGGCCTTCTGCTCAGCAGTGAATTTTCTACGTGTTTTGGTCATCGGAATCCTCAAGGAAACAAGTTATGTTAGCCTAATCAGAGGGAATTCCACTTTCAAGAGAGGCAAAACAATGGAATGTGTTGATAGCCAATACTCCACAGCGTGAATATACTCCTCAAATGCGGTCGCGTCGACAAACTTCGCGGCTATTTCCGGATCTATTCGTCTTAAGGCACGTAGTGCAATGGCGCGAATAGAAACATGTTCGTGTTCGTTGCCTCGCCTTTCCGAGGTCACAAGGCGTCTGAGGCAGTCGGTTGACTCTGGATTCGAGACTCCGAGATTTCCCAGTCCATAAATTGAAAGAGCAGCAACATTGATATTGCGTGATGAGGTGGATTGCAAAATCCATCGAAGTATCGACACATGCAGTGCGTTTTGTGGATCAAAACCAATTGCAGAGACAATGTCACCCATGGTCATTGCTCCGCTACCTAGCAACGCTTCCTCAAACCGATCTAGATCTTTCGTTGTATCAATAGCCTGACAGCTTTGCAGAAGAGCAGTTAGGTGGGGCGCCCCGTTAGCACCCTCTGCGTGTAAGAAGGTTGCTGCAAGGGCTTGGTCCCGTACTGATGGCGACCTTAGTTTGGCGTGAAAGTCCATTATCGGCAAGTAAGGTTTTTAAAACAGGGTCGGCTTATCCAACGAAGCAGAGCTTTTTTCGAGTTGGCATGATTCGCATATCCAAAGGCCTAACGACTGCCATCACCCGGCACGCGCGAGTAAAGCAACCATTGGAAAAACGCCCGATCGCGTGCTCGGGTGCATGGCTTGGTTCCGTGTACTGCTTTCTGATTTCAGCCATCATGGTGTTGGTAATTCAATCCCTAAAGCGGAAAGAATAAGCCCCACCAGCATAAAGAAGATGATAGCGGCCGCGAGTAGAAGGAAATACTGAAAAACGATCGCGGCGAGGCCTACGGTCACTGATGAACCCGTGATCCGCAAGTGCTCATGCCTACAGAATCCGCCCACTCCAAAGCAGATCCCGCACAGTCCGAGCGCAATAGTGCCAGCGGGATACCATCTTGCAATGTCAAATCTAGTCTTTGTCTCAATAGGTGCGATGTATTCTTGGCCCTTCGCCTTAGCGATTAATCGATCCTTGATCTTAACGGCGACCTCGACGGCAGCCTCATCGATCGGCTTCCGTTCAGGCTCGATCGCGTCGATGAGCCAAGGCGACATAATGGCAGCGACCAATCCGAGCAGTGCAAATGCAAGTCCGGCCCCGCCAAGGATTGAGCGCTTGGTGGGCGAGCTTACGTGGTGCGATTCCGTTTGATCTTGGGTGTCAGGCATAGTTTATTGACGTAACTTGTTTTTACTCGGATCAGCCTAAAACCCTGTAGGCTGCACCCGTGCAGCCTATCAACCTAGGTGGATATGCCCCGAAGTTTCAATGATATCCATCACTTGTGAGCTGATCAATCAACGGTTGGAGTGATAGGCCGTTTTGGCCTAATCATCCTGTATCGTCGGACTCTGGGAGCATTCTCGATGTCTGTGTTCCGGAAATGAATACCACTACGATTCGAACTTACCTAGTTCGAATCCTGCACCTCCGCTACAAAAAAGCATGTTTTCCTATGAAAAACGAGGGTTCGGGGACGACTCTTGGTGACTCACCGGACGACTCATTGAAATGTTTTTGGGGTCCAAGGCAGCGCACAAGACGATGATTTCTATCGGGGCACCACCTGCAGGCATTGACAAACATGGACGTGCAGGAAAGCCAAAGCAATCGAAAAGATATGCGAAAAACCCGCGGAAAACCAGGGTTTAGCAGCGGAGAGGACTGGAACCGAACTTTCGGGTGTTTCCCCCATGTTTTTTAGGGGTTCGAAACGCAGTTGCCGTGGAATCGCAGGGACCAGGGCGGATCGTCGATCGCCGCAGTCGTCGCTATAGAATGACGGAAGTCCCTTGACTTCGGGGAACTCGAAAGCAATCATGTTTGCTCAAGATCGCTCCTGAGTCCCAAGTCGAATTGACTACCGATGGCAAGTCCATTCGGATCGCTCCTGTCGATTCCGACGGTAAGAAAGCCAAGGTTCGCGCTGCACGAGCCAAGGTGAATTCAAAACACTCCAAGGCGTTCAAGAAGCTCGCGGAGTAATAGCCCGTGGTGTTCCTAACCCTGGATGACATCCTGGAATCTCATCAAAATCAAATCGACACCTACGGACGTAGTCACGGTATCCGAGATATCGGTAAAAGCGTTCGAGACATTCGGACATTAGAGCAAGTATGTGGTTGCTCCCGTGGGATTGGCTTCCAGCCTGTCATTGACTTCATGATCTCAGTCCGAAGATGTTCATAGTTAACGTCGATTTTCAGTTGAAGGCAGACAGGCTAGAAGCCTATCCCACGTGCCTTACGTCCGTGTGTTCTAGTGCGTTTGGTTCAGGAGTTGTTGAGTTGTTAGTACCTTTCAACTAACAAGAACAGTTAGGTTTACTGGCGCACCAAAGGCCACAGGGCGAAGAAACAGGGCGAAGAAACAGAACGTTTCTTGAAGAGATTTTCGAGGGCAACTAACACCCCAAGGGCTGCCACTCTGGCCCCCGACTTGCTTCGATACCAGTGGCCTTTTATCTGCGGACAGCGAAAAATCTAAACGCTTACCGTTCAGGGCTCTAGGCTTTTTTCACCCACAAATTCAGCGGGAGAGCCAAAACCTCATCGCCACTCCTGCCAACCCATGGAATTAAAGAACCCCGGACCGGAGTCGGCCGAATTCATTCCGGAAACTGGCCCGAGCACCCAAAACCCGGCCGATCGATTTCAGTATACTAAATCTCCTTACTTGACGCGCCACTGGGTTTGTCATGCCACTGGCACATTCGCTGGTTTTAGGAAACGCGATCGAATGCTCAACGCCCCACACAATACCGATTCGAATCCAACGGTCAGCGTCGTTGGTTTGGGACTCATGGGTACGGCGATCACCGAGCGACTTTTGGATGCGGGCGTTAAGACCTTCGTTTGGAACCGCACCCGAGAAAAAGCAGACCACCTGATCGCCCAAGGTGCGACTTGGACGGATCGCCCGATGGCCGAGTCCCCCCGGGTGATCCTGAGTCTCTACTCAAGCGATATTGTCGGTGAGGTTTTGGAGCGTTGGAAGCACGATCTTGTCGGCCCGAAGATCCTTATCGATACGACCACCGGCGACCCTCAGGCGAGTATCGGCTTTGCATCGGCGTTGGACGATCAAGGTGTAGCCTATCTTGAAGCTCCTATTTCCGGTTCGAGCGAACAGACTAGGAAGGGGCTCGCGACGGTGATCGCATCGGGGAATCGCCACGTCTTTGACTCCTGCAGCGACCTTTGGGATATCCTCGGCACAAAGAGATTTTATGTAGGGGCATCGGGCTCTGCGGCGAGGATGAAACTCGTGACCAATTTGGTGTTGGGATTAAACCGGGCGGCGCTGGCCGAAGGTCTCGCGTTGGCCGAATCGATGGACATCGATCTTGCAAATGCCCTTGAGGTTCTCCGAGGTAGCGGCGCTTATTCGCTTCAAATGGATACCAAGGGAGGCAAGATGGTCGCAGGGGACTACGCGCCCCAAGCCCGCTTATCGCAGCACCTCAAAGACGTGCGGTTGATGCTTCAAAGCGCCGAAGGATCCGGGTTGGCATTGCCGTTGACCCAAGCGCACCGAAGACTCCTGGAGTTGGCCGAATCGCTTGGCTTAGGCGAACACGACAACAGCGCGGTCTTCGAGGCGATCCGCCTGAGGAGGCCTTGATGAACAGACCAGTTCTCGAATTGTCCGCTCCGATGCGTTGGCTGGTTCTCGCCTCGGCGAGCCTTGGACTTCTCTTCGACGGGATTGAACTGGGACTGATGCCTGTAGCCTCCTTGTCGGTTTCCCAAAGTTTATTGGCCGAGGGATACACCAAAGGGCTTGGAGCCGAATGGTTCGCATGGTTTACCGCTTCGTTGATGTTAGGTGCTGCTATCGGCGGGATCGCGTTGGGTAATCTCGGGGATCGAATCGGGCGAACCAAGGCCATGGGGATCAGCATCTTGTTCTATTCGTTCTTCGCGTTTCTGGGGGCTTGGGCCAAGACGCAAGAGCAGATGCTCCTGCTGCGATTCCTTGTCGGCTTGGGAGTCGGTGGGATGTGGCCCAACGGCATGGCACTGGTCGCCGAATGCTGGCCCTCGGCATCGAGGGCCTGGGTCGCCGGGGTCATGAGTGCCGGGCTCAATGCAGGGGTCTTGTTGATTTCACAGCTCACGCGACTTTCTCCGATCACCCCGGATTCATGGAGATGGCTTTTCCTCCTCGCCGGCATACCGGGATTGCTAGGGCTCTTTGTACTGTGGGTCCTTCCAGAGTCCCCGGCTTGGCTTGCCAGACAAATCGACTCAAGGGCGTCGCCAAGGCTGCTGAGCGGGTCAGGGGAAGAACCGACCTCTCTGTTTTCTGAGAGCCTTTGGAGGACGACCGTCCTGGCGATGGTGCTTTCAGCGATCCCCTTAGTTTCGGCTTGGTCGGCCAGCAAGTGGATGATCCCATGGGCCGATTCACTGGCCGGTTCAAGCGATGCGAGCTACAAATCAGTGACCCAGGGCTGGTGGGCTCTGGGCGCGACGATTGGAAGTTTTCTCGGTGCTCAAATCGCGATTCGTATGGGTCCAAGACGAAGCTATCTTTGGATCAGTTTAGGCTCGATCGTCTCGACCCTTGGCATGTTTCTAGCGACGGGTCCATTGCAGTCGGGATTTCATCCGACGGTGTTTGTCCAAGGGCTCTTGTCGACCCTCTTCTTCGGATGGCTTGCGGTGTATCTACCGGCACTTTTTCCGACGAGTGTTCGAGCATCCGGATGCGGGTTGGCATACAATGTCGGACGGTTTGCAACGGCCCTAGGCGTTTTCGTGGCCGGCAGCCTTCTGCCATGGTTTGATAACAGCTATCCAAAGATCGGAGCGACCTGTGCGTTGCTCTACGGTCTAGGCTTGATTGCCGCTTGGTTCATCCCCAGGAAGCTTTGAGGCCCACTTCCTGGGGGATAACGGTTCGAAGATTCGACGAGCCTTATTTGTTTTTAAGGCCTTCGATCATTTTCATGACCCCTGGGCGTTGTTCGTCGATCGTTTTCTTTGGGCCGGTCATTTTGACAAAGACCAATTCGCCCCCGTCGAGTTCGAGGATCACGCCGATCATGGCGTGGTTTTCCATCTTCTTGACCGGGCCTGGGGCAAAGGGTCCCCCGCCCATCGAGTCCTTGAAGGTGCCTTGGAGTTCGACGATGTGAGCCGTTGTTTTTTGAACCGTTTTCTTTTCGATCTTTGCGTCTGCTTTGCTGAGCCCCTCGAATTGTCCGATCCATCGGGTGATGTTCGCATCGATTCCACCGGTCGCACCCATGACGGTGACGCGCGCGGTCTGATCGCCTTCCGCAGGTGCGCGGAATTCATACTGAACGATATTGGACTTCGGTGGAACGGTCTTCCAGCTCTCTGGTTTCTCGACGGTGACTTTACCACCTGCGAAGCTCAGCGTTTCGGCTTTTGCGGCAGCCTCTTGGGCCATGGCAGAGCCGATCAGGCCCGCCGATGGGAATCCGAATGCGCCGAAGGCAATCGATAGGGTGGTAGCAGCCAGAGAGTTCCTTTGAAAAATACGCATCGCGATGCTCCGTGGGTTGGAAATAGGGGCTAAAAACCGGCTTGAGAATGTTACACTATATGCGGGCAGTTGCACTCTACAAGCCCATGGACAGGACCGAATTTGGAACTTGGAAAGGCCTTGAGAAAACCCCATGGATTACCGTTCGCAGACGATCGACGCGTCT
>JAPLNM010000035.1 GCA_026692845.1 Planctomycetota bacterium | reverse complement strand
GAGGTGACGCAGGAGGAATGGGAAGCCGTCACGGGTCTTACTCCCAGCCACTTTTCCAGGACCGGCGCAGGTGCCGAGGCTGTGAAGGACATTTCGGATGAGGATTTGAAGCGGTTTCCGGTGGAGCAGGTATCGTGGGAGGATTGCCAGTTGTTCATCGAACTACTGAACAAAAAGGAGAAAGACACTGGCCGGGTTTATCGATTACCGATGGAAGCGGAGTGGGAGTATGCATGCCGTGGCGGCCCAGGTGATCAAAGCGAAAGTGCGTTCGATTTTTACTTCGCCAAGCCGACGAATACTTTGCTGCCCGACCAAGCCAACATTGCATTTCCAAACGCGCTTCAACGGACCGTGAAGGTGGGATCCTACGACGGGAATATGCTTGGACTGCACGATATGCATGGCAACGTTATGGAGTGGTGCGACGACGAGAGCAGCAACAAAGACTCTAAAGGGGGCTTGGATCACATGCTTCGTGGCGGCAGTTGGAACATGCCGGCTGAGCGATTGGGCTTCAGGTCGGCGGACCGTGGTCAGGGCCGCTCGTCGATCCGGGAACGCTACGTGGGATTGCGCATGGCCATGATTCCCTCGGGAATCCCCGGGTCGCCAGAGGCGTCCCGAGAGTAGACACAAGAGAGTTGAAAGTCGAGCATGCAGGGCCGCTGTCCGTAGGCACTACCGAATGGTGCCCGGCGCGAATGGTGCTTGGCACGAATGGTAAGTGGACGGATCGGACGGCGGGAGCTAGGACGCTGGGATTTGGGAGCGGACGGACATTCCTCCGGTGAGATTGTAGACCTGGCTGAACCCGGAGGCTTTGAGCCTACAGGCCCCCACATGCGCTCGCTTGCCACTGTGACACACCACAACGGTCGGTTGATCTGGGTCGAGTTCTTGGCAGCGACCTGGCAGTTCATCGATAGGAATTGCGGTGGCACCTTCGAGGGGTAACTCGCTTTGTTCTTTCGGGGTCCGGACATCGACGACTTGGTAGCCACTGAGGTCGGCGTCGGGTGGAAGCAACCTTGGTTGCTCATGGAGGTCGTTGATGGCTGTAAAGGCGATCATGTGGATCGGATCTTTCGCCGAACCATAGGGTGGCGCGTAGGCGAGATCGATTTTTGCCAGGTCATAGACGGTCCCACCGAGCGTCATGGCTGTGGCCAGGATATCGATCCGTTTGTCGACGCCGTTTCCACCGATGGCTTGTGCCCCGAGGATACGGCCACTTGGGGCCTCGTAGAGAACCTTCAGTTGCATGTTCGTCGCCCCTGGGAAGTACGATGCATGATCGGTGGCTTGGACAATCGCCGTGCGGTAGGGAATCTTTTGCGAGTCGAGGTACTTTTCGTTCAACCCGGTCATGCCGACGGTTGAATGAAAGACGCGAACGATCGAGGTCCCGAGAACTCCCCCCATCGGCTGCGAGTGACCGCAGGCGGCATGCTCACCTGCGATGCGTCCGGATCGATTGGCGGGTCCCGCCAGGGGATTGAGCGTTTTGGCATGCGTGATTTGATGGGTGTACTCGACCAGATCCCCGGCGGCATAGATCGAAGGATCGCTCGTCTGCATGAATTCGTTGACCACCAATCCACCGGAGTTACCGACTTCCAAGCCGGCGCGGGCGGCCAG
Organism: Planctomycetota bacterium; assembly: GCA_026692845.1. Classification (GTDB taxonomy): domain Bacteria; phylum Planctomycetota; class Planctomycetia; order Pirellulales; family Pirellulaceae; genus JBKCUI01. The sequence goes on along the minus strand of JAPLNM010000035.1, from coordinate 98,292 downwards.
TTGGGTGCGAGGGCGGACCCCAACGCCGAGAATCACCAAATCGGTCGGTAGGTTCGTTCCATCGCTAAGGACCGCGGTGTGCACGCGACGGTCATGGCGTTTGAGCTCCAGTACGCTTTGGCCTTGGATGGGATGTATATTTTCTTTGCGCAGGATATTGCATGCCATATTGCCAAAAATTGGGTCGAGTCGATTCAGGACCGTTGGCGATCGCTCGACCAAGTCGACTTGGATGCCGATTCGATGGAGTTGTTCGACGACCTCGATCCCCACGAAACCTGCACCGACGACCAGCGCTCGTCGGACTTTGGTTTCTTGGATCTGCCTTAGAATCCCGTCCATGTCGGGAAGAGTCCAAAGTTGAAAAACGTTGGGGCCTCGATCGATTGCAAAGGGGGGTAGGACCGGTTCGGCGCCCATGGCAAGGATGAGCTTGTCGTAACCGATTTGGGTGGAAGCGAATTGGGTGAAGGTCCGAGTTGGATCCGAGGTATCTTGGATGGTCAGCATCTTCGATTCGCGTTCGATCGCTACGACTTCTTGGAAGGTTCGAACTCGAATCTCGAATCGATTCCAAAAGAGTTCGGGGGTAGCGACCAGGAGCTTGTTTCGATCGGCGATCTCGCCTCCTAGATGGTAGGGCAAGCCGCAGTTGGCAAAGGAAACTGCTGGGCCTTTTTCTAGGATGGTGATTTCTGCCTTTGGATCGATCCTTCGGGCCCTGGTGGCTGCCGAGGCTCCGGCAGCCACGCCTCCGATGATGACGATGCGTTGAGGCTTTTCGGTGGACATGGAATATGCAGAGTTCTTGTAAAGAAAGCGAATTGAATCACGTTGCGATCCATGGGAATGGCAAAAAAAAACGTGCCAAGAAAAATTTTTCTCGGCACGCCAGTATCGATAGCGATCGGACGCGTTGCATCGAAGGTCGCTTAGGGCTTGAACTTGTCTGGCTTGATCGAGACGGTTCCGAGGTCATTGGCACCTGGTTTGAGGGTGAACTTCACATTCCCCTTTTTCCAGCTATCGGCTTTGCCGTTGACGGCCACTTCGTCAAACTTGTTTTGGGCTTCGTGCCATAGTTTGAAGGTCAGTTCGACACCGGCTGGTAGTTTCTCGATCTTGATTTCGCCTTTTTCGTTGCTGATGCCGACGTAGGGGTGATCGGTCACGATGTGGTAGGCGACCATCCAAGGATGGATGTTGCATTCGACTTTGGAAGGGCCACTTTCGGCTTTCTTGATTTGGAGAGTCTTGCTACCACCGGTCGGGATGACTTGGTTCCACTCATCGTTGTTGAAGAAAACGAACTTGGCGTTGTGGCTAGTGCTATCGGAGTTTTTGACTTCGATGGTTTGCCCGACACGAACGGGCAGGATGTGCGGGATGAATCGGCAATTGACGTTGTCTAGAACCGGTTTGGTGCTTGGAGCATCCTTGAGCGACGGATGGATCTGGTCGCCCGAGAGCTTGGTTTGCTTGCCATCGATCATGAAGACCATGTTGGCAATTGCTTTCGAGCTGCCGTCGACGACCAGTCGTTCGGTGGGGATTTGCTGTTTGGCACAGAAAGCATCGGCGTTGGCATTGACCGCTGCACCGGCTGGGGAGGCACCATCGAGAACGAACTTGATCGTCACATCGGCCCACTCTTGTGCGTTTGCGACGTTTGCGAAAGGAGCAGATGCCAAACACGCCAGAAGGGCGACAGGGAGGGAATACTTCATAGGGTACACCTAGGTTTTCTTAGGATAAAAGGTTCGGCCAGGAAATTCGATGCTAGGATTCCCCCCGATCGGCACCGAGATCGATACGCCCGTCGAGTGGATTGGTGAAAGCCAATTGGGGTTCGTTCTGGGGAGGTGGGGGGACCTGCATGGAGTCTAAATCCTAACGTTGCAGGCTTTTTTTTCAATCGTTGGCACAATCCGTATCGGGCCGTTGACTGAAAAACGACGGATTACTACACTTGGAAGACCACGATGGAGGTAGTAGCTCAGTTGGTTAGAGCGTCGGATTGTGGCTCCGAAGGCCGGGGGTTCAAGTCCCCTCTATCTCCCTTATGTTCTGTTGACTCATTATTTCTGGGCAACGGCTCCTCGAACTCCGTTTCGATGGCAATCTTCGATGTCGAATCCAATTTTGTGGTAAGTTGGTCCTTCGACAGGCTCGTACTAAGTTATTCGCCGTGAAATGATTTCTAGCATGGCCGGATGGAGTTTGCGGTTCGAGGCACACAGGCTGCTTGGGCGGTTCAGTGCGACGGGTTCTCCTTTGCAATCGCTGATATCGCCACCTGCTTCCTGAATTAAAACCGCTCCTGCAGCGATGTCCCAAGGGCTCAGTTGGAATTCGAAAAAGGCGTCGAACCAGCCGGCTGCGACGTAAGCTAAATCCAAAGCGGCTGCACCGCATCGTCGAATGCCGTGGATTTGGCATCGGAAAAGATCGCCGATGGTATCGAGGGTCGATTGCATCATTTGATCGCGGTCGTAGTAAAAACCGCAAGCGATCATCGCTTGTTCGAGACCTTCTGCCTTGCTAACGCGGATCTGCTGTCCGTTGAGCCAAGCACCCTCGCCGCGTCCTGCGACATACCAATCGCCGGTCGCCGGAGAGGTCACGATCCCCAAGATGCCTTGGCCTTTTTGGTAGTAACCGATGGAGACGGCGAAATGGGGCATGCCGTGGATGTAGTTGTTCGTCCCATCGAGAGGATCGATGATCCAGGAGTGGTCTGCATCGGCCCGATCGCTGTGCGATTCTTCGGACAAAATAGCGTGACTAGGAAATGCGTCTTGGATGATCTGCACGACGGCAGATTCGGAGGCTAGATCGGCTTCGCTGACGTAGTTTGCTACCCCTTTGCTATGGACTTCCAGAGGTTTTCGGAAGTGATGAAGCAGCGCGATCGAGCCGGCATGGGCTGCTTCGATCGCCACATGGGCTGCGGTCGCTTTGAGTCTGGCGCGGGATTTGAGTTTGTTCGATTGGAGCAATTCCCTCATAAATGATTCTCACGCATGTTGGCGATACCTTAGAAACCAAAGTAAACCTACTAGTGTTTTAGCGTCCGCGATTTTACCGTCACGAAGCAGTCGGTCGATTTGTGACCATGTCAAAAGCTCGTTGTGCATTTGCTCGCCGAGTTCTCTGGCCGAAGGGCCTTGCTTCAGTCCCGTCGCCAAGAACAAGTGCATTTTCTCATCCAGAATGCCCGGCGACATTGCAAAGGTATGAAGCAAAACCAGGTTATCTGCAAGATATCCAGTTTCCTCTTGCAATTCTATCGCGGCCAATTCGATCGGCGCGATCCCTTTGTCCATCGTTCCTGCCGGGAGTTCCAAGTGCCAGCGATCGATCGCTACTCGGTACGTTTCGATCATGCACACACGACCATCATCGAGCACTGGCAAGATCACGGCTGCTCCGGGATGCCTGACAATCGTGCGCGGGATCTGCTGTCCGTCCTGTAGTTTTTCGACTACTTGTTCTATGTCGAACCGAGGAGCGCGATAAACGACTTTTCGCTGGATCATGGACTCTCTGTATTCTGTAAGCAATCGATTCTGTAAGCAATCGATTCTGTAAGCAATCGATTCTGTAAGCAATCGGCAGCGAGTATCGAGGGGAAATGGTTTTGTCGACGATCGGTTCGAATTCAGCTTGCTCAGTCGCGATGGATTTGCTCGGCCGGAATCCGTCCGCTTTCGGACGCTTCGGAGCGGAATTGCATCAAAAAAGCATCCTCGGTTGAATCCTCGTAGAAGCTTCGCAAAACGCCTGTCGCACGGAACCCCAATTGCTTGAGAAATAGTTGGGCCGAAAGGTTCGTCTCGCGCACCTCCAATTGGATTCGGCTGCGGCGTTGGTAAGCCAGTTTTGAAGACAGTTTATCCATCAGGGCACTTCCGACCGACTTGCGGCGAAAATCCGGATGTACTGCAAACGAAAGGACGTGAATACTCGTCGGTTGAAGATCGTAGATCATGAAGCCTACGACGCGCTCGGCATATTCGGCAACCATGCCGATGCAGTCGCGTTGCCGCAAACAGTTGATGAACTCTTCTTCGGTCCATGGATATTCAAAGCTTGCCGCTTCGATCTCTAGAACCGCCTGTAGATCTCGACGGATCAACCATCGAATATGTACCGACTGTTTGGTATGTGCCGAATTAGCCATAGATCCGATTCCTTTCGTATCCCTCCGCGACTTCCCTTCTCGAAAACGCTCTCCTAACATAGCAAGGCCCGCAAGCCGCACCAAGACGAATTCGTCGCTCGATTTTGAATTGCTGGCTTTTCTGTGGTGCGGACTTGTTCGCTAGTTTTTCGGGACCGGATCGCTATTTTTTGGGCCTGGGGCGTGCAGTGAGCAGGATCCATCGGGGCAGTCTCGCCCGGCGATCTTGTAGCGTCGCTGGGCGATCGAGCGGTACATCCAATTCCACAGAGGCATCAGGCCCGGGATGTGCATCGCTGGTGCCAACGGCCAGAGCAAAGGTAGAGAACGGGTAAGGTATCTCAATGCATAGGCTCCAGCGAACCGTTTTTCCGACGGGGCCACGAGCCACATCTGCTCCATGAGTTGCGCATGGCTCAAGTCTGGATACTCTTGGGCGACCGAGGGGTCATGCAACGATACAAATCGTAGTTGGTGAAACAAATCCAAGCGACGAAGGTTTGCGATCTGGCCGATACAGAAACGGCATTGTCCGTCGTAGATCACAACAGCTTGCGATGAAAGACCCGGCTCGCATTTAGTTGTCATCGACTTTCGACTCCTGGATGGGATGAAACCGAATTCCCTCTCCACATTCTAACCGGCGGCCCGAACAATCCTCTAAAAAAGACGGAAAAACGACCGTTTCAATCCCTGTGCTTGCCCCCGTGGCCAACTCCAATTCCATCCGCAATTCCTTGGACGAGATGTTCAGGCTGTGACTCGTCAAGACCACGCCGATTGGATTCTCTGAGAGCAGTTGCCAACAATCCTTCATCAGTGGAACAAGGTCGCGGTGGATCTCCCAAGCTTCCCCGTTGCGTCCATGTCCATAGCTAGGCGGATCGAGTACGACGAGTTCATAGCGACTGTTTCGCTTGAGTTCTCGGGCGACATATCTGCGGGCATCCTCGACGATCCAGCGGATTGGTTTGTCTTCAAGCCCGGAAAGTTTTGCGTTGACTCTTGCCCAATCCACCGCGTGCTTCATCGCGTCAAGGTGTGTGACGGTCGCCCCATGCGAAGCCATCCACAGACTGCTCGAGCCGGTGTAGGCGAACAAGTGCAAAACGCGAACCGGGCCTCGGGTTATCCCATCCTGAATGCTTTGAGCATACCAATCCCAAAGGCTCCAATGCTCGGGGAACACGCCGAGTTGGCCGGTCTTCTGAGGGATAATCTGCAAGGTTAACTCGCGCGCTTTGCACTCCCATCCGGCCATCAGCTCGGCAAGATTCCGGCCCGATTCCGAACTGACCTGCCAGCTACCGTCGCTGGCATTCATCCGTTCCCCTCGATAAATCAGTTCTGCTGATTCCCATGCTTCTGGAATCGCCTTGGGGGTCCAGGCACCCCGTGCAGGACGATCGACGGTAATTGCGCCGAATCGTTCGAGCTTACGGCCATCGCCAAAGTCGATCAGTTCGTAGCCTTGTCGCTCAGACTTCATCTGTTTGCCTACCGCTAACCCTTGGGGTAACCCTTGAGGAAATATCGAATTGGACCTATGATTCCGGTCCAGCAAACGTCCTGACGCGGGCTATCCCGCGACCTGGTGGACAATCTTCATAACCCAATCGATGAGTCTTGGTCCGATGCGACACGTGCTATCGGCTACCGTTCAAAATGTGCCAGGTGTTCTTGCGCACATTTCCGGAATGCTTGCTTCTAGAGGATACAATATTGATTCGCTTGCGGTAGGCGAAACCGAGATTCCCGGTCTTTCGCGTATGACGTTTGTCGTGCGCGGCGACGATCGCGTCTTGGCACAAGTCCGCAAGCAGCTTGAAAAGATCATCACGGTCGTTTCGGTCCAGGACATCAGTTCGAACGACTACGTCGAGCGCGATTTGATGCTCATCAAGGTCTCGGCACCTGACGGAGCGAAACGAAGTGAAATTCGGGAGCTTGCCGAAATCTTCCGAGCGCGGATCGTCGATGTGGGCCCCGAAGAAATCATGATCGAAATCTCCGGTCGGGAGAACAAAGTCCAAGCCTTCATTGAACGCATGAGGCCCTACGGTATCAATGAATTGGTACGCACGGGTCGAATCGCGATGGTCCGAGGCAGCAATCCCAACGTTTTCAGCGATGGATCTGCTGCGAATTTTGACAACCCATCCTCTCCCTCTTAACTCTTATACTATCTGGTTGACCAAGCATGACTGCAAAAATTTACTACGAACAAGACGCGGATCTCTCGGTTCTCAAAGACAAGACCATTGCGATTCTGGGCTATGGATCCCAAGGCCACGCGCAAGCTCAGAACTTGCGCGATAGCGGTTGCAAGGTCATCATCGGCCAACGCCCGGGCAGCAAGAACTACGACCTGGCCGTGAGCCATGGTTTCCAACCTCTGGAGATCGACGAAGCGAGTCGCAAGGCCGATATCATTAATGTGTTGTTGCCAGACGAAGTCCAAGGCGATTTGTACCGCACGCACATCAAGCCGAACCTCACTCCGGGCAATGTGCTCATGTGCTCGCATGGATTCAACTTGCACTTTGGCCAGATCGATCCGCCGAAGGGTGTCGATGCTCTGCTAGTGGCCCCCAAAGGCCCCGGCCACTTGGTTCGCAGCGAGTACACCAAGGGGGGTGGCGTCCCATGCTTAATCGCTCTGGGCACCGGAGCGAGCGAAACGACCAAAAAGATCGGCTTGGCCTATGCCAAGGGGATCGGTGGGACCCGAGGGGGTGTGATCGAAACGACCATCGCCGAAGAAACCGAAACGGATCTGTTCGGTGAACAAGTCGTCTTGTGCGGAGGGGTGAGCGAATTGGTCAAAGCTGGGTTCGAAACCTTGGTCGAAGCCGGTTACCAACCCGAGATGGCGTATTTTGAATGCATGCACGAACTCAAGCTCATTGTCGATTTGCTGTACCAAGGCGGATTGAATTACATGCGCTATAGCATTTCCAACACCGCCGAGTTTGGTGACTACACTCGCGGGCCTCGGATCATCACTCCGGAAACCAAGAAGGAAATGAAAAAGATCCTTCGTGAAATCCAAACCGGTCAGTTTGCTAAAGAATGGATTTTGGAGAACAAGGCCGGTGCTCCGGCCTTCAAAGCTTCGCGTCGCTTGGAACGCAAGCATCAGATCGAGCAAGTTGGCCAGCGACTTCGCGGGCTCATGAAGTGGATCGATGCGAAGGTCGTCGAGTAGTCTAGGACGCCAAGGACTTTAGGACGGGTCTGCAAGGCCCGTCGGTAATCTTGGCGTTTGAGATTACAGGCTGGGCTTTGGGGCAAGGCTGATTCGCAGTGGACCTTTGATCGATTCGAGGTCTACTTCATCGACATCGATCACTTCGCCACGAAGCGTGACTTCGATCGCACCATCGCGTGCCATATCGGTCATGACTTCTCGGACGTGCGACATGAGTTGACGCCATTTGGAGCCGAACCCTCTTGCGGCGTCCGAAGGACAGATGCTCTCACCTGGCTTCATGCCCATTAAGAGCCGGAAGATTTCGTCACGAATATCGTTGTTGCTGGCCGACTCGTGTTCCATCCATCTTGTTTTCATCGTGAGCTTGTTTTTATCGTGGGCGATGCCTGGGGTAGTACAAGGACTCGAAGCCTTGCGGTTTCTAGGGAAGGATTTCGCGTTGCTTGAGCCAGTTGCTGAATACTTCCAATGCCAGCGGTTCGATGGTCCGATCGATTCGGTCGTACTCGTCGGGCAAACCGGTATCTGCTTTTTGGAGCAGATGGTTCAGGCCTGGCAGGACGACCAAATCGGCTTGTAGGTTCGTGTTGTGGGTGATGATGTCTTGGAGTTTGGTCCGATTGGCTTCGAAGAGGACTTGGGTGTCTTTTTCGGCCCAGATGGCCAAGACGGGGCAATCGAAAAGGACCCAGTTTGCAGCCGGGTCGTAGGCCAAGAAGTGGCGCATCCAGGGCGATTGAAGGCCTTTGAACTGGGTAGAGATCGCTTCGATGAGTTGTTTCTTTCGGGTCGTTTCATCGGTCCCCGAAACGGCCTGCGAGAGTTGGCCTAAGGATTCCCATCGTTCGACGATGGCTTTTCGAACGTCGCTCAATGCAGAATCGTCATTGGCTGGGTACCTCAAGGCGATTTGTTGAAGTTCTCGTTGGAGCGAGTTGGCAACGGTCCGATCGTCCTGGCTGACACCTTGGAGTTCCGCGATGCGATCGATTTGGCTGCTGAGAATTTCGGATCCTGGGAGGATCGGAGGCGCGATGAGGATCAAGAAGGCGACTTCGCGTTGCCAAGCCGCGAGCGTCGGGCCGATGATTCCACCTTCGCTGTGTCCGAGCAGTCCGACGCGGGTGCGGTCGACGCCTTCGATCTGTCTTGCGAATTGCCAGACGGCCAGTGCGTCTTCGGCAAAGTCCAGGCTGGTAGCTTGGGCAAAATCGCCGGTGCTCTGTCCGACCCCTCGATCGTCGTAGCGGAGCACCACCATGCCTTGGGAGGCCAAGTGGTTTGCGATCTCTTTGAAGGGCTTGTGTTTTCCGATGGTTTCATCGCGATCTTGCTGGCCGCTGCCGGTGATCAGGATGACGGCTGGGTAGAGTGCCGAGGGATCGTAGGCTTTGGGGAAGGTGATGGTGCCTGCGAGATCGAAGCGGTTGTCGGCTCGTTTTCCGAGTTCGTTCAGGAGTGGTTTTCGGCTATCGACGCGTTCGACTACGAAGGATTCTTCCTGCACGCCGTTGGGTGAGTTGTCGGGTGAGTGGTCGCCATGAGCGAGTGGTTTTTTATCCATGGCCAAAGGAGTCTTGGTTTTCTCCGACTCGTTGACTGATGGCTTGGGCTCCGATGGCCTAGGCTCTATTGGCTTGGGCTCTGTGGAGGGCAGGGATTTATCGGAGCTCGAAAGCGACAAAAGGAACGCCACCAAATTGTCTTGGGTTGGGCTTTTTTGCTTTGCGTCTGAGGAAGACAGGTTGGTATCTGTTGCATCGATCCGTTGCATGTTGAGTTGGATCGGCAGGAATCCTTGTTGGAACTTGCCCTTGAGCGTTTTCTGATCGTCTGAAAGTTCGGCGATGTATTTCGCATTGCCTGGGATCGCGGGTATGGCAAACTCATAGAGACCTTTTTCGTTGATCGAGACCGTCGTGGGAAAGCCGTTTGCTTTTTCGAGGATGGAGTCAAAAAGGAGGCGTGGTTTGGATGCTGAGGCGTAAGGAGCCGCGTTGTAGAAGCGGAATCGCAGGGGTACTTTTCGAGACCCTGCCTCCAGAGCTCCAGACCAAACCGAGTCGGCCCCGAGTCGCTCGCTGTCTTCGACTCGGAGCGTATTGGTTTTTGAAAATTGAATTGGGAGCTTAGAACCGGATTGCTCGAGGATACCCGAAAGCGTGTCACCCTCGAAAGCGCCTTCGAAGGCATAGGCAGCCGAGCCGATCCCCTCTGGGGCGACTTGGAAGCTCAGTTGCCGTTGGGCATCGATCGAAGCGTTTGAGATCGGTACTGGGGTTTCGGACTGATCTGGGCTGGCGATGGTACCTGAGGGGGAGCCTTGGTCGGTCGAGGAGAGAGATACGATCAATCGCAGGTTTTGCGATTTCGTTTCGAGCCAACCGACCCATATTTCGGGAGCGGGTGTCGAGGGGGCCGGATCGAGCGTTCCTTGTGCCAGGGTCTGGCAGGAGAGGATCATTAGGATCGAGCAGATCGTCGAACCGGCCAGCGTTTGGAGTTTCGCAAGGATCACCAAGCGAAAAATAGACGGAGGGATCATAAACGGGGGATACATAGAGATGGATTGGATCGAGCGGGTGGAGGGTTTAGCGAGAGTTGCTGAACTTGACGTATTCATCCAGGTCGATTTGACCGTTTTTATCCTTGTCGACATCTCCAAAAGAGCTTCGGGTGGATTTGAATTCGTCGGGAGTGAGAAATCCGTTCTTGTCTTTGTCAGCGCGATCAATGCTTCGTTTTGCGAAGACTCGCATACGATCATCGATAGGTGCGCTCATCGGAACGGCCGATCCGGAGCTTGTGGCGTTGGGGACTGGAGTTCCGGTCGTTGGATTGGAGCTTGAGGCACCTGGGCTTGCCGAGCTATCGGAGTTTGCGACGCTGTTGGAGCTAGGCGAGGAGCTTCCGGAGCCTTTGAGGTAACCTTTTTTGACGGCGGCCAGGCATTCCTGAACGGTGATAAATCCGTCCTGATTGGCATCGAACTTGTAGAAGTCTTCGAGGGTCGATGCGTCCCATTTGCGAGCGAACTCGCCCATGGAGACCTGATTGTCCAGGTTGGTATCGCCGCGGTCGAACCACTCGGGCATACCGGAGGGTCGGGGGGCATTTCCGGAGCTATCGGAGGTTCGGAAGCTAGCACGTTTTTCGAAAGGGTGGGCAACTTTTTGGTCCCCTTCAGTACGTCCGGCTTGGGCGGCAGCGGCTTGGGGGTCGCCCCGTCCATCACCGCGGTTGCGAGCCTCCCAGCCGTTGCGAGACTGTTCCGGTGCGGCTTGGTTGCCGCTTAGGAGACGACGTCGAGCGTAGCGAACGGCGACTTCTTCTCGCGTGAGTTTTCCATCCTTGTTCGAATCCCATTGGGACATTTGTTCGGTCCATCGGGTTTCGCGGTATTCCGTTTCGTCGATCCCGCCGTCATTGTTTCGGTCGTAGCGCCTCATGCGTTCGTCGGCGTCGCGAAGGTCTTGGTCTTCGACTTTCGTTGGTGGGTTTTTGCCTGATGCGCCGAAGCCTGGAACCGGGGTACGATCGAGTTTGACACCGAACCCAGGTACCAGAGAGCTGCTCGACGAACCCGCTACGGTTTCGTCGGAGGGATCACCACCGAAGGAACCACCACCGAAGGAACCGCCACCGCTTCGCATTTGTTGGAACGACTCGGTGATGACCGAGATAGGAATGGGTTTGGTGAGGTCGATTTTTGGGTTGTTTCTGGCCATCCGATCGAGCATGAACCGCGCTGGGCCTTGGGCCTCCTCTGGGTCGATCGAGCCGTTGCCGTTGGTATCCATGCGGGATATGAAGCTCGACGGGTCGAATCCTCCGCCGCCGAATCCCCCGCCGCCGAATCCCCCGCCGCCGAATCCTCCGCCGCCGAATCCCCCGCGTCCTCGGTCACCTCCGCGATCACCTCCGCGTTCGGATCCACCACCCATCATGGTCATGGGAGGTCCACCGCTGCCGAAGGACATTCCTGGGGGTTGTGCGAGGGCTAGCCGATCGAACGATAAGTTTCCAAGGAGTCCAAGAGCTAGGGGTATGACTAGGTTTCGATAAGAAAAGCTCATTGCATGGATCCTGAGGGACACTGACACGTTATTGGATTATCGGATCATTGAGGACGTGATCATTCGGACAGATCGACTATTGGCTAGTCAAGTATAGACCAGAAGGCGCTACAAAGTCTCAAACCCGAGATAGTCTTTAAGGTTTTTCATGTTTGCTACGGAAATTCGATTTTCTCGGATTAATTCGGTAAGGGGGCTTCTATTTTGGTTTTTCGGGATAGTTAGCAACCCGACGTGGACTGGAGTCGAATTGGTGAATCTGGGGTCTGTCGCTGGGATTGGGATTTCTGACTGTCGCGGTTCAGGGTATAATTCGCAGCGTCATTCACACGGGCTCCGACGAGATTCACCATTTGGGGAACTCCGAATCGGCGCTTCTCATCTTGGGAAATTCACTCTGGGGAACCTCGTTCCAGGAGTACTACAGTGCAAGTCAACATATCGACGCGTCATGGGCATCTCCAGGGCGAAGACCAGCAGATAATCGCATCGAAGGTCGAGAAGCTCCGGCGTTTTTTCGACCGTATCAACGCCATTGAGGTTACCGTTGATTTAGAGAAGCTCGACCGTCCGAGCGTTGAAATCAACGTTTCGGCTGAGCATTCGCCGGAATTTGTAGCCGCTACGGAGTCGACCTCGGTCGTTGCGGCTTTAGATTTGACTCTGGACAAAGTCGAGCAGCAGATTCGCAAGCACAAGGAGCGTGTCACGGACCACAAGGGTGGTCCCAACGCGCACCATACTTGAGATCCCTGCTTGCTTGGGTTCTGGTTTGTCCCTCGATGGCCCAGTACTTAAAAAAGCGGTGATTTGAAGACACCGTCAAGAAGTACGTGGGTTGAAGAACGTTTCCGACAAAGGCATCAGCAATCTATGAAGTTTTCCGTATTTGTGGCTCCTAAAGCGGTCAAGTCGGACCTTGCCGCAACGACCAAGGAAGAGGTGATTGCAGAGCTTGTGCAGTCGTTGGTCGAGGCTCAGGAGATTTTGGCTAAGGACAAAGACGACATCATCAAGGCGATTATGCGTCGCGAGGAGTTGGGCAGTACCGGAATCGGTCGTGGGGTCGCTGTACCGCACACGAAGCATCCGAGTGTCAAGAAGCTCGTCGGGACGGTGGGAGTCAGTGCGCAGGGCTTGGATTTCGAGTCCCTTGACGGCCAAAAAGCGAGTTTGTTTTTTTTGTTGGTCTCTCCGCCGGATCGACCTGGAGATCATCTAAGAGCGTTGGAAAACATTTCGCGGCAGCTTCGAGACGAGCAGTTCTGCCGGGTCTTGAGCCAGTCGAAAACGGTCGAAGAGATCTTGGAGTTGTTGGAAGAAGCCGACAGCAGCCAAGCGAGCAACTAGGGGTTTTCTTAGAGAGATTTGATGATCACCCGAGTGGTTACAGTTCAAAATCCGGAGGGTTTGCACATGCGGCCGGCAGACAAGCTGGTCCGTACGGCAACGCATTACCAGTGCCAGATCGAACTGGAAAGAGCTGGCCAGATTGCCGACTGTCGCTCGATGATCGGCTTACTGACATTAGGAGCACCGCAGGGCACTGAGTTGACCTTGCGAGCCCAAGGCCCCGACGCATCGATGGCTGTTGAGGCCATTGCGCGTTTGTTTGATTCACAATTTGACGACCCGTAAACCGCGCATGCTGGAATTACAAGGCATTGCAGTATCCCCTGGCGTAGCCATCGGCAAAGCGATTGTTTTTGACCGAGAGGGCTACAGCATCGCCCGATGTTTGGTTTCCAGGCCCGAAGCTCAGCGTGAATGGCAACGGTTGGTCGAAGCGGTATCCAAGGCGCATCAGGTGCTCGGAGCGCGTGGCAAGGAGACGACCGAGAGCTGGGGAGCCGATCTTGGGGGTATTTTCTCTGCGCAGCAGCAACTGCTGCTTGATCCTCATGTTCGCTCCGAGATGGAGCACTTGATCCGCGACAATCTCTATGCGGCCGAGTATGCCGTGAGCGAAGTTTTTGCGAAGTATGCAGCGGCGTTCCGCAAGGCCAGTTCCTCGTTTTTAGCTGAACGCGCTGCCGATGTACGGGATGTCGAGCGGACGCTCCTTGAGGCCCTTACGGGCAAGCCCACGCAGACCTTTAATGAGATTCCTCTGGGTTCGATTGTCGTAAGCCATGATTTGACTCCTGGCGAAACTGCGTCTTTCGACACGGAAAAAGTGTTAGCCCTTTGCACCGAGGCAGGCGGTCCTGGCGGCCATACTGCGATTGTCGCGCGTGGGATGGAGATCCCGGCGGTTGTTGGAGTGGGGAATTTTCTCCACAACATCCGATCTGGTGACGAGGTGATCATCGATGGGCATGTAGGTCGGATTTTTGTATCTCCTGATGCTCCGACGCGCGAACGGTACCTGAAGCGACGCATCGCACGCGAATCGATCGTCTCGGAACTTTCGGAACTCAGAGACTTGCCCGCCGTGACATCTGACGGCGTGCATGTCGAGTTGATGGCCAACGTCGAATTTCCAAACGAAACCCAAGCATGTTTGGCTCGCGGAGCCGATGGGGTTGGATTATACCGCACTGAATTTCTCTACCTTGGGCATGATAAGGAGCCCACGGAGGAGGAGCATTTTTTGGCATATCAGCAAGTTTTGCGGGATATGCAGGGCCGCCCGGTCGTCATACGCACCCTGGACCTAGGTGCCGATAAGATGGGGATGACACGGCCGGTGGAACCCGAGAACAATCCGTTCTTAGGACTTAGGTCCATACGATTGAGTTTGCGAAATCCAGCGCTGTTTCGAGTTCAGGTACGAGCCATCCTCAGGGCGGCAAGTGCAGGGAACTGTCGTATCATGTTTCCGATGGTCACGACGTTGGATGAATTCCGAAGCGCGAAATTTCTTTTGCGCAGTGTCGCAGACGATTTGACTTGCGAAGGAATACGAATCCCTTCGACGCTCCAGGTTGGCATGATGGTCGAGGTGCCAGCGGCTGTTTTAATGTTGGACCGATTTATCGAAGAAATCGACTTTGTAAGTATCGGGACCAATGACTTGACGCAATACACGCTTGCCGTCGACCGGAGCAATGACTCGGTCGCCGACCTGTACCAAGCGTGCGATCCGGCTGTGCTAAGATTGATCAAACGAACTCAAGAGATCACATCCGAACATGGCAAATCGACGAGCGTATGCGGAGAGATGAGTAACAATCCCGCTCACGCCTTACTTTTGGTTGGAATGGGAATCCGTTCTCTGAGCTTGGCTCCGTCGACGATCCCGGTGATCAAGAAGGCAATACGATCCGTAACGCTCGGGCAATGTGAAGCCATGGCTTGGCGTGCGCTCAGACTCGGTACTGCGCGCGAAGTCGAAGCCTTCTTGATGAACCAACTTGCAGGGCTCGTGCCCGAAATCGTGCTCCAAGCATGACGAATCCCAAGGAAACAATTTAAATGAAACAAGGAAAATATTCTCGATGAAGAAGGAAATGTTGATCAACGTCTCGCAAGCCGAGGAGTGCCGAATCGCGCTTTTGGAAGACGGAATTCTCGAAGAGCTCTACACCGAACGAACCAGCCAGAACAACTGGGTTGGAAACATCTATAAGGGCAAAATCGTCAATATCGAACCGAGTATCCAAGCTGCCTTCGTCGATTTCGGCGTCGGGCGCAACGGATTCCTCCACATCAGCGACATCGAACCGGAGTACTTTCGCCAAGCCGGTTACGATCCTGCGGATATTCTAAGCGGCAAGAACTTTGGGATCGATGACGAAGAAGGGGGCGGTGACGAAGAACCATCTCAAAGCTCGCGTGGGCCGAATCCACGCGGTGGGAAACTTCGAAGCGGTAGGCCGAGGTTTAAGCCACCCATCCAAGAAATTTTCAAACGCGGTGACGAAGTCATCGTTCAGGTCATCAAAGAGGGGATCGGCACCAAAGGCCCAACCCTCTCGACCTACGTCAGTATCCCCGGCCGATACCTTGTCCTGATGCCCTCGCTCGGCCGCGTAGGGATCAGCCGCAAGATCGAAGACGAAGTCGAGCGAAAAAAACTCAAGTCCACGATGCATGAGATCAACATACCCAAGGGGGTTGGGTTCATCGTCAGGACCGCGGCGCAAGAACGCAACCGCAAGGAACTCTACCGCGATGTGGCTTATTTGCTGCGGCTCTGGAAAGTGCTCGCCAAGCGGATCAAGAATCAACCAGGGCCTTGCGATGTCTACGAAGAGTCCGACATCATGATTCGGACCATCCGCGATACGTTTACCGAAGACATCGATTCGATTCTGATCGATTCGCCAGATGCCTTCCAACGCGCCAAAGAGTTCATGGAACTGGTCATGCCCAAGTACGCCGATCGGATCGAGTTGTACGACAGTCGAGAACCGCTCTTTCACCGCTTCAAACTCGAGCAGGAGATCGCTCGAATCCACCAGCGGGTCGTGCCGCTCAAGGGGGGAGGTTCGATAGTCATCGACCCGACCGAGGCGTTGGTCGCTATCGACGTCAACAGCGGTAATTTTCGCGGCGGTGACGAGAACGCTGAGGAAAACGCGTTTCACTTGAACCTGGCAGCTAGCAAAGAGATAGCCAGACAATTGCGTCTACGCGATTTGGGAGGCGTGATCGTCAACGACTTTATCGATATGCGGAAAGAGTCGCATCGTCGCAAAGTGGAAAAGTCCCTCAGCGACGCGATGAAGCGCGATCGGGCCCGAACCAAAATCCTCAGAACCAGTCCATTCGGTTTGATCGAAATGACGCGGCAACGGATTCGACCAAGTTTCAAACGGAGCGTCTACGAGGATTGTCCTTGTTGCCAAGGTCGAGGATTGGTCAAAACCGCCGAAAGCATGGCGATCGAGGTCACCCGAATCTTGATGTTGGCAAGCCAGCATCCAGGGGTCGCACGCATCAACGTTCGAGTCAATGAGAACGTCGCTGCGTACCTGAACAACCGGAAACGTCGCGAGCTGATCCAATTGGAGGAATCCAGCGGTGTGGCCATTTTGATTCTTGGAAGCGATTCTCAGTTCCCTGAGTTTTTAGAAATCGATTGCCGAGATAAAGACGCAGCGATCGTCACCGTCCCGTTCATACTCTCGAAGTAAGTCGCCTGCCGAGTCCTTATGCTCCGTTGCTCCGTCGACGGCTTAGTACCATTCGTTAGCTCCATACCAAAGGCTTAATATCAAAGGCAGATGCGGCATGAACATCGAACTATTGATCTTCGTATTCATCTATCTATTGGGCACGCTGGCCATTGGAGCTTGGGCTGGTACCAAGGTTAAGAGCACCGCCGATTTTGCCGTCGCCGGTCACACGCTGCCTCTGTACATGGTCATCACGACAAGCTTCGCAACTTGGTTCGGCGCCGAGACGGTCATGGGTATCCCTGCGAAGTTTGTCGAAGGGGGGCTAAAGTCCGTCATCGAAGACCCGTTTGGGGCTTCGATGTGTTTGGTGTTCGTCGGGTTGTTTTTTGCGATGCGTTTGTATCGGATGAAACTTCTGACCATCGGCGATTTCTTTCGGAAACGCTACGGAGTTCCGGTCGAAATCCTTTGTTCGGGGATGATTATCCTGAGCTATCTCGGTTGGGTGGCAGCCCAAGTCACGGCGTTAGGGCTGGTGTTTACCATCCTCTCAGGGGGGGCGATCGCCCATTCGACGGGCATGATCATCGGCACGGTACTGGTCCTTATCTACGTGATGATGGGTGGGATGCTCGCGGTGGCTTGGACCGACTTTATTCAAATGATCGTTCTGGTTTTGGGGCTCTCCTACATCGCTTGGTACTCGGCCGGGTTGGTCGGGGGGGCTTCAAAGGTTTTCGAGTATGCGGGCCAGCGCGATTGGTTCAATATCTTGCCGCCACCGACGGTCAAAGAGTGGGCTTTTTTCCTCGCAGCAGCCATCACGATGATGCTCGGCTCGATCCCTCAGCAGGATGTCTTTCAACGGGTCATGTCGGCCAAGGATGAGCGGTCGGCGAAATACGGAGCGATCATCGGGGGACTATGCTACTTGGTTTTCGCGTTCGTTCCGATGTTCATCGTCGTTGCGGCTCTGATCAAAATGCCCGAGCACTCGAAGGAGTTGCTCGAAAACGATCCACAAAAAGTCCTCCCCACGATGATTCTCGATCACATGCCGTTGTTTGCTCAGATACTCTTTTTTGGGGCGTTGGTCTCGGCGATCAAGTCCTGTTCCTCAGCCACTTTACTGGCTCCTTCGACGAGTTTTGTCGAAAACATCCTAAGGCATATCAAACCCAATATGCGTGACAAAGAGCTTTTGCTTGCCATGCGCATCACGATTCTGATCTTTACTTGCTTTGTCCTGACCTATGCGATCTTGACCCTGGGCACTCCGATCTACGATCTGGTTTCCAACGCTTATCAAATCACCCTTGCCGGTGCCTTTGTTCCGTTGTCCGCAGGGCTTTATTGGAAGCGTGCGACGACCCAAGGAGCGATCTTTTCGATCGTGCTCGGGGTAAGTTCATGGGCGTTTGTGACTTTTTCCGACAGGATCCCGATCCCTGGAATCGCCGGTTTGCATGAAACCTATCCGCCGCAGTTGGTCGCCTTGAGTTTCGCCATCCTCGGGATGATCTTTGGCTCCTACGCTCCCCAATGGATCAAAAACCGATGTCACATTCTGATGGATCACATCGGACTACGACCCGTGGATGGATTGCCCCACGAGCATCTCGAGCATTCCCACTAACCTAAACACACCTTGATTTTTTTCGCTTCACATCATCCCAAGGCACACATCATGGCAAAGAAAAAGAAATCGGCTACCAAAAAATCTAGCGTATCGAGCAAAGGTCGCATCGTGATGAGAACGGGCGAGGCCCTGGTCGAATCGACCGAAGCTTGGTCAGCCGCTGAACCCGAAGTGGTCATCGGTGAACTCGATGGACCGGTCGGTTATTCCATCGCCAACATGATTGGCAATCAGACCAAAGGCCACTCAAAAATCTACGCGATCCTCAACTGCGACGTTCAGGTTCGACCCGTCACAGTGATGGTCAGCAAGGTTACCGTCAACAACGAGAAATACACCAATATCCTCATGGGAACTGTCCAAGCCGCCATCGCCAACGGCGTGCTCGACGCGGTTCGCGAAGGGTACATCCCCAAGGCCAAGGCCAACGATTTGGGAATCATCGTCTCGGTCTGGCTCGATCCGTCGATCGTCACTGCCAAGTACGATCCTGAGGTGCTCTTTCAAACCAACCGAGAAGCGACCACCAAGGCGATTGCCAAGGCGATGAACTGCGAGCCATCGATCGACTGGCTGCTCAAGAACCAGGGGAGCGTCCAGCACTTCTTCCACCAATTGGCGATCGAAGGCAAGCTCTAGTAGATCGCCAATCAAGAATGGTGAACCAAGAATCGCAGTGCCAAGATTACTTGGCGCTGCCTGCGTCCTTGTGCATTGCCGCAAGCGATGTCTCACCGATCGCCTCGTAGCTTATGGCTAACTTGGCATGGATCTTGGACCTAGCATTAACGGGGGTTTGCGCCAGGGCCAACTCGAGCTCTTGGATTGCAGACCGCCAATCCTTGAGCTCTAAGAAGATCGTTCCTAGCGTATCGTGGAAGTTGCCCATTTGCGGATCGGAGGCCACGGCCCGCTGCGCAAGCTCTTTGGCTTGGTCGAGGTCACGAGGCTCCTCGTTTGCCAGTAGCCAAGCTAGATTGTTTAGCGACGGACCATGGTCTGGGAAGGCTTTGATTGCCTCGTGTAGTTTCTGCTTGGCTTCCGAGGGCTTTCCTTCATCGATGAGAATCATGCTTTGAGCAAACAGCAGCGAGGGAGTCGGTCCGTAGAGCTTCAAGCTCTCGTTGAGCATCTCAAAGATCGAGGACTTCTGTTGCTCGTTGGCTGCGATGCGATACAGGTCTATGGCCCGCTGGTAGACCTTCGAGCGGTCCTGGGATTTTGCGACGATTTCTCGCAGCAGGGAGAGTTTTTTTGGAAGCTCGGCAGCTTCTTGGAACGCTTGTTCTAGCCCGAGGGTATCCAATTGCGTTTTTGCTCGAAGCAATTCGTCGCTTTGAGGGTTCAGTTCCAAGCCGGCTTGGAGGGTCGCGGATGCTTGTGGGTACTCTCCGGATCTAGCTTGAGCCATCACCAATTGCAGTCGGTCTTGAGTCGATAAGGGGTTGTTTCCCAATCGCAAACGGTAAGCGTTCGAGGCCATCAGCAGCGATCGTCGCGCAAGATCCGGTTTGCCATCGAGGAGGTACAGATCGGCCACGGAGAACCAGTGGATCGGATTGATATTGGCCACCGATTCCAGAGACTGCACCGAGCGATCGATTTGGCCAGTGAGCCTCCAGTAGTTTGCCCAGGCAAGCCAGTGGCCTTCGGTGGATGGATCTCCGGCTTGTTTCAAATGCCAAGCGAGGGTCGGTAGATAGCGATCGTTGGCACCTTGGCTAAGTAGGTTCGAGTAGCCGATGGCTCGTTGCAAGTGCGCGGCCGGATAGCCTGGCGCGTCGTCCGGGGCGAGCTTTTCGAGGATGCTATTGGCTCGTAGCAGGTCTTTTTGTATTGCAAGAAAATTGCAGTAGTCCATCGCGGGGCTGGGCAAGTTACGCAGGCCGCGTTGAAAGACCCGATGGCCCAAGCGTTGTGCGCGTATTGCATCGGGCTCTGCCATGGCCTCGGTCAGTTTATCGGAGTATCTGGTATTGAGTTTCGTACGGTTGGTCGCACCCCAAGTTGCCAGTCCAATCGCGGCCAGTGAGCAGCACACAGCCGGAAGCCCAGCGAAGAGCATAAGGCTTCGTTTGCGTCGTTTTTCGAAGTGTACTGCTTGTCGCGTGGCGTGATTCCCAAGCGAGAAAAGCCCTAGCAACTCTGCGGTCGCCCGCAGGGGTGCAGCCGCGAGGTGTTGAAGGTAACGGAGGTACTTTTGAAAACCTCTAGGTTCCATGATCCGATTGCCTCTTGATGGCTCTATTTGGAAAGGCCTGTGGCTCGTTCGAGACTCCCCCGGAGCGACTCCGCACCGATCGCATCGATCGATTGGTCCCATTGGAGCTTGCACTGATCGAACCGTGCGGATGCAGATTGGGGATTGGCGAGGATGTCCAAGAGAGCCTCTGCGAGCGAATCGATGAATGGATCGGAATCGACGAAACGAGGGGTCATATCGAGGGTCGAATTGGCTGCTTCGAGCCGCTGGAGAGTTTGGTAATCTCGATAGTCTTCACGGACGCGGTTGGTATCGTTTTCGATTTCCATGACTTCGATGCGAGGCGACTTCGATTGCATCGCCACGCGATTGTCCTCTCGATGCAGCCAGTGCATGAATTCGATGGACATCGACGATTGCCGAGTCTTTCTACCGAGCGAGGCCAGGAGCCCCTGGGCTCCGTTGTAGAGGAAAGGGGCCAATTGCAAGGGCTTCGAGTCCGAAGCAAGATTGGCCCTCTGAAATCCGTCGGTGCGAGGCCATCCGATCCCGAAGACAGCTTGGCCCTCGGCGACATTCTCCCAAGCATCGACGGGGGAGGCCAGGATGGTCGACGGCTCGATCAAGGCAAGACGGTGAAGAAACCTAGCGCTGCGAGCAAACTCTGGGAGTCCCAATCGAGCCGTGACTTTGTAAGGGTCGATCAGTCCACGGTAACGCGACTCGCTGGTGGTCATGATCCAAAGGAATCGCTCGACCAATGCACGTCGGTCGATCGATGGGCGGTCACTGAGTTTCTCTGCAAGCAACGACTGCCGGGCTGACAAGCTATCCTGGAGGGTCAATTCGGATTTGGAAAGGAACGCCTCGAAGCTATCGCTAGCGAGTTCAGGGGTGTTCTGGTTGCTAACGATCGCTTGATGCAATCGCTTCAGCGGATCGATATCTAGCCCCCTTGCGGCTGCAACCCAACATGGGGCACCCAAGGGCAATCCCATCCATTTGCCGTTGTAATGGGCAATCGACCTCCATCGGCTCGACCAACTCTCAATGCCTTGAGTCGACTCGTCGAAGTCGGAGCTTATCGACTTTGGGGATTTCTTTCCGCCGTTTTGTTTTCCAGAGTTTTGTTTTTCGCTGCCAAGTCTCTCCAGGAGCAGCGAGGGCAGGGGAGCGACCCATTCCTTTTCGGCGAGCGTACCGAGAAAATTCGCCGGATAGAGGATCACATCCAACGGCGGTGTGGTTTGGGTGCTGACCTGAATCCGATCCAAGGGGACCAGTTCGATCGGTTGGTCAGAGTACTCTTGCCAACGGCTATGGAGTACTTCGGAGAGTTCGTCGCAATCGATGAGCCCGATTTTCAGCGCGGGCAGATCTCCTCGTCCCACCTTGGCGGCGGCATCGCTTTTGGGACGATTGAGGGAGGTTGCAGGGCAGCCGGCCAAGGAGGTCAAAAAGGTGCATCCGAGCGCGATAGAACCTTGGAGCCAAGCCCTTCGCTGGATCCTTGATACCCTGGGATTAGGGGGACGGATTTTTTGGGATTCCATGTGGCACATCTCCAAGGATTCGGCAAATCGGCTAGTATAGAAATCTTGGACGATCCGTGGGGTTTTTCCTAGACCATTCCATTCTATCAACGCATTCATTATGGCTTATTATCTTGGGATCGATATCGGCACTTCCGGCACGAAAAGCTTGCTAATTGACCAGTCGGGCAAGGTATTGGCCGAGTCGACGGCCAGTTATCTGCTTTCGACCCCAAAACCTCTTTGGACAGAGCAAAACCCAGAGGATTGGTGGACTGCGACCAAGCTAACGATCAAAGGGGTGCTCAAGAAAGCCAAGGTCAAAGGGTCCGAGGTACGGGCAATTGGGCTTTCGGGGCAGATGCATGGTTCGGTTTTTTTGAATGCCAAGGGGAATGTCATCCGCCCTGCTTTGCTATGGAACGATCAGCGCACGGTAGCCGAATGTGAGGAAATCACCAAGCGGGCCGGGGGACAAGACAAGCTCATTTCGATGGTTGCCAACCCTGCCCTGACAGGATTCACGGCCCCGAAACTCCTCTGGCTTCGGAACCATGAACCGAAGCACTACGACGCTCTGCGTTACTTGCTTTTGCCCAAGGATGAAATTCGCAGACGCTTGACCGGTGAACTGGCTACCGACGCGAGCGATGCGAGCGGCATGCTGCTTTTGGACGTCGTTAAACGCCAATGGTCCCAGGAGCTTTTGACCAAGCTCGATATCGACCCATCGATCCTTGCACGCGTCTATGAATCGGAGCAAGTCACCGGGACACTCAAAGCGGATGTGGCCAAGGAGCTCGGTCTCAGTACGGCTTGCAAGGTCGTCGCCGGCGCTGGTGATTGTGCCGCTGGCGCTGTTGGCAACGGGATCGTCAAGCAAGGGGTTCTCACGGCGAGCCTCGGGACCTCTGGCGTGGTATTTTGCCATAGCGATACACCGCAGTATGACCGACTGGGCAGACTCCATACGTTCTGCCATGCGGTCCATGGCAAATGGCACATGATGGGAGTGACGTTATCGGCTGCCGGTTCGCTCCAATGGTTTGTTCAGAACATTTGCAAGGACCTTGTTGCCAAAAAGGGAATCGATCCTTACGAGATACTGACCCAGGAAGCCTCGGCGGTAGGCCCTGGATCCGAAGGCCTGTTTTTCCTGCCCTACTTGGCCGGAGAGCGGACTCCCCATGCCGATCCACTCGCGAGAGCTTGTTTCATCGGGATGACCAACAAGCACACGCGCGGGCATTTGGCGCGTTCGGTGATGGAGGGGGTCGCCTACTCGCTTCGAGAAAGCCTCGATATCATCGGCCAGCTGGAGATTCCGATCAAAGAGATTCGGCTCAGCGGTGGGGGGGCCAAGAGCGATCTGTGGAAACAGATTTTGGCCGACAGTTTCGGTCAAAAAGTTTGCACGATCAATGCGGAACAAGGTCCTGGTTATGGTGTGGCATTGCTGGCTGCCGTCGGCGATGGGGCCTATAAGAACATCGAAGAAGCTTGCAAGGCGACGATCCGAGTCGTCGAGAAGCTTGCTCCTGGGAAAGCCGCTCAAAAGCGTTACGATGCAGGTTTTCCGGTCTATCGCAAGCTTTACGAATCGCTCAAGGATCGGTTCGGCGAGATCGGCCGACTCGACGCCTAAATCCACAGGTGGACTCAACGCGTGCTATTTCATTTAGGCAATTCCAAACGACGGACCTTGATCGGCTCGACCTTGGTCGCCGCCGTCGCTCTGCTTGCAGCGATGATCGCGCTTCCGTGGGATCTGGAAATTTCGCAATGGGTGCGACTCAAGCACATCCCGGGGGACTTAAGGCGTTTCGTGCAATTGATGGAGATCTTTGCGCATACCCTTGGTTGCGTGATGATTCTCAGCACGCTGCTGTGGATTGACCAACGGAATCGAGGCAAGCTGTGGGAAGCTTCCCTGTTTGTTCTGACTTGCGGGATCCTTGCGAACCTGGCCAAGTATGTGATTCCTCGGAGGCGTCCTAGCACCTATGACTCGGAGAATTGGAGCTGGCTCAATCCTGACCGCGATCCGGATATTCCCTTTGCTTCGAGCTGGGACGCATGGGGTACTCCTCTGAGCGAGTCGTGGTTCAACGAGTCGATCCGGAGTTTTCCATCTGGGCACACAGCGACGGCGGTGGCGATGGCTATTGGGTTGACCTATGTCTACCCGCGAGGAAAGAATCTGTTTTTATTCATGGCCAGCGTCGCAGCCTTGCAACGATTGGTCGCAGGTGCGCACTACCTTTCGGACATCCTCGTGAGCATCCCTTTGACTCTCATGGTCGCACTGGCTTGGGCCTGGCTGCCCCAAAGAGAGTCCAGAGGTGCCATTAGGTGAGAATATCGCGAACGACCTTACCGTACACGTCGGTCAATCGGAAATCACGTCCACCGAACCGGTGAACGAGTCGCTCGTGGTCGATACCCATCAGGTGCAGGATGGTCGCATGCAGATCATGCATGTGGACTTTGTTTTGGATCGCCAGTTGTCCGAACTCATCGGTTTGTCCATAAGCTTGACCTGCGCCGACGCCGCCGCCGGCGAGCCATACGGTAAATCCTCCGGGGTTATGATCACGGCCTGTACCATTCTTTTCTGCATAAGGTTGTCGACCGAATTCACTGCCGAACCAAACCAGGGTGTCTTCCAAAAGTCCGCGCCGATGCAAGTCCGAGAGCAAGCCGGCGACGGGTTGATCGACGGCCGTTGCGTGGTCTAGGTGCTTAGGTAGATTCGCGTGTTGATCCCAAGCTGGGTTGGCCGAATCATCTCCGTAGTTGACTTGGATGAATCTCACACCCGCTTCGCAAAGCCTCCGTGCTAGTAGGCAGCGTTTTCCGTAGGTTTCGGTCTCCTTGCGATCGATGCCATAGAGTTTCTTAGTCTCTAAGGTTTCCTGGGATAAATCGAAGACTTCTGGCGAGACCGATTGCATGCGTGCGGCAAGCTCGTAGCTTGCGATCAGCGATTCGAGCTCGTCGGCCGCTGGCAGGACCGAATCGTGCCCGTCGGATGCGCGGGTTAGTCGGTCAAGTTGCAGTTGCTGCAATTGCCGCTGCAATAGCCACCGTTGGTTTTGCGTAGAATCGCTGGATTGAATTCCCTCGATGTGGTCGATGCGCAAATCCGATTGGCTTGCGCGTCCGAGCGGTGTTCCTTGGAACCTCGCGGGTAAAAAAGCCGAGCCGTGGTTCCGGAAACCGCCGTTTCCGATCGATGGGGCGATTGAAATAAACCCAGGCAGATTTTCATTTTCGCTTCCTAAACCGTAGAGGGTCCAAGCACCGATCGATGGGCGAACGGTATTGAGGGATCCGCAATGCAGGAAGAGTGTCGCAGGCCCATGCGCGACGCCTTCGGTATGCATCGAATGGATGAACTGCAAGCGATCGACATGCTGAGCGATGTTGGGGAACAGTTCCGAGACCGGCCGTCCGCATTGGCCATATTGTTTGAAAGTCCAAGGGGACTTCATGACTCTCTGGTTGCTGCCGAGTTTCCGCGTGTTGGCGAATTCTCGAGCATCGTCAAACTCGATCATCTGGCCATCGCGTTTTTCCAAGATCGGTTTGGGATCAAACGAATCGACTTGGCTGACCCCACCTTGCATGAACAGGAAGATCACGCGCTTGGCCTTGGCCCTGTGGTGCAATCCTGCCAATCCTTCGATCCGGTTGCCCGGCTTGGGGTTTTCTTCGGCTTGGGCTCCGCTACGGCCTAGTAGTCCATAGGCAGCCAAAGCACCAAAACCGCAAGCTGAGGATTCGAGGAGTTGACGTCGAGTGAACATCGCCATTGGGTTCCTAGGTCAGGGAGCGTAACGAAAGTCGATCGAGGCTAGCAATTGATGTGCGAGTTCTTCGAGGCTACATTTCTCGACGACCGAGCGAGCCCAGGTTTGTTCGGACGCGTCGGGATCACGCCCAAGTACTTTTCTGAAGATCGATTCAATGGCTGTGTCAAGTTTGCCCGTGTCTTTTGGATCAGTCGGTGTCAGATTCAGCGAGGCGACCAGTGCTACGGCACGTTCTTGGACCCATGGATGGTTCATTATCGCGAGGGCTTGGGTGGCCACCGTGCTTCGATTTCGTTCGGAGATCGAGAAGCTCGGATTGGCTCCATCGAATTCGCGGATCAAGTCGGGCAAGGCGTTTCGGAACCAAGGCAGAAAGACCGACCGCAAGGCGGTCTGATGCTCGTAGCGATAATCCTCTTTGGTTCCTTGGCGAATGGTCGAGCCGACCGAACCCCCGATTTGCAATTCCCCGCTGGCTTGCAGCATGGAGTCTCGGAGCGATTCGCTATCCAATCGCCTCATTACGGCTCTTGCAAATACGAGATTCTCAGGATCTTTTTCGAGCGATTCTGGACTAGCCGCAAGGCTTCTGCGGTAGGCTTTGGAAGTGGCAATCGTGTGGACGAGCCACTTGGTCGACCATCGCTGGGCTATGAATTCCGAAGCGAGCCAGTCCAAGAGTTGTAGGTCCGAGGGGGGCGAACCGGTGGTGCCGAAATTATCCACCGTCGGGACGATCCCTTTGCCCATCATGTGGTACCAAATCCGGTTGACGTAGACCCGGGCCGTCAAGGGATTTTCAGGAGCGACGGTCCATTGGGCTAACTCCAATCGGCCGTTGTCGGTGGCTTGGACTCGAATTCTTCGATTCAATTCATGTTCATGGGCATTGATGCACGAGAGAAAACCGCGCTGCACGACCGGCCCCAAGCGGTGAACCGAGCCCCGCACGTGAATGGGGATGTCCGAAGGCGAGTCACTTGGCCGGATGGTCTGGGCCATGGGACGCAGGTCCAATTCATTTTGGAGTTGCGTTTGGAGTTTCTCGATCACAGCGATTTGCGTGGCGATTGCTTCTTGCTGATTGTCGATACTCTTTTCAGCACTCTTTTCGGCACTCTTTTCAGCGGGCTTGGACTCCAATTTCGATTCCTTCGATTCCTTCGATTGAGGATCCTGGGCCTCGGGTAAAAACTGGACCGAGTCGGCGACGACATGCCCGTCGGCCTGTTCGTTGCTGACGATCACAAAAGCCGCGCTGTCTTTTTCAAAACGATATTTTCCAAGGTTCAGCCACAAGCCATCTTCGGGAGGTGGCTTTTTCTGATTCACCACAACAAGGGATTCCCCGTCGGCTCCAAAGACGCGGACATGGGTTTTGGAACTTCGATTATCGCCGTGCGCGTAGGACATTCGAACGGTGTAGAGACCGGTGTCCAACGACCTCGGTTCGAAGGTAACGCTTTTGCTACCTCGATCCTTGTTCTCGTCGTGGAGGTAACCTTCGTCGATATAGACCTTGACCGAGTTGGATTCCTTCCAGGAACCGATTTTTTTTGCCTGTCTGTCGTCGACGACGATGCCGGGGGTTTTTGTGGAGTTGGCGACCGTTGAGCTCGAATTTCCTTGTTTCTTGCGATCCTTGAGAAAGCCGAGTTCTTTCTTGGATTCCTGGAGTTTCTTTGCCAGCGCATCGAATTGATCTTGCTCATGGTCCGTCATGGGCAATGGCTGACGGATCCACTTCGAGACATTCTCGTGTTCCATCGAGTCTGACGATTTGAGGATTCCCGCGATGGCATAGTAATCGGCCGTGGGGATAGGATCGAATTTATGATCATGGCAACGAGCACAGCCGAGCGTTTGAGCCAAGAAGGTTCTTCCGAAGACTTCGATTTGCTCGTCGACGGCGTCCATTTCGAGTTGCTTCTTGTCTTGCTCTTCGTAGTTATGATCGCCGATGGCCCAGAAAGTGGTCGCAACGAGCCGTCTTTGGAGCTGTTCGATCGAAAGGCCCTGGGAGTTCTGCACGTTCATCAGATCTCCTGCGATTTGCTCGGCGATCACCTCGTCGAACGGTCTGTCTTCATTGTACGCATCGATCAGGTAGTTGCGGTACCTCCAGACGTCAGGGAGCACGAATCCTCGCAGTGTCAGCGATTCTGCGTAGCGCACGACATCCATCCAATGGCGGGCGAAACGTTCCCCGTAGCGATCAGACTCCAAGTACTTTTTGACCAAACTGGATCGGACCGAATCCCACTGCGAGGCATCGGTGGCTTGAAATGACTTCAGTGCCGCCTCGATCGACTCGTAGCTAGGATTCATTCCATGCAGATCGATTGCTAGGCGTCGAATCCAAGTTCGTTCATCGACCAGTCGACTCGGTTCGAGTTGAAGCGTTTTGTATCGCGTCGCTAGCCATGCATCGATGGGATTGGACGGACCGTTGGACTGACCGTTGGACGGACCGTTGGTTTTTGCCAGAGGTCGATAGGCCCAATGCTCTCGCGCTTGCTCGACCCCAAGAGCGGAGTTCTTCGTTTCAGGCTTTCTGGGTTTGCCGTCAGCGGGTTTGCCGTCTGCGGGGTTGCTGTCGGTGGCTTTGAGGAAATCCGAAGAAACGCTAGCGCCCCTGGCGATCCAATCCTCGATGACTTTGACCTCGGAAGCCGACATGCGGTTCTCGGGTGGCATCTGCAGTTTCGGATCGCGGTATCGAATTGCGCGAAGGATCAAGTGATCGCTGGGCAAGTTATTACTGGGCAAGTTATTACTGGGTGATTCGACGATCAGAGCCGGACCTGAATCTCCACCCTTGGTCATCGCTTCTAGAGAATCCAGGGCCAGTCCACCATTTTGTTCGGTAGTTTGGGAATGGCATTCGTAACACTTGGAGATCAGCAGCGGTCGGACTTGTTTCTCGAAAACCTCATCGATGCTCTGTGGATCCTCCTGTGCGAAAGTCGGCTTACTGGTCGTAGCCAGCAGAATCAGCAGTAGCCCACAACGAAGCGAGGCGATCGTTGGGTTTGGAAATAAAAATCGAGGCAATCGATCGAAACAAAAGTGCATTGAAACGGTTCGAATGGATGAGGATCGCGGAGGTCCCAGTACAACGGTCTCCAGTAGTATGACTGATTCCTGGGGCTCGTGCACTACTTGGTATGGCATTTAACTCGGCATTCTAGGATCTGAACCTCAAATTTTGCTTGCGATGGCCCCCAGCAGCCTGGAAAATTCATTACGTTGGGTGCAATCAATCCTAGGGCAGATCGCAATTCTAGGGGACAACAGAAAGGATCAAGCATGCTTGTGCCGACGAAAAAGAATTGGAAGTTCGTCCTTGCATCCGCGTTGTTGCTTGCTTCGGCCGTGCTGGTTTTAGCCCAGCCCCCAAGTCGACGGTTTCGTCGCGATTGGCAAGCGGCCGGACGTGCTGGGGTAGCGAGTTGGGAGGTCGACCGCAAGTTCGTCAAAGACTCGTTTACTTTTGTTAGGATCAAGTACGATTCGTCGGGTTACCGCCGCGGTGGTGGCTGGGCGACGGACTTTCGAGATAGCGAGTTGAATTTCAGTTTGCGGCTTCAACAGTTGACGACGCTCAAGGTGAATCCTGAGCCGATTGTTTTGCAACTGAGCGATCCAAAGCTCTTCGAGTATCCGTTCATCTACATCATTGAACCTGGGGACTTGATGTTCCACGAACCGGAGGTACTGGCATTGCGCAAGTACTTGGACAACGGTGGCTTTTTGATGGTCGATGATTTTTGGGGGGACGAGGAGTACGATAATTTCTATCGAGAGATCAAACGGGTGTTCCCGAATAGGGAGCCGCAGGAAGTCCCGCTCGAGCATGAGATTTTTCACTGTGTGTATGACTTGAAAGAAAAACCGCAGCTCCCTTCGATACATTCGGCTTGGAATGGCCGGCAGAGCGGAGTGATTTGGGAGCCGCGTAATGGATCCGACACGAGCATCCCGCACTACAAGGCCATCTTCGACGATGCTGGTAGGATTATGGTCTTTATCTGCCACAACACGGATCTTGGGGATGGTTGGGAACGTGAAGGGGAGGACCCCTGGTACTTTGAGGAGTTTTCTGTGAAGAAGGCTTATCCCATGGGAATCAATATCGTTACTTATGCGATGACGCATTGAGAGAGTGAGGTTGCGTTGAGTACTGCATCGACGGGTGTTGAATCGAACAGCGAATCGCAAAGCGAATCGGATGCTGTGTTGTTTGACCAGATCCAGAAGGGTAGGATTCGGCTCGAGCGGGAGCTTGAGAAAACCATCGTCGGGCAAAAGGAGGTCATCGAGCAACTGCTGATTTGTTTGTTCTCGGGAACGCATTGTTTGATCACCGGAGCGCCGGGACTTGCCAAAACGTTGCTGGTGCGCAGCGTAGCCCAAGCCTTCCACTTGGACTTTAGCCGAGTCCAGTTCACTCCGGACTTGATGCCCGCAGACATCACTGGGACTGAAATTCTGACCGACAACGAGGGGCGTCGGGAGCTTCGCTTTGTCCCCGGGCCGGTCTTTGCCAATGTGATTCTTGCCGACGAAATCAACCGGACGCCACCGAAAACGCAGTCGGCCTTGCTCGAAGCGATGCAGGAGCACCAAGTCACGGCAGCCGGTAAGAGATACGGTTTACCGAACCCTTTTTTTGTGTTGGCGACACAAAACCCGATCGAAATGGAGGGGACTTATCCGCTCCCAGAGGCCCAGCTCGATCGGTTCATGTTCAACGTGCTGATCGATTATCTCCCTTTTGAAGATGAGTTGAAAGTCGTGCTCGATACGACCAGTCGGACCTCCGAACCGATCGAAGCACTGTTTGACGGCAAGGACATTTTGCAATTCCAAGCCTTGGTGCGCAAGGTACCTGTGGCCCGGGACGTTGCCGCTTATGCAGTGCGTCTGGTGGCGGCCACGAGGCCAAATCAGCCTCAGACCCCCGGATGGGTCAATCACGCGATCACCTGGGGTGCGGGCCTTCGCGCTGCTCAGATGTTGGTTTTGGGAGCTAAAGCAAGAGCGATTCTCCACGGCAAGACCCACGTGCGTTACGAAGACATCCGCAGTTTGGCTCCTCCGGTGCTCAGACACCGTTTGCTGCTGTCCTACAAGGCTGAGGCTGAGGGGATGACGGTCGAGAACGTGATTCAAAAATTGCTCGGCGAAATACCTAGCGAGTCATAGGGGGCTGAATCGAGTGTCAAACGCCAAGGAAGCCGAATCGGACGCGACCCAAGGGTCCAAGTGGATCGATTTAAAGACGCTCATGGCGGTTCGCAATTTGCAATGGCGTGCCCAAAAAGTGGTCGACGGTTTCCAGACGGGATTGCACCGGAGTCCCAAGCATGGTTTCTCGGTCGAATTCAGCGAGTATCGCCCCTACTCGGTCGGTGATGATCCAAAAACCATCGATTGGAAACTCTATGCGAGGTCCGATCGTTACTACCGGAAACGGTTCGAAGATGAAACCAATCGGCGATGCTATTTGGTGATCGATCAGAGCAAGTCGATGCAGTACGGCTCGATCGCTTATACCAAATATGAATACGCGCGCACCTTGATCGCAACCCTTGCCCTTTTCTTGCTGCGTCAACGCGATGCTGTCGGTGCGGTGACCTTTGATCAACGAGTGACCGATTGGCTCACGGCGCGGTTTCGCACGGGGCAATTCCAACGCATTCTTTCGATGCTCTCGAAACCCTGTGCTGGCCAATCCACGGATCTGACGGCTCCTCTCGAACAGATCGCTCAATTGGTGCAACATCGAAGCCTGATCGTGATCGTATCGGACCTGATGGTCTCTCCTGATGCGTTGAAAGCTCCATTGGCATTTCTGCGGGCTCGGCGGCACGAAGTCGTCTTGCTGCGGGTTTTGGACCCTATGGAATTGCGGTTCCACTATGAAAAACCCGTGTTGATACGGGATGTCGAATCCGGAGAAGAACGTTTTGTCGATCCAGCGATCGTGGGTGAAAGTTACCAGCGGAACTTTCATAATCATCGCTCGGAACTGACCGAGATCCTCACACCGCTGGGGATCCGATGTGTCGATTTCCAAACGACCGATCCGATGGAACTGGTGCTCAGCTCCTTCCTTTCGATGCGAGAGGCAGTCGGATCCCCATGAGCTTTCTAACCCCGTTGTATTTGCTCGCAGGCTTGGCCGTGCTGGCTCCGATTCTGGCCCATTTAATTCGGAGCAGGCCCAGGGACGTGATCGATTTCAGTTCGGTCCTCTTCTTGGATCCCTCGGCTCCACGTCTGACGAACTCAAGCCGCATCGAGCAATGGATGCTCTTGCTGCTGCGATCTCTGATCCTCTTGGCCCTTGCGTTCGCGTTTGCTAGGCCCTATCTCAAAACCTTCGTGCAACAGACTGCTGCAGCCGAGCCGGGCAAAGTGCGCCTTTTATTGATCGATGCGAGTGCGAGCATGAAACGCCCAGGTGTTTGGGAAGAAGCGATCGAAAAAGCCAAAGACTACCTCTCCAAAAGCGCTCCGGCTGACTCCTTGGCCGTCTACCTGCTCACCGACCGACTCGAACCCGTCGTGTCGCTCGATCAAGCTCGCCAGGGACCGGCACAAAGTCAAGCGTTAGCACTTCAGGGGCTCGATGGTCTGTCTCCAACATGGTTTGCGTCGGATATCGGAAAGGGTTTAGTGCAGGCCTTGGAACTGCTCTCAGAGGAACCGCACGAGAACGATCAGGGGCAGGGTCAAGGGCAATCGGTCCGCTCAGCCCAGATCGCTCTTGCATCGGATTTCCAGCAGGGCAGTTCGCTGGAAACTCTCGGATCGATCCAGTGGCCATCGGACATTCCTTTGATTCCCTTGGTATGCCGACCCAATCTCGCCTCGAACGCGTCGGTGACCCTCTTGTCCAACATCGACCCAAAGGAGCAAGAATCGTCCGATGGTTCCGTCCGGGTTGCGGTCCGAAACTCGATCCATGCATCGACCGAAAGATTTCGACTCCATTGGCTCGATCCAACAGGCCGACCTTTGGAGCCAAATGCAACTGAGGTTTATGTTCCAGCAGGACAGCAGCAGATTGTGTCGATGGCTTGTCCTGAACAGGTCGACCCAAGAGCCCCAAGGATTTTAGAGCTTCAAGGCGATGAGCAAGCGTTCGATAATCGCCAGTACTACTACCGTGGTAGAAAGGTTTCCGCCAAAGCCATCTGCATCGACTCTCGGCAGCGTGATCCCAAAGAATCTCTCTGGTACTTTGCGCTGCGAGTGCCCGTTTCGCAACCGGGACTCGTGGTCCAGTGGGAACACAAAGACCCAAGCGATTCGCTCGAAAGCGACAGCCAAGCCCCACCGCGCTGGGTCGTTGCTTCAAGCGACTTGAGTCCAACCTGCGCGCAGCGTCTCAAGCCATGGATCGAGCAAGGCCTTCATGTGCTGTGGGTCTTGGATCGGCCTTGGCAAGCAGAGGATGCTCGAGCCACGGATCTGAACGATGCCAACGCGGTTTCCGTGCTTAAAAATTGGTTTGACGAGGATTCCATCGGAATCTCGGAAGCCGACTCGAGTCGATACCACTTGCTCCAAGACATCGATATGACCCATCCTGTGTTTTCTGCATTTGCAGACCCAAAATACAACAACTTCAGCAAAGTTCGATTTTGGCACCACCGCAGGATGGAGGGAATCGATTCCGAATCGTGGCGTGTGCTCGCCAAATTCGACGACGGCCAAGCGGCGATGCTACAACGACCCTTAGGCAAGGGTATGGTCACGGTGCTCACTAGCGGTTGGCAACCCATCGAGAGCCAGTTGGCCTTATCGAGCAAGTTCGTTCCAATCCTTACTTCGTTATTCGAACTTGGGAATCCACCGCCAGACCAAGCCGATTACCGCTGCGGCGATGCGGTTCCCGCCTCCCTGATCGAGCAAGGATGGAGGTCCAATGTTCGTCGATTCGACACTCCAGGGATCTTCACTTTGAATGCTCCGTCAGGGGAATCCGTCGCCATTGAGTCCCTTTCCGTCGAATCGAGACCCACAGATAAGCCCTTAGATGTTGCGTCAGATAGGGCTTCCCTTGCTAGCCAGGGCGAGTCGATCGCCGTGAACCTACCTCGAAGCGAATGCATCACCGATCCGATCGACCTTGAGGAGTTTTCGCGTTTTGGAGTCCCGATCGATTCCCGAAATATCACGCAGGTCGATCGCGAGAGAACGTTCCGCGCCAACCAGTTGGCCGAGCAATTAGAAGCCAACCAAAGAGGTTGGTGGTGGCTGTTGTTGTTTGTATTATTGTTCGCTGGATTGGAATCGGTGGTTACCGCGCTGCGGTCGCGCGGTCGTGCAATGCTGACCCCAAGTCCTTAAGGAATTGATCATGCATCGAGTGATTCGAGATAAGCTAGAGCAAATCGCCAAGAGGTTCCGCAGTCAGGTGCTCGCTTGGTTGTTGATCGCTTTTTGGGGGATTTTGTTTGCGGTGTTGTTACGGCAAATCACTAGGAACCCAGTAGGAACTGATCCTTCTTTCTCTTCGGGCTTTCTGATCGCAGTAGCGATCGGTGGATCCTTCCTTTTCTATCTGTGGACCCGTTTCGGATACCGAGATCTTGGCTCGGTTGCCCAGCGGGTCGAACGGCATTTCCCGGATATTGACCAAAAGCTGCTAACGGCTATCGAGCCGATGAAGCCCAACGAATCGGAATTCTTTCGGTCTCAATTGATCGAGGAAACGCTTCTTCAGTCCAAATCTCAACCATGGGAACGGATCGTTCCACCATGGAAACTTCGGATGCTCTGGAGCTTGCAATGGCTCCTACTCGTTGCGACGATCGCCGCTTCGTGGGTGCTTGAATCGAAAAGCCGCAACATGAAGCTGGCGGTTGAACCCGCTGGAATCCGCGGGCACGAATGGATGGTCGAACCTGGAAACACCCAGATTGAGAAAGGTAGCGATTTGCTCATCAGTGTGCGTTTCCAAGACGACTTTGCTGATAACCTGCAGCTCATTTTGGAAACCCCCAGCGGGGAATCCCAAACCGTGAGCATGCAGCGAAGTTTACGCGATCCGATCGCAAGTGCGACGATACGAAAGGTCAAGGAACCACTTCGCTATCGCATCGAGAGCATCGCGAAAAGTAGCGAGAGCTTTGAAGTTGGAATCTTCGAGTATCCTGCGGTGGTCCAAAGCGACGCTTCGATCCAATCACCGGCCTATGCTCGGCAGGACGAAAGGACGATTTCCAACACACGACGTGTCTCGATCGTCGATGGGGCGAAAATCCTATGGAGTCTCAAGCTCAATAAGTCGGTTGCATCGGCCGAATGGATCGACGAAAACGGACAAAGCACCCTGTTGGAAGAAAATGCGCAGAACCCAACGCAATACTCGATTCCGAATGCTCCCAGGGAATCGATGCGTTACCGGCTGAAGTTGACCGACGCTCAAGGACGGACCGAAAAAACATCCGAAGAGTTCGTCGTCAAAATCATCCCCAATCGGGAACCCGAACTCAAGTTGATCTCGGCAGTCGATCAGCGCGTTTCGCCGATCCAAGAGATGATCGTCGGGGCTAGAGTGCAGGACGATTTTGGAATCCATCGAGCTGGTATTCATGTATCTGTCGGTGATAGTGAACCGTCGGAAATTGAGCTCAGAGCGACGGATCCATTTGCGAAGAAAAAAACGGAGCTGCAGCATTTGATCGACCTGGAATCACTCCAAGCCAAAGCGGATCAATTGGTTACCTACCATTTTTGGACGGAAGACCTCGATCGTGATGGCCAACCGAGGCGGATTGATAGCGAAATGTTTTTCGCGGAAGTTCGTCCTTTTGAGGAGCTGTTTCGCGAAGGAGATGCGTCGGCGACCCAACAACGGCAACAACAACAGCAGCAACAGCAGGGCTCGGAATCGGCCCAGCAAGCCGAGGAATTGGCAGAACTACAAAAGAAAGTCCTCTCGGCGACTTGGAACCTGCTCCGTGGATTGTCTAAATCCAACCAGGATTCCTCCCGAATCACCCAGGAACAGGTTCCGATACTCTTGGAATCCCAGAATCAGGCCCTCGGGCAAACCGAGGCATTGAAAGAGCAATTGCAAGCTCCGAATGCTGCCCAGGATTTGCTCAAAATCCAATCGGCCATGCGCGAGGCGATCGTCGAATTGAACCAAGCAAGATCGGATACACCTGCCGTGGCACTGCGGGGTGCGATCAAGCAGATGCGGGGAGCTTATGAAGGGCTACTGCGACTGCGAGCGCGCGAGCATGAGGTATCGCAAAGTCAGCAACAGCAATCCTCTAGCCAGCAGTCTCAATCGGCTTCTCAGCGGAATCGACAGCAACAGATACAGCAACTGCAACTCGAACAAGATCCGAGCCGGTACGAGGAAGAATCGCAACCCATGACCGAAGCGTCAAAATCGGATCAAGAAATGCGCCAAGTGATGAATCGCCTCGATGAACTTGCGCGCCGTCAAGAGGATCTCAACGAGCAAATACGGGAATTGGACTTAGCACTGCAATCGGCCAAAGACCAACAGGAGAGGAAGGAACTTCAGGAGCGCTTGGATCAATTGCGAGAGAACCAGCAGGAGCTTGTACAAGATGCAGACGAATTGCTTGAACGGATGAACGATCCTGAGTCGCGAAACGCACTTGAGGAATCACGTCAACAGATCGAAAACGCTCGCGAACAAATGCAGCAATCCGAGCGTCAATTGCGAGATTCCCAACCCTCGGCAGCCTTGAACTCAGGAACACGCGCACAGCAAAGAGTCGATCAAACACGCGAGCAACTCAGAGAGCAAAGTTCCGAATCGCTTCGAAGGGATGTCCAGCAGTTGGTCGAGCAAGCCCAGAGCATCGCCCAAAACCAAACCGAATTGGAACGCCAGCTGCGCGAGCAAGCGAATCTGCCACCGAGGGAACCGCAGGCTGATCCCAACGGACCAGAGGCCACCGAACCACGACGACAGTCGTTACTGCGCAGCGACGCCGAATTGGCCCAAAAGGGAGACATGCCCAAGAGTGGGAACCTTGAGGATTGGAAGGAACAGAAGGCGCAATATGTCGATCTGTTGGACCGAATCAAGCAGACCGTCGAACAGGCCGAAGGAAGCGAACCGCTTCTGGCTGAACAGTTGTTTGAGACTTATAGGGATGCGAGCCGTTTGCCGACCGAGCAACGCCTGGATCGGATCCCCATGATGATCGAGCGAGGGATGGATCAACCAGCAGTCGAGGAATCTGGGGAAGTCGCCAAGGATCTGCAAATACTTAGGGAGCGTATTCAGAACTCGACCCAAAGCGTGCTTGGTTCCGAGGAGGAATCGTTGCGTCGCGCACTTAAGGAGATTGATCAGGCCAACCGAGCGATCGAAAACGAGATCGAGCAGCGTGCCGGACCGGACAGTTCGCAAGAAGCCAATACGCTGCAGCCCCGCGAAGGCCAGCCCCGCGAAGGCCAGCCCCGCGAAGGTCAGCCCCGCGAAGGTCGAACTTCCTCGGGAGGTCGCGAGCCTTCCGCACGCTCAGCGCTCGATCAGCTCGGGGAGCGGATGCAGCGAGCAGCAGGCCGAGGAGGGTTGGATTCGAGTTTACCGTTGATGGGTCAAGACTACGCGCAGTGGACCGACCGGCTTCGGGATATTGAGGAGTTGGTTCGAGATCCGGAATTGAAGGCAGAGGCTGCGCGAGTGCGCGAGGCTGCCCGTGATTTCCGTAGGGAGTACAAGCGGCATTCGAAGGAGCCGCAATGGGAGTTGGTCAAGAAGATGATCTCCAATCCTTTGCAGGATTTGCAGCGACGCGTGCAAGAGGAGTTGGTTCGCAAGACGGCCAAGGAGAATGAGTTGGTGCCCTTGGATCGGGATCCGGTACCAGAACGCTTCCGATCGGAGCTGGATCGGTATTTCGAACGCTTGGGGGGAGAACAAACCAAGTGATCGATTTGCTCGATGGTCTTGTCTTTGCCAAAGCCGCTTGGTTACCGCTAGCGATCTTGATGTGGGTTGCATTTACGGTCGCTACATGGTTCTCCTACCGTGAAGCGGCAGGGCTAAGGGCTCGATGGATAGGGACGCTACTTCGAGCCATCGGCTTGGGCATTTTGTGTTTTTGTCTTTTGGAGCCAACCCGCAGTCTGACCGTACCGAAATCCCAAGCCAACACGATAGCGGTGCTTGTCGATAACAGCCGTTCGATGAAGGCTTTGTATACCCAGGACCCGTCTGAGGAGGGTCGGTTGGTTCCGTCGTTTGCGGGGATGATCGCCGATGAGGCCAGTTGGTTGAGTGAACTGGGAGCCGAGTACCGCGTAAAAAAGTATCTTTTTGGGGGACAGATTCGATCGGTAGAGCAATTGAGTCAATGGGATGGTACGGAGTACCAATCCAATATCGAAGGGGCCATTGTGAGTCTCAAGGAGCGTTATCCGACCGAACCGCCGGCGGGGATCGTGCTCATTACCGATGGCAGAAGCACCCAAAAGGCTGAAAGTTTGCAATCCCAAGGGAGTCTATTCAAGGGCATCCCTATTTTTCCGGTGTTGGTACCGACGCAAGGGGATCAGAAGCGGGATTTATGGATTCAGGACGTGAGTGTTCAGACCAGCGACTTTGAAACCGCTCCGGTAACGATTGTTGCGAGTATTGGCCATCGAGGTTTCCCGTCCGAACGGATCGATGTGCATTTGGAGGGACTTGATCAAGTCGTATTGCAGAAGCAGACGATCGAGCTCGACGCATCGGGCAAGCCATCGGTGGTACGGTTTCAGTTTCGGCCTAAGGAGATTGGACCCCAAGGTTACAAGGTCGAGTGTCGTTCTTCGCGAGAAATCCCCGGACGGGAGATGACCTTAGAGAACAACCACCGGTATGTAGCGGTCGATCGGACGATGGGGCCTTATAGGATCCTGTACCTTTCGGGCAGGCCCAATTGGGAGTACAAGTTCCTCCAAAGGGCCTTGAGTCAAGACGCCGAGTTGGCGTTAACGGCTTTGATTAGGATTGCAAAAAGGCAGCCGAAATTCAGTTTTCGCAGCAAGGGGACCGAGGACAGTAATCCGTTGTTTTCTGGGTTTGAGGATGTTTCGGAGGAAGAGAAAGAGAAGTACGACGAGCCGGTATTTGCGAGATTGGGTGTGCTAGGTAAAGAGGAGCTAACGAAGGGTTTTCCCAAGGATGCTTCAGAGCTTTATGCCTATTCGATGATCATCCTCGACGATTTAGAAACGGAATTTTTCAGCGTCGATCAAATGCAGCTTTTGAGGCAGTTTGTATCCCTTAGGGGAGGGACCTTGTTAATGCTCGGAGGCCAGGAGAGCATGCGAGGTCGTGGGTTTCGGGATTCCGTGCTAGGCCAACTCCTGCCGGTGTATGGCGATCCGACGGAACCGGAAAAGTTTGTTCCAGAGATTGAACAACCCTCTGAGGGAGCGATCCGATATCAGCTTACGCGAGAGGGTTGGTTGTTGCCGTACTTGCGAGTGCAAGACAACGAGGCAGACGAATCCAAACGCCTTGAGCAAATGCCATCTTTTGAGGTTTGGAATCGCACGGTGGAGGTAAAAGCGGGTGCAAGGATTCTGGTCGAGGGGCCATTGCAGGATGGATCGAAGGCCCCGCTGCTTGTGGTTCAGAAATTCGGGAGAGGACAGACCGGAGCGGTCCTCCTCGGTGACTTGTGGCGCTGGGCGATGATGCATCGCCAAGAGAGCGTCAGTCCGTTTTATCAATCTTGGAGGCAAATCGTTCGAGGGTTGATGGTCGACATCCCGAGGCGTGTGGAGATGACAGGGCGTTTGGATTTGGTTCAGAACACCAAGCGATTGATTGAGGTAACGGTGCGAGACGAAAAGTATTTGGCGATGGACAATGCCTCTGTGGAGGTTCGGATTTTACCCCCTGAGGGTGGCGAGACGATCGAGGTCAAGGGGGTCGCATCGTTGGAATCTGCAGGGGTTTATGAAACCAGTTTTCTGATGCGTCGCTCTGGAGTTTATCGCGTGGAGGCCGAAGCTCGAAGTCCAGAGGGGAATCTCGTTGGCCAGGCGCAGTCAGCCTTTGTCTATGAGCCCGAGGCGATCGAGTTAGCCGATTGCAGCGTCGATGAAGACCGTTTACGAGACTTGGCCCAATCCAGTGGCGGCACGCTGATCCGCTCTGACTCGCTAGATACGCTTATTGCGAAAATTCCTGTAGGTCGATTGCAGTTTACCGAGCAGCGAACCTCACCGCTTTGGCACACTCCATGGTTGCTTGGAATGGCTGTATTTTGTTTAGCTGCTGAGTGGTGGTGGAGGCGACGACATGGATTGGCCTAAGCGAGTTTTGGTTGGATGGGTTCTTTTGGTTGGTTTCAAGCCTGGGGCGTTGTTGGGCCAGGAGTTGGTGCCTGCGTCGGCGCCAAGTGTGT
This sequence comes from Planctomycetota bacterium, assembly GCA_026692845.1. Classification (GTDB taxonomy): domain Bacteria; phylum Planctomycetota; class Planctomycetia; order Pirellulales; family Pirellulaceae; genus JBKCUI01. Next base: position 58,150 of record JAPLNM010000035.1, on the reverse strand, counting down.
GCGTGGTTCTAGGGGCACCCGGAGAGCCACTCTATGGCAAGTTGTTCCAAGAGTGGGCACAGGGCTGGACCGAGTCGACTCGCGGGACGAAGGTTCAGTGGGTAGGCCGGGATGTCCCTGCACAGGGGGGAGTTTTAGGTGGGGCAAGCGACCGGGAGATGCTCAAGGAATGGATTGAGCGAGTCGAGCACATGAGCGACGAGGGGACTTATTGGCTGGTGATGATGGGGCATGGGACACATGATGGCAAAACGACCAAGTTCAACATGCGAGGTGCCGACGTGTCGGCACAGGAGCTTGGGCAATGGCTAAGTGGATCGAAGCATCGTTGGGTGATCGCTGTTTGCGGTTCTAGTTCGGGACCATTTTTGGCGGTTTTATCGAATCCCAAGCGCGTGGTGATCACATCGACCAAGAGTGGATCGGAGTCGAACTTTTCGCGATTTGGAGGGTTTTTCGCTCAGAGCATCAGCGATCCGGCTTCGGATCTGGATCATGACCACGCCATCTCGGTTTTGGAGGCATTTGTATCGGCCAGTCGCAAGACGGATCGTTACTACGAGGATAACAAGTTGTTAGCGACCGAGCATGCGATCTTAGACGACAATGGCGACGGCAAGGGAACGCCTGCGGATTTCTATCGAGGCCTTCGACGCATCAAGCGACCCGAGAATGGAATCGTCGATGGAGAGTTGGCTAGGTTGGTATGGCTCAAGGAGCCAATTCAGCGGGAAGGGTTATCGGTCGAACAGAGCAACCTCATCGGTCAACTTGAGAAGCGACTCGAAGACTTGAGGGCCGAGAAAAATTCGATCGAACCGGTACGGTACTACGAGGAGCTGGAAAAACTGTTTTCGCAGATCGCTGAGATACTTTACCCGCCCAGCAAGTAGCTTCCTTGGGGTTTGGGAAGTTCGAGATTTCCGAAGGAGAACGTATCGAAGAGTCGTTCTAATCGATCGAAGCATCGATTGAGATTTCGGTAGTGGCGAAAACGCGAGAGGGTCCCGAGTCGATCGGCGACGGGTTGGCCTGGGTCGATTTCCCAAGGGTGGATGTAGAAGTGGATGGTGCGGCCGGATCGTTCGATTTTACGAAAGGCCCATCGAGTGAACCACCATGGAAAGATTCTGAAGTAGCCACCTCCTCCGATGGGGAGTCGGACCCCGGGGAGTTTTAGGACGCTGACGGGATGTTCGGCTATTTGGTCTTGGCCGTCGCAGAGGAGATAGGAATCCAGAGGGGAATCCGGGATACCGTATCGATCGTGTCGCACAGGCACAACACTGCTGTCGTGTTCGAAGCCATGTTGTTTTAGGATTGCCAGGGCCCACGGAGATTTTTTGGTGATCGAAAAAGTGGGTGCACGAAAGTGGCGTATTGGGTAGTTCGTGAGTTTCGAGAGAGTATTGTTTGCCATCCCCAGGTCGAGATGGAGCGAGGTGGGGGTATGTTGGTGGATCATGCGGTGCCAGTAGGTGTGGGACCCTACAATGTGGCCTTGGGCAACCGCACGGAGAACCAGATCGGGATACTTGTCGGCTACCCAGCCGAGAAAGTAGCAATAGGATTTCACGGACTTGCGCTCTAGAAGATCGAGCATTCTGTTGGTGCTCGTCTCGACGCGTTGTTCCCAGTCCGACCAACGATCCCGAGATGAGATCGAGTCAAAGTTCGAAACGTGGTAGTAGTCTTCAACGTCGATCGAGAAGATATGCTTGGGTTCGGATCGAATCGTTTGGACTCCGATGAAAATCTCGCTAGTTCTGAGAACTTTGGTTCTTAACGCTCTCGCATTTTCGCCAGAGGTCTATGTAGTGGTTTGAGAATTTCGACTCTTCAGGGCTTCTGACCAAGCCGGCGACTTTCGTAGCGACCTTGCCAGGAATTCCGACGAGTCTAAGTGCCGTGCAGCCGACCATTCGCAGATCTGCCGTGAGTGTAGCATCTTCGATGTAGTCCAGATCGAGCGTTTGTTTCTTCATCACCGAAACCGTGTCGCTATCGGCTGGCAAATTGATTTGGGCGAATCCGGTAATTCCTGGACGGACGGCCAATCGGGTCCGGTAGTAGGGAACATACTTTTCAAGTTCTGAAACGAATTGTGGTCGTTCAGGTCTTGGGCCGCAAAAAGACATCTCGCCGCGTAGGACGTTGATGATTTGGGGAAGTTCGTCAAGGTGAAGCTTGCGGAGCCAATAGCCTAAGGGAGTGATACGACGATCCGCGTCGCCGGTGCTCCACTGGATACCATTCTTCTCCGCATCGGTACGCATGCTGCGGAGTTTGTACATCGTGAATTCCTTGCCATCTTTTCCAGATCGGACTTGCTGGTAGATGCCTGGACCTTTGCTCGTTAGTCTGACCAAAACGATCAGAACGGCGGTAACCATCAAAGCTGGAACTGCCAGGACCAGCGCGGTTGGGACTTCCCAAAAGCGTTTCCAGTCGTGGTAGGAAGGTACTTCGAGGGTCGATAAAACTCCAGTAGCGATGAATTCTCCTCGCAGTTCCTCTGGAATGTCAAAGGCTGGTATGGCGGGTAGTGAAAGCTTGGGGTTTTCGAAATTCCCCTCAGAATAACCTGGTTTTCCAAATGCGTCAGGTGTATTCAAGGCTAGGTGTTCTGACATTGCAAGGCTTCTCAGAAGGAGACAAGTAAACTTTCCGCCAAGTACATCCACAGTATGACCGCAAGCAGGCCGATTTGCAACCTTGCAAGTGGTTAACCTTTCATGGAATTTGCGTGCGATTTTTGCATGAGATTACGGTGCGGAAGGTCTGGGGACAGAACGCAAATCGGCATGAAAACACCTGTAAAACAACGATTTCGGTGGGTTCTGCCGAAAAGGCACGTCGGGGTCGTTCGATTGGATCCTACCTAGGACGCCGATTGCGACGGCAATGGCGTCTAGGGCGTCGTAACGATCGGCTTAATGGAGTTCGCGCAAGCTTAGTGTTAAAGGGTGGAGCGGTTTGACCCGAAGAAAAAATCAGAGAGAATATTCTTAGGAGTTTTCCCATGTTCTTTGGGAGACTCTGGAGAATCGACCTGGGCTAGAGTGAACCAGGAGCTGCAAAGTTCCGCTGTGGCGATGCGAGTGCCTCGTCGAGTCAGAAGTTCGATTGCTTTGATCGATTTTCAAAGGGGGGAACGTGGAGGAATCGAGGATAGACGCTAGTCTGTCCCACCTGGAGTGGGGTGGTGGAAAGGTGCGCCTCGAGTGCGTGTTTTTAGGCAAAACGCAGCATTTCGAAGTTGAGGGGCCTTTTGCTCGTATCGGAAGCGACCCACGATGTGAAATCTGCATTCCGGGGCTTCCGGCGCCAGTCTGTGTCTACTTGCAGGTTTCAAAAACCTTTGTCGCGGTCTTGGAGTTGGTTGAATCGAACCCAATGTCCTTGTGCGAACCGGTCTTTGCGACCCAAGGAGGGACATTTTGGCTACAACCCAACGCCCGAGTCACGGTGCAATCGATACGGTCAGCGGAATCGCAACCCGAAACGTTTTCTTGGGAAAACTTCAACGTCGACGACATTCGGGTTTTCCCGAACACCCTGGTTGCTCGTTCCGGATATTTGAACTCAGCACCCAACTCGACGCATTTCCGAATCCAATCGGCACTGTCGATCCTTGGAACTTCCCCGGCTTGCCATATTCAGCCCAAGCACAAGCAAGTCAGCAGGTTTCAGGCGATCCTGTTTCGGGGCGAGAGTCAGGGCGACTTGTGCCGTGTGGTGGATCTTTTCGGTGAGCATCCGACACTCGTAGACGACAAACCAGCCCATGGACAGGTCCTCGAAGTCGGCAGCGAGATTCGAATCGCGACTTTGAGTTTCGAAGCGGCACGTTTTCTCTACAACGTTTCAGGGACGAATCTCATCGTCGAAGCTCGCAGTCAATTCATCCCAGGGTCCCTTTCCGACAAGACATCCACCCCGGCCCCCTTGCCGCCCTTTGCACCTGAGGCTCCGGACTTGCAGCAATTGCCAAAACCGGGTCTGTCGGATATCCAAAAAATAAAAGACCGCCTTATGCGTGCGATCGGCTTCGACAACGCCGCTTCGCGTAACCCTTCGGTTCATCTCCCAACGGCGATAAGCTCGATCTCGGCAGGTCCGGGGGGTGTCGAGGGACTGGACCGAGTTTTGAAATCTCAAGACCGCCTCAGCGGTCAATTCGAAAAAATAACCGTACGGCTCGATAGCATGGGAAGAGCCATCGAATCATTGCCTGAGATCATCGATCATCAGTCGCAGCAACTTGTCGAGGCGATCGAATCGTTACGCGACCTGCTTTCTCAAGCTCCAACAACCGTTGAGCCAGGAACATCTGCGGCGACACCTCCAAGTCCGGCCAGGATTTCTGAACCAACGAAAACCAGGCCCATCGTTCCTGAGCAGAAAAGCAAGCCTGGAAAGCCTCAAGAGTCCTCGATCAAGGCCCAGTCGGCTAAAAATACCACGCAAAAGGAAACCTCAAAACCGAAATCAAAGCAGAAAACAGTTACCCAAACGGTTCGTCCCCCCGATCCATCCCCAACGTCGGATCCTACCTGGATACAACGCGCAGCGAGCCAACTTTCCAGTTGGATTCCCTACACCGCGCAACGTCGCAGAGCCACTGCCGAACGCGATGAACAGAGCGAATCGCTAGACTTGGCCAGCCAATCGACAGCAAAAAGGACGCGGCTAAGACAAATCGAAAACGATTCTGAGCTATTGGCCAGCAATGAGTCCCAGGAAGAGACCCAGGTGCTCGGCTCGCTCGTCGGATTGCGATACCGAGATGCCAGAAAGGTGTACCTGCGATGGTTGCTCTTTTTTGGCATCATCGCGGCCTTGACTTTGATTGGTGGTCCATTGGTATGGCATAAAATCCCCGAGGGTTGGCGCGAATTGATTTGGCTGAAAATCACTTTTTCACAAACCGCGCAAGACCCAATATCCGATCTGCCCGCGGGTGATTCGGCCGATGCACCGGTCGCGCCAACTCCATCGAGTCAACCCGAGACCGAAGGGCCAAGTGCTCCTGGCCGTTTAGATGATCTGCCAGCAGAATTTATACCTGGAGATTTCCTACCTGCAGATTTCTTACTCGCAGACCCGGTCCTGGCCCCGAAGCAAGTCCAAGCGGGGGCGGGGGTCCAAGCGACTGATCCTGGGCCAATGGATCCTGGGCCAACGGATCCGTCCGAACCTAATAAAAACCCTGTCCCTTGACTGGAGCCTTAAATCTTAATTTGGATCTGAAGATGCGGTTCCGTGGGTTCCAGTCCCGCTCGAGGACTGCTTGTGGACGATCTCAGGGGCGAGCGAAGAAGTTCCAGTAGCGATTGACGGGGCGATCGGAACGGTACCTGGAACGACACGCGGACCGTCGATCGTCGCATCGACGATCTTTTTTAGATCCTCGCCGTCGACCACTTCGACCTCCATGAGTCGTTTCGCGAGTGCTTCGAGGGCCGCGCGCCTTTCGGTAAGCACCGCTTTAGCGTGCCCTGCGGATTCATCGATGAGCCTCTTGACCTCTTGATCGATCTCACGTGCGGTTTGCTCAGAATAGTCTCGCCCGTAGGACTCACCGCCGCCGGTTGCCAGAAATGCGGAGCGATTTCCTTCGCGGAAATTCACGCGTCCAAGGCGGCTCATGCCATACTGCATGACCATCGCGCGAGCGATGTTGGTGGCCCGCTCAAGGTCGTTCGATGCACCGCTGCTGACGTCTCGAAAAATCATCTCCTCGGTCAGTGTGCCGGCCAGGAGCACTTGCATCTGGGCTTCGAGTTCGGGCTGAGTTACAAGATAACGGTCATCTTCTGGCCTTTGCATGGTGTAGCCCAATGCCGCCACGCCACGTGGAATAATCGATACTTTGTGCACCGGATCGGTGTTGGGGATCGAATAGGCGATCAGGGCGTGGCCTGCCTCGTGGTAGGCTACCCTGAGCTTCTCGTCTTCGTTCATCACCCGCTTCTTTTTTTCCAAGCCGGCCGCAGCCCGCTCGACGGCTTCGTTGAATTCCGATTGGTCGACGACATTCTTTCCCTTCCTTGCGGCCAGCAAAGCAGCTTCGTTGACAAGGTTGGCAAGATCCGCTCCGACAAAGCCCGGGGTGATCGCAGCAATTTGTTTGAGCTCGACATTTCCGCTGAGTTTGACGTTTTTGACGTGCACCTTCAAAATGTCCTCTCGCCCTTGTTTGTCCGGTCGGTCGACAAGCACATGGCGATCGAACCTCCCTGCGCGTAGCAAGGCCGGGTCGAGGGTTTCGGGACGGTTGGTAGCCGCCACTACAATAACTCCTGAATTGGCGTCAAAGCCATCCATCTCGACAAGCAGCGCATTGAGTGTCTGCTCGCGCTCATCGTGGGAGCCGACGACATTCCCAGCTCGGCTTTTGCCCAGTGCGTCCAATTCATCGATGAAGATGATGCAAGGGGATTTGGCAACGGCTTGCTGGAACATATCGCGAACGCGTGCGGCCCCGACTCCGACAAACATTTCTACAAAGTCCGAACCTGAAAGCGAGAAAAAAGGGACTCCCGCTTCCCCTGCGATCGCTTTGGCAAGCAACGTTTTTCCGGTTCCCGGAGGTCCGACAAGAAGCACTCCGCGGGGAATTCTTCCGCCGAGTCGTTGGTATTTCTCAGGATGCTTGAGGAAGTCGACAATCTCGTGAACCTCTTCGACCGCTTCGTCGATCCCGGCCACATCATGAAACGTAATGCCGATCTCCTCTTGTGCGTAGAGCTTGCCGCGGGAGCGTCCAAACTGCATCGGCGAACCAATGCCACCCATTCGACGCATGAAAAAGTACAGTAGGGTAGAGATCAAGAAGAAAGGCAAGAAGAACATCCAAAAGAATTGGGTGAGCATGCTCTGTCCAGGCGCGTTACCCCAAGAAATCTTCGATGAGGTGAGCTTCTCCTTGAGCTCCTTATTGGTCCCCTCGGAATTGTCCTTGATCGATTGGAAGATCCGGCTTTTGGAAGCGGTGGGTTTCCCGTCGACAATTTTCGATACGTTCACATCTCCACGCACTGATTCCTTATCGACCTGAACATTGCGAATCCGGCTCAGTTCGTACTTCTCGGAATCGATAGTGATGATTTTTTTCCCCTCAGAACCTTCTTCCAACTGACTCTGCGAGGCGTCGGTGTACTTGGTCGCATCGATCAGCTCGATCAGATCCGGATACCGGATTTCCTGATAAATCGCAGAGGAAACGAAGCTAAAGGCTGCCATTAGCAAGAGCATGCCCAGGAGCGTGTAGATCAGCCAACTGTTCCCTGGTTGGGAATTGCCGGAGGAATTCGAGCGTTTATCCGATTTGTTGTCGTCTGCCATGTATCGTTACCCATCAAGGGCTCAAAGAGAAAAAGCTACCCAAGCCGCGTCGGCTGGAAATACCTCCCGTTATTATGCACACCGGATAACGCCTTGGCAGGGTTTGACGTTGAGGAATTCCCTCAGAGCCTCTAAAATCCTCATAATAAATCCAAGTTATTCCCGCTGGCCACTTCCGCGGATCCACCTGCGTAGGACCGATCATGCAAGACCTCATAACCCATGGCCGGTCGATCGGCAAAGCTGGTTGCTCGAACACTGCGACCAAGGTCTCTTGCACCGCATCGGAGCCGAGGGCGTGAATCGGACCCACAAAGTCGCCATCCTGGGATCCACAGGTAGCATCGGACGCTCGGCGCTGGAGGTTCTCCAATCGCATCGCGAGCGGTTCGAACTGACCTGCATAACGTGCCATCAGCAACTAGAATTGTTCGAAAAACAATGTATCGAGCACCAGCCTGCCTTGGCCATTGTCACCGATGAACTCAGCCCATCGACCCGGCGATGGCTAGACGGCTCGGATCCCAAACGCATGCGACGGGCCGCAGGTTCCCAAGCCATGATCCAAGCGATCTCAGGACCCGAAGTAGACATCGTCATCGCAGCGATCGTCGGCGTGGCCGGACTCGAATCGAGTTTGGCCGCAGTCCAAAACGGCAAGCGTCTTGCCCTGGCCAACAAAGAATCTCTTGTCGTCGCTGGCCAACTGCTACTTGCTAGCGCCAAAGAATCCCGCGCCGAAATCATCCCCGTCGACAGCGAACACTGCGCGATTTTCCAAGCTCTCCAGTGCGATCGCCCTGGGGTTATCGACCCGCATACGTCGGTCCACGAAGCCGCAACCGGTAGTATTTACCCCAGTGTTATTAACGCCAGCGAGTCGGTCGAAAAGATTATTCTCACCGCAAGCGGTGGTCCTTTGAGAGATTGGCCTTTGGAAGATCTCGAAAACGCCACGATTCAAGACGCACTTGCCCATCCGACGTGGTCGATGGGACGCAAAATCACCGTCGACTCGGCGACCATGATGAACAAGGCTCTGGAGGTCATCGAAGCCCACTGGCTCTTCGGCCTAGAAGCCGAAAAAATCCAAGTGGTGATCCACCCGCAATCGATCATCCATTCGATGGTCGAATTCCGCGACGGCTCGGTCATCGCGCAACTTAGCCCCCCCGATATGCGACTTCCTATCCAGTTCGCTCTGACTTACCCGGAACGAACCTCGGGTCCGGCCAAGCGTATGGATTGGAGTACAAGCCAAGCGTTGAGTTGGTATCCGGTCGATCCGGATCGCTATCCAGCCCTTGAACTGGGTTTTGAAGTCACTCGACGCGGCGGAACTTGCGGTGCGGTGCTTAACGCAGCCAATGAAGCAGCGGTAGAATTATTTCTCTTGGGTCATATTCGACTCACAGACATCGCTAAAATATGTCGTTCGGTTTTGCAACACCATAATTTCGCTCCCACTCCAAACCTCAACGAACTGCTCGAGCAGGATCGTTGGGCCCGTCACGAAGTGATGCGATGGAATAGATCACTATGCTAGAATTCGGTTTCGCCTTGGTCTCGATCACCCCGGGTTTTTCCCTAAGCGTTGCGCTCGACTCGAACGTGATAGGCCCTCACACGTTAGGTCATTGGTCTTTTTGGTTGCTTGCCGCCGACACCTCGTTGATCCAAGCCTGGGGCACACGTCTCTACAACATCGGTCTGATGCTCCTGGGCCTGGGCTTTGTCATCTTCGTCCACGAACTGGGGCATTTTTTGGCCGCCAAAATGTTCGGAGTCAAGTGTGAGAAATTCTACATCGGCTTCGATGTCCCCATGAAGATCGGACCGATTCGACTCCCCTCGCGGCTGGCTAGGTTCCAATGGGGTGAAACCGAATACGGCATCGGTAGCATCCCCCTAGGTGGCTATGTCAAGATGCTCGGCCAAGACGATGACCCTCGCAAACTCAAGGAAGAAAATCAGCGGATCCTCACAGAGGATAACCAAGTCCCCGCACCCAGTTCTCTCGAACCGATCTCTCAAGAAGCTCCTAAACTCGATCCAAGGTCCTATCCAGCCAAACCGGTCTTTGCTCGCATGATCATCATCAGCGCCGGCGTCATCATGAACCTGATCTTCGGTGTCCTGATGGCCGCGACGGCTTACCGAATCGGAGTCCCCTACACCCCGGCAATCCTAGGAAGCACCATGCCTGGCGATCCGGCTTGGAAAGCCGGTCTGCGTGCCGGTGACCGGATCGTCGGTATCGAGACGACTCAAGACGACCAAATGTCCTTTGATGAAATACGCAAAAAAGTCGCGATCGGTGGTATTCGGAAACTCGAAGCTCCCATCGATCTGACTTACGAACGCCAAGGTGAACGCAAAACCCTTCAAATTGCAGGGAGCATGGCTCATGCAGACCCCGATGCCCGACACAACTTCCAAACCATCGGCATCCGATCGGCCGCTGTGACCGAGGTCGGCCAAATTCCGACCTACAGCCGTCTATCGAAACTCGAGGGAAGAAAACCCACTGAATTGCAACTCGGTGATCGAATCCTGGGCGTCGATGGAGTTTTGTTCGAAGCCAACGACACGAGCAGCGACTTTTTTAGCTACCAGCTCGATGAACTACTCCACCCAAAACTCAACAAACCCGTGGAACTTGCTGTCGAGCGAAAAAACGCAGACAGCAAACAGACCCTTGCAATCCGCGTTGAAGCCCTTCCTCTAAAATCTCTCGGGCTGCGGTTCGCGCCCGAGGCCGTCACGGCCATCGCAGAGAACTCAGCGGCCGCTGCGGCCGGTATCAAGCTCGGGGATAAACTCTCGAAGTTCAACGGTCAACCTATCGAGGATGCAATCTGCCTGCCGAATCGAATTGCAACCTTGGCAGGTCAAAAAGTCACCCTCGAACTCATCAGGGATAACAGCGATCCGATCACCTTCGAATGGACCGTTCCAACACGATTCCTGCTCGAAAATGATCTGCCTACCTATGGTTCGGTCGGACTGGATCTGCCAGGCACTGGATTGGTTTACTCGGTATCCAAAAGGATCGCTTCGGTGGTTCCAAACACCCCGGCCGCAGATAGCGGAATTCGTCCCGGTGACATCGTCCAACAGTTGCAATTCGGAAGCTTGAGCCAAGAACACAAAACTTACCTCAAGGAGTCGCGAATCGACGATCTTTTTGCTAAGCAGATCCCGATCGATACGATCCGGAATCTGCAGTACATTCACGCGGTCATCCAGGCGCTTCCGGTCGGTCTGCCGTTCCAAATTGTTGTCGAGCGCGATTCGAAAATCCAAACCGGTGCCGCATCGGTCATGGATGAACCCGATGTCTTTTCGCCCGATCGACGGATCGCGTTGAGCCCATATCGCCAAACGTACGTTGCCAAGTCATGGTCCCAAGCCCTCCCGAAGGGCCTTCAGGAAATCCGACGAGGGATCGGCGATGTGCTCGAGTTCCTTCAGCTGATCGTCACGGGCAAAGCGTTTAATTTCATCGGAGGGCCAGCGACCATCGCAGCCCAAGCTACGTCGGCAGCCTCTCAAGGTGTATCGTCGCTATTGATGTTCTTGACTCTCCTGAGTGCGAACCTCGCTGTCGTCAACTTGCTGCCCGTCCCGGCGCTCGATGGCGGGCACTTGGTTTTCCTGGGTGCCGAAGCGATCACCGGGAAACCCGTCAATGAGGATTTGCAAGTCAAGCTAACCATCGGCGGCATGGTTGCACTTTTAAGCTTGATGCTTCTAGCGTTCCGCAACGACATTCTCTTCTTCCTCGGATCCTGGATGTGACGCGTGAAACCTTGGCACTACCTTGCGTCGTTCCTTGTTCCGGGACTTGCCGCTCTAGGCTTGGCTTTGGGTGGACCCTGGGCTTGGATCACCGTCGCGGGTGTGTTCATTGCAATCCCAGTGTTCGATGCTTGGATGGGCCTACGAGAGGATGGCACGGACGAAACATCGGTTCTATCGGCTCGCGGTAACCGACTCTACAGTTGGATCCTCTATGCGCATTTGCCGGTCCAAATCCTGCTGATCTTTTATCTCGGTTACACTTGGAACCACTCCGATGCCCAATGGTTCGTTCGCTTAGGCTGGACCCTCTCGGTCATGCTCAGCACCGGTGGAATCGGGATCACAGTAGCCCATGAACTGATCCATCGCCGTAGCTGGGCCGAACGTTGGATCGGAAAGTGGATTCTCATGAGCGTCCTTTACATGCACTTTGCGATCGAACACGTACGAGGCCACCATGCATTGGTCGCGACGGATCACGATCCTGCCTCGGCTCCCCAAGGCATGACGGTCTATCGATTCATGCTCTCTACGGTCCCCGGCCAATGGCGTTCGGCTTGGAGACTTGAAGCCAAACGCTTGGCCAAACATGGCATTGCGCTGTGGAGTTTCCACAATGAGATGCTCGCTTTTCTAGTGATCCAAGGGGCTTGGATCGGTCTGATCTTCTGCTTGTTCGGCACGGCGTTCCTGCCGGTCTATTTGGCCGTAGCGGTCCTGTCGTTTTTGCTGCTGGAGATCGTCAATTACATCGAACACTACGGACTGCGGCGTGAAAAAAATGCCAATGGTCGATGGGAATCGGTTAGCGAATCGCACTCTTGGAATAGCAACCATCGGATCAGCAGAATGATGCTCTTCGAGCTCAGCCGCCATTCGGATCACCACATGTCGGCCGAGAAACCGTATCAAGTTCTCCTGAACGAGCCGGCCAGTCCCCAGATGCCCAACGGCTACCCGGGCATGGTGCTCTTGGCACTTGTGCCGCCGTTGTGGTTCTCGATCATGGACCGGCGATTGCCTGCCGAGCAAACTTGATCAATGCAAGCTTGATCACTGCAAGCTTCCACTCAGCCGCCGACGTCTGTGGCGCGGGTTTCTTCAAGCGCCTCTCGCCACAGAGCCACCGCATCATCTTGGAGTCGAGCGCCGATTTGGCTGATGACTTTTGAGCACAAGTAATTTGCGCCCCGTGCTGCGATCGCAGCATCATATCCGTGGGTGATTCCAAAGAGAAACGCGCCGGCAAACATGTCCCCGGCCCCTGTGAGGTCCTTCGGGTGGCAAGCATAGGCCGGGACGTGCGACTCTTGGCCTTGATAGCGCACAAAGGCTCCGTGCGGACCATCGGTCAGGACGCAATTTGGAACGATGTGTTTCAAGGCTTCAAAGGCCTCGGCAGTATCCTCTTTGCCGGTGATGGCCAAGGATTCCGGAGCGTTGCAAAACAACAGGTCGGTATGCTTGAGCGCCTCGGCGAACGCTTCGGCGAAGGCTGCAGGAACGAATTGTTCCGAACAAGTCACTGCGATTTTCGTTCCATGCTTCTTAGCCAACTCAATCGCCTTGCGAATCGCATGATGACCTGTATCGGGATTCGCAAAAACATACCCTTCAATGAACAGCCAAGTCGATTGAGCGATCCGCTCCTCATCGATGTGTTTGTCCGACAAGTGGCTCGAAATTCCCAAACATGTCCGCATTGTCCGTTCGGCATCGGGTGTGATGATCGCGACGCAAGTCCCGGTGTTCTCACCGACAATCACGGGATTGCCCATGTGGATCCGCAAGTCCTGGAACTCCTCGGCGTAGTGGAGTCCGTAGCGGTCGTCCCCTACGCAACCGATGAATGCGCCTTGGCCACCTAGTTGCGATGCGGCGATCACGGAGTTGGCTACCGAGCCACCACTGACCAACTGCAACTCATGGGTTCCCTTGGCAAACTGATTTAAGAGCGTCTTTTGGTCGTCTAGATCCACCAGTCGCATCGTGCCGCGTTCGTAGCCCAAGGCATTGAACTCGTCGTCTTGGACTTGCAAGAATATGTCGACAATCGCATTGCCTAATCCGCAGATATCATAACGTTTCATCGCACCCTATCCCCCTATTTGATACATCGCACGAGCCGGTGGCTGAAAATCACTATCGGAAATGCCATGCGAAGCATGCTTTTGCTCCACACACGCCTTCGCGACGGCCAGCAGATCCTCATCCGAACAATCCTCTTGGCCCAGGGGTGGTTCGAGCAAACGCTTGACCTCCCACTCCTGTTTTCCAAACAGGCAGTTTCGGAACTTGCCGTCAGCCGTCAACCGCAAACGGTTGCAACTTGAGCAGAATGGCTCGGAAACCGGAGATATCAAACCAATTCCGCCGACCCCATCGGCAAAGTGAAAGTCCCGTGAGGGCTGCGATGCATCGGCTCTGTCCTGCGGAACCAACGCCCCGTATTGGGCTTCTACCAATTCGCGGATTTCGGCCCCGGTGACGACCTGCGTGCGGCTCCAAGAGCGATTGGCATCCAAGGGCATAAACTCAATGAACCGCAGGACCACCCCCAACTTGCGCGCATAGCCAACAAGCGGCAGGCAATCTTCCAAGTTGATATCGCGCAGAAGCAATGCGTTGATTCGAACGTGCAACGGACTTTCAACCGCCGCTTGGATTCCTTCTAAAACGCGATCCAATCCGTCGCGTCTTGATATCTGAAGAAACGCAGGCTCGCGCAGCGTATCGAGCGAAAGATTGATGTGGGTTAAACCCGCTGCAACCAATCCATCGATCTGCTCGGAAAGGAGCATGCCATTGGTCGTCAGTGCGAGTTGCTCGAGCCCGACGATGGCCGATAACCTCTGAACCAATTGGCTCAGATTCGGCCGCATCAGCGGCTCTCCACCCGTCAAGCGAACCTTGCGAACCCCGGCTCGAACCAGCACATGAACCAACCGAGCGATCGAATCGAAACCGAGCAACCGATCCTGGGGTAGAAACCCCGAAACTTTCTCGGGCATGCAGTAGGTGCAACGGATATTGCAAGCATCGGTCACCGATACCCGCAACGAGGTATGGACTCGGCCGTAACGGTCCACCAAGGACCCGATCGGTCGCGGTAGGCTAGATGCAGCTTGAGTGTCGGTTTGCGGAGTAAGCACGATGGCCTTGGGTTGCGAAGAGTCCACTACAGCAGGTGTTTGGCTTTGACCTCAAGGTAGCGGTTGATCAGCGGTGCTGTCAATTGATCCGGAAACGCATCGACGACCAACGCCCCGCTATCGGAAACCTTTTTGAGCACTTCATGACGCCACAGGAGTAGATTGGCTGCGGCTCCACTACGGTACAACACGTCTTCGTCGAGTGCAGGATTGTCCGCAATTTCAAAAACGCTGCGGTCTCGCATCAAGCATAGGACAGGCAGATGCCGAGGCGACAAGGTCGAAAGGTAGCCAGTGATTTGCGAGGATGTGATGTCATCGATCACATTCGAAATCAGAATCACCAAGGTCCTTCTTCGGCAGTGATTAGAAAAGTACAAAAACGCCTCGTCGAAGTTCGACTGCTTGACTTGCGGAAAACGATCGAACAACCCGTGTAACATGTGGTTCATTTGCCTTGGTCCACCCCGGAGCGGAACATATTTTTCGATTTTGTCAGAAAAACAGAGCAAGCCTACGGAATCCCCTTGATTCAATGCGACGTAGCTCATCATCAGGATCGAATTCATGGCGTAATCGAGCATGCTCAAGCCTTTGTACTCGTTGGTCATCAACCGACCGCAATCGAGCATAAAAACAATTCGTTGGCTTTGGTCCTGCTGAAACTCCTTGACGGTGAGCTTCTGGCGTCTGGCCGTCGCTCGCCAATCGATGTGTTTGTAATTGTCGTCTTGGTTGTAATCTCTCAATCGCTCGAAATTGTTGTCTTGACCGATCTTACGCGTCTTGCGAACTCCGATGAGACTGAGCCGATTGGTTCGAGCCAAATGGGCATACTCTTGAAGCTGCTGCATGTTCGGATAGACAAGCAACTCCGACTTGCACTCGCGCTCAACATACCGATGCCATAAATTTAATCGACTTTGCAATCGCAGAAAGATGCTTTCCAATCCGAAAACGCCACGCCTTGTGGGCTTGAGCTCATACTCGATCTCGACTTTTTTCCGAGGAGCCAACACCACCTCCTGCGACTCCGGATCGGCAATCATCGTCTCTGGAATATCGTCCTTGACGTCGAGTCGATGGGTTCGGTTCCCAAAGTTCTCGACAATCAACCCAACGGTGTGTTGCCCGCCGAGCGAGGCACTTCGAAGCATCTTGCGCGAAACGCGAATCCCTGACGGTGCCGTGAGCGTCATCAGATCCATGACCAAGAAAGCAACCACAAGCAAATCGATCAGGATCAAGAAATAGACCAGGAGCTTCGAGCTGAATTGAAGCGTCCAAAAGAAGCTCGATTTTGCCTGAGGGTCGAACATCTGCGCCAAAGGAGGCAGAGCGACCATAAGCACCGAAAGGAACAGCAGTGGGATCAACAACCGCACCGCACGGAGCGTCGGATAAATCCGCCACCCAAGAGCCAAAAGCAAAAGCGGAGAAATCGCAGCGATTAACCCCACCCAAGGTGCCCAAAACAGATAACTTCCAATCCAGTCGTAAAACGGTCCTTGGGGTTCCATAGGGCAACTAGGTCCTCGGAACTTCTATGCTCTTGAGAAGCGTTCGCAACTCTTGATCGATGCTCAAGCCTTCGACTTCC
This sequence comes from Planctomycetota bacterium, assembly GCA_026692845.1. Classification (GTDB taxonomy): domain Bacteria; phylum Planctomycetota; class Planctomycetia; order Pirellulales; family Pirellulaceae; genus JBKCUI01. The sequence goes on along the minus strand of JAPLNM010000035.1, from coordinate 42,244 downwards.
GCCTCGGCTCCCAATACCACGCGGTGACGCAACGTCGGTAGCACAATCTCAGCCACGTCGTCGGGGACCGCATAATCTCGCCCTCGAAACGCTGCCAATGCTCGCGCTCCTTGGATCAAACTCAAGCCGGCTCGTGGGGATGCCCCAAGGTGGAACGTCGGCCAAGTGCGAGTGGCACGGACGATGCGGTTGATGTACTGAAGCAACTTCGGCTCAATGCGAATCTGAGATACCTTTTGGATCAAATCCTGGATCGTTTCGGCACTGGCCACATTCTGTACTTCGGTTTCTAGGTAGCGAGCCATGTCCACCTTCCGTGAGTGCATCTCCAATATCCGGGACTCCTCCTCCTCGCTGGGATAGCCCACCATCGCTTTGAACATGAAACGATCGAGCTGGGCCTCTGGAAGCGAATAGGTTCCCTCGCTCTCAAGCGGGTTTTGGGTCGCAAAAACCAAAAACGGATTCGGAACCCGATGGGTCACTCCGTCAATCGTCACGCGTGACTCTTGCATGATCTCAAGCAATGCCGCATGGGTCTTGGCTGGCGATCGATTGATCTCATCTGCAAGCAACAATTGCACAAAAACCGGACCGGGACGAAAGCGAAAATCCTGAAGCTTCATGTCGAAGATCGGGGCGCCTGTGACATCCGATGGCATCAAGTCGGCCGTAAACTGGATTCGACCAAACTGACATCCGATGACATGCCCAAGCGTTTTGACAAACAGCGTCTTGCCCAGGCCAGGTACGCCCTCGATCAAAACGTGGCCACCGGAAACCAACGCGATCAAGGCGGTCGTGACAAGTTCCTCTTGCCCAACGACAATCTTCGCTACCTCGCTGGATACACGCTCAAAAAAAACTCGAACTTCATTGCTCGTGTTGCTTGCCGCCTCGAGGGTCTTCAGGGGCATGGAAGCATCGCTATCCAAGGGGAAACTAGAATCGATCGAATCTGTCATATTCTGGATCACGCGATCGGTTGCGCGGCGGTACGGGGTGGTACGGGGTGGGACTCGTTCAGAGGCGAATTGGAACTCAGCGAACCAAATTCAACCCAAAATCGCATTTTACGTTATCCTGAGGTCGTTTGGGTGCGATTGGTCCAAATTTCCAACCGAAGCTCCGCTATGGCCTTATACCCCCCATCGGATTACTCCAAACCGATCTGCCTGAGGGATTGGCCCCATCGCTGGCACCCCTCGCTGGTCGACTCCCTAGGAAACAACCCTCGCATCTGCGGCTTTCCAGAAAGACTCCTCAGGCGACGTCTCCTGGGAATCCTCTCGTCGCACCCCGCACGCGATGCCTTTCGTGCCCCCCAATGGCAAAAATCCCTAGACTCCATCCTGCAACTGGCCAAACACGAAGCGGCCGTCGTTCTGTATCCCCACCAAGCTCCCTACGGCCCAGCAATCGAATTCGCATGCAATCGCTTCGCCATCGAATGCTTGTCCGTCAAAACGCATGCCGTCAAAACGCACGCCGACAAATCACCCATCGCCCTGACGACAACCGACCAGACCAACCCTCGCTGCATCGATCTGTACTGCCAGTTCCATTCGGAGGAGGATGGTTCAAAAACCCCAACCATTCCCTCCGAAGACCTAGCCGTCTGCGCTCTTGCCGATCGCCTCGTGGCCCTGAACGTATCTCCGGGTGGAAAAGTTGCATCGCTGCTCGAACACCGCTTGAGATGCTCCCACGTTCCCCCGAGCTCTCTTTGGATCCGCGCCGAATCGACCGCATCGAAGTCTCAGAGTGTCGCACAAAAGCACTGGAGCGATCTGGGAGCAATCCTGTGGTTTCCCAACCAAGCCCCAGAACCAAGCCAATCGTCCTGGTCCTGCTCACGCCGAGCCGTTCCCTCGACGCTCCAACTCGCAGGACGAATCCCAAGCTCGCTATTGTCCAGCGACCGGTACCTGATCCACACGACGCGTGCAAGGCAATCTCAATGGCCAGATCAATCGCAACGCGATCTGCTCGATGAGGCGTTTCGATTCGAATGGAACCCAAGCCCCACACCTTTTGAAACCCTGCATCGTATCGTCCTGAGTCAACGCCTCATCGCGACGACCGCGAGAAAACGCGGAGCCAAAGCCTCGATCTGCCTGACGGAAAATCCTCTTGCCGCACTCCTGACGATGCGTACCTTTCAATCCCACCTGGCTCGCTGGGATTGGGAACCCTACGGAATCGCCATTCTCAAGTCGACGCTTGAACAGCTCGGGTGCCGACCGGTTCGCTATATGAGAAAATGCGAAATCGCTCGTCTTGCTCCCGACGAACAGGTCTTCTGCCAACCCATGCCTGAGCGGCCAGAGGACCGCGATTGGACGGTTGAAAGGGAATGGCGATTTCCCGACGATTTGCGTTTAGCCCGCTTGCCTGCCAACTGCGCATTTTTATTCGTACCCGACGAATGGCAAACAAGGGCACTTGCGCATGATTCGCGTTGGCCGGTATTTTCGCTGAGGTAAGAATGCCAATTCAAAGCCGATTATTCGTAAAATGGCCTGGTCGGACGTATCTGCGATGAGACGGAACGCTCAGAGCCGTGCTAGGGATTCCTTAGCCATATTAACTATGCCATTTAACTATGCCAACCGTAGTGTGCGCTCTCTGAGCCCGTAGTGCGTCGATTATGGGCGAGTGAGATCAATAACACTTAGCATGACCTACCGAAGCATGAGACTCTTGTAGTGCTTACTTCTTTTGGGCCATAAGTTCAGCGATCATCTTTTCGGGTGAGCCCAGGGTTGTCATTCGACCGACCCAATAATTGACGTCGTTGCTCGTGGCGAGCTTGCCCGTAAGTGTTTGGATGACTTGTTGCACATAGGCCTGATCGGTGGCGTAGCGTTCTCGAAACTGGGGGCTCGCCATGATCTTGGCGGCCACTTCGTTGAGCGTGTGTCCTTGCTGCATGTAATCTTGCCAAGCGATCAGCTCACGGCTTGAGGGTTGCCTTCCGAGCAAAGAAACGAAGATTTGGTTGAGCGCATCGGTGCTGACTTGGCCGGGTAGCGAGGGTGCCGCAGGGAGCGAAGCGGTGACCACGCCTGAGTTGAAAGTGGTGGTGTTGATCGGGTTCGTGGCGATTGTTGTAGGGGCTGGAGTGTAGGGTCGTTCGAGTGCGAGATTGTAAAGTTGATTGAGTCCCTGGACCGGAACGAGTACGGGTTGCCGTAGGTTGTAGACAACTTGGTTGTTCGAACTGACGAACGCAGTGAGTTGGTATTGGTCGGTCGGAGTCAAGTAACGAGGATCGATAAAGAGGTCGAAACGAAATGGGCCGGGCCCCTCGGCTTTCAGGACGGTTTTACCACCGGCTACTTCGTAGAAGGGGCGGGTTAAATTCTGAAGTTGGATCGTCAGTACCGAGCCGATCGGCAAACTGCCGCGATCGGCCAAGGAGACCGATCCGCTGAGTGCTGTGGCCGCCGAGGTCAGGGTCACGACGCTCGATCGTAGGGCTCGGGTTCGCGAATCCTGGATCAGCAGAGGGACCCTTCCGAGACTATCGACATACCGCTTGATTTCTTCCCCGATTTCGACGACTCGACCGTCGAATTCACCGATCCGAGTTCCGGACACGGCGATGATACTATCCCCGGGAAGGATTCCGGCGGTTTGCGCGGCACTGTTGGGCTCGACGGTTTGAACGATCGCGCCTACATCGGTGTTGCGGACCACCACTCCGAGTTTCCATAGTTTGGTCGTCGGCACCAAAGTGGGAGCGGCTGGGGATAGCCCTGCGGGGTAGGCCGTTGGAGTGCTCGGGATGCTTGGTGCAACTCCTGGGGCATTGACTGTGACGCCAGATCCGTACCCAGGTGCAACCTTCGGAACCGCGGCGTTGAAACCAAGCCAGCTTTGAGCTTGTCCTATCGGGCCGATCGCTATCCAGAGGCAGCAACAACTGAGCAGATGCAAGCCCAACCGATAATGTCTTGATGTCATCTTCAATATCCTTATGGATTCCTTGGACGGTCTATCTTACTTGTGGACCACTGATCCCATCGAGTTGCTTGCGGATGAAGGCCGGATCGAGCGGAAAGAATCCCGCGCGGATGGCTTCGAGCTGGCCGTCGCGACTCAGGACATACCGCAGGATTCCCTCGCGGAGTCCTCCATCGGTTTTTGTGGCTTCTTTGTCGATGATGAGAATCAGCGGACGGACGAATGGGTATCTACCTGCGAGAAAATTCGCTTCGGTCGCTTCGATTGCCGCGCCATTGAGAACCAGAGGAACGCCCCGCACGGTGGGATTCGCCTCGCCAAAGCCACTCAGCGCTACACCGTACTTGTCACTGCCGACCCCTTTGGTCACATCGTGGTTTGTCTCGTGGACTTGAGCCGATTTGGCCAGTTCCGAACCCGCAGCAACCCATTGCTTGATGAAGCCGGTCGTACCGCTGACATCGGAGCGAGAGTGGATGCGGATCGGTTGGTCGGCCCAAGCACCTTTGACGCCTAGATCTCCCCACTTGGCTGCGTGCGGTTTATCGGCAGAGGGTGCTCGGAATATCGCTTCTAGTTGTTCCGGGGTAATGCTATTGATCGGGTTGTCGATGTGGACATAGAGTGCCAACGGATCCAAGGCGACGATCACGGATATCGGTTCTTTACAGTTCTTGCTCTTGAGGCCTGCGAGTTCAGCTTCGGTCAAGGGGCGGCTGGCTCCGGCGATCACACCAGGGGTTTCCGAGATCTCTTGCAGGGCATTTTCGGTCCCATCTTTTCCTTTGGTCAGTACAACCTCGGGATGGAATTGACGGAATCGCTCCGACCAAGATCGAGCCAGGGATTGCATGGTAGTCGATCCGGACATGATCGCCGTACCTCGTATCTCCCCATTGGGACGATAGGGTTCGAGAGACTCGATCAGATGCATCAGAGCCAGGTGCTGATCGTTTTTCTCAGCATCCTGTGCGCGGGCCTGATCGATCGGGCCATTGGCCAAACCGACTGTCCCAACGATGACCAACAAAATACGGCACAGCATCTCGACTCCTCCTGGTACCAAGAATCCTTGTAATCGCCTCGCCGAAGTTTAATGGATCGTTCGTCTCATGACTAGCCGAGGGTTCTGGGGCGATTGAGAAAAAAACAAGAGTCGCCTTGGAAAACGTAACGCAATAATTCGCTCGTGAGTAGTATCCCTTAGCGATTATTTTTCTCGGTAGAGCCTACGGATTCGATGAGCTTGGCTGTCTGCAATCAAGATCGAACCATCGCGATCGACATAGATTCCATGGAGCCTTGCGAGCCTGCACTTCAAAGGATCACCGACTGGTCCATCCCCCTGGATACCGGTTCCTGCAATCCGCTCGATTCGCCCTGTATCGGAATCGATGCGCCGGACGCAGTGATTCTCTGTATCGGCAAGCCAGACTCCCCCTTGGTTGTCCAACGCGATCCCTTTGGGTCCGTTGAGTTTGGCGAGTTTGGCAGGTCCACCGTCCCCCTCAAGTCCGTTTTGGCCTGTACCGGCGATATGGTGGTATCGCCCCTGCTTGCGATCGATGCGAAACACCTGGTTTCCCTCCCGTGTGGCCAACCACAAATCGCCATGGCTATCGAAGTCGATCGTTCGGGGGCCCTTCAAGGGGGTCGCTGCAAGGGGCGCACCGTCTGGAGTAGGCCCGGGCAGGCCGGTGCCTGCATACGTGGATATGATCTGCGTTTTGCTGTCGATTCGTCGGATGACATGATTGCCGATATCGCAAACATAAAGATCTCCTTCGGGACCAAACTGGATGCTATGCGGCTGTTTGAACTGCGCTTCGATCGCCGGCCGACCGTCTCCGGAGTAACCCGGATTGCCCGTTCCGGCAATCGTGGTGATTTGCATCGTGGCAAGTTCCACTTTGCGGATCGCATGGTTTTGCATGTCGACGATGTACAAATCCCCCGCCGAATCGAAACGGATTTCGTGGGGTAAGTTCATCGTCGCTTGGCGTGCCGCCGAACGATCCCCGGTGTAGCCTTTCTGTCCGGTTCCGACGATGGTTTCGACTGTCCCATCGGCACGGATCTTGCGTACACGTTGGCCGGTGTATTCGCAGAACCAGATGTCGCCATCTGGACCGCGCACCACTCCAAACGGATTGTCGAGTTGCGCCATGAGCGCAGGTCCTCGGTCTCCTTGGGATCCTGCGATTCCAGTCCCTGCGATGTTTTCGATTTTCCAAGCCCCATCCGATTGGGCTTGGGTCCGGGCGATCAGGCTCCCGAGAAGCCCCAATCCAATTTGGGCCGTCGCAACCCGTCTATCGATCCTATTGGACAAACCCATTTTGGACCGTTCTATCCCTCTGAAGTCAGGAGTTTCTCGATGTCCCGAGCGATGTCGTTCGGTGAGGTCGTCGGCGCATAACGCGTGATGACGTTGCCCTGTTGGTCGACGAGGAACTTGGTGAAGTTCCATTTGATGGCTTCGGAGCCGAGCAAACCCGGTGATTGCTTCTTTAGATGCATGTAGATTGGATCGGCCTGGGCACCGTTGACTTGGATTTTCGACATCACTGGGAAAGTCACGCCGTAGTTGGTGCTGCAGAATTCGAGGATCTGGGTGTCGTTGCCAGGTTCCTGCCCGCCAAACTGATTGCAGGGGAATGCGAGAATCGTAAGCCCCTTGGAACCGAACCGATCATGCAACTCCTGAAGTTGCTTGTACTGCGGCGTAAATCCGCATTTACTCGCGACATTGACGACCAAAACAATCCGACCCCGCAAGGACTCGATCGGCAACGAAGATCCATCCATCTGCTTGGCCCCAAGCGAAAACCACTGCTGGCTACTCGAACTGTTCATCGGATTGGATCGTCCTTGGGATGGAGAGGTAAAACTCGAAAGACCTCCGAGGAAAACGACTATGGCAATTATCGTAAGTGCTGCCAGTACGATCGATCGGTATGACCCGTATGTTCCGATGCGTCGACTTGTTGGCTCCTGGGGACTGGACATTGGCGCACTAGCGGTTGACTAAAGTCGATTCGAGGGGACTCGGAGCGTTCAGTGGTTTTAATTCGTCGATAAAGCCGTTGGGCAAATCGAACTCGGAGAGCAACTGACGGCACGTGATGCGCGAGGATTCATAAATCACCGGAAGTCCACTGCCGGGGTGTGTGCCACCTCCGACCAAATAGACGCTTTCGAGATCCTCGAATTTGTTATGGGGCCGCTTGTGGAGCATCTGGCCGAGATTGTGTGCCAAGTTGAACGTTGCTCCACGGTAGACCGAGTAGTCGTCCTTCCAATCGGCCGGGGTGATGATCTTCTCGTACTCGATGCGATCCTCTAGGCCCGTCAATCCAATCGATTCAAGACGCTTGAACGTCAAGGCTCGGTAAGCTGCCGTCTGCTTAGCGTCCCAAGGTGTTTGAGGACTCAAGTGCGGTACAGGAACCAAAACATACAGGGTACTCTTGCCGGGGGCCGCAAGACTCGGGTCGCTCACGCAGGCATTCTGAACGTAAAAAGAAGGCTCGGTAGGCAAACACTTCTCTTGCTCGATCTGCCGCAAGTTGCCTTCGTAGTCCTTCGATATGTAAATCGTGTGGTGAGGAAGATCAGGGAACTGGCCTCGCAGGCCCAAGTACATCATGAACGTTGAGCAAGAAAACCGTTTGGTCTCTAGTTTGCGATCGGTCCAGCGCGGGCGTAACTCGTCGGGAACGAGTTGCTGCATCGCATGCGCAAAATCCGCATTGATCACGATCGCATCGGCTTGGTATGTCCCCTGATCGGTCTCGACGGCCGTGACTCGCTTGCCGGAAAACTGAAGCTTGCGAACCGGTTCGTTCAACCGGATCGTGCATCCCAACTCCTGGGCCACATCAGCCATTCGACGACTGACTTGGCCACACCCTCCGATCGGATGGTAGACTCCATACTCGTATTCGAGAAACGAAAGGATCGAGAAAAGACTCGGGCAGCGAAACGGCGACATTCCCAAGTACTTGGCTTGGAAGGAAAAAGCGATCACAAGGCGTGGATCTTTGAAGTAACGTTGGAGTTCCTGACCAAGCGACATCCAGGGTTTGACGTAGGGTACTGCGGCCATCAGCGAAGGACTCAGATAGTCCTTGAGCGAATTAAAGGGGCTTTCGAGAATAGGACGGAACTTGGCCAGTTTCACCCGGTTGTGGTCCAAGTACTTTTTCAGTTGCCCAACGTCTTCAGGGGATAGCTTGGCTATCTGCGCGTCCATGTCATCCAAAAGATGCGTGCAATCCAAATGACCGCCAGCTTCAAATGCCACACGGTACTGCGGCGTAAGGCGTTTCATCGGGATGACTTGGTCGATGTCGTACCCGACCGATTCGAAAATCTCCTTGAGAATTCGCGGATACAGATAAAACGTCGGACCCAGGTCAAAGCGATAATCGCCGGCGTGGATCGTCGAACAACGACCCCCGACAACCGATTTTGCCTCAAGCACCGTCACTTCCGCACCGGCAAACCCAAGTTGCATGGCAGCAGCCAGTCCGCCAGGACCAGCACCGATGACGACAATTTTCTTTTTTTTCATTGATCTCGGCAAAGAATTGGACGGTTTCGGCTCGTATTTGGCTCGCATGCGGCTCGCAAGAATCAGCCGCATCATGGTACCGACATGTCGAGCCCTTGTGGCGATAGATGGGCCACTACTGAGGATTATGCCGCTTCTGCAGATTATCTTTTGCGGATTATGCAGAGCCCAATCGGCCCTGTTACGCACCACCATCGAACGCCCGAAGGCGTTCGTGGCAGTGCGCTTTAGACGGCAGGGTGCTGGGAGGTACCCCAAGCCGACTTCGAGAATATAACAAACAGGAACCTTGCGAGTACTCTTACTTAGGTTTGGTCCGTGAAATCTGTTAAAAAATTTTTAATTTTGCCATTCGACAGTTGCCTAAAGAAGTTCCCATAGGGAGGTGGCCAAAGCGGATCCGGCAAAGCCGACCCATTTTGCCCGGCCGGAACGCTAGGAAGAATCGTTGAGTTTCCTACCATCGGAAATCGATGCTAAGGAGTGTGTACGAGCCGAACCCCTACAACGGGCTCGGTAGTGCGGTTTGCTAGCTTTCGCAAGTCGAGGCTTAGGTGCTCTCCGGAGGTTCATTTCGCGGGCGATGGTATCGAGACGGTCGATCACTCTGTTATCGTCGATAGCGATGTGCCTGCTGCTGAGCAGTGGGCATAGCGTCAGGGTCGCCCACGCGCAGCAAGCTCAAGAAGATCGCCCTCGAGAATTGGCTGACGCTGCATTTCGCGAGAGCCGACAAGGCCAAGTGTTGGCACAAGCACGGGATGCTTGGTCGGCCCCATCGAAGTGGACTTTGCTATCGAAAAAGTCGATCCAGCAACAGCATACGCTTTGGAATTGCGTATCGAGGGAATTGGAAAACCAAGCCCGTTTCAAGTCGGCGGTCGCAGCCCTGAAGCTGCACTATGCGCTAGTCGCTTGCCAGATGGGCTTGGCCTTGCAATCCGAAGCTGAAGCGTACGTTTTGGATCAAATGGATGTCGAAGAGGAACTGATCGAAATCGGTGGTCAGGTCGACGATACGACGGAGCTAAAACGTGCCTTGATCGATCTTCGCGATCAAAAACTCCAGATCGAGAATCAACAGTCGCGGCTTCGCGACGAACTTTCGCTTTTGGTGGGGCCCGAATGGGCTTGTTCCTACCTGCCCGAAGAAACTACTTGTCCAACCCCGGATCTGTCTGAGCAATGCGATGTCGAGTCTTGGGCACTTGCAAATCGCGCCGAATTGCGAGCGCTCGGCTGTGTGCGTAAGCATGGGGATGGATTTACCGAGGAAGCCATGGCGCTGATCGATGGGTTTTCTAGCTTCCCAATCGGTCTCAAGATGTTGTGGGGCCCCAAGGATCCTAGGCGTTTGCTTGCGCATCGACCATCGCTAGATCAGATTTCCCAACTGGAAAAGGGGCTCGATGATTGGATCCGAATCCGCAGCGATCAGATCCGTATCGAAACGGCTGCTGCGTATAGATCCAAGTCGCTTGCTGTCGAGCGTTGGAAGCTTGCAGTCCAGAAGACCGAAACGCTTTCCGAGCGATGCGAAAACCTTAAGGCAATCTCGGACTTCAAAGGGAATCTACCAGAACAGGTCCAAGCAGGACTCGAACTTTATCGAGCCAAGGCTCAGGAGATTGAGCGTTGGTCGCAATGGCATCAAGCCGACTGCGAACTTCAAGATGCCATCGGTCGTATCGGCTTTTGGAACGCGGAATCTTCTCCGAGTGTCCCGGCAAAGACTCCTCTGCGTTAGGAAGCGGCAGCCAAAGAGGCCCGTCCTAGTGCCTACTGCCTGAGTTTTACCTCGTCGAGTACCACTTGGCCTTCGACGGCTCGGTATCGGCGGTTGATGGCCAGGTTCTCCCATCGGGAGATTTGACCGCTAGGCCAGGCGATTTCCAAGGAATCAATGTTCGGGGAGATTCCAAGCCCCAGGTGGATGAAGTCTTCATTCGTGCATTCGAAGCCGTTTCCGGCCAATCGCTGATGAACCCAGCGTTCTTGGCCGACTTGAACCGTCACCATGGCTCCTATCGCATCGCGTTCCGATACGGTCCCGGTCAGCTCGATGGAGAACCAAGCTCCATCGGTGATGGTCTGGTTTTTGAGGATCGACAGCGGATGATCCAAGTGGGTGACGTAGCAATCGACAAGCCCATCGCGATTGAAGTCCCACAATCCCAAGCATCGGGACAGGTACTCTTTGTTGAAAAAATCGCCCAAGGATTCGTTGGGTTGCTGTGCGAAAACAGCGTCGCGTTGCAAGAAGACTTCAGGGCGCATCGTGTAGGGTTGACCCTTGGATCGATAATCATCGACATGCCCGTTGACGACCATGAGGTCCTGCCAGCCATCGCAATCAAGGTCCAGGCATTGGGCTCCAAAACCGAGCGTTTTCTTTTTAGGATCGATCAGTCGGTACCGGCGAGACGCATCGGAGAAAAAGCCCATCTCGTTCTGGAGGTAGATCGCATTGTACTCATCGATGAAATTCGTCATGAATAGATCGAGGGTACCGTTGCGATCGATGTCTGCGCAACCGACCCCCATGCTGGCTTGCGGCTTGCCTTGGTTGTCGACGGCACAACCCCTGCGGACGGCTTCGTCTGCCACCAAAAATCTTCCAGGGCGATTGGGATCCTGGGCGCTGAGGTAGAGATTATTTGCCGACATGTCGTTGGCGATGTAGATGTCGTTGCCGTGTTTTCGATCGAGGTTACCGACGATCAGTCCAAGCCCGCGTCCGTCTTGCATCGGAAGATTCCAGTCTTGGTTGGCTAAGCGAAAGCCTCCTTGGCCGTCGCTCAAGTAAATGAAGTCCTCAGATGCCGGAAATTCGGTCGGACGGCAAACCTGTGGTACTTTTTCTTTGGAAATGCAAAGGTGGGTAATGACATCGATTCCTGAAGCATAGTTGACCTCGACCAGATCCGGTAACGCATCGCCGTTGATATCCGCAATCGCGCCGCTGACGCTCCAGACTGGATGGTTCGAAACATCCCGTTTCATCATCTCGACTACGATGGCTTCAAAGGTCCCATCGCCTTGATTCCTCAAGAGCTGATTCTGTCCAAAGTTCAATACGAACAGGTCGGCAAATCCATCTTGGTCCCAATCCCCAACGGCGATTCCCTGGCCGTACCCGCGCTGGTTGACCTTTGCGTCATTGGCAGCATTTCGGAAGTTCGATCCGGCGATGTTTCGCAATAGTACATTCGGATCGTTTGACGCAGGATCCCTGGGGTCTGAGCCACCTTGCAAGACGAACAGATCGGGCCATCCGTCGCGATCGTAGTCGATGACTCCGGCACCAGCACCGTTGCTTTGATAGGTCTGCATTCCCAAGGTTTTCGGATCGTCGCCGTTTCGATAGACGATGTCCGCATGGAGTTCTTTGGCCACATCGATCCATCCGAGTTTGGCTTGGACACCCCCAGCTTTTCCTAGCCGTGCCGTCGGGTGATCGGCCGAGGGGTATACCGATTGGGTCAATGAAGTCCAATCGATGGCAGGATAAGCGTCTGAGGACCGGTCGAGTCGGGTTTGGAGGGTGGACGGTCCGGATTGGCTAAGGCGGCTACGAAGGATTTCGAATTCTTTGATTTTCGTTGAGGCTGGGTTGTTGGACCGTTCGTTGAATTCTCGCCACAAGATCGCTTCGAGGACCCTACCACGGCTTTCGAGTGTATCGGCGATTTGGAGCATCCATTCGGAGCGCCGGTTGCCGTCGCGGCAGTAATTGAGATTTCGATTGGCCAGTTGCGTTTCTTGAAACGCTTGCTCGGCCAGAGCCGCGCCGGAGGTGTCCCCGAGAATCGCAAGGGTCTGCGCTAGTTGCCCAGCTGCCAAGTGGTTCATCGGATCGAGTTCGAGGCTCCTGGTGAAACACTTTGCAGCATCCTGATGCCGATTTTGGTGGAGCAACCAAAGCCCCATGGCTCGCCAATAGTCGGGGAACAACTCCATGGCTTTCCGGGGAGCTTGTTGGTACCAATCGCTCAGTTCAATCCATTTCTCTTGGTCGATCAGCGAGAGCCCAAGTCCGATCCAAAGGGCCGTCGCGGATCGGTCGGTCTGCAAGATCTCTCGGAAGAGCAACTCGGCTTGTTCGGGTTTCTTTTCGTACATGGCACCAAAGGCCAGCGAGCTTTTGAGTCGGATTTCCTTTGGATTGCGTTCGAGTTTCTTGAGGCTCAGTTCGTCTCCGGCGACGGGTTTGACCGTGTCGATGGCGAGCACCAAGGTGGTAAGGTCCACGGCGCTGGATCGAACGAGCTTTTGCATGACCAACGAGGATTCGAAACGTCGTCCCTGAAGATCCAAAAGGGCGGCTAGGAATTTGTTGGTTTCGTAATCATCGGGTTTTCGTTCGAGGATTTTATTGGCCCTTTCCTCGGCGGCGACCACCGACGATCGATCCGAGCACCAATTCATGGCCGAGCGGTGAGCCAGCAGTCCATACTCCGGATCGCTTATCGCGATCCGATCGACCATCGCGAGAGCTTGATCGATCTTTTTGCGATGTACGAGAACCTCGGCCGAAACGTATAGGGCCCGGGCATCGTTAGGCGAAGTGAACAGCACCTTTTGGCATTCTTCCCAAGCCTCATCGAATCGACTGGCTTCGAGCAGTTTCAAAGCCTTCAGAGAACTGGCTCGGACTTGTTCGGGTTGCCCCGCAGCACGCCCCGAGGTCGGGGGAGGGAGCGTGGGTTGGCTAGAGGAGGGTGAGGGACTGCATCCGATGGCTGCAAGCAGTAGGATTCCCAGAGATGTTCGAAGTCGAGTCGAATTGGATTTCACGCTGCGAACTCCTTGAGCCTGCATTGAAAGATGCGGATTTCGCGTTGGCCATCCTTAAGGTCGACCAAGCTTGAGTCGCAGCGCCAGCCAGCATGCCGTATCCAGTTTTCAAAACGGTCGCCGGTATGGCGCTGAGGTTCGCTCAGCAAGACAACGCCGTTTGAATCCAAGACCTGGCGCATGCAAGGTTCCAGGATTGGGTAAAGCGAAGGGTTGTAGACGATGTCCGAACCGAGAACGATCGGGAATCGTTCGTGGAAACCTGTTAGGTTTGCCCAATCGAGTTTTCGGACGGTCACTCGATCCGAAACGTAGCGAGCATTGAATCTGCACATGATCAGCGCCATGCTCGACGCGTCGGTGATGCAAACGTTCGCACCTCGCAAAGCGGCGGAAATTCCAGCTCGGCCACTTCCGCCGCCGAGTTCCAAAATGCGCGAACCTGTCGGCAGCTCGAGAGTTCCCAGGAAGCGATCGAGCCCTTGGGCTGCTCTCCAAGTGGCCGCCCAGAATGGGTCGAACGTCGCCGATTCAGGTTGGTCGTTGCGAAGTGTTTCTTCGAGGAGTTTGTCTGGGTTAACGACGCGAGCCCAAGGGTACGATGTTCCAGCAATTTCGGCATGAACATGTTCGAGTTCGACCCTGCGCTCCAGGCGCTTGAGCAACTTTAGCGCGTATCTCGGGTCGGCCTGCCTATGCATTTTAAGTTCGCTCTTCCATCTCCCGGATGTAGGCACGCAGCCGTTCGAGTTCGTCCTCGGTCCCTTTGAGTTTGAGCATATTGCGAACTCTTTTCTGGAATTCCAGGGAGTTGACCGGTTTAGACAAGAAGTCATCGGTACCGGCCTCGACGGCCCTCTCGACATCCCCCAGTTCGCTCAGGGCCGTGACCATAAGGATCATGATGCGCGACGTAGCTGGATCGCTTTTGAGCGAGCGGCAGACCTCGAAACCGTTCTTCTTGGGCATCATGACATCGAGCAGGATCAAGTCCGGTTTGAAACTCTTAACCTTATCAAGGGTGTCTTGGCCATCGATGGCGATTTGGGTATCGCAATCGACTTTGGCCAAAAGGGCTTCGAGAAGTTCGCGGTTCGCGGCATTGTCGTCGGCGATGAGGATCCGGGGGGTTAGCATAAGCTTGTGATTTTCAAGTTGACTTAGGATACGCAGTACGTCGGCTCGGCGCCTGTGGAACAGCGCTCGGCGGGAACCGGGAAGGAGGTGGCCATGGATTGGACCTCGGCATGGATGCGAGCCAAGGCCTCTGGGTTGTCGTGCGAATGAAGTGCCGTGGCAATCCAATGTCCGACCTGTTTGAATTCGTCGACACCCATCCCACGGGTCGTCAGGGCAGGGCTACCGATGCGAACTCCGCTCGGATCCATCGGTTTGCGGGTATCGAAAGGGATCATGTTCATGTTGACGGTGATTCCGCAATGGTCGAGGGTTTTTTCAGCGATTTTGCCACCGATACCAAAGACGGTCACGTCGACGAGAACCAAATGGTTGTCGGTTCCGCCGCTGATGAGCCGCAGGCCGTGCGATAGGAGCACGTCGGCTAACGCTTGACTATTGACAACGACTTGGCGGCCGTACTCTTTAAACGATGGATCGAGTGCCTCGCCGAAGCATACGGCTTTGCCAGCTATGACGTGCATCAGTGGCCCTCCTTGGGTTCCAGGAAACACGGCGCTGTTGATGGCTTTGGCGTATTGGTCTTTGCATAGGATCAATCCGCCGCGAGGGCCCCGAAGGGTTTTGTGCGTGGTGGTCGTTACGAAATCGGCGTGGGGAACCGGAGAATTATGGATGCCTGCGGCTACAAGCCCTGCATAGTGAGCCATGTCGACCATGAGTTTTGCGCCGTATTCTTTGGCGATCTCGGCGAACTTTTGGTGGTGGATCTCGCGAGGATAAGCGCTCGCGCCGGCAATGATCATCTTGGGTCTGTGCTCCTTGGCCAACGCAGCGACTTGGTCAAAGTCAATTCGATGGTTTTGGGGATCGACGCCATAGGAGTAGAACTTGTAGAGCTTGCCACTGATGTTCAGCGACATGCCATGCGTCAGGTGGCCACCTTGGGCTAAATCTAGACCGAGCACGACGTCGCCGGGTTGAAGTTGCGAAAGGTATACGGCCATATTGGCCTGGGAACCCGAGTGAGGCTGAACGTTCGCGTGCTGTGCACCGAAAAGCTGTTTGGCCCTCTCGATGGCGATCGTCTCGACGACATCGACGTGTTCGCACCCGCCGTAGTAACGTTTCCCTGGATAGCCTTCGGCGTACTTATTGGTCAGAACACTGCCGACGGCTTGCATCACAGGAAAACTGGTGTAGTTCTCGCTGGCGATCATTTCGAGCCCCTGTTTTTGGCGTTTTGCCTCGTTCTCGATGACTTGCCAAACGCTTGGGTCTTGAGTTCGTAGATCCGACATAGGCGGCTTTCGCGATTAGAAAAGGTGATCCGGTTGGGTTGGTTTCGGTATTTCTCATTGCCCGTATCTTGCGAGCATTGTTCACCATTCGATTTGGTCCGTCAACAAGTCGGATTATGCAGGCCGGATCGTTTGGGTGGAAGTGGAAAAATAAACGCGGAACTGGCTGCCGGAGTGGTCGATACGAAAAAAGCATGGATGTTCCTCAAGCGGCACGAAAAGGTTCGTGGCGCTGAGTATCGAGTCGGCCTGGAGGGGCAATTATTAACCATCCAACGTTGGGATAAAGCAAATGCTTGACCGAATTTTCAAGAGCGAGGCCGGGCCAGGACCCGTCGAGTACGTCGTTATGCTGATGGTCCTGACGGCCATGGGCTTGGTCGTTATGAGCAATGCTCCGCGAATTGCAGGGGTTCCGATGACTCAAAAGCCCGTTGCGGCCGATTCGAAGAGCTAGTCGGGTTGATACCGGCTTTACACTGGTTTCTTTCGTTCCACGGTCCAATCGCGATCGGTATTTGCGATCAGTCCTGCGACATATCCGCCTTTGAAGCCTGCGTCGATGTTGACGACAGTGACATTCGCTGCACAGCTATTGAGCATGCTGAGTAAGGCTGCGACTCCTCCGAGATTCGCGCCGTATCCGACGCTTGTCGGTACGGCGATGACCGGGCATCCGACATGACCGGCCAGGGCGCTCGGAAGGGCTGCTTCCATGCCCGCGACGCAGATCAGTGCCGCACAGCGACGCAGGTCCGGGACTCGCGAAAGCAGTCGATAGGGGCCTGCAACGCCCACGTCTTGAATCAGTTCCGAGGCTACTCCCATCCATGCCAGTGTTTCGCGGGCCTCGAGCGCGACGGCTTCGTCGGTCGTTCCTGCAGTGACAACTCCAACGCGCCTTGGGCTTTGCACTGCATCGGGGTCCAAGGGAACCTCGCCGGTGGACACTCGGAGCGTTTTGGCCAAATGGTTCCAGCGGGTCGATGGGAAAACATCGGCAAGCACTCGGACTTGTTCGGGCAAGATTCGTGTGATGAGGATTTCGTTGGTGGTCTCCAGGAGACGCTCGGTCACTCGCCGGATCGCTTCGGTGGATTTGCCCTGCCCAAAGACGACCTCGGGATATCCGGTTCGTTTCAAGCGATCTAGGTCAGGCGTTAGGTTCCCTTCCGAGGGGATCGACACGGCAAGGACTTTTTGCCCGAGTTCCAGGGCCGAAAGTTGGCCGGATTGGAATTGTCGGAAGAGATCGTCGATCGAGGTTTCGGCAGGAGGATTTTCCATCGTCGTATTCCGGGGGCGAGGCTCATTGGGGCAGCGACAAGCTAGCTTAGGCCATTGGACCGTTAGGGCATTGGGCCCTTAGGGCATTGGGCCCTTAGGGCATTGGGCTTGGCAGATCAAGCGTTGAAGACATCAGGCTTTGAAGCGATCAGGCGATCACCGAAGCCTTGGGCTCGAGGCTCTGGTTGCGTAAGACCCCTATCATGATAGCGATCGCCTTGGCCAATTCCAGCTTTGTTAGCGAAGGCATATCGCGACCTTTTTCGACGACTTGTTCGGTGATCAACGGAAAGTGAGCGAAGCCGACTTGGCAGACGCGTCGTCGCTGAGCGTGCCAATGTTGGCTTAGGTAGAAGATCGCGTTGCACAAGTAGGTACCGGCGTGGTAGGTGATTGTGGTTGGTATTTTTTCACTGAGCAGTTCGTCGCGGATTCGGTTCAACGGGAGGCTGCTTTGGTAAGCCGTAGGAGCGCCGTCGACCAAGGGTCCCCAGAGTCGACCTGAGTTGTAGGTGACTCCTGCGATGTTCACGGCGATCGTCTCGATATGGATCGACGATGACCCAGGGGATTGCCCTAGATGCAAGACCGCATCAAAGCCCGATTCGAGGTCTTTGAACAGACGCTCTTCGAGGCGTTGAAGGTCGACCGGGTATCGGCGTGTGGTGAGTCCCTCTGGGAGTCCGTAGACTTTGAGCATCTCGGATAAGGCTTCCCAACTGGAATTTTCGCTCCACTGGTCGTAGGGTTCGAAGGCGGTTACCAGGATTTTCAAAGGATGTCTCGTGGGTTGGAGAATCTCGATTACAGCTTCGTTGGATCCAGTACAACGTGCTTGATTTTTTTGCGGTTCCAAGTGTAGGTGATATGCACGAGTCCATCGCTCGATTGGATTACGGCCGGGTAGCTAAATTCTCCTGGGGTGTCTTCCAGGACGACCGATGGAGCCCAGGAGACGGAGTCTTTGGATAATGCGACATTCAAGGGGGTTCGTTTACCACCCCATTGGCCAGGGGTGCCTCCGATGTGGTTGTAGACGACCAAGTGCCTTCGGTCTTGAAGTGTCAGCGCATCGAGTCCTGAATTGTTGTTTGGAAGGGTCCCGAGACTCATCGGTTTCCAAGTCAAGCCGTCATCGTCGGACGTGGTTTCAAAAATCTTGTTTTGGCGGCTGCGTCCGATGGCCTTCCATTTTCGGGGCGCTATTTGAAGCAACGTCGGCTGGATGGCTTGGATCTCGATTCCATCGTTGAGCGATGGAGTCTTGCTCCAGGTTTTATCCGCATAGCTGCGTCGCTCGAAATGGACTTGCCATTTGCTAGGTTCTTCTTCGGTCTCGGTGCTCGATGGGCATAGCCAATCGCCATTTTCAAGTTCGATGAGTTTGTTTTTGATCGGACCGAGAATTCCATCGGGCAAGCGCGTTGGCTTCGTCCAGGTCTTTCCACCATCGTAGCTCAAGGTCTCCATGCCCCACCATGTTTCCGGGGTGGGGCCAAGTTTGTAGAGCAGCACTAAGGGTGCGGGTTTTCCATCGCGATTGGTTTTCGGTTGGAACAGTACAGGATTCCAAGTCGGTAGCTGGGTTCCGTTGGCTCCTGCTCCCAGGCCGTTGGCCGCTTGGGTAGGTTCGGTCCATTTCCCGTTTTGAAGCGATGAGACCCAGATTCCTACATCGGGATGTTTCTCGTGCGTTCCGCCGAACCAAGCAGCGACCATTCCCGAAGGCGTCTCTTCGATCGTTGAAGCATGGCAGCTCGGAAACGGAGCTGTCTCATAGACAAAGCCCGATGACTTGACCGCCGGATGGGGCTTGGAGTGGACTGGACTGACTGATTTGACTGGAGGGAAGGTACTATCGGATTCTTGGGACTCTTGGGCTTGGAGTGTCCATGGGCAACAGGCAAGACCGATCATGTAGGCCAACAAGTAGGCCAACACGTGGGCCGATAGGGGGACGACGCGGGCATCGAGTCGCCGGTGACGAGTTGTGGTCATGATTTTTTGGTAGACAGAGCAGGGCAGGGGCGGAGAAGTTTCTTGTTCCAGGTTGTCGTATGATAAACCAGATAGGTATCGAGTTGCCAATCGACAGGACGGTTTTTGGCAAGGGTTTCGATTTGGGGATCGACAAGCCCGATCCGGGCAGCTTGTTCGAGTGTCTGGATCGACGAGCAATCGGGTTTTTTTAGCAGATGGAGTTCGTCAGCCCGAAGCTGAAGCGCTAGAAGCCAAGCGAGGGTATCGGAGGTCGTATCCCAGCTCTCGACTGGCCGAAGTTCCATCGGGATCCAATGCAGAGTATCTCGATGGTAGTAGGTGGAAACTTCTACCAAATAGCATCGAGGCGTTGGATCGAGGATGGCTTGTGCGAGCGCTTTGGGTGTTTCCAAGAAGTGCTCGAAGGAAAACAGTTCCCTTGCGGCGTCGGAGGTTGCTCGTAGTAGCTCGACGCATCGCCAGTGCATGCGTTGGGTATCGAGTTGGGGGTGATGTCGATGGAGCGTGCGCATCGATTCGACCGTATCGCCGCCTCCGAGGATGACGAACCATCGGCGTGAGTTGTCTGTTTGGATGCATTGGATAAAGTGCCGCAAGGGGTCCGATGGTGTGCCGCTTGAGAAGACTGAGGCTCCGCCGATTTTCAGAACGCCGGTTCGCATGGCACTTGAGCTTAAGACTTCAGAAGTACCACTGCGGCAGCGATGCCACCGAGGGCCAGCAATGCAACCAGCACGGTGATGATCCAGAACCAACTGCGTGAGCCTTCGGCGTCCTGATCGTTTTGATCCTGACTTTTTGGCTGGGGGCTTGGAAGTTTCGTTTGCGACCCAGTGGATTTCGCCGGTGCGTTGGTCACGGGTTTTGATGACGCTTTGGCATTGGTGGTTTTTCGCTCTACCGGTTGGGTCAGGGGAGAGGGATCCGAGGAACTAGGGTGGGACTTTCCAGATGCTTGCTGGATTGCTTGGGATTTGGATTTGGTTTGGTTCGGTTGGCTTGAATCGTGGATCAGGTCGATTCTGCTATCGATCGAGGATGCCTCGCTTTTGACGATTGCACGTAAGATCCCGCTATCGGAGCTCGATAGGACTTGGCCAGCACGAGCCGATTTTCGATTCGATTCGATTTTGGTGTCGTCGAGTTGGTTGTTGACCGTTTCCGAGAGGTAGTTGTCTTTGGATTTGGCGTCTTCGAGAAGATCGTCAAGGGTCATGCCTCGGGCCGGTTTGGTGGCGACTTCGGGGTTTTCCGTTTTGTATTTGTTTAGCCAGACTTCGAGGGCCGAGGCGACTTGGTTGCAGTCTTGGTACCGGAACTTGGGGTCTTTCTGCATCATTTTGACGCAGATTCCATCGAGTTCACCAGGGCAATCGGGTCGATCCTTGCGGATATCGGCCGGCATGGAGTTTTGGTGTTTGACGATGCGGCTGGCGATGCTTCCATCGGGGAACGGTGGGTGCCCTGTGAGCAGGAAGTACATGGTACAACCCAGGCCGTAGATATCGGCGCGGTTGTCGACGGTATGGCTGTTGAGGGCTTGTTCGGGTGCGAGGTAGTCGGCCGTACCGAGGACTTTGTCGTTGTACTCCATCGTCAGCGATGCATCGTCTTGGTCCTGGTACAGAGCCAACCCCAAATCGAGAACTTTGATCATGCCCTCAGTGTTGATTAGGAAGTTCGCGGGTTTCACATCGCGATGGATCAAGCCTTGCTCGTGGGCGTGCTGAAGTCCATGTGCGGCTTGTGCAATGTAATCAGCTACGATCGCATAGGGCAGGGGGCCATGTTTTTTGACAAGGATTTGTAGGTCGACCCCCTCGATGTACTCCATGACGATGTAGTGGGTGTCTTTTTCATGATCGATGTCGTAGGCTCGAACGATGTTCGGGTGGCTTAACGAAGCGATCGCTTTGGCTTCCCGCTGGAAGCGTTCGAGGTAGGAACTGTTACCGAGCTTGGATTTGGGTAGGACTTTGACGGCTCGGCGGTGCTTCAGAACGATATGTTCGCCTAGGTAAACGCTGCTCATGCCACCGGTGCCGATATGGCCCAGGAGTTTGTGCTTGCCCAGGAAGAAGCCTTTGTATTTGCCTTGGAGGATTTTCTCTGATTGCCATCGGGTCAACAGTCCGGCATCTTCGTAGGACTTGCAAACAGCGACGGGGTCTTCAAGGATCGCCGCATCGGCCGTGGTCAAAAGGGCTTCTTTTCGCGCAGCGAAAGCCACAGGATCGACGAGCCTGCTCTTTTCGATCAATTCGAAGACTTTGTCGGCGGTGATCTGCGTCATGCTACGAATTCTCTTGTACCCATCCAGAGGTCCCAACCGGAGCCTCGGAGTTCTTGTGCCGAACTGCTATATTGCATATATCGCATATATCGCATCGCCCGACGAAGGGCATCAAGTGTACTAGAATTCCCTGAATCAAGTTCATCGGATAGCGGAAAGTCCCCCAAATTCGTGTTTTTTTGGGGCGCTTGGTTCGACCGAACAACTCCGCCGATTAGGACCTGTTGCAAGGGGCGTTTTTTCGATCAAGTGGACTCCCCCCCCGTTGCACCAACGATAAACTGTTAGGATCTTTAGATTCCAGCGGCGTGCCACTTCGGCAACGGCCCGGATGCGTCGATCCGCTCGCGACTGAACCATTAACCCAGTTAAACCGATTATGCAGTTTTTTCCGGAAATTCAGAACATTCAATACGAGGGCCCCGAGTCTAGGAACCCTTTGGCTTTCCGCTTTTACAATCCGGACGAGCTGATTGAAGGACGCTCGATGCGCGACCACATGCGTTTTAGCATCGTCTATTGGCACACGATGCGCGGCGGCGGTGCGGACCCTTTCGGACCGGCGACGGCCGAACGCCCCTGGGACGATGGCTCCGATTCGATCGACAATGCACTCAAACGAGTAGAAGTGGCCTTCGAAATCTTCGAAAAACTTCAGGTTCCTTACTATGCCTTCCACGATCGGGACGTGGCTCCCGAGGGCAAGAACATCCGCGAGTCGCACAAGAATCTTCAACGCATCGCCGATTCCCTAAAGGCCCATCAACAAAAAAGCGGTATCAAGCTCCTGTGGGGCACGGCCAACATGTTCAGCAACCCTCGCTTTATGCACGGAGCCTCGACGAGCTGCAATGCCGATGTGTTCGCTTATGCCGCCTCTCAAGTCAAAAACGCGATGGAGGTTACCAAAGAACTCGGCGGTGAAAACTACGTTTTCTGGGGTGGACGCGAAGGCTACATGACGCTGCTCAATACCGACATGAAACGGGAAATCGATCACCTCGGTCACTTCATGCACCTTGCCGTCGACTACGCCAAGAAAATCGGCTTCAAAGGCCAGTTTTTGATCGAACCAAAGCCCAAAGAGCCGACCAAGCACCAGTACGACACCGATGCGGCCGCCTGCTGCAACTTCCTACGAGCCTACGATCTAGCTCCCTACTTCAAACTCAATCTTGAAACCAACCATGCTACCTTGGCTGGGCACACAATGATGCACGAACTGGACTACGCAGGGATGCAAGGCATGCTCGGTTCGATCGATGCGAACACCGGCGATTTGCTCCTGGGTTGGGACACCGATCAATTCCCAACGGATTTCTACCTGACGGCTCAGTGCATGCTCATGATCCTCAAATACGGTGGATTCACCACCGGTGGCGTTAACTTCGATGCCAAAGTTCGCCGCGAAAGCTTCGAACCGATCGACCTGTTCCACGCCCACGTCGGCGGAATGGACGCTTTTGCAAGAGGCTTACGGATCGCTGCCGATATTCGCAAAGAGGGCGTCTTGTCCGACTTCGTCAAAAATCGATACCGAAGCTGGGATTCAGGGATCGGTAAGGAAATCGAATCGGGCAAAGCCACCTTCGACTCGCTCGATCAGTACATCTGCGAAAAGGGCGAAGCAGACAAAAACGAAAGCGGACGCCAAGAGTTTCTCGAAAACGTCTTCAATCGTTACCTCTAATGCGTTCTGTCTCATGCAGCATTCCCATGCAGTATGTCGAAGGATTCGGTAGGCGGATAAGAAAGCGATTCAGATAGGTTGCCGTGAAAAAAGTAGGAATTGTAGGTTGGCGTGGAATGGTCGGTTCGGTCCTCATGGACCGAATGCAAACCGAACAGGACTTCGATCTGTTCGAACCGGTTTTCTTTTCGACTTCCAACGCAGGTGGACCATCCCCCTGCCTCAACGGATCGGCCTCCGGGGTTCTCCAAGACGCCTACGATCTGCAAACGCTTTCCCAGATGGATGCAATTGTTACGGCTCAAGGAGGCGATTACACAACGGCCGTCTACGAGAAACTTCGCAATAACCATTGGAACGGCTATTGGATCGACGCGGCCTCTTCTTTGCGAATGCGTGACGATGCGATCATCATCCTCGATCCCGTCAACCAACAAGTCATCCGAGACGGTCTCAAGCGAGGTATCCGAACTTTCGCCGGTGGCAATTGCACCGTCTCGTTGATGCTCATCGCCCTGCACGGGCTGTTTCGCGAAGGCCTCGTGCAATGGATGACGAGCATGACCTACCAAGCAGCCTCTGGGGCCGGTGCTGCGAACATGAAAGAACTGCTCGTGCAAATGCAACAGCTTGCAGCGCCTGTTGCCGATCTAGCTGCCAAGCCCAGCTCGGCAATCCTCGATATCGACCAACAAGTCACCCAGACGATGCGAAGCTCCGAGTTTCACACCGAACACTTTGGGGTCCCCCTGGCAGGTGGACTGATACCCTGGATCGATAAAGATCTTCAAAACGGCCAAAGTCGCGAGGAATGGAAAGGCCAAGCCGAAACCAATAAAATCCTAGGGAATCGCCAAGCCCAGATCCCCGTCGACGGAATCTGCGTGCGTATCGGTGCGATGCGCTGCCATAGCCAAGCCCTGACGATCCGCCTGAGCAAAAATGTACCCTTGGACGAACTTTGCGAAATCATCGATTCTGCGAACCCTTGGTCCAAAGTCATCCCGAACGAAAAAGAAAAGACCATCCGAGAACTCAGTCCCGCTGCAGTCTCCGGAACCCTGATCTGCCCCGTCGGGCGATTGCGCAAACTCGCGCTCGATCCGCTCCACGAAGGTTGTTACCTCTCGGCTTTTACCGTCGGGGATCAATTGCTCTGGGGCGCTGCCGAACCGCTCCGAAGAATGCTTCGAATCGCACTCGAAGATTAAGCCCTAGAAAATAAGCCCCAGGACCCATGCCATGCTCGTGCCGGGAAACTCTTTGCTCCGCGTGCTTGAGCTTCTCTTTGCTGCACGTATTGGGACGAAATGCACGCTATCGTGCGAGCGGACGCTTCGTCTGATTATCCTTGCCGGTTTCCTTGGTCTACTCGGCTCTGTCGAGGTTGCTTGTGTGCAACTCATGGCCCAAACTCCCGAGCGTCCGAATGTGCTTTGGATCACTTGCGAAGACACCGGCCCACAACTCGGATGCTACGGCGATTCCTACGCGACGAGTCCCAACCTCGATGCCTTCGCACAATCTGCCTTGAAATTCAATCGCTGCTGGTCCAACGCTCCGGTCTGTGCGCCGGCCCGCACGACACTCATCGCAGGCTTGTACCCGACAGCCTATGGGGCACAGCATATGCGATCCTCGGTCCCCCTTCCCAAGGGTGCTCAAACTCTCCCGCAGATCCTTCGACACGCCGGTTACTACTGTTCGAACAACAGCAAGGAAGACTACAACTTCCCAAAGCCGAGCGGCATGTGGGACGATTCAAGCAACAAAGCGCACTGGAGGAATCGCAAAGCGGGGCAACCGTTTTTCGCGGTATTCAACAGCACCGTGACCCATGAAGGCCAGATTCGCAAACGGCCCTATGCGCCAAAGCACGATCCGAATCTCGCACCCGTGCCTCCTTATCAGCCCGATGACGAACAAGTCCGATTGGATTGGGCCCAGTACTACGATCGAATCACCGAAATGGATGCTTGGGTAGGTCTGCAGCTCCAAGAGCTCAAAGACGCTGGGCTTGCAGACTCGACGATCGTTTTTTTCTTCGGGGACCATGGCTGTGGGCTTCCGCGGGGCAAACGTTGGTTGTACCAATCAGGGCTTCATGTGCCGATGATCGTCCATGTGCCCAAGGCCTTTGCCGGGCGCATCGATGCGCTTTACGGCCCAGGAGCTTCGAGCGATCGGCTTGTGGCATTCGTCGACCTGCTCCCCACGGTCTTGGATCTATGCCAAATCCCGTTGCCACAAGGATTGCATGGCCGCTCGTTCTTTTCTCCCGAAGACCAGAGCAACGGCTATCTGTTCGGCTTCCGCGATCGGATGGATGAACGTATCGATAGCTCCAGAGCCATTCGCAACGAGCGTTATCTGTACATTCGAAATTTTATGCCCGATCGCCCGCAGGGTGCTTATCTGAACTACATGTTTCAGACCCCCACGACCCGGGTTTGGAAGGACAACTTCGATCAAGGTGCATTGAATCCAGTACAGCGAGTTTTTTGGGAGCCCAAGGCGATCGAGGAACTCTACGACCTGCAGAGTGATCCTCATCAGATTGCGAATCTTGCCACCGAGCCAACTCTGGCCAGAGTTCGGGAGGAATTAGCCAATTCGCTCCAATCGAAAATGATTGATCTTGGAGATACCGGATCGCTCCCGGAAGATTGGATAGGCATCCATCATCCAGCCGATACTCAACTTGCAGTTCGAGCCGCTTGGAGATCGGGACAAGCCCAAGGCGACCCAGCGGTCCTCATAGGGATGCTACAAAGCCCGCAAGTCATCGAACGCTATTGGGGAGCCATCGCGCTGCGGGGAGCCATTGCGCTGCGGGCAGGCATCGCGATGCGGCAAGGCAAATCGGATGGGTTGGAGACGAAGGTCTGGGATTTGGCCCAAGGACTGCTCAATGATCCGAGCTTGGAGGTCCGAGCCGCAGTGGCCGAGTCGGTGGCTCGGCAAGGGACTTCCAAACAGATGCAAGACCGCGCCGTGGAGATTCTCATCCAGATCCACCTACAAAAAGACGCCTCCTGGGGTGCCAGAATGCTCGCTCTGAATGCTTTGTGCGACCTGAGAGTTTCGCCCCAGCAGGCCAGCCGGATCCAGGATGGCTTCGATGCCAACGCCAAAGCCTGGAATAGTACCCAACCTGACCGTTACTCTGAATACCTTTCCCGGTTGGTCGAACGGTTGGTGAAAACGGCTAATTAAACGACCTGCACGTTCCCGACGCGTCGTTGAACTGGCGTTATTCGGCCCCCTGGCCAGTTGTTTGCGATGGCTGGAAATCGCGGTTTCTCTATAATCGGATCGAAACGAGGGCGTGCCAATGCCCCCTTGAAACCCTAACCTTCCCATTTTGTATCCCAGTACGAAATAGCCAATGAGCACAACCCACAACGAGACGGCCTCGGACCCCTATTTCCAGCAACTCTTCGCAGACCGTATCGGGGGCGCTCAGTACGGCAAGGCCAACGAGATCTACAAGTTTGAGAAGATCAAGCGGGCCAAACGCAAGGCCCTTGTCGACTACCCAGATCGCCAATTGTTGGATTTTGGGATCGGTGAAAACGATTCCATGGCAGATCTATCCGTACGCGATGCTTTGCATGTCCAAGCCAACCGGACCGAGAACCGTGGTTACATGGACAACGGTACGGCGGATTTCAAGCAGGCCGTCGGAAGATTCATGAAGCGTCAGTTTCATGTCGATCTAGATCCCAACTCGGAAATCAACCACTGCATCGGCAGTAAAACCGCTCTGTCGATGCTGCCGGCTTGCTTTATCAACCCCGGGGACATCACCATGATGACCGTCCCGGGTTACCCCGTCGCCGGGACGCACACGCGCTACTACGGTGGAACGGTCCATCGACTGCCATTGCTGGCCAAAGACAACTTCTATCCGGACTTCTCTGCCATCACGCCTGAAATTTGGGAAAAGACCAAGTTGCTTGCACTCAACTACCCGAATAGCCCGACGGGCCAAGTCGCCACGCGAGAGTTCTATGCAGAAATCATCGCACTTGCCAAGAAATACCAGTTCGTGGTGGTCCAAGACGCGGCACATATTTTGTTGTCGTTCAAGGGACAGCCATTGAGCTTCCTAGAGGTCCCCGGTGCGATGGATGTGGGGGTCGAAGTCCACTCGATGAGCAAAGGCTTCGACATGATAGGCTGGCGGATCGGATGGGTTTGCGGCAACGCGAAAATTGTCCAGGCGTTTTCGGACGTCAAAGACAATTGCGATAGTGGGCAATTCGGAGCGATTCAAAGGGCAGCCATCAGCGCCCTGGATAACCCCGAAATTCCCACTCGTATACGGTCCAAATACAAAAGGCGTCTCGAGAAGCTCGTTGCGACCTTGCGTCGCTGCGGGTTTACCTGCGAGGTGCCCGGGGGAAGCTACTTCCTTTACGTCCAAGCGCCCACTGGCGTTTCCGGTGGGGCCAAGTTCAGCAACGCCGAGGAGGCCTCTCAATACTTCATCACCGAGCACTCGATCGTAATCGTTCCCTGGGATGATGCGGGTAGTCACCTAAGATTCTCGGTGACCTACGAAGCTGCCGACGAAGCGGCCGAAGATCTGCTCATGGCCGAAACCGAGCGGCGACTATCGGCTTTGAAACTAACGTTTTAGCACCTGAAAAACACCCTAAAGGCACGGCGTTCTATGACCGATCTCGAACTACATCAGCAATTGCAAAAGGCCTTGGACTCGTTCAAGGATCCCGAAACTGCGCGCCCGTTGTCCAAAACCGGACAAGTCACCGATTGGGTCGTTGCCGACGGGCACGCCAAGTGCAAGCTACGGCTTACCTCGATGGTCTCTGCCATTGCCCCGGAAGTTGCCGAGCGGCTCAAGTCCCATCTGCACAGCCAGGTCCCTGGCCTTGAATCGATCGAAATTGCGCTCGATCGGTTCGAACGACCCGCCCAACCACTCGGTCAGATCGGGTTGACGGCCAAGGTTGCCATCGCCGTAGCGGCTGGCAAAGGTGGGGTAGGCAAAAGCACTTTGGCAGCCGCCATCGCGCTGACGCTCGAACGTCTAGGGGCCAAGGTCGGTTTGATGGACGCGGATATTTATGGGCCAAGTGTCCCGCATCTGCTCGGACTCCAAGGACGTCCGCAGATCGCCGACTCCAAGATCCAGCCGATCCTTTCGGGAACCATGCCGGTTATGTCGATGGGGTTTCTCATCGAACGCGACCAAGCGGTCGCTTGGAGAGGTCCGATGCTCAACGGGTCGATCACTCAATTCCTTCGCGATACGGCTTGGGGGGATTTGGATTTTCTGATCATCGACATGCCCCCAGGGACCGGTGATGTTGCGATCACACTATCGCAATTGATCCCACTGACCGGTGCAGTCATCGTATGCACTCCCCAAGAGGTCGCTCTGTTGGATGCGGGCAAGGCGATCAGTATGTTTGAGAAGACCAAGATCCCGATCTTGGGGGTCGTCGAGAACATGAGTGGGTTTACCGATCCGGAGACAGGAAAGACCTTCGACATATTTGGACGCGGAGGGGCTAGGAACAAAGCCGACGAAATCGCCGCACCGTTCCTGGGCGAGATACCGATCCAAATGGCCCTGCGCAGCGAGTCTGACGAGGGCCGATTGGCCGAAGCGCTCAAGGATCCACGGATCTCCAAGCCGTTCGAGGATGTCTGTCGCGCGCTGGTCCGATCGATCACAGCCCGAACTGCGGCCGATCCGCTCGGAAAGATCTCCCTGCCAGTGCTGGGTTAGTACTGAAACCCCAAGAAAATTGCCTTAGTGTAGATCGATTGTCCCCAATCGATCGTCTCGAGGCGTCAGCCGCGAACGTGGACGCCAGGAGGAAACCCATCGCTGCTTGGTGCGTGCTATTTCAAACTCCAACGATGCAATTGCCCGTTGGTATCCCCGGCGATCAAAGAACCCCCGTCGGAAGAAATCGCCACGCGCAGCGGCAGTCGCTTGACTCCTGGGATTTGGTCCGAGGCAGTCTCAAGTCCGAAGCGCTTCAGTTCCGTTCCGTCGGCCGACCAATACTTCACAAGCTGATCCCTGCCGCAGGTTGCCAATTCCCCTCCATTCCCGAACTTCGCATCGAGCACCCCCTGGGCATGCGCTTCGGGTCGCTGGATCGACGGCCAGCCCTCTTTAGCATCCCACCAAACCACTAAGCCGTCTTCACCGCAGGAGACCAGAACTTGGCTATCGCTGCGCCAATGCACGGAGCGGACCGATTTTTTGTGTGCCGAGAGGCTCAGCAAGGCTCCCCCAGAGCGACTGTCCCATAGGTAGACATTACCCACTCGATCAGCCGTCGCGAGCGTTCGTCCATCCGGGGAAAACGCGACAGCAGTGACCCAATCGGTATGCTTGTCGATCGTTGTGATGAGTTCCCCAGTTTCGGTTGAGTGAATTTTCACCAAACGCGATGTGCAGCCGATGGCTACCGATCGTTCGTCAGGCGATAGATCCGCCGAGAGGATCGCATCGGATTCATCCCCAAGACTCGCGAGTCTTTTTCCAGACACTACATCGTAAAGGGTTGCCGAACCGCTTCGGACGGGCTTTCCTCCCGCGGCCATGAGCACTCGTCCAGACCGACTAAAGGATAGGTTTAGCGGTTCGCCTTCGGGGAACCCAAGCGTACCGACCGACTCGCAGGAGACCGGATCGAGCAAGTCGATCGCACCATAACGCGACGCTGCGATCAGCAGCGCGCGAGGGCTCGCAGCCAATGCGACGATCGGCAATGGGCGTGCAGTTGGGATGGTTTGCGTTGGCGGGTAGTTTTGCGGGATCGGCCCTGGCAAACCAGGATTGGTCGGATCCAGTGGATTGGAATCGGCCTGTGGAACGAATCCCAAGGTGCGCATTTGCGCAGCGGAACTACCCGCGTTTTCCCGAAGTCCCTTGGAGATCCACGCTTCGATAACCCCGATTTGCTCCTTGGTCAGCGGATCTCCATCCGGAGGCATCCTGATGCTGGTGTCCTCGGAGGTAACGACTTCGATCAATTTGCTTTGAGTCGGTTGGCCAGCCACGACGATCTTGCCGCTGCCACCGCCTTGGACTACTCCCGCATAAGAAGCCAAATTCAATCCAGCTTCTTGTTTTCCATCCCCATGGCAAACGCCACACTTTGTTTTCAAAATGCCCGCGATATGCGTATCGTAGTTGAGAGGATCCTCGAAAGACGCTTCGGAAGCGTCATGGATCAGAACCCATACGACCAAGACGAGGCAAAATGCGGCTTGCCAATTCAACCAAAGCGTGAGTCTCATGAGGATCGGATCAATGGGTTTAGTGGTTGAAGATAAACTCAGTGGAATTGAGCATACCCCATAGGATATCCTCGTAGATCTCCAGATTGCCAGAGGATCCCTCGAGCATTTGGAGGCACCCGTTGAGTTCCTGATGGGTCGGTCTACGGCTCAGGACACGTACGAAGAGTCGTTCAAGGATCTGCTCTGCGGGCTGTTGCTGATCGATAAGCGATTTTGTCAGTCCTGCGACACTGAGTCGATCTCGGATGGTATCGCCAACGACCAAGTGCATGGTTTGCGAAAGGGTTGGATCCTTTTTCGTTTCACACGCGCAGACCGTGCTTCGAGAGGATCGTCCGAAGGTTTCGAAGAACGGGTCTCCGGCATGGGGGCCTTCGGTATCTCCTGAGACGCGTGGGTAGTACATCACAGCGCGAGTCCCTTCGGGCCACTGCGGTAGGTTCCGGCCGGTTCCAGTAACGGTCACGATCGAATCGAGCAGCACATCGGCTCGCAGTCGCCTGAGTTTCGCATGGGAAAACTGCCGGGAATCCGAGGCGTTCGAAAGGTTCGGCTGCGAGGACAATTGGTAGATTCGCGAGTTGCAAATTTCACGTACGAAACTTCGCAAGTCGTAGCGCAATTCGCGCAAGCGGTCGGACAAGCCATTGAGCAAACGGGCGTTCGTCGGCGGGTTACTGACACGTACATCGTCGATCGGTTCGACAACCCCTCGACCCAGCAAGTGCGCCCAAAGTCGATTGGCGATGTTCTTTGCAAACAGATCGTTGTTGGGGTCCGATATCCAGCGTGCTAGCTCCCTTCGCGGGTCCCCTTGGCCGTCAATGGCCGAGGGTGCCCCAAGTAGTTTCGCGGCTCGCGGTTTGCCATCGACCGGACTGACGGCCGGCGAGGACTTGATGTCCCAGTAGATCCGTTTCTCTCGGGGCTCGACGCCGGGCTTGCGCCGTACCCCGGTAAAGAAACTGACAAAGCCGTAGTAGTCGTCCATGTTCCAGCGGTCGAACGGATGGTTATGGCACTCGGCGCATTGGATCTGAACCCCCAAAAAGACTTGGGAATAGTCGGCGGCTAGCATTTTCGGATCGACTTGGGGCTTATGGACGAGCATCGTGTAGAGATTGACCGGTCCATTGGCGATATTCGGCCCAGAAGCCGCAGTCATTTCGGCGACAAACTCGTTGATCGGCTGGCCCTTGCGAAATTGATCTCGGATCCAGTTAGCGAATCGGTCAGCGGCTTTGATCACCGTCGCACCGGTCGAGTAATTGCCTCCGATCACGCGCAATTGCTCTGCCCACAAGGCCGCTTGGTAATCGGAAAAATCATCCATGGCCAGCAGCCGATCGACGGCTTTGGTTCGTTTGTCTGCCGCGGGATCGTCCATGTACTGATGGTACTCCGATTCCGTCGGTGGTCGGCCGATCAGATCCAGACTCACGCGGCGTAGGAACGTTTCGTCATCGCATAACTCAGAGGGAGCCAAGCGGAGTTTTTCGAGCCGTTCATAAACCAGTCGATCGATGTAGTTGCTGCTTGGCGGTTCGGGCCAGACGAAACCTTCCGAAGGCGGCAGGGTGATGACTTCCGCACCGACCGTGAAGCGATTGAATCGGCCAAAGACATTGGTGTCTCCAGATCCATGGGAAGTGACTTGTCCATTCGCATCGATCTCTGCGACGCTCGAATTGTTCGAGAAGTAGCGACCAAGCATCGTAACATCGCGCGTGGTGCCATCGGAATAGCTCGCCGTCAGGCGGAGGGCTTGGGTCTTTTTTGCGGTTTCAAAGACGATGGAATCCTGCGAAAACTGAATCGAGGTGACTTCTGGAATGGACACTTGAGAATTCGTTCCATCGCCAGCGACAGTCAAGTCATCGGGCGCACCGGATTCGATCCAAGCTAGCAGCGTGCGGTACAGTTCGCTTTGGCTATCGAAGAGTTTGCCTCCCGTATGCGGTACGCTCGCGGTGGCTTTGAGCAACAGCAAGCTCTCGGTCGGGACTGCGGTATTGATCCGACGATTGGGAATCTCCTCGACGGTACGGCGATAGTCGCCAACCGGGTCATAGCCAAAAAGGGAAAGCATGTAGCCATCCTTTCCGCGAGCCGACCCATGGCAGGTCCCCGAATTGCATCCGGCCCGAAAAAAAACTGGCATCACGTCGCGCCGAAAACTCGGAACGCTCGACGGGTATAAATCCGGCTCGGCGCCAAAGGATTCACTGGCCAGGACTCCGACCCATGCAAAAAGCAACAGGACCATGCAAGCGCCAATGACCTGATAAGTTTTCATAGGAAGGGAACTTTCAAAGTGGATACTGTTTGCGCATCAGAGTCTCGGGTCGACCCGCAGACTGGCATTGCCCGCCCGTTGGCGGATTTCTTGACCGTTTGTCCGAACCACCATCTCGCATTCAATCCCAGTGTTTGGACCCAGCAATGCTTCGTCGGTCGCAGAGACTTGAAACTCGACCTTCGTGGATTCCTTGGTGATCGTAGGGATCTGCCCAACGACTTGAACTCCCTTGGGGAGCCCCAGCAAGCGAATGGGCGCCTGGCCCTCAAAGGGGCTCTTGGATTGAATCTCAAAGGCTAGGGTCGCAGTTCCACCTCGACGCACACTGACGGGTTGACTAGCGAGTTCCACGTAGGGCTCGGCGACATCGATTTCGATAAGCTGCGAGGAGACCCGTAGTCGACCCGGTCCGAGATAATCGCTCCCTGTAAGGGTCGTTCCCATCACGTAGAGCCATCCTTTGCCGATGGACGCCGAACGCGACGCGACAATCCTCAATAGAGCTTGTGTCTGATCGGCAGGGATCGTTTCCTTGGGTGGTAAACCGACCCCCGTCGGTCCGAAGTCGGCTTGATATTCAATCGCTTCGGTAAAGCCCTCGCGTCGAACGACTTTGACGGGAAGAAACAGTTCACCCCCTCGGACCAGGGACGTCGTCGGCTCTTGGATTTCGATATGAAACGGCGCCGGTTCGGTTACAGCCATCGCGAAACGGTCGACTCGAACGGTGCGCCAAGCGTCCCCACCTGAGTGATTGATAAAGGGGACAACCTGTTGGCACCCACCCTCCAATCGGATCGTCGGATCGGTAGGCTTGGCCTTGAGGGTAACAAGCGTACCCTGAAGGGACGCTTGTTCGTCGGCCACGAGTTGTATTGGCCAGATGCCAGCTTGTCCCGGCACCGTGGGGCAGACCATGCGGACCCCCTCGGGGAGTCCTTCTGCGATCAGGTCGAATGGACCCGAGTACGTTGTGCCCTGTCCCTTCGGAAGCGAGACCAAGATGGTTCATCGGTTGCCGCGTGGGATAGCCAAACCCGTCCCGCGCGAACCTTCGACCCAATCGAAAAATCGGCTGGTCAAAACTGGGTGGATCGAGTCGCCAGGGGATTCGATCTCGACTCGGTAGATCGCCAACGGACCACCGTTGCCCGAAGTATCATGGATCTCAAGGAGGTATTCCCCATCGGATTTAGGTTCCCAAACGATGCTCGGATCGAGCACGTCTTTGAAACCACCACCCGAGCGAATCGAAGATCCGAATAAATCGCGATCGTTTAACGAGCGCGGATCGGCGTCGTCGGCCTCGAGCTCCGCAGCGTTCGATCCGATAGTTGGCCGAATGACGATCGCCGGATCGATCGGATGTCCTAGTGCCGCCGCATAGACACGAACTTTGTAGCGATCTCCCTTCTTCACTCGAAGGCGAAACGTGTCGACGTCGTAGGGTTCATCGATCCGACCATTGATCGCGATGGGTAGCTGAGGAACCGTCGTTTGATCCGCATCGGGATCTTCCAAGATATTTCCGTAGGGTGAAGATCGAAACGCAAGACCCGAAGGCGCGTTTCCGATCCATGAGAACGTTCCGACCTTAGGGGGGATTTCGAGGGAATCCGAGACAATCCCTGCTGGATCGCCAACGAACTGTGCATGCAGCGATTGGCCCGATGGGCCTCCTGCAGGATAGATGCCCAGCGGTCGAAAGTAGTCACCGATATGAACACAATAAGGGATATCGCTTGGGGCATGAACCGATTGACGAATTTCGATAAACACCTGTCGATCGACCACGCTTTCGGGTACGACTAAACTCAGCACGGGGTCTTGTACGTGCAATGCATTTTCGTCGTTTGAACCGAGTTCGCGCCCCTTGCTATCGAGCACCCGCAGCGCAAGATCAAACTCTGCATCTCCGTAGTGTTGGTCGGCAATCCGCACGCAATCGACTTCGACCGATAGTCGCGTTCCCGGATCGATCTCGACTCGGTAAACGTCGGTGTCGACCTTGCCCAACACGGTGGTATTCAGGGCGATCGCTTGGGCCGTTGCGAGGGTATCGTTCGGTTGGATCGATTCGTCGACGACAGGGAATGGGGAGACATGAAAGGTTGCCAGAAGGGATAACCCGGTTTTGGTTCGGAGTCGAAACGGATGTTCTCCTGGTTCGCAATCGTTGTCGATTTGCAAAACCGCTTTGACCTGCTCCTCGATGCGCCCACCATGCACCAATCCGATGGGCTGGGCTAGCTTGGGCAAGGTTTCTAGCGACACCGACTGGATCCCCGGTTTGTAGAAGACTAAGTCTTGGGGATCTCCGAGGAATTTTCCTTGAATGATCACTTCGAGGCGTGTGCCACGTTGTCCGATGCGGGGTCGGACCCATTCGACATCCCTAAGCATTTCGCCGGCATTCAGTGGCAGGCCGCTTAGGAGGCACCATACCAACATGGCCCACAGGGCCAAAGAACGCTTTCGTTGAGAAAATTTCATAGTTCGGTGGGGTTAGCTCAAGATGGCGGACACTAGTTTTCCGTCCTTGATGATCTCGATAGGCCGGGTACCGAAGGCGACAAGTTCTTTGTCGGCGTCGATTCCCAAACCGTGATAAATCGTGTAGAGAAGATCCTCCAAAGGCAGCCCGTCGCGAGCCGGTTCATTGGCCACCGAGTCGCTAGTTCCGTGGATCATCCCTGGTCGAAAACCACCTCCAGCGAGCATCATGGAGTAACAGCGTGCGTGGTGGTCGCGTCCGGAGTCTTTGTTGATTTTGGGTGTTCTGCCGAACTCAGAGGTTACCCAAAAGAGGGTCGAATCCAAAAGCCCTCGACGATCTAAATCGGTTACCAATCCGCAGATCGCATGATCCAAGGGTGCCATGAAATCATCGCAGCATTTCTTGACATCCACATGGCAGTCCCAAGCCCCATAATCAATCGTGACGAAGCGTGTTCCGGCTTCGACGAGCCTTCGAGCGATGATCAACCGTTCGGCAAGCCCTTTGGGATGATACTTGTTGTCCGGTGCTTTGACCTTGCCGGTCACATCGCTGCCATAGAGCGCAAAGGTCTCGTCGGTTTCCCCTTCGAACGTAAAGGCTCTTTGGGTTTCGGCCGATGTGAGAATCGAATAAGCCTTGGCATAGAATCCATCCATCGTATCGAGCGTCGAAGGTTCCGTTTCCAACGCGCGGATTCGCTTCTCGATCAGCTCGCGGGCGGCATTGCGACGGCGAAATCGATCGAGCGAAAGACCCTCAGGCAGCGAAAAGTCGCGCACTTTGAACGCTTTTCCTTTGGCCGGATCATCCCCGATTTCGAACACTCCATAAGAACTCGGTAGGAAACCCGTGTTCCCCGAAAATGCATTCCGCTTGGGGATGGCAATGTAAGGTGGAAGATTGCCTCGTGGACCTAATTCATGGGATACCAACGAGCCCATCGACGGATAGTCGATGACCGCCGTGGGCGAGTACCCTGTGGAAAGATGGTACGTGGCAATTCCGTGATCTGGTACTTTTCCTACGACAGTCCGCAATACAGTCAGTTTGTCGGCGACCGAGGCGGTCTTCGTAAGGTTATCGCTGAAGATTTCCCCGGTGTTGGTCTTCGTGACCCCGAAAGAACCGCGATACTCCAACGGGGCTTCGGGCTTCGGATCGAACGACTCATGCTGTGGAAATCCCCCTCCGAGATTCAACTGGATGATGCTCTTGATCCGTTCAGGAAGTTGCCCTCGGGCCGCCTGGCTCGTGTAAGGGGTCGATTGCGGCTCATCCCCCGTAGCGCGCAGTCGAAACAGATCGCTCAAGGAAACGCCCAAAGCACCGAGGCTACCGACGACCAACGCGTCGCGACGACGAAGCTTTCGGAACCCTGAACAGCCTCGCTGGTCGATCGAGCCGCAGGGTGCCGAAACAGAATCGGAATTGGATCGAGGCATGAGCAGAGGAAGGGGTAGGGGGAAGGGGAAGGTGAAAGGCGGTAATGGGGAAGGGGGGCAAAGCGGTAGGTTCTGCTGAGCGTCTAGTCGCGGTACTCTCTAACTTATCCGATCTAGCTTAACCGATCCGAACGAGGGCCGTCGGACTCGATGAAACTATTTCGCCAAGAGCTTCTCGATCTCGGGAACCTGCAGCCGAACGGTCATGATGTAGGGGGACTGGTCTTGGGTCCAGTGCCCGTAGGTGGTCGTAACGACCGTGCCATCCGGCAGGACTTCGACCCCCGGATAACCGCAATCCCCACTTTTGTAGTTCTTCTTCAAAAGAATCCGATAATCGCCGGGATTTCCCGCGACAAGGTCCTCGTAACGCCCGACCCAAGCGACCCAACTGTTGGCCGTCGGGCTGGTGTTGCCCTGACTGGGGATATCCCGAAACGACACAAAAAGTCGACCGTCAGGCAGATATTGGGCCGTATGCCGATCGCCCGTAAGCGCGTTGGGAAGCGGCTTGGGATGGGTCCAGCTTGCCATTTCGTCGTTGCTCAGAAGGATATGCGAATTGGCTTTGCGTCGATTCTCGCGGAGCAGCACCGCGATTTGCTTTCGGTCAGGCGATAACACCGCTCCAGGTTCGCACAGATGGATATCCGAGGCAACATAGATCGGAGCCGGATCGGACCAGTTCGCCCCTGCATCGGTCGTTGTGGTCTGATAGAGCGTGAATCGACCTCGCACCGGATTGGGTTTGGCATTGAAATATCTTCCATCGTCATGGAAAAGCGCTGTGTAGTGCCCGGGCTTGGAAAGGACTGGAACGAGCGATGCCATCGTGACGATCCCACCGAAATTGCCGATTGGCTCAAGTTCCGTCCAAGTCGATCCGTCATCATCGCTGATCGATTGGCGGACCGGATAGAGTCCGCTAAACAATAGAATTCGCTTTTTACCATCTGCGGTCACGACACGGTGGATCGTCGGCGTTTCCTTGGAGGTCTCCCAGCTCTTGGGAGTCGGCAGGTGGTCCGACCACGTCGCACCGCCATCGGGACTGCGCTTGTAAAGGATCGGGCCCTTGCCGTGCCCTTTTGGGTAAACGCACAGGATCGTTTTTCCATCCTCGAGCAGCAGCGTCGTCGGGTGACCAAGATACAACTTAGGCTGCCGGTCGACGATGACCTGCAGGTCGCTTCGTTGATCCAAATCGATCGTGGGAATCCCTAGGTCCCCGGCATGGCAGATCGAGGCAACAGCGATTGCGAAAGAGGCAATGCAGAGCACTGCTGAGCGATAGCTTAAGAAACGTTGGGGTAGCAGGTCGATCGGTTTCATAAGGTTTACCAACGTTGGCAATATAAAACAAACATTTCAAAAAAAGGCAAGACCACCACGGATGCAACGCCCAAAAGGCAAACGCGTTCAAGTCTTAACCGACTAGCATAACCATGGGGGGTGCCAAAGAAAATGCTAGCAGCGAAAGATATCGGAAACGGATTCCTTTCACTTACTGGTGTCCATGGAATGGTTGCAAAGCTGAGTTTAGTCGAGTGCATGGCGGCGATGGAAGATCCCAGGCTTGATCAAAGCTGGGCTCGCAAGGGACACAGTCCGGTCAATCCCCACACTTGGTTTCCTCTATTTTTGCCTTGCGATTGTGTCCCAGTCTGACCTTTAGTCTAGCAGCGCGTCGCGATGCCCAACCATGCATCCCCCGAATTGGACTACAATAGGATTGTCGATTTCCAGCCAGACTTGTTAATCCCCATCGCCGAGCACGCCATCACATCATGTCGCAAAACGCTAGTTCGAATACAGGTCGCCAACGATCCAACGCGCGCAATCGCTTTCGACAACGAATGTTCGAACAACTAGAGCAGCGGTTGTTGATGAACTCGGACTGGCGAAATCCTACTCGCCCATTGGATGTCAACAACGACATGTACGTGTCGCCACTCGACGCGCTGGTCGTCATCAATTCCCTCAATTTTCGAGGTGCGTCTAGCGACCTAGGTGTAAGACAAAATCAGCTTGCCTCCTACCTGGACACCAATGGCGACCGAAATCTAAGTCCGCTGGACGCACTGGTCGTTATCAACGAGCTAAATCGAAGCGATCGATCTTCCGACAACGCAAGCCAACGAATCGATGGCGAAGCCGAAACTGCTCCAGCTGGCTTTGTAAGCATCGTAATGGGAGGACTCCCAGGAAACCGCGATCAGATCGTCGCTCTGTCGTCGCAACTAACCATTGGTCGTGAAGAATTTAATGAAATGGGACTATTTGTCGTTGATGGTCCCAACGGAGCGGTCAATGGAGTTTTGCCTAGCTCACCAAGCTACTCAACCGAGGTGTTTGCAACAGCGAATCGACGGGTCCTCTATTCGAAGCGATCTGTCTTTCGTACAGCTCGTGAAGCAACTTTCCCTGCGGGTAGCACCCTGGGTGTCTATGTGCTGCAGGAAACCAGCGACAATGGGGATGCAGACAAACACCTCAGGGTTCGCGAGACCGGAACCTCCAAGGTCCGAATTGGTTGGGAAGAACATTTTTCTCCATCAGCTTGGATTGGAGTAGGAGACCGTGGCTACGACGACGTCACGATCGATATGACAATCGGTCAACCCTTTGACGGAAACGCAGAGCCTGTCATCACGGCGATACCAAATCAATTCATGAACGAAGAAACCGAGCTGTCGATCCAAACGCTGGCAATGGATGCGGATCTTCCTAATGACGCGCTTAGGTATTCGTTGGACGTCGCACCGAATGGAGCAACTATTGATCCAACAACAGGCCGGTTCCGTTGGACACCAACCGAAGCCCAGGGCCCGGGTAACTTTGAAGTCATCATTCGAGCAACGGATCTCGAAGGCGCTTTTGACACCGAAGCCTTCACGGTCACTGTGCTTGAGGTCAATCGACCGCCAGTACTGCAACCGATCGCTGACAAGCAATTGGAAATCGGAAAGAATCACTCATTCAACACACTAGCTATTGACCCCGATTTGCCCGCAAACACACTCACATACAGCTTGCTCGCAGGTGCTCCCGCAGGAGCCACGATCGATTCGAGAACGGGAGTATTCAATTGGCTAGTGCCTCAGAATACGGCGAGCGGTGGATATCCGATTTCGGTTCGAGTTTCCGATGGCGGTAGCCCAGTTCTATCAGACACGAAATCATTCACTGTAACTGTAGGTTCTTGCATATTTGGAAGCCAACTTGAGGGTTGGACAGTCGCACAGACTGGAGGCTCGTTAGCAAGAAAAGGGGCTGTCACCGCATCAGCATGTTCAGCGGTAATCACGGAAGGCGATTCCTTCACTACGACGCTAAGAACTTCCTTCGTAGTCCCTTCCGGAGCGACTGAAGTCTCGTTTCGAGTCAATAACTTGAACTTCGACCAAAATGACCCACGATTCATCAACGACGCATTTGAAGTTTCAGTCGTCGACAATCAAGGACGGCCATTGGTTGCTCCCTATCAACCAGGCCGAGACGCTGCGTGGAACATAACTGAAAGCCTCGCGGAATCAAAAAGCTCATCGGTCACAGTGGACCAGGACAAGATTCGGCTTAGCTTGATTGGAATACCTAGCGGAGAACAAGCAACGTTGATCTTTCGGTTGATCAACAACGATTCAGATCGAGCAAGTTCTGTCGTTATTTCTGATGTAACTGTTCCAGGATTTGGAACTCTTTCCGCAAGTCCTGTGATCGTCGAACGAAGTGGTCAGTCAACAACGCGTAGTATGACGATCGCCGCCGATCCGCCGATCGTTCCGCAAGTTCTAGCTGGCAATCTAAACGAACTCATTCTTCCATCGCGTCCTGAGGATTCGGTACTGTCGAATCTGACTACAGTGTCGTTTACGACTCCAGCAGATTTTTCCAGTGGTTCATTGTTCAATACACTAATTGGGGCGTCGCCCGACATCTTGAACTTGAATCCGCCTGGCGAAACTACACTTTTGCCATTCATTTGGATTGCCAACTCGGGTGAAGGAAGCGTATCTCTTTTCAATACGCAAACAGGCAAGGAGCTTGGTCGCTATCGAACAGGCCCCAATAGTATCGGAGGTGGATTGTCCCCGTCCCGTATCGGTGTAGCTGGGGACGGTTCGGCGTGGGTTGCAAATCGCGCCCCTGGACTGCAAGGCTCCGTCATAAAAGTTATGAACGATGGTTTCATTGATCGAAATGGAAACGGGATTGTCGATACCAGTACAGATAGAAATAGCAATGGAGTGATCGATCCAGATGAGTTAATGGGGTGGGATGCGAACAATGATGGCCAGCCTGACGATGAGAAAATCTCGTTCTCCATACCCGTTGGTAGAAACCCGGCGAATCCTGAAGAATTACGCTCGAACGGTGTCGCACGCGCAGTTGCAGTCGATGCAAACGATAACGTTTGGGTAGGCATCTTC
Source organism: Planctomycetota bacterium (assembly GCA_026692845.1). Lineage (GTDB taxonomy): Bacteria > Planctomycetota > Planctomycetia > Pirellulales > Pirellulaceae > JBKCUI01. The sequence goes on along the minus strand of JAPLNM010000035.1, from coordinate 1,229 downwards.
AACCAGCGGCAGTACGAGGTCTATGATGGAAAAACGGGCCAGTTCCTAACGGCGGTTGCAACACCAGGCACTCCCTACGGAGCGCTCATTGACTCCCAAGGTATGTTATGGGGTGCAACGCTTGATGATAACCGAATCGAGAAAATCGATACGCAAACAAGGACCCTGGTGAAGTCCTACCATACGGGGACTAGTAACTACGGCATCGCTATTGATACCGATGGCGTTATTTGGACATCCCCGTACCCAGGTACAGAGGTGACAAGACTAGATCCACGGACTGAAGAAATCACTAGATATAATGTGGGTGTTCAGTCCGGTGGGGGCATTATGGTCGATCGCCAGGAAAATATCTGGTTCGTCGGATACAACACGGATCGGATGTACAAACTCACCATTGGTCCAGACAGAAAAACCATCGTTAGCCAAACCTCGCTTTCCGTTCCAGGACAACCTAAAGCGGCGAGTATCGACGCGGATGGGTTTTTATGGACTACGACGCTCAACGATAGTCGAGCTTACAAGATAGATACAACAACGAGCACAGTTGTCCCAGGTTGGCCGATTGCAACAGGCCTCTCTCCTTACAACTATAGCGACATGACAGGTGCGATTCGCCAAGGGATCACTGCCCGGCGAGGAACCTGGACAGAAATCGTCGATGCACAACGCGAAAATGCGAAATGGGCGGTGGCTCGCGTGATCGCTAATACGCCACCGAACACCAGCGTAACGATACGCTTGCGGGCATCAAATTCACGTCAAGCTCTTGAAAACCTACCTTGGGTTGAAGTGCAATCCGGCGCCGCAATTGACAACGTGGTCGGCCGGTATCTTCAAACGGAACTTTTATTGCAGTCTGCTTCGCGCGATGTGCAACCAACCGTCTTACAACTCATCGTGGACGCAGTCCCTCCGCCCAACCTTTATATTTTCCGCCCGTTTGAGGAAATCAGTCGCGTTGGAAAGAGGATTATTGAGGGGCTCGCAGAAGCTGCCCAAGTAGGCGTCCAGTCCGGAGTCTTCTTCCCTAATTCGATCGAATCCGTAACGGTCAACGGACAACCAGTCGATGTTTTCGATGTAAGTGGCTGTTTTGGTTCACCGGCAAGTGGAATCTACGGTCTCATAGCTAACGAAGTTTGAAGGCATCCTGCACGGGGATTTCGCCGCGTCGTGCGGCGAAGGTTTATCGCATAGTTCCAAAGTCGGAATGGAAGGGAGCAGAT
>JAPLNM010000034.1 GCA_026692845.1 Planctomycetota bacterium | reverse complement strand
CTTTGCTTTATCCGCTCTCCTACGCTGCTTGACACACAATGCTCCTTGTCCGGGGGAAAGCCCCAAACTGCTGGCCGAAACGCCGAACGGATAGTCTACGGGCTGGGCCACAGGTTTTCAATCGCCCGTCGTCTTGACTTCTTGTTTTGCGAACTATAGCGTATATCGTACTGCGCTAAAAAGGATTGGCGACGGGGACGAGTGAGTTCAACATCGCATCTTCAGGGAAAGGCACGCCGAACCATGAAACTGGTCACTTTTGAAATTCGAGATTTCAAGTCGGTGCGGTACTCGACGCCCGTTGAAGTAGGCGATGTGACGTGCCTTGTTGGGAAGAACGAGTCCGGGAAAACCTCGATTCTCCAAGCACTCTACAAACTCAACCCTGTCGTTCCAGAACACGCCAAGTTCGATGTGACCGACGAATATCCTCGATCTGAAGTGGAAGAATATCGACAGCGGGTGGAAGACGAGGAGATCAAAGCCGCCATCGTTGTGCGTGCGAAATACAACCTGGAAACTGAGGAAGTCAAGAAAGCGGAGGCAATGTTTGGCGAGGGCGTTCTGCCCGAAGCAATCGTCAAGCTCTCGAAGGGTTACGACAACACACTATATGTAGACTTGAAGGTGAACGAAGCAGTCGCCGTTTCAACTTTGGTCAAGAACCACAAACTTCCAAAGGAGGTTGCTGAAGCAGCAACAGCTTGCCAAACGATTGCGGCGCTGACAGCATTCCTTGATGCCGATGCCGAGGCCCGGCAAGAAAAGTACGCTGCTGCGAAGGCTCAAGCTGAAGCACTAGCGGACCCTGACGCCAAGACGAAGGCCATCCACGAGGCCGATCTGCTCGCAGAATCCGAGGCATCCAAAAAGTTGAAGGGCTTACTGACTTCAATCTCTACGACTGGTCTGAGCATCTACATCTGGACGACGTATCTCAAGCCGACTTGGCCGAAGTTCCTGTACTTCGATGAGTATTACCAGATGGAAGGTCACGTCAACATCGAGAAACTGAAAGAGCGACAGAACGCAAAAAGCCTCAAGTCGCCCGATTTGCCAATGCTCGGCCTAATCGAACTCGCCCGACTCGATCTCGACCAATTGCTAAATCCACAACGAACTGAGGATTTGGTCGCCAAGCTCGAAGGCGCTTCAAACCATCTTTCAAAACAGATTCTGAAGTTCTGGTCGCAGAATCAGCATCTTCAAGTTCGTTTTGACGTGCGGCCCGGTCGCCCCAATGATCCCGAAGACATGCGCAACGGCACAAATCTCTGGGGACGGGTGGATGATACGATTCATCGAGTCAGTACGTTACTCGGTAGTCGCTCGAAGGGCTTTCTCTGGTTCTTTTCTTTTTTGGCATGGTTCGGCAAACAGAAGAAGACCAAAGAGCCATTGATTTTGCTACTGGATGAGCCGGGCCTGTTCCTCCACGCCAAGGCTCAGAGTGACCTGTTAAAGTACATCGAAGATGAACTCAAAGGCCACAATCAAGTGGTCTACACGACGCATTCGCCATTCATGGTGGACCCCCATCATTTTGATCGAGTGCGAATCGTGGAAGACAAGAGCATCGACATCAAGGAGCCGCTGCCAACCGAGCAAGCTGGCACGAAGGTTTTCCAAGAGGTATTGGAAGCAAGCGAAGGAAGTCTGTTCCCGCTCCAAGGTGCGCTGGGGTATGACATCGCACAAACACTTTTCGTTGGACCCAATTGCCTTGTCGTTGAGGGAGTGTCTGACCTGCTCTATATCCAGGCAATCACAAGCCTGCTGGAAGAATCTCAGCGTGAAGGTCTGGATCAGCGCTGGACGGTCACGCCGGTTGGTGGTTCGGATAAAATTCCGACCTTTGCAGCGTTACTCGGATCACAGAAAGGACTGACCGTCGCAACGCTGATTGACTTGCAGAGAAAGGATCAACAAACCATCGAGAACTTGTATAAGCGCAAGTTGCTCAACAAGAACCACGTCCTCACATTCGCAGACTTTACTTCCACGGCTGAAGCAGACATCGAAGATATGTTTGACGTGCCGTTCTACTTGAAGCTGGTGAATGGCGAGTATGCCAATGATCTTTCAAAGAAGCCGAAAGAATCAGATGTAGCTACTGGCAACCCTCGGATTCTTGTTCGCCTGGATGAATTCTTTGGGACCAATCCGCTCAAAGAAACGGCGAAGTTCAACCACTTCCGACCTGCACGATATTTGATCGAGAACATCACAACACTAAAGAAGTCGATTTCAGCGGAAACACTGGAACGATTTGAATCTGCGTTCAAGAGACTCAATGCGTTACTCAAGTGACGTAACGAACCCCGCCACCCCCAACTGCGTCTTCCCATTGGGCAATTTCCCAGGAAGCAATCATGACCAATCGCCGAGAATTCCTTCAAACTTCTGCCACCATCGCTGGCGCATTGCTCTTTCCGACGAGCATCTTTGCCAAGCCATCGTCCAACTTTCACTTCATCCACTCGGACACGCTGAACCACTGGCCCGTCGCCGACCCTGTTCAATGGACCATCGAACACGCCCATGAGCCAATCCTAGCTCGTGCCGCCGAAGGGCTGTCGAAGCTGACCACGAGCGATGGCGAGCGAATCATCCGGCTGGTCGTCCGTCGCTGCTCGCTCAACCTTCTGGAACTTCATCCAGGAAGAGTCGTGGTCGATCATTGGGGATCAAATCGTGCCGATCTCAAACCCTTCTTTAAGTCGCATGGGTTGGCCCGCCCAGAGATCGAAGTTTTGTTGCGGGATCGCAAGAAGGAAAACGTCACCACACTGACCGGCGATTCGTTTTTGTATGGCGTCCCGCTCGCATCAGATTTCGACCTCGAACTCTTCCAGAGCAAATGGGGAAGGCGATTCGAGCAAGAAGCTGACGACTGGCAGGCTGCTCCTGGCACGAGTTCGGGGTTTGCCTGGGAAGGCGTGGAAGACGGCTTTATTCCGTGGGCGGCGCTCAAGAGTGCATGGCGGCGATCTGGTCCGGGGGTTTGCCAAAATTGCTCTGGGGAGACGTTCTTAATGAACTTCGGATTGCGTCAGGTGGGCGTGTTTAATCGGTGTGAGTTTGTTGAGCATTTCTGCGGTGCGTGCCGCAGGACATTCAGGGATGAGATGGTTGACGTGAAGGCGTGGATGGCGGCGAACCTGGATGTGAACGTGCTGCCGGGGTTCGAGATGGTCTGGGGCAAGCGAGTGGCGGTCACGTCATCAGGTGTGAAATAGATGTGGAAGTGGATTGCGAAACTTCTGAAATTCAACCAGGACACCAGCGCCGGTGCATCGGGTGAAATCCTGGTCAGCGACGAGGACTACGATTTCATGGTCGGCACAAAGCCGAAGTTGCCCGATGGACTTCGTGACCTCAAGATCGCCGAGCTTCGTCCCGGCTTGCTGCTCCTCGAAGATTTCGACGCCGACTTGACTGTGGACCAGAAAGCCTGGGATCGAACGGTCCAGGACATCGCTACGGCGACCCGAATCTACCGCTGGGCCAGCAGCTATCACAATCTCGCTCCGGTGAACCACTCTCCTGTCCGACTGCACGGTGACAATCTGCTGCTGAGTGATTCGCATTACTCTGAAACGCATGGCCCCGAAACAGACCTGTCGATGTGGCTTGAACGCATGGGATGGACTGATGACCGATCCTTCGACGTTCAGCAGGCGAACACGGAAAAACCCCTTGAAGACGGATTTTTCTCGTGCTTGCGGATCACGGTCGGCAAGGGGACCGATCCTTCGGACACTCTCCTGGCGTGGAAGCCATCATCAGGCCATTCACCGTCAATTCATGGCGCATTGGTCGAGTTTGTTCAGCAGGAATTGTCGCAACCTTGGGGCAGAGGGAAATGCGAGGAGTACCTTCGTGCGTGTTACAGAACGGCTACTTCAGTACAACTGACGCATCCGGTGTTTGCTTTAATCGACTTTCCAGTGTTCGACATGGGGATGTTAAGTACGACGTTTGCCGGGGCCGTTTTGTCCCGACAGGAACTCAGATTTTGGAGCCGCCCAACCTACTTCCACAAATGAGGCGACAGGATGTGCAGTCGGTTTACCCTTCGATCCTCGCTCAAGTTCATTGTTGAAGTCTTCGGATAGACCCAGGGTCTGTCACAATGCTTTTGGGAATGATTCGATCAAGGACATTGCGGGATGAGTGCTGACGCTAGGCCCAATGTCGAGATGCTGTAGAACAATTGGGCGATGGCATGAAAATCCTCTTCCTGCACGGCTGGCACTCGGTCCCTGGCGGCGTCAAACCGACGTACCTGAAGGACCACGGCCACGAAGTCATTAACCCAGCGCTGGATGACGACGACTTCACGCTGGCTGTCACGACCGCCCAGGCCGAGTTCGATCAGCATCAGCCCCAGGTCGTGGTTGGAAGTTCTCGTGGTGGTGCAGTTGCCATGAACATCAACATCGGCAACGCCAAGCTCGTCCTGCTCTGCCCGGCATGGAAGAATTGGGGAACGTCCGGGACGGTGAAGCCCGGCACGGTTATTCTGCACAGCCGGGCAGATGACGTGATCCCTTTTGCCGATTCAGAAGAGTTGGGCAGGAATAGTGGGGCTACATTGATCGAGGTCGGTGCGGATCACCGGCTTGCTGACCCGGAGCCGCTGGCGGCGATGTTGAGGGCGTGCGAGGAGAGAGTGTGATGGAACACGTCAAGGAAGATTCGCCCGATGCGACCAGCAAGAATTGGATCAGTCGCACGGTCGTTGCCATCATCTTTGCCACTTTCTTTTCGGACGTGAGCCATGAGATGTGTACGGCGGTGCTGCCCATGTACTTGGCGACGGTCGGCCTTGGAGCAGCAGCACTTGGTTTGATCGAAGGCGTGGCTGATTTCCTGGTCAGCATCTCGAAGCTGGCCGGGGGATTCGTCGGCCATCACGTTGAACGAAAGCGTCCGTGGGCCTCGCTCGGTTATCTCGTCACGACATTGGGAACATGGGGCATTGCCTTCGTCGGAAGCGTGGCGGCGGTGCTGACGTTGAGGAGTGCTGCATGGATGGGCCGAGGTTTCCGGTCGCCACTGCGGGACTTCATGCTCGCTGATGCCGTGGAGCCGAAGTATTTTGGGAGGGCTTACGGGCTGGAACGAGCGGGTGACATGCTGGGGGCTGTTGTTGGGCCGCTGTTTGCCGTACTGCTGCTGTGGGGCGGTGTCGAATTTCGCACGATCATCCTGTGGACAATCATTCCCGGTCTGCTGGCGGCGGGGGCGTTTTTCTTCTTTACGAAAGACCATGAGCCGGTTCGCCAAGTTATCGAACCAACTGGCGAATCACCGCCCACTACCAAGCCGCCGTTCCCCAAGGCGTTCTGGTTGTTCCTGATAGGCGTATTCTTGTTCGGCTTGGGGGACTTCTCCCGGACATTCATCGTGTGGCTGGCGGCAAGAACGGTTGGTGAAGACGGCAATATGGCTGCGGGAACACTCTCGCTGGCCGTGTTGCTATACATGCTGCACAACTTGGTGAGTGCCGCAGCCGCCTATCCAGTTGGGCATGTCGGTGATCGAAGGGCAAAACTGCCGGTGTTGGTCATTGGCTACGGCATTGGTGTCGCAACGAACCTAATGTTGGCATTCTTCAGCGGGAACTTGGTTTGGCTCGTTGCGGCCATCATTCTGTCAGGCTTTTATATCGCCATCGAAGAAACTCTCGAAAAGGCGGTCGCTGCGGAATTGTTGCCCAGGGAGCGAAGAAGCCTTGGATTCGGGATGCTGGCTTGCGCCAATGCCGTAGGCGACATGGTATCGAGCTTGTACGTTGGCCTGCTCCTAGAAGCCGGTTATACGACGCTGGCGTTCAGCATCGCAGCGGGCGTAGGAGCGGTCGGCGTATGCTGGATGTTGTGGTTTGTCAGGCGGCGAGTTTGATTTCGACAAGCGTTTTCCACGTCGTTCATCAGTCAGCAGGTTCGCCTCCCCATCTTGCTCCCTTGACTTCCATCGTTACACCGCATAGTGTAATAGTGGAGTTTAAGGAGCAGCCATGAAAACGAAGATCGCAAAGAACGCCGACACGGGTTGCTGCACCAAGCCCGATTTGAAGGAACGCCCGCTGCTTTCGCCCATTCAGGCGGGCGGGTTGGCTGCTGTATTCAAGGTGCTGGCGAACGACACCCGGCTTCGTCTGCTGCACGCCCTGGTCCGGGCTGACGAACTTTGCGTGACCGACCTTGCCGCCTCGGTCGGGATGAAGCCACAAGCTGTGTCCAATCAGCTTCAACGTCTTTCCGACCTGGGCATCCTGGCATCTCGTCGGGAAGGTATCAACATCCACTACCGGCTCGTGGACCTCTGCGTGCGGTCACTTTTGGACCAAGGCTTGTGCCTCATGGAAGAAGTCAATGACCGAAGCAAGGGACGGAAAACGGCGGGTTGCTCATGATGAATCCAGGAATCAGGAAGCTGTCAGCGGAGTTGTTCGGCACGTTCGCCCTTGTCTTCGCCGGGACCGGAGCCATCGTCATCAACGATGTGAGTGGCGGCACGGTATCGCATGTCGGCATCGCCTTCACCTTCGGGCTGATCGTGCTGGCGATGATCTATGCGTTGGGCGACGTGTCGGGATGCCATCTGAATCCCGCCGTCACGCTCGGCTTTTTTGTGGCTCGACGCTTCGAGGGTCGTTTGGTCGCTCCCTATATCGTCAGCCAGTGCCTCGGTGCGATTCTCGCCAGTCTGACGCTCCGGTTCATGTTTCCGACAAACAGCACGCTGGGCGCAACACTCCCAACCGGGGATGCCCTCCAGTCATTCGTGCTGGAGTTCATCCTGACGCTGATCTTGATGTTCGTGATCCTCAGTGTTTCCACCGGATCGAAGGAAAAGGGCATTCTGGCTGGTGTCGCCGTGGGATCAGTGATTGCACTCGAAGCCTTATTCGCTGGGCCGATCAGCGGGGCGTCGATGAATCCGGCACGATCTTTGGCCCCGGCCCTCGTATCGCTGCGATTCGACAGTCTGTGGATATACCTCATTGCTCCGATTCTCGGAGCTTGCGTCAGCGTCTTTGCTTGCCGGTGCGTACAAGAGCCTGGGTGCTGTTGCCGTGAAACTACCAAGGAGATGTGTTCGTGAAAAAAGTCGTCTTCGTTTGCGTGGAGAACTCAAACCGCAGCCAGATGGCTGAAGCGTTTGCCCGAATTCATGGGGCCGGAAGGGTTGAGGCGTTTAGCGCCGGTTCACGGCCTTCCGGTCGGGTCAACCCGAAGGCTATCGAAGCCATGAAGGAACTTGACTACGACCTGACCACGCACACGTCGAAAGGACTGGACGCTTTCAACGGCAAGGAAGTCGAGGTTGCCGTCACGATGGGCTGCGGCGATGAATGCCCGCTGGTCCTCGCCAAGCAACGGGTGGACTGGAAGATTCCCGATCCCAGAGACATGACCCCAGAACAATTTCGTGAAGTGCGGAACCTGATCGAATCGAAGGTCAAGGAACTGATTCAAACGCTGTAGTTCTCGCCGTTGAATTGCAGAACAGAGAAGATGCGTTGGAAAAGGAGAAGAAATGTCCACGCTACAAGTTTTTGACAAGCCGTTATGCTGCTCAAGTGGGGTCTGTGGCCTCGACGTTGATCCGGCACTCGTGACGTTTTCTGCCGACCTTCAGTGGTTAGGGCGGCAGGGCGTCCAAGTGCAGAGAATCAATCCTGCGCACCAACCAGCCCTTTTCGCAGCAAGCGAGCTTGTACGAGAAGAGTTGAAAAACCACGGAAGCAACTGCTTGCCAGTGGTCGTTGTGAATGATTCGGTTGTCAGTCGAGGTGTCTTTCCAAGTCGCTCTCAATTGGCGGGCTGGACTGGAATCACACTCGATTCTCTCCCTGAACTTCCCGTGACGAACACCGGCTGCTGCGGTGATGCCGAAGGCACACCACGTTCATCGTCCTCGTGCTGCTCCTAACGCTAGATCAGAGGTTTAAGATGCGTCTCCTGAAACATCCGACACGGCTACTGTTTTTCACGGGCAAAGGAGGGGTCGGCAAGACATCCTTGGCTTGTGCCACGGCGGTTGCACTTGCGGATCAAGGCAAGATCGTCTTGCTGGTTAGCACCGATCCGGCCTCCAATCTTGGGCAAGTCTTTGGTGTGACGATTGGAGAACATCTCCCAACAGCGATTCCTGGCGTTCCGGGCCTATACGCTCTGAATATCAATCCTGAAGCAGCGGCACAGGCATATCGAGATCGCATTGTCGGCCCCGTGCGTGATGTGTTGCCTGCCGAGACGGTCAAGGGAATGGAGGAACAGTTATCCGGGGCTTGCACCACTGAGATCGCAGCCTTCGACGAGTTTACGGGGTTGCTGGCCGATGATGCGGCGACCGAAAAATACGATCACATCATCTTTGATACGGCTCCCACCGGCCACACGCTCCGGCTCCTTCAATTGCCAACGGCATGGAGCAACTATCTTGATACCAATGAATCCGGTGCTTCTTGTTTAGGGCCACTCTCAGGTTTGGCGAAACAACGTCAGCAATACGCTCATGCCGTTGCACAACTGGCAAATGGTGACGCCACGACTGTTGTGCTTGTCTCACGTCCCCAGAAGGCATCTCTGGTGGAAGCAGATCGCACCAGTCATGAACTGGCGACTTTGGGCATCGTAAATCAGCAACTCGTTATCAATGGGATCATGCCAGAGAACGGCAGCGACGATCCTTTGGCCTTAGCGCTGCGGGAGCGAGAGAAAGCAGCCATGCTCTCTCTGCCTGCGTCACTCGTATCACTGCCAATGGAGCAAGTGCCTCTCCAGCCTAGAAACATGGTCGGATTAGCCGCATTGCGGGTCTTCCTTTCGGAGAAGTCACAAGCGTTGCCTGCGCCGCAGAGAGCGACACCACCAGCCCCTCTTTCTTTGCCACCGCTGTCTCAATTGATTGATGAGATTGAAAAAGATCAGCATGGACTGGTGATGGTGATGGGAAAAGGCGGCGTCGGTAAAACGACTGTCGCTGCTGCCATTGCCGTCGATCTTGCTGCCCGTGGTCATGCAGTCCATCTGACAACGACCGATCCAGCGGCCCATCTGTCGATGACAGTGGAATCCACGTTTCCTAATCTGACGGTAAGTCGAATCGACCCGCAGGTTGAGCGAGATCGTTACCGTCAGCATGTCATGGAGACAAAAGGGCAGAATCTCGATGAGGCGGGGCGAACTCTTCTGGAGGAAGATTTACGTTCGCCCTGTACCGAGGAAATCGCTGTGTTTCAGGCATTGTCACGGGTCATGCGGGAGTCCAAAGAGAAATTCGTGATTGTCGATACCGCACCCACAGGCCACACGCTTCTCTTGCTCGATGCCACGGGTGCCTACCACCGTGATGTCGTCCGCAACATGCAACCTGGATCGCATGTGGTCACTCCCATGATGCGGTTGCAAGACCCAAAGCAAACCAAAATGGTGATCGTCACCTTGCCCGAAACGACTCCTGTGCTGGAGGCCGAAGCGCTTCAGGCCGATTTGCGTCGAGCCGGGATTGAGCCTTGGGCGTGGGTCATCAATTCTTCCTTGTCTGCGGCCTCACCAACAGACCCACTGCTTGTCGCACGAGCCGCAGAAGAACGGCAGCACGTCGAGCGAGTCCAGAAATCCGTCTCACGAGTGGCGATCATTCCCTGGCTTACGCAAGACCCAACTGGAAGCGAGCGGCTGCTGGAGCTTTCACGGTCAAAACCAGATGTCTGCGTTCCAACCTGAGTTGTGTTGCTGCGGTGAGGCTACCGAGTAGACGTTGAGACGCCCGTAGCCATGTTGCTCATGCTCGGAAATAAAGGGAGTCAACTCGTGCCGCAAACACCCCACATCGAAAAGCACTTCACCGCTTCGGAATACGTCCGGGACATTGTGATTGGCATGTCCGATGGCCTCACAGTTCCGTTCGCACTGGCAGCCGGTCTATCCGGGGCCGTGGAGTCGAGCGGCATCATTGTCACGGCGGGGTTGGCCGAGGTCGCAGCGGGGGCGATTGCGATGGGCCTCGGCGGTTACATGGCCGCAAGAACCGATGCCGAACATTTCGTTTCTGAACGAACGAGGGAGGAACAGGAAACCGAAGAGATGCCAGAGAAGGAAGCCGCCGAGGTTGCTGACGTGCTTCGCTCTTACGGTTTGGAAGACGACAAAGTGGAAACCGTGGTGAACTCTATCCGGGCCGACAAGAAACGGTGGGTGGACTTCATGATGCGGTTCGAGCTTGGGCTGGAAGAACCCGATCCGAAACGGGCCAGTCGCAGCGCCTTCACCATCGCTCTCTCGTATATCGCCGGAGGGATGGTTCCGTTGGCACCTTACTTCTTCATTCGGTCGGTTCACACGGCATTGATTGGCTCCGTCATCGTCACGTTGCTCGCCCTTTTTGTCTTCGGGTACATCAAGGGCCGCTTCACCACGGCCAAGCCATTCCGTAGCGCATGGCAAACGGTCGTCGTGGGAGGACTTGCGGCGACAGCGGCATTCGTAATTGCGAAGGCGATAGGGTAAGAACTGCACATGGAACCCAAGACCGTCGAAAAGCTGGAAGAGAAGATCGAGGAAGCCATCGCTGAGGTCATCGTGAAGATGGGCCTCAAGAAGCTGCCACTCCTGCCCGACCGACGCACGATGCACCTGATGGCGAAGGCTGCGGTGACGGTCTACGAGGCTGTGGTCGAGGACCGACGACCAAACGAATGAACATGGCCCCATGAGGAACCGGGCGATCATACTTCGCCCAGATGTTTGCGACATTTTTCGCACCAGGAGGACGACCATGACTTCCAATGTGACCAAGATCATTCAAACGATTCTTGACATCGAACGCTCGATCAATGAACGCTGGAATAACGGCGATTGCGGCGGCTATATCGAAGCGTACAGTGAGGACGTGACCTACTTCGATCCCGCCACCGAAAAACTTTTGGTGGGCCGCAAGGCAGTGGAAGACCATATTCGGAGGTTGTACAAGAACCCCCATATCGTGCGAAGCGAATATCTCAACCCGCAGGTATCCGTCAGCGACGGCGGCGATCTTGCAGTCTTGAGTTACAATTTGCGGAACTTCGTTGCCGACGAAGCGGGTGGTGAAAAGCTCCTGATGCACTGGAATTCGACAGAAGTGTACCGTTTGATCGGCGGCGCATGGCGCATTGTGCATTCGCACTGGTCGTTTGCGCAGCACCCGGCAATTATGCAGAATCCGTCCGTGTAGGCCACCTGACAATGATCTCATCGCCGCAGGAATGGCAGGCTACGACCATGCCCAGGTTGTTCGGGTCATGAGGGTTCGCCTCGGAGTCTACTCGATGCCTTTCAGCGAATCACTTGCAGGTCGCATCCGTGACGCCCTGGCACGAAAGAAGAACATCGAAGAGAGGAAGATGTTCGGCTGCATTTGCTTCTTGCTCCACGGCAACGCACTGGTCGGGGTCTGGAAAGATCGACTCATCGCCCGACTCGGCCCGGACGAAGGAGAAGCGGCGCTACGGGAGTCGCACGTCCGAGCATTCGACATCACCGGAAGGCCAATGCGGAATTGGGTGGCGGTTGAGTCAGAGGGCGTCGAGGACGATGACCAGTTGGGAGACTGGATCGACCGAGCGATCAAGTTCGTGAAGACGCTACCGAGGAAAACAGACAGGAGCAGACCATGACCATCAACTTCACCATTTCCTCGACCTTGCCAAAGAAGTCGAACCGCCAGCGGACGGCATCCTGAGTCGCACGCTTTAACCGCCGTTTTGGAGAGTGTCGTTGGCAGGAAACGATTCCTCGAATGCCACCTGCACCACATCACTCCGTTCCATTTTTCTTCAACAGAATCGTCACGAGAACCGACGAGTCCTCGATGGCTTTTAGGCCATGTGGCTCGCCTGTCCGAAGGTAAAGTAACTGTCCCGGCATAAGTTCTTGCGTTTTGCTCTCAGCGGTGAAGGAGAGCCGCCCTTCCAGGCATTGCACGGTGATCTCGCCGTGCGCTTGGTGCATGGGTATTTCCTTGCCTGCTGGAAGAACCAACCGGATCAATTCCAGATGGTCGGATTTCACGAGGGTCGTCGTCTTGGAGTTAGCCAACCCCGCACCAAGCGGCAATTGGACAATCTCGTTCGGTCTGGCGTGTTGAATTGACATGGCTTGAATCTTCTCCTTGAAGGTTGCTACGAAGACGAGGCTTTATGACCATCTGCGATCAAGCAGCAAAGTTTTGCCAAGACCGCTTCGGCATCCAGTTCCCGCTCTCGACAAACATACGCCAGCGACTTCCCTCCGCAGGAGTAGTCAACGCCCAATTCCTGAAACACCACCAGCGTCTCATGATGCTCAATGATCCAATCAGGCACGGACGTATCGAGGTCGCACGAGGTCATGGCGTTTTCACCTTGCGAAACGAGTGGCCGGTTTTCAGTCCCGCTACGAAGACGACGAGCGCCACGGCTCCGAGGAAGAACACCGTATCACCCGGCACTCGCATCCAACGAAAAGTTTGCATGATCGGCGTTTGCATGAACTGACTGCTGCGGGCATACCAATAGCCGTGTTCGACGGATGCCCACGTCTGCATTAAGCCCACGGGCAACAGACTGAGAATGCACATCGCCATCAGGCCACCGTTGAGGGACCAGAACGAGAACGTCAGCAGGCCGTCCTTCCATTCCCGTCCCGGAATCAAAGCCCGCAGGCAAACCAACATCAAGCCGATCCCCAACATGCCATAGACGCCGAAAAGTGCGGCATGGCCGTGCAGGGGAGTCGTGTTGAGTCCTTGCATGTAGTACAGCGCAATCGGTGGGTTAATCATGAATCCAAACAGGCCCGCACCGATCATGTTCCAGAAGGCGACCGCCACGAAGAAGTAGATCGGCCACTTGTATTGCCGGACCCAGGGAGTGAGCCGAGAGCGCCGCAAGTCTTCCATCGCATCGAAGCCCAAGAGGACCAGCGGCACGACCTCCAGGGCGCTGAATACCGAACCCCAGGCCAGTGCCACGGTGGGCGTGCCAGAGAAGTAAAGATGATGGCAAGTGCCGATAATCCCACCCGACAGGAAGATGGTCGCCGACAGCAGGGCCGATGCCGCTGCAACGCCGGGCCGAACGAGGCCGAGTCGCATGAAAAAGAAAGCGATGACCGTCGTGGCGAAAACCTCGAAGAAGCCTTCGACCCACAAGTGGACCACCCACCACCGCCAGTATTCCACCATCGACAGGTGCGTGTGTTGGCCCCACGTCAAACCTGCTCCATAGAACAGAGCAATGGCGGCGCTCGCCACAGCCAGCAGCGTCACCAGTTGTTTCTGCTCGCCGGTTTTCCGCAACGCCGGGAGCAAAACTCGGATCATCAGGAATAGCCACAAGAGCAGTCCCACGAACAGTGCGATCTGCCAGACTCGCCCCAAATCGACGTATTCGTATCCCTGATGACCGAAGTAGAACGACACGGTATCGGACAGCTTGTTGTGAACACTCAACAATTCCCCGGTGAGTGAGCCGACAACGACCAGCAGCAGTGCCAGGAACAGGATGTTTACGCCAAGGCGTTGCCCCTTCGGTTCGTGTTCGCTGACCAGGGGGCCGATGAACAACCCTGCGGCCAGCCATGCGGTGGCAATCCAAAACAAGCCCATCTGGATGTGCCACGTCCGGGTCACGCTGTAAGGAAGCCAGTCGGATAACGGAAATCCGTAGAACCCGTCACCTTCAACGCCATAATGGGCCGTCACCACACCCAGCAACATCTGTACGAGAATCAGTGCGGAGACGACCCAGAAGTATTTGATGGTCGCCTTCTGCGATGGTGTGGCGACCCAACTGCCTAGCGGGTCAGATTCCGGCAGCGTTATTGCTTCCTCCTCGCTTTTGCGGGCGGCGTACCACCAAACCATCGCCGAAATGCCCGCCAGCAACATGATGATGCTCACCCCGGTCCAGACGACGGTATCGCCCGTGGGCCGGTTGCCGACCAATGGCTCATAAGGCCAGTTGTTCGTGAAGGTCGTATCTTCGTTCGGACGATTCGTACTTGCACCCCATGCGGTCCAGAAGAAGAAGGCTGAGAGCTTTCGCAGGCGGTCGGGGTCACTCACTGCGCCCGCTGGGATGGCGTACTCAGCCTTGCCGTTGGCGAACACGTCCGAGTAGTGCTTGAGATTCGCTTGAAAGGCTTCGGCCCGGATCGGTTCGACGGTGACAGTTTGCGTGGCCGGGTCGTAGGTGTTGGTCCGCATCACCATCGCCAAGCGACCTTGAAGCTGGGCTTGTCGCTCACCGTCCAGTTTGTCGTACTCTGTCCCGAACTCGGTCGTGGCCCATCGGTCAAGAATGAACGTCGCTTCTCGGTGCAGCCAGTCTGCCGTCCAGTCAGGGGCGACATAGCTGCCGTGTCCCCAGATGGAACCGACTTCCATGCCTCCGAGCGACTGCCAGACATTCTGGCCCGCAGGAATCTCTCCCTCATCAACGACGACCGTGCCTTCGGTTGTCACGACCTTGGCGGGCAGCGGCGGCATCTCCTGGTAGATTCGAGTCCCGATCCAGCCCAGGACCAGGAAGGACAGAATCATCACCAGCGAGAAAGCGATCCAAAGTCGTTTCATGACATTCTTTCAGTCGAGTTCTTCTCTGCCCGGTGGATCACTTCTTCGTCTTGTGAACCAGCGGGCAATTGTCAGTGGAATTCTTGGTCCGGCATTGCTCCACAATCTTGCCGAGCGAACGCTTCATCTGTTGAAGGCTGCGAATCTTGCTCTCGATGTCGGCAATCTTCGCATCGGCTCGCTGGCGAATGTGGTCGCAGCAGGTTTGGCTCACGAATGACAACTCCATCAGTTCTCGGATTTCGGCCAGCGTGAAGCCGAGTTCCTTGGCCCGCCTGATATATTCCAAGCGTTCGACCGTGGACTCGTCGTACTGCCGGTAGCCAGATGGTCGGCGTTCCGGTTCCAGCAGTAAACCTTCTCTCTCATAGAACCGAATCGTTTCGATCCCTGTTCCTGAGAGCTTTGCGACCTCTCCGATTTTCATGGTCTTCATCAAGTGCAACCTCGCAACCAGCGACCGTGGGCGTATTCTACAGTCTGGAGTATACTACAGAGTCAAGTGATCCCCCAGGAATCAACCGCAAATCGTCGCCAGAAGTTCCCGTGTGGCGCAGCGTCAAAAGAAGGATGATCGAATGGACCCGGTCGAACGAGAACTGCGCAGAAAACTTGGAGGACTCCGTACCAGCCAAAGCCGAACTTCACTGGCACTGGAAAGCCCCGGCACGAAAGACCGAGCCAAGCAATATCGGGCAAAGCTCAAGGAACTGAAGCAGGCGATCAAAGAAGTTGAGCGGCAGGTCGAGACGTACCAGAAGAAATCGCCAGCCGCCCCCGTTCTCAGAAAGCCAGGAGAAGGCCGTACCATCGCCGTCGTCGGCGACGTTTACCGCTTTCTAGCGACCGGCGACGAGACGAACGGCAAATACGCCGTATGGGAAGCCATCGTGCCTCCGGGCGGCGGTCCTCCCCCGCACGTTCACAGCCGGGAGGAAGAGGGCTTCTACATCTTGGAAGGTGCGATCACATTCACCATCCACGGCGAGAAGATCGTGGCGAAGACCGGGACATTCGCCAACATGCCGGTCGGGACACCCCACTCATTCAAGAACGAGAGCGGTCAACCGGCGAGGATGCTGATCTCGGTCGCTCCCGCAGGTCTGGAGCAGATGTTTTTCGAGGTCGGCGTGCCGTTCGCCGAGGGAGCAACGACGGCCTTACCGCCAACGAAGGATGAGATCGAGAAGCTGCTCGCCGTCGCACCGAAATACGGCGTCGAGATCAGGTTGCCGGAGCATTGAAAAACACTTGACGACACCTGCGGGTTGCCGTACACTCAAATGCGTTGAGTACACAGTGGATTTGAGTAAGTGCATTCAGGCGAGGGCCAGTCATGTCAGAAGACGTAATCGGTCGCATTAACGGCGATCTCGGTGTCATTCAGCGGGCGATGGGTCTGCACCTGTCTTTCGGTAAGGGAATGCTGAGATTCGGCATCGTGTTGGCCCTCACAGCAGTTGGAGCGGCGGTCGTCAGCCTTCTGATGGAAAACGACTGGCTCCAGGTAGTGCCATTTGCTGCGATCATGGTCCTCGTCCCTGTGGGGCTGTTCCTGCGATTTCAGCGCACCCCTAACGTCAGCCACGAAATCAACTTGCAAGTTCTCGTGTCTGTCGTCATCTACGCCGTTGTGTGGATTGCTGCGTGCGGATACACGTTAGCCACATTCCTGAGTGACACCATTGGAGCCGCACGAACAGCGGCCCTCTATGCTACCAGCATCGGTATCCTCCTTGTCTTCACCTTGATGTTGGTTCGCAGCGCCTTGAGGAGCAGGGAACGTTACTACTGTCTCGGCCTCGCCATCTCCACGTTGCTCGCCGGGATGCTGCTCCCCGTCGTCAACCCACATTACAGCTACCCCATCGCTCATTGTTTGATGGCCGTTGGCTACCTGACGGGTGTTGCCATCCAGTGGGTTCAATTGCGAGATGGGGTAGCAAACCGTGCCGCCAATTGACTTCAACGGCCTCGATACCACCGTTCATGGCCCGTTGAGATTGGGCGTGTTGACCGCACTACAACTTGACGGGCCTCACGACTTCACAACGTTGAAAAAGCGGCTGGAAATAGCGGACGGGAGCTTGGGGCTACAACTCCAGAAGCTCGAAGAAGCAGAATATATCAGGTCCGAGAAAGCCTTCGTTGGTCGTCGTCCAAAGACGACTTACCACCTGACCAAGAAAGGACGAGCGGCCCTTGCCCACTATCTTGACACCCTCCAACGGCTCTTACAGGCGATGGGACGAACTCCTGTTGGCGGCTGAACAACTCGGCCTGTCCGCACGAAATGCGGGCGACGACGAAATGTTTCGGCTGGTCGAGTCGATGCGAGGAAGGAGTGAGACATGAAAAAGTCGGAGAAGGCGAAACCACCCACCGACATCGACACATACATCTCGCAGTTCCCCGCCGACTTGCAGGCCGTTCTTGAGAAGGTGCGGGAGACGATCAGCAACGCTGCGCCCGATGCCACGGAAGTCATCAGCTACCAGATGCCCGCCTTCAAGCAGCACGGCATTCTCGTCTACTTCGCAGCCTGGAAGAAGCACATCGGGTTATACCCGCCGATCTCCGGGGACGAGGCTTTGGAGAAAGCGGTCGCACGTTACGCCGGGCCGAAGGGCAATCTTCAGTTTCCGCTCGATGAACCGATGCCCCTCAAGTTGATCGAGCGAATCGTGGAGCTGAGGGTGAAGCAGGACAACGAGAAGTTGGCGGCGAAGAGGAGAAAGAAGAAATAGGACGCAGGCGGCGTTCGCCGGAACCGACTGACCTCTCACAAGTCCTGTGGCCCATCGCCGACCTTCGGCACATTTCTTTCGGCTTCAACTTCTCGTAACAAGCCGTTCAGATCGAGTCGCCTTGTGAACATCGAGATTTCGCCCTGCGGCGTCCGAGGCCACTCATCCTGCGGTCGGTCCCAATACAACTCGACGCCATTCTCATCCGGGTCACGCAGGTAGAGCGCTTCGCTGACGCCGTGATCGCTGGCTCCGTCTAAATCAATGCCTGCGTCAATGAGACGTTGGAGAGCATCGGCCAGCGCCCTTCGAGTCGGATACAGGATGGCGGTGTGATACAAGCCCGTCGTTCCCGGTGGTGGCGGCGACCCGCCCAAGCTCTCCCAGGTGTTCAGACCGATGTGATGGTGATACCCACCCGCTGAAATGAACGCTGCTTGCGTTCCGTATCGCTGGGTCAATTCAAAGCCGAGGACACCGCAGTAGAACCGCAGCGCCCGCTCCAAGTCGGCGACCTTCAGGTGAACGTGGCCGATGCGGACCTGTGGATCAATCGGGCGTGATGTTGCATCAAGTGTCATGGTCATTCCTATCTTCCCGGACTATCCCACGCTCGCCGTGAGTAGTCGCTCCTCTGTCACAGCGAATTTCGATTGCTCGACAGACGATGCTCGTTTTCTGAGGTATGCCTTCGCTGAATCGGCCATCGTCACGAGCGCCGCCCCCATCATGATCGCATCTTTGACGACCAGACGCCCGGCTCCGCTCAAGTAAGGAAATCCATGTTGGGCATCGCCAAGGGCTGGAACCCAGCATTCGGGTGTTGTGATGAGGAACGACAGCGTGACGAACGACATCGTGAAAACCAGAAAGCTCCCGACTGCCGCCGCCTGCGGAAGCCAGGGATGCAGGCAGAGCAACAAGCCATACAGCACGATCACAGTTCCCAAGCCATAGGCGAACTCGTAGGTCCGGTTCGCTTCGTGCCAAGCTCGATTGTCGGCGTTCAGCACGCCCTCCGGGTTCTTGTGGGCCTTGTAGTTGCCGGGGTCAGCGTAAAAGAAACTCATCGTGGGGCTATTGGCGACGAACGGCACGATGCCGTCCGCTTCGTACCGGAACGCCTTCAGTCCCCCGATCCAGACCAGCACAACGATCAGACCCACCCTGGTCAGGGTCACACCCACTTTGTCCATCCGAGACGCCAGTTCAAACAGCTTCATCATGCCCATTTTGTATCTCCCGTTAGAGCCAGGGG
Organism: Planctomycetota bacterium; assembly: GCA_026692845.1. Classification (GTDB taxonomy): domain Bacteria; phylum Planctomycetota; class Planctomycetia; order Pirellulales; family Pirellulaceae; genus JBKCUI01. Next base: position 132,503 of record JAPLNM010000034.1, on the reverse strand, counting down.
CGGCGAGTCATCAGTTCTCTCACCGCCATGATTCAAGTATCGGAAGCTGCGGCAGAACGCAGAATGGGCGCATGGGCCGAAAACATGGACAGATTGCTCCCGCCTCGAATCTCCGTCTCGAATTCCCGGAAGAAGGTTGGGGAAAAGCCAGTCGCCTTTTTGAATAGGCGGCTGAAATAGAGTTCGTCACTGAAGCCAAGCTCCAGTGAAATTTCCTTGACCGGCTTCAGAGTGTGAAGCAGTTGCCACTTGGCGTGGATCAGGATGCGGTTACGGATCAGATCGGTCGGCGTGGTCCCCAAGTTTTCCCGAACGATCCTGCCGAGCGTCTTCGCCGTCATGTGCAGCCGTTTGGCGTACTCGGCGGGTGAATGCAGTGTGCGGTAGTTCTGTTCGATCAAATCACGCAGTTGGACGAGAGCCGGATGTCGAAGGTCATTCGCTCCAGGCACGCAGACACCGGCTTTGGGCGACTTGAGACGTGCGGCGAGAATCAGCAGCACCTTGAGATAAGCGAGCATGACCTCGCCAAACGCAAGGTCGCTGTTGCTCTGCTCCTTCCGAATGCGCTCGATTAGGTTCATCACTTCTGGCTTCGCCTGTTCGTCCAACGGGACCACGGGAATGCCGTAGGGGTCATTGAACAGGACACCGCTGCAACCGACTTCGGCGTGGAACGTCTCGACGCAGAGAAAGTTGGCGTGGAACTGGATGACCTCGCCGCAGACGGGCGAATCCGGGACGAACCGAACGTGCTGATAAGGGACGAAGAACAGCAGCGAATCAGGACCGAATTCAAAACTGGATGCGTCGGCCCAAAATGTCCCGGAACCGGATTCGATGAAATAGATGGAAAAGTAGTTAGTGCGGGCCGGATCGGTGGGCTTTCGGTCGAGTTTCAGGCTTTGCGTGCGAATCGCCTGATCGCCGTTACGAGGATCGTACAAGTTGCCGGTGATGTTGCGTCTTACTATTTCGATTGCGACCTGTCCTTCTCCTATGCCAGAAAGGTATCCCTTCTTCACCGATTCATCGCCGTGATCGACAGTTGCAGCACGGTCGCTAATGACACCCAGATGAAGTACGGCACCTGGGCCACGGCGACCCAGCGATAATGCCGCCAGACGGCGACCATCATCCACAGGATCGTCGTCCACACGATCAGAATATCCGCAGCCGCCAAGGGCAGGTTCCGCATCCCGAACTGGATCGGAGTGAAGATCAGGTTCGCCACGAGGTTGATGGCGAAGGGCAACGCCACCAGCCAACGGACCTTGCCACGAAACATCTGCACGAACACGAACCCGAAGCTGACCAGGATGATTGGGTAGAGAATTTGCCAGATCATCCCGATGGTCGCCGGGGCAGGTGTCCAAGAGGGTTTGGCGAGCGAGTTGTACCATTCGATCCAGGGCATTTCGCAATCTTCTTTCGTTCAGACTGGCGCTTGATCTGCGGCCTTCATGAGTATGCGGCTACGATAGCCGTTACAGGAGCATCATACCGAAATGCCGAGTATTCCCGTGACCAACACCCGTGAACACAAACTGGCATGGTGGATCGACCACAGGCTGAACGTCCTATTCCGGGGGAGGAGCCGAGACGAAATAGCGTCGATTGTGAAGGCGGCTCTTGACCACGCAGGACTCAAGTGGCACGCCTCGCCTCCAACAGTGAGCGTCGAGCAGATTCTCGCCGATGGCTCAATTGAGGCCATTTTCTTTGACGATATTGACCGAATGCCCAAGAGAATTCGGGACGACGTTCTTGATTTGCTCAGGTCGAAGCGGGAAGACTTTCCAAACCTGAAAGTCATTTGGGCTGCGGTCAGCCTGACCGACGATGAGGACGAGTTCGATCTGGAGACTTCAGACCCAGCCCACGCCGAGCATTTCGATATTACCGTTGATGTTCGCTCAAGCACGTCGTAATGATCGACGTGTGGCGATCATGCCGCAGCAATCTTGCCCGCCGCCACTTCGACCCCACGCCAAATCTGGAACCATCCGTCAGCCTTGTTCATCTCCACGAAGATGAACTCTTCCGTCTCGACGCCTTCGATGTCGGTCAGGCGGGAATACTCCCAATACTCGATAGCGGCATCGGTGACGCCTATTTTGGACCGGATATTCACGCTGCTGATATGCGAATCCGTCACGTCATATATTCGCCAGAATATATCGGCAGAGATATTTGATGAGTCCGTGTCGCCTTGAACCGTCAACCTCGCTGATTCGTCCCTGACAACAGCGAGCAAGCCTTCGTCGTATGCGAGACTGTCGTACAGAGTCAGCACCAGTGGCCGGAGCTTGGCATTTTCGTTTCGCAGGAAGCGAAGCCGAATTTGTGGACTTTCGGGATCGCCATTGAGGACGTAATCGACCATCGGGCCAACCGACCCGACAGCATACTGGCGAATCTCTGCGACGATGAGACGGCGACTTTTCGTGGCGGGGGCGTCGATCTCCAGAACATCGCCGAGGACGAACACCGGGGCCACGTCCTCCTGACGAACGAGGGTGGCTGTCTCTTTCTTCGTCCTGGGCATGTCGAACCTCCTCTCGCTGGCTTCGGCGTAACGGAAACTTTTGTTTCCAAAGGCCCGATTGCCTTGCAGTTACGCCGCAATGAGAAGGCGTTCGACGTATGGCTCCCAGCTTGCCACGCCTGCCAGGAAGATTCCTAACGGACATTCGTGATGCTATCTTGTTGATGATCCGGCACATCCGTTTCCAACGCCACTCGGCAAATTCGAGATGAGACAGATTATCATGAGCAACCTCCGAAATTGGTCGATTGTCGGCCTACTCGCTGCCGGGTTTATCGGGTTGGGCATCTGGCTCATCTCGGTCAAGCAGAAGCAGGACCGCATTAAAAATACTCTAACAGCCGAACAAGCCGAACAAGCCGAAGCAGACAAGTATGATGCAAAGGTCGTTCGGATTTACTTTACCCACAATCAGTTGATTCCCGCTGCCGAGGAGCCGACCCAAGAGGACTTCTACGGCCAATGGAGATGCAAGAGTGGACAAGGTGAATTGATCTTGGAATTTTCCAAGCGGTCTGATGCCTTTGAAGATTCGGGCGGTGCCGACTTCAATAGCTCTTTCAAATACGTCGGCTCAAACACCGATACCTACCAGCCATTTCACCACAGCCAACCTGATCCGAAGAGGATGCGGCTTGCTTTCACCGAGCAGCGATCTGGCCGACGAACTTTCATCACTGGCGAGTGTACTTTGATCAACAAACAGAGGTTGTATGTGAAGGCAGAGTTCGAGTTCTATAGCCGCATCATGGTAGATGCCGTATTCGTCAAGGGCGAAACCCCGTAGGTCACTCGGACAGCCCCTCCAGTCTGCCTTGCCAGGGGCCGGTTTGGTCCGCACGGCAGCCGGAGCCACTGCGTCCCGGCGAGCGAGGGTAGCAGTCTCTTTCTTCTTGCGGGGCATGTCGAACCTCCTCTTGCTGGCTTCGGCGTAACGGAAACTTTTGTTTCCAAAGGCCGTATTGCCTTGAAGTTACGCCGCAATGAGAAGGCGTTCGACGTATGGCTCCCAGCTTGCCACGCCTGCCAGGAAAAGTTCAATTGGTGTTCTGTCGCCCCGACTACCGAAAAGCCTTGGTTTCCTTTGTGAACCCAAGGCTTTTTTCGTTTTCGTTGCGACCGTGCCGTCGTCCTCGGTCGTTGTGATAACGTGACGTGACCCGATCGCGGTATTTGAGAAGCATGGGGGCGAACCCCTCGTTCTTTTCCGGCGGGATAGAGACGGATGCCCTGCCGCCGTGTTTGTCCACGAAGAGTGCGGATATACTTGAACCGCCTCGGCGATGCGGCTTATGATGCGATGCGGCTCAATCATGAGCATCTCGGCCAACGGTGAAATAGGCGAGTTCTTCGAAATACACTTTGATGAAACGAGGGAGACATGGACCCCAAGACGATCAAGATTTTGGAAGAGAAGATCGAGGCAGCGATTGCCGATATCATCGTGGTAAAAATGGGGCTCAGGAAGCTTCCGTTATTGCCTAACCGACGCACTATGCACTTGATGGCCAAGGGGGCTGTCGCAGTGTACGAGGCGGCGGTAGAAAACAACAAAGACAATTGAGACACAACATAGCGATCGCGGCATGGTACTAAACGCAGGGCAACCGCATCTTAAAAAAACTCGGGGACTGTCCCTGAGTTTTTTAAGACACGAAACGAAATGGGGAGAAAAGAAAAAGGGGTTCTTGCGAATAATCTCTACGTCGCCATGACACGGGCCAGATCGGTACTGGCTTTGTTCTCCCAAAGAATGAATGATCCAAACGCCAAGAAGCTTTATCAAGTGATCGAAGACTGCCTTGGTCATCTCGAAGAGGCACCCGAGGTTGACTTTGAAATCAGCCCACAGGACGACATCGTGGAAATTTTGGAACAGATCGGAAGCGAGCATCGCAAGTGGTTGCTGGATCTCTGGAACAAAGTGAAGGTTGTCCAAGAACCGCTGATGACGAAGGCTGGAGAGGTGATTGCCGAGCCGCTGTTCAGCTTTCGGATCGGCAATCAGACCTATGCCTGTTTCGGTGTGGAACTACCAAGAAAGCGAGTCTTGCAGCGCCTAGAGGATTTTGGTGTAAAGTCAATCATCGCCGGTGATACGACGCCTGCGGCTGACGGTTGAACGCGCTCAGGCATACAACTTGTTCTGACAAGGAGCGAGAAAATCGTGCTCGTGCTCAGTGCAACGGTGCTCGTGCTCGTGCTCGTAATCGTAATCGTAATCGTAATCGTAATCGTAATCGTAATCGTAATCGAATCGAGGCAATTCTGACGCAATACTTTTTCGCCAGAGATCGACTTGTCTTTGATCGATCCGGAATCAAGACTCGTCCCGATTGTCGCGAAGTTGACTCGAATGGCGATGAAATTCGATGGTGTCTCGGAGTCATCGAGCGAGTACAATTCAGGGCTCTTCGACCTTTTTTCACCCACAAATTCTGCGGAGGATCCTCTTCTTTGCACCAAAATCAATGAGCCGAAATTCAGTTTTCGGCTCATGACCTCATTTTATTCCTTTGGAGTTTTTATTGCAGATAGAGCGCACTATTTCCCAGGTCAGGTCAGGGTATTGCGGTCGTAAAGCATTGAGGATCCCTTTCGTTGGCTTTCGCATTTCTTTAAGCTTATGAACGTCCTTTTCCAGCTGTGTCCATCTAGCCCTTTTGTTGCCCTCCGACTTGGGTTCAACCGCCGCAGTCGTTGCTTGTTGTTCCTTGGGTGGGTCTTGTTGGACTGGGATAAACGTTGGCTTGCGATTTGCTTCGATGAGAGCGAACTCGGTTTCTAGGCTATCAACTAGCCTCGGTATAGCTTCGTTTTCTTCGGAGGTGAAACCGAATTTTTTCCACATCGCCCCACATTCGTCGACCTTGTCATAAAAGGCTTGGATCGTCCGCGTTCCCTCAGAGGGTGCCAACCCTCTAAGCAGATACATAAACAGTGTCTGCGACTTATCGAGATACGTTTTGACGTCGTCAATGTACGGATACCGAAGTTGTCTTGCTCTCGTTCGAGATATGAGTTCGGCGACTTGCGGTTGATGCCTTGTGTGGCGATACAACTTTCGGGACTCATCGAAGCGAATGAACGATGCTCGATAGGTTTCCATCAGACGATCGAAAATCGCCCAGCATTCTTCCGCGTTTGGCCCGCGTTCATCAGCGAACCCCGCACCCGGCAATTGTTCTTGCTTGTCGCAGTTGTAAATAGACTTAAGGTCGACGATTGCGCGAGTATACAAGCCCGCGATTGGGTCAATCCCGTCTTTTGGTGTTGTCATTTTATGAACCCCCATGGCGAACAAAGGTCGATAGCTAGTCGACCTACCTTTTTGGAAAAAAATCTGGTTCTTCAGGGATTTTAGTGGCTACATCGGATTGTTTTAGGGCTGGTTGACGTGCAAGTCCCGAACCCCAGCGACCCGATCCCAGCGACCCGAACCAACTAACTCTTTTTCGGATTCGTACGATGCTCCCGGCCGCGTCAAATTAGGCAATTGCTCTAGGGACCCAAGACCCAGGGGAACTGCCGCCATCATTGTACTGAGTACCCAAAGGTTCGCGAAGTTGCAGCTTGCCGACGGGTTATTGCTGCAGCAAAACGGCAAACTTGCGTCGCTCATGGTTGCTTTGTCGACCCTTCTCGACGTCGGCAAGCTCCACCAAACAGCGGTCGCAGTTGCAACCGTCGAATGGGTTCAAGGAATCCTTAGCGTTTTCATTGGTCTCGTTGGTCTTGTTGGTGTGGTTGCTCTGGTTTGGGACCAGAGGGGAGAAATTAGAGGGTCGGGAAGCCCAGAACGATTGGTTTTTCCAATTGATTCAGGAGCGTTGGCCTCCCAAGCTACCTTCACCTTTCCCTTGCCGGATTGATCCGGAGGGCTTGCGCCCAATACCGTCAAATCGGGACATCGATGAAGTTGCATTTCCTTGGGATCGGCAAATGATAGCGGAGCAGCGCAAGCTGCCCGGTGAGTCTTAATATCCAGTCTTTTCCTGAGTGTTCGAGCGTGGTACACTGCACTTGACCCTTCACCGGAGGGCTTGCGCCCAACCGCTTTCAAAGAACCCTCGGCTTGCGCCCAACCGCTTTCAAAGAACCCTCGGCTTGCGCCGAAAACCATTCAAATCCAATCTTTCCTAAAACGATCCAACCATACCAGTAAGTGAGTCATTTGATGAGTCTAGAGAAAACGCTCAACGCAAACCGCGTTATGCCCCGATGGTTGCCAGCCGTTGCTTTGCTCGGCCTGGGACTGTTCTTTGGGTGGGACGCGATCCGGCCTGACGGTCCCGGATGGTTGCACAGGGATACCGTTCAAAACGCGATACGGGATTCGGAGGGAACGATGGCGGAGATCAAGGAATACCTCGATAAAACCGCGAGCCTATCCCAGGCGATCGAGGGTGCGGATCAAGACGAATTGAAGCGGCTCGTCGCAGAGCAAAAGAGCTTGAACCAACGCATGAAAAAAAGCCAAGAGGAGCGACAAGCGTTGGAAGAAAACAGGAGATCGGAAAAAGCGCTCTCCGAGCGTCGAGCGCGGATCTGGCTAGGAATTGCCTCAGGTCTGCTTATCGTGCTTTCTGGTTGGGACCTGTTTGCTGGATTTGGCAAGAACCATGGGAAGTCTTGATGGATCGAATGGTCTGGAGCAAACGCTCGATCGACGCATCCCGGCGAGTTGAACCCTAGCTATTCGGCACGGGCACAAAAGTGTCATCGCTAGGTTTTCATGGTCGAGGTTGCCGTGGGAAATCGACCCAAACGCCGTTGTCTTCTCGACTGCTCCCCAATCCTCTAGCGATTTCGGGTTTGGGGATTCTGGGAGGGATTTGGAGCGAAGAGAAGAACTCGGGTTGTGGCCGCTCGTACTTTTTTACCGCCTCTTGGACCGTCTCTTCTCCCCGTAGGAAGATCATCGGCGGAGCAAAATTCTCCGTGTTGCGGGTCCACAAGACGTTTTTCCCAGAGCGTATCTCCAGCACCGCAGTGAAAGGATTGATGTTGACGTTTTCAAGCTGCTTGTCCTTTCCAGTCCCTCCGATCGGGGAGGATGAGTACTGCAAAGTGTAAGGTTTTCCTCGCCCGATCTTCGCGACGACGGCCAGTTTCGATGTCGGCTTGACAATCCAACCGGCGCGTTCGATCGATGTTGTCAAAGCGTCCGTGAGTGCATCTTTGTCGACCGGTTCGCTCGACTCGATCTCGATTCGCACCTCGGTTCCTGGTGCGGTGACCATAGAGCTCTTTTGTTGATCGAGTTTCCCAAATGCCGTTTGCGCCTTTTTGTCGGGTATAGGTAAGACGGTTAGCTTCAGACCTTGATTCTTGGTCACGCAAATCAGCCAGTTATTCCAAAGCATGCGAGACTCGGTAGCTCCCACATAGTAAAACCAAAATAGCATCTCCGATTTTGTATCGAGAAGATTGCCCGCTGTAGTTAACAACAAGTCATTGCCAACCCACCCGAGCAGTTCTTCCCCAATAAACTCGGTAACAACTCCCGAAGAGATCTTCCTAGCTTCTACAATGTCCCAAACACCCCAAGTGTTCCCTGAGCAGTAACCAATACGTCTACCGTCAGGGTGAAAAGATAACGCCGCCCCTGAGGACGTACCGGCATCGACAAAGCCAAGATCTTCGCCGGTGGCTGCTTCTAGCAAACTAAATCCACCACTTTGGGGTACTGCCAAGTACTTGCCATTGGCGCTAAAGGTCACCTGCGATATTCCCTTGAGCGATTTATCTGTTCGATAGATACGTCCGATGCTTATAGCAACAAGAGCTTGTTTGGAATTCAAGGTCACCAGCTCCGACAAATCATCGTAGGGGTCCGTAGCTGCGAGCATAGAAAGTGCGGCTTTTAGATTGGGTATCGCGGTCGCCGGGTCGGGGGTCAAGGGTTCGCAAACGGTCGATTTAGGAAGCAAAAGTGTGTTTCCATTATCGGGCAGATCTTGGATGTCTTGACTGGGTTTGACCGTTTGCAATGAAAACGTGGCTTGCACGGCTTCTATTTTGATCCGATCGGACGTTTCAAACGGATTGGCCGTCTCGGTAGCTTTGGTGGTTTTCGAGTCTACGATCGATTTGACGTAGGCTTGATCTTCCGAACTCAGCTTTGCAAGAGGAACGCTGATCGTATCCCCATTGGTCATCTGTAAGCGAACCGAATCGGATTGCAAATCGATGAGCTTCGCTTCGATGGAGTATTTTCCGACAGCGTCTTTCCATGTCCGAGTTGGCTCTTGGGCATGAGCAAAGCTTTGGAGGAAAATGACATGGAGTACCCACAGCAAGCTGTACAATATCGAGGAATGGTTCTTCATGGATTCGCCTATGAGAGTGTTGGCAGAATAGTTTCGGGCAGAAGAGTTTGGGCTTATTGTACGCGATCGCCTTGGGGTAAGTCACGAAACGAATGGAATCGTTGGAAAAAAACGGTTGAGCCTTATTTCGTTTAACAGTCAGCCGTAGGCGTACTGGGTTTGCCCGCTCAAGAACCTCTTGTGCAAAACCGCCTTGGTATCGATTGGATTCAAGGAGTACAATGATTCGCTACTGAAAGTTCCCCGCAGGATTGATGAGAAGCCCATGCCGGATTTGATAGCCCAAGGCCCGACGCCGAACGACCGTTGGCGACGCCCGTTGCCGGCCGACGGGGAGCCGTCGGTATTTATCTTGGGCAGGACCTCTCAGCCTTGGGCGGTCCCTTGGGACGACCGCATATCCCGTCAGCATGCCGAGCTGAAGTGGACCGCCAGCCGACTGATCGTCACACGATTCGGGGGTTCGAGGAACCCGATTTTTCATCGTGGACTGCGCAAGGACGAGTTTGAGGTGGGCATGGGGGACCATTTCGTCATCGGCCAGACGACTTTTAGTTTGGTCGATCAGCGGGTTCGGGTGGTTGCCAAGTCGGAGATCCCGCCTGCGCTGAGCGAGCAGACTTATGCACCCGGGAGACTTCGGAGCGTTCAGTATCGGAATGCAGACCGAAGGATCGAGGTGCTGAGCCGACTGCCTGAAATTATTTCGAGCAGTTCTGGGGATGAGGAGTTGTATGTGCGCGTGGTGAATTTGCTCATGCAGGGGATCCCCCAAGCGACGTTTGTTGCGATCGTCACGAAGCATGGCCAGGCGCCTGAAGAGGAGAAGCTTCCATCGATCGAGATGACGCCATGGACCAGCCAGTGGCCTGTCGGGAGCGAGACTGGGATTCGGGTTTTGCACTGGGATTCGCGAGGATTGGCACTTCGTCCTTTTTCCCCTAGTGCGCAGTTGATCCATCAAGCCGTCGGTTCCAACGAGAGCGTGCTGCATGTTTGGAGCCGCAGTTTGGACCGCAACACACCTTTGCAGTACACGCAATCGGAGAACATCGATTGGGCCTTTTGCACGCCGATCGCCAGTGAAGCGACCCCGGGCTGGGCGATCTACGCGGCGGGTGATTTTTCGAGCATGAACGCTTCGGCGTCGCGCGATGCAACCTTGATGATTTCGGACGATCTCCAGGACGACATCAAGTTTGCGGAGTTGACGGCCACGACCGTCGGGACCTTGCGACAGACCCGGATGCTTCAGCGACGTCAGGATTCGCTTCGACCGTTCTTTGCACCGATCGTTCGAAAAGCGTTGCTGGCAAGAGATCCCGAAGAGATACTTGCGCCGCGCGAGGCCAGGGTATCGGTCCTGTTTTGTGACTTGCGTGGATTCTCCCGACAGAGCGAGGAGTCGTCCGACAAGTTGCTAGAGCTATTGCGACGCGTCAGCGATGCGCTTGGAGTCATGACCCATCAGATCCTTCAAAGGAACGGCGTGGTGGGTGATTTTCACGGAGATGCGGCGATGGGTTTTTGGGGCTGGCCCTTGGAGCAATCCGATTCGGTTGAGCAAGCCGCTTCGGCGGCTTTGGCGATTCGAGCTGAGTTTGAGCAGTCGGCGGCCATCGCCCATCACCCTTTGGCAGGTTTTCGTGCGGGGCTTGGGATAGCCACGGGCAAGGCCGTCGCGGGTCGCATCGGGACGGTCGATCAGGTGAAGGTCACCGTCTTTGGTCCGGTGGTCAATCTTGCGGCTCGATTGGAGAGCATGACCAAGCAACTGCATGCGAGGATTTTGGTCGATGAGGTGACGGCCGATCGGATCCGCAGGGAGGTCTCGCCGAGTGTCGCGAGGGTCCGTCGGGTTGCTAAAGTGTTGCCGATCGGGATGAATACGCCTTTGATGGTCAGCGAGTTGTTGCCGCCGGCGATGGCCGCCGGGAGCGACTTATCGGATCAGGACGTGGCGCTTTACGAGAAGGCCTTGGATAGTTTTCAGGACGGCAATTGGAACGAAGCGTTTCGTTTGTTGCATCAGGTGCCGGCTGAAGACCGGGTCAAGGATTTCTTGACGGTATTTATCGCGCAGAACGGCAGGGTGGCGCCGCCGGACTGGAACGGCGTGATTCGCTTGCCGGAGAAGTAACGCATGGGGCTACTCACTTGGGCCTCCGTCGGCTTCATGCCGGCGGGGCCAAGACTAGCCGCTACCGAAGGCCTCGCGACACACTGCTCTTTCTTCTTTTTCTTCCGCCGGGAGGCGGAAGAAAAAGAAGAGACGCTCTAAGGGGGGAGCCGCTTGGTAGCTGCTTAGTTACGCCTCCGCCGGGACGAGCCCGACGGCAGGCGAATGCGGAATGGCCCGATGGATCGCTTTAAGCGGCTTTGCGGTGCTGCGAGGGCAGTGCGGTCACATCGGCCAGGACGCGACGGAGGCGTTCGAATTCCTCGATGCTCGTAAAGTGGATCGAGATACGGCCACGACCGCGGCTTGATTGGGTGATATCGACGAGTGTCCCGAGGGCGAGTTTGAGTTCCCGTTCGAGCGAGGCGATTTGATCGGTTTTGGAGGACTTGCGTCTGGGGATCGCTTTGAGGATTGATTCTTCGTCCTGGGCGGCTTCGGCGACGGCTTGAGCGACCCTGGCTTCGGTTTCACGCACGCTCCAGCCTTCTTGTCGGATGCGTTGGACGAAGGCCAATTGTTCGCGTTGGCTACCGAGGCTCAGGAGTGCCTTTGCGTGCCCTGCGCTGATTTCTTCGCGTTGGATTGAGTCGGTGATGACTTCGGGAAGTTCGAGCAGTCGCATCATATTGGCGATGGTGCTGCGGTCGATTTTGAGTCGTTTGGCGAGGTCTTCTTGGGTGCATCGATGTTCCGTCAGGTAGCGTTTGAAGGACATCGCTTTTTCGATCGCGTTAAGATCTTTGCGTTGTAGGTTTTCGATGATGGCCAATTCGGCCACGAGGCGATCGTCGGCATCGCGGAGTTCGGCGCGGATGGTTTTCAGACCGGCGCGGAGCGTGGCGCGTAGGCGTCGTTCACCGCTGATGATTTGGTAGCGATCTCCGGAACGTCGAACCAGGATGGGTTGGAGTTGTTGGTGTTCTTTAATGCTTTCGGCGAGGGAATCGAGTTCTTGGTCGCTGAATTGGCGTCTGGGCTGGAATGGGTTTGGGTCGATGCATTGGACATCGATTTCCAGAGACTTCAGGCCCTGGGATTCGTTCTCCAGGTGCGTGCTTGCCAGCGGGACAGATAGGACGGCCGGAGTGTGCCCCGTGGAATGGGGAATTTGGGGTTGGATGTCGGCAGCATCGGCATTCGATGCGGAGACATCGTCTAGGGGAGTGCCCAGGAGGGCGGCCAATCCGCGTCCGAGTCGTCTGTCTTTAGTCACGATCGAGTACCTCCATGCAAAGTTCGATATAAGCCCTAGCGCCGCGGGACCTCGGAGCGTAGGTCAACACGCTCTGGCCGTGGCTTGGGGATTCGCTGAAAACGATGTCCCTGGGGATCCTTGTATCAAAAACGATGTCACCAAAGAAATCCCGAACTTCGCGATCTACCTCGTGGGTCAGCTGAAAATTTGGGTCGAACATCGTCAGGAGGATACCGCCGAAGGTCAGACGGCCGGGTTGATTTTTCATGATATCCCGGATGACATGGATCATTTGAGTCAGGCCTTCCATAGCGTAGTATTCGCATTGGATGGGCATGATAACCTCGGTGCTCGAGGCCAAGGCCGCTTGGGTCAGTTCCCCAAGGGAGGGAGGCGAATCGATGATCACCGCATCGAAAACGCCCGTTTCGGCATCGAGGTGTTGTTGGAGCCATTGCCGACGGCTTTGAGTCCCTTTTTCGAGTAGGTCGACGTCTTGGAAACTTCGGCATCCTGGCAGGATGTGGAGGGTTTCGAGTCGCGAGGCGAGGATTGAATCTCGCAGGGGCAGATCGCCCAGCAGGGGGTGTCGATCGACGGGTTGGAGTCCCAGGCCGGTCGTCGCGTTGCACTGAGGGTCCAGATCGATCAGCAGAGTTTTTTGGTTTGCCAGAGCCAGCCCCCAAGCCAGGTTGACGGCCGTGGTGGTCTTACCGACTCCTCCTTTTTGGTTTGCAACGCAAAAGATTCTAGGCATATAGGGCAACGACTCTAGGGTAGAAGCTCGACGCGCAAAGCTGTGGACGTTACAGGGCGTGGCAGATCGGTGGGAATACCAGTTCCACGTATCACGCAAAATATTTTTAGAAATTTATCCTTTTTCTCAAAGACTACTGGAGTTCCTAGGCTTTGCTACAATGGGTCTTTGCGTCGGATGGCCCGATGCAATCCGACCTACTAACCTTTGTTAACGATTCTCAGCCACAGTTTCTCAAATGACAAAATCCATTCGATTCCTGGCCGGCGCAAGCTTGGCCTCCGCCGTTGCTTGGACTCTCGCAGGACCGGGATTGGTCCTGGCCCAGGACGGGGCCCCGAAGCTCAAGGCGACCGATTGGTACCATTGGCGAGGTCCGCAGCAAAACGGCCAATCGCTCGAAACGGGGCTTCCGACGAGCTTCTCTCTCGAGGGTGAGAATTTGCTTTGGCGGAAAGAGGAGTTCGCAACGCGATCGACCCCCGTGGTGATGAACGGCAGGGTGTATGTGGTCTGCAGGCATGAGGCCGAGACGAACAAGGAGGGTGAAAAGACCGTCTGCATCAACGCCGAGACGGGCGAGAAGCTCTGGGAGAGCGTCCACAATATTTTTCTTTCCGATGCACCTTCTGAGCGCGTCGGATGGGCCAGTGTCGTCGGGGATCCCGAGACGGATCGGGTTTATGTGTTGGGATTGGGTTGCACGTTTCAGTGCCTCGATGGCAAGACCGGCAAGTTGATTTGGGAGCATTCGATGCTCGAGGAGTATGGGATGCTCTCGACGTACGGGGGGCGAACGAATTTTCCTGTGGTTTATGAGGACATGGTCATCATCAGCGGCGTCAACACCGGCTGGGACCAAACGGCGGTCCCGACGCATCGTTTCATGGCCTTGGACAAGAACACTGGTGCGGCGATTTGGACGATGTCGACACGTCCGCGGCCTGAAGATACGACTTATAGCACCCCGATTTTTACGGTGCTAAACGGCCAAGCGGCGATGGTTCTCGGGGCTGCCGACGGAGCGATTTACGCGATGCAGCCTCGAACGGGCAAGGTGATATGGAAGTACCAAGCCTCACCGCGGGGGATGAATATCGCGCCGCTGGTGGAAAACGGGATTGTCTACATGGGCCACGGAGAACAGAACGAGTCGGATCGGACGGTACTCGGGGCGGTCTTTGCCATCGATGGAAACACCTCTGGGGATATCCCCGAAGAGAAGCTTTTATGGAAGGTCCCCAAGAGGACCATCAGCCGATCGTCTCCGGTCCGAGTCGGAGAGAGAATTTACTACATCGAGGACGGTGCGGCGCTTTTTGGAGTCAACGCAAAGACCGGTCAGATCGAGGTGGAAAAGAAGCTCGGTCGGATCATGTTCGGCTCGCCGGTCGTCAGTGAGGGCAAGCTCTACATCGCCGAAAACACCGGCCGCATCTGGTGCTTGGAGCCCACCGAGACAGAGATCAAGGTCGTCGGTCAGACCAGGCTCAACGACGGCAGCGAGATCTTTGGTTCGTTTGCCATTTCCAACGGACGGTTGTATCTGCCGACAAACAAGGCCTTGATGTGCATCGGGGTTCCGAAGCCCGAGGTTGCAGCGGATTTGAAGTTGCCCGAGGTACCCTCCGAGCCTGCCGTGACCGACACCCAGATCGCCCATATCCAGTTGTGTCCTGTGGAAATGCTGGTTCAACCAGGCTCGAAAGCCAAGTTGCAGGTGCGCGGGTACAACGCCCTTGGGCAATACATTCGCTTGGTTCCCGAGGCGACCATCGCCGTCGATGGAACAGGCACCGTCGGCGAAGACCAAATCTATGTTGCTGGAGAAACTCCGACCGGTTCGGGCGTCAAGCTCGAAGCGAGTTTCGGAGAGCTCAAGAGCGCAGCGCGGGCTCGCGTGATTCCTCCCTTGCCCTGGGTCTTTGACTTCGAGGACAAGAAGGTTCCACTGCATTGGATCGGCATGGCCTATCGGCATCAACCTGCCGAGTTGCCCGACGGAGCAGGCAATGGCTTGGTCAAGATCAGTACGATTCCCAAGGGGACACGCAGCCAAGGATTCCTCGGTTTGCCCAAGTTCCACGACTACACCGTACAAGGTGAGTTCTACGCGATGGACACGAAGAACAAGGTGCCAACGACCAAGTTGCCCGACATGGGAGTCGTCGCTCAGCGATACACACTGGCCCTCGAAGGCTCCCAGCGGTTGCAACTGCGATCGTGGGTTTCGCTCCTCGAGCAACGCTTTGCCGTGACGATCCCTTACGAATGGCAACCGAAGACTTGGTATGTCATCAAGCTCCGTGCCGAGACGGCTGAGGGCAAGGCGATTTTGAAGGGGAAAGTATGGAAGAAGGGCGAAGCCGAACCGGAGGCTTGGACCATCCAAGGAGAGGATTTGACACCGAACTCGCAAGGCAGTCCGGGGCTATTCGGCAATTCGACCGACGCGGAATTCTACGTCGATAACGTTACAGTGACAGCCAACGAAGGCAAGTAGAGAGTTTCGATGAGCGAGCCGACAAGCCCAGAACCCAAGCGACTGTACATTGAGACCGTCGGTTGCCAGATGAACGTTTTGGATAGCGAGATGGTCGTAGCCGCTTTGCGCAAAGACGGCTATACGTTGACCCAGGATCCTGCCGAAGCCCATGCGGTTTTGTTCAACACCTGTTCGGTCCGCGAGCATGCCGAGGAGAAGGCCTACAACAACGTATTTCGGCTCAAACAACTAAAGCTAGCTAACCCTGATTTAGTGATCGGGGTCATGGGATGCATGGCGCAGAAAGATCAGCAGAAGGTTTTCGATCGGGTACCGTTTGTGGATTTGGTGGTTGGTCCGGGGCAATTGCATCGGATTCCCGAATTGATCGAGGGGGCCAGACAAGGCCAGCGGCATCAGTTGGCCGTGAGTTTATCGCGTCGCGAGGGGAGTGCCGACGAGATCAAGCGATCGCATGAAACGTTTGATCCTCTGCGCGATCCGCAGATGCGTCCGACGCCGTTTCAGGCTTACTTGCGCATCCAGATAGGGTGTGACAAGTTTTGTACCTACTGCATTGTTCCGATGACGCGAGGACCCGAGCAGGGCAGGTCGCCCGAGGAGATTGTGCGTGAGGCGAGGATACTGGCCGAGCAGGGGGCCAAGGAGATCACGTTGCTTGGCCAGACGGTCAATTCGTACCGTTGGGTCGATGGCCAGCGGACGACGCGGTTGGCAGATTTGTTGCAGATGCTCCATCCGATCGAGGGGATCGAGCGGATCAAGTTTGTGACCAGTTACCCCAAGGACATGACGCGCGAGTTGCTCGAGACGGTAAGGGACTTGCCCAAGTGCATGCCTTATTTGCATGTGCCGGCGCAGAGTGGCAGCGATGCGGTACTCAAGCGGATGAAGCGGGGTTACACCACGAGCGACTACTATGCGATGATGGATCGGATTCGAGATGTGTTGCCTGGGGCGGCCGTATCGAGCGACTTCATCGTGGGTTTTTGTGGCGAGACCGAGGAGGATTTTCAGCAGACCGTCGAGATGGTCAAGCGTTGTCGGTTCAAGAATTGTTTTATTTATCAGTACAGTGTACGGCCTGGGACCAAGGGTGCCGAGCTGTTGTCCGACGACATCACCGAAGAGGTCAAGCATCGGCGGAATTTGGATTTGCTTGCGGTTCAAAATCAGATATCGCTTGAGGACAATCTGACGTTTTTGGGTAAGGAAGTATCGATCTTGGTCGAGGGTCCGAGCAAGTGGTCGGTGCGCAAGGGCCAGACCGGGGATTTGCGTCAGATGACCGGCCGGACGCCTTGCGATCGGATCGTCGTGTGGGATGGTCATATGCGTCAAGTCGGCGAAATACTGCCTGTCGAGGTGACCGACGTGTACGCTTTTACGATGCTCGGGCGCGTACGGACAAGCGACGAAAGCCCCGGTGAACCGGAGATTGTTTTTGGATTGGACCATCTGAGGTCTAAGCCTGTCCAAGGGGCGATTTAGCGGTCCGCGTTTGGGTGTTTCACCCTTTCTTTTTCCAGTCGGTGCATTTGTCGCCGGGTTTCTGGAACTTAGTTTTTTTGCGATTGGCTAGACGTTACAACCGTCATGCACGGCAAAGCCTTTGCAACTAATCTACCGAAACCTCTCAAATTACCTGACCTACCTAGTTTTTGTGGCCCATCCTTCTTTACCAGTCGATCTAAATCGCCTGTTGGGATTAGGTTCCCAGACGCGTCGAGTGCCAGAGACATCCCCATGCGGTGTTTGCTCCGGTCTCGTCAAGAATGCTCTTTTCACCTTCGGGGAAGACATCAGCCGCAACTGAGTTGTCTTTCTGGGAGGACGAGATCGTTCAGGGACGAGACCCTGCCTGGGCAAATTTGTTGGCATTGAACAGGAGTGCCTCGAAACTCGGTCGTCAAGAACCTTAAAACCGCACAACGGAGTGACGAAATAGCAGAGCGTCGCCTCGGTTGATACTAGTGTCCTGCGTGGTACTGCAAAACGTTCTTAGGGAGAATGGAACAATGAAGAAGCTATTTGCTCTTCCAGCACTGATGGGTCTTGTGACCGCATTGAGCGCTGGAGCTGCTCAAGCTGCGTTTGGCGGCGCGATCAGCTACGAAAATTGCGGATGTAATGTTGTGGATCCTTGTGGTCCATCGACTCATACCGTGATGAAGACAGTCAGAAAAGTCGTTTACGAGCCTGAGACAGTCACCGGAACCAAGGTGGTCAATCAGATCGTTTACGAGGACCAACAAGTCCAACGCGTTCGATACGAGCGTGAAACGCACCAACGAGAAGTTTCCTACACGGTCAATGTACCGGTTCGGGAAACCCACACCGGGGTTCGTAACTACACGGTCCGACGCCCGGTCTATGAGACTCGCACCAAGCAAGTGACGTACAACGTCTCTCGCCCTGTGTATGAGAATCACAGCAAGGTAGTCAACTACACCGTTATGGTTCCTCATCGTGAAACCCACGAGAAGGTGATCAACTACACGGTTCGTCGACCTGTACAAGAGACCCGAACCAAGACCATCAACTACACGGTGATGAATCCAGTTCGTGAAACCCACGAAAAGGTTGTCAACTACACCGTGATGAACAAGGTCATGGAAACCCGCGAGCAAGTGATCAATTACACGGTCATGGTTCCGGTTACCGAAACCCGCGAGCGAACGGTCAACTACTCGGTGACCAAGCCTGTCAACTACACCAAGACCGTTACGGTCCGCGGTGGAAGCTGGACAACCGTCGAGGAAGAAGTCGCTAGCCCTGTCATTCGCCGAACCGTTCGCGAACCAGGTACCTGGACCTTCGATCCGTCGACTTGCAAAAATGTATACTGCCCAGGTGAGTGCCGCGTTGAAACCGTTCAATGCCCACCGAAGACCGTATGCAAGAAGGTTTGGGTTCCAACCTGCGAAGAAAAGATCGTCGATTGCGTGCGTTACGAAAAGGAATGCTTGACCAAGGTTGTACCTTACACCGTGACCAAGTGTGTTCCTGAGTGCCGTCAAAAGGTCGTGACTTACAACGTCTGCAAGCTGGTTCCTGAGTGCCGTCAAAAGACGGTGACTTACACCACCTGCAAGATGGTTCCAGAGTGCCGATCCTGGTTCCTGAGTGCCGCCAAAAGACGGTCAACTACACCACTTGCCGCACGGTTTGCGAGCAACGCGTCAAAGACGTTTGCTACACCGTATGCAACTGGGTTTGCGAACAGAAGAGCGTTCCTTACACCTACACCACGTGCAAGATCGTCAAAGAGTGCCGCACCAAGACCGTTCCGTACACGGTTTGCAAGCCGGTTACTTACTGCGATACCATCAAAGTGGCCAAGTGTGTCAAGAGCTGCGTTCCTTACACCTACACCCGATGTGTAGCCAAGGTTGTCTGCGAAGAAGTTCCAGTGACCGTAAGCTGCGATCCATGTGCAAATGCAGGTGCTGGAGCCGGTAACGCTGGCAACGGCATCATGGGTGGTCGTGGTCTGTTCAACGGACGACTGATCAACTGGCTCCGAGGCTTGCGATGCCATGGTGGTTGCCACCTGCTTGGCAACGGTTGCGGTGCTGGTAGCGATGCTGCTGGTGGCTGTGCCGCTGGCGGATGCGATGCAGCTCCTAGCTGCGGTTGCTAGTCCGACTCCGACGCGATAGTCAAAAAATCTCTAAAACGGCCGGTGATTCTTCACCGGCCGTTTTTTCGTTTGGATTGCAAGCGAACTCCCCCAAAACCGCTTGGCCCCCCCGCGCCTCCAGGGCTTTGGCTGGGGGGGAGGGGGGGTGAGTCTCACCGCAAAGGCGCAAAGGTCGCAAAGGAAACAGCCAAGGGAGCACATCGCTGCCAGTGATCGTTAGGCTCGCCTCCCTTTCGGCCCCATACGCAGCATCCTGGGGGGCTTATTTAAGTTCCCTCGCCGTTGGCTGCGGGTTAAACGAAATGGCGCCTTCGGCGAACTCAAGTCGCACTAGCCACCTGTCGCCAAACGGTGGAAGCGTTACTTGCGCCGCTTGTCCACCGCTTGGCAGCCGATGGCTACGGGTCGCAGCAGATGATTCGTGTTTCCGGCACGTAGCCACCTGTCGCCAGACGGTGGAAGCGTTACTTGCGCCGCTGTCCACCGCTTGGCAGCCGATGGCTACACTTGGCAGCAGATGGCTACGGGAAAAGAGCCAAAAGGAAAAAGGGTTACTTCTTCATCCGCCTCTTCGCCATAAGCCCCCCTAAACCAAACAGCGTCCCTATCACCATCATGCTCGGCTCAGGCACTGCAGGTGGGGCGTCTGAAGACAGACTTGCGACACGAAAACCTATGATGTTGAACTCGAGGCTAGGGCCGTAGAGTAGTTCGTAGCGAGCCGACGACGACAGGAAGCTGGAGTTGTTGAGCCAGCTGCCGCCGCGGAACCCCCGAGAAGAAGAACCGCTACTATTAAGAAGGTCAAAAGAACTCTCTTCCCATTCATAAACGTTGCCACCTAGGCCCATCACCCCATAAGGACTCAAGCCACCGGCTTGCGTAACGTCCGCAGGGCCTTGGTCAAAGTTTTGTTTGTAAACTGCCGTGCCTGCGGTCGTCCCGCTTGTTACCGCCGTCGGTGCCGTGTCACTTCCGTTTGCGAAGTTGTAGTAGGTGCTGTCAGTGGGGTTGTAATAAGCCGCCTTGTACCACTCGTTGTAGCTCGGCAACACGTACTTCGCCAAACTGTTGCGGTAAGGATTCGATGCGTCGTAACCGGCATCGCCAGATACCCACAAAGCGATGTTGTCATTGACGCCGCTGGTGGTGAATTTATAGGCCGCTTGGTTCCCAGTGCTCGTATTGAGCCAGTTGACGAACCGCGCCGCTTTGTTCCAAGAAACACTCGTCGCGGGCTTGGCCGAGCCACGGTTGTCCTGGGTGATCTGCAGTGATTGCGAAGCGTTGAACTTCGTAATCATGTCCTCGCTGACTTCGAACTTGCCAATCCCATACTCGTAACCCACGGCACCTGCAGGATTCGGTGTACCCGTGGTATCGGCAGCATTATTTGGATTGCCGATCGTAACAAACTCCATGTTGAACTGGTTACCACCAGAGCCGAACGAAACGACCGCTGCGTAGCTCGGTGCGTAAGCCGTTCCGGCGACCATGAGTGCCAGTGCAACTCGTGTGAAAAAAGTCTCATCCTTTTACTCCGTGGCAATTAGCCAAAAGAGAACAAATCATCGGTACGCAACACAAAAGGGAAAAACCGAGCAACATAGCTCAGTCTACACGTCGGTTCGGTGCTCCTCGAGAACCGGGTTTTTCGAGGAGTACCTTACCGCGTCGCCATTAAAACGATCGTTACGCGTATTGCAAGAAAACAATTGTCACAAGTTTGTGACAATTGCATCCTGGCAAGCAGGAATCGGGAGCTTGCAGAATGAGCAACCGCCTCTGGTGCATAAGCCAATGCAATTGTCACTGAATTGTCACAAGCCTAAACTGTCGAAATCATTGGGTTTTGCAGGTTTGCCTATTAGCCAAAGCAATTGTCACTGAATTGTCACTAAAAATCTTATATGGCTAATTATGTAGTTTAGCGAATACAGGAATTTTCAAAAGATTTTTCCTTCGAAGGCAAACCCCAGGCACCCGTGCGGCGGTTGCCACCTGTTTGTTCGGTAACGAGTTTCGTTGTATCATTGGATCTCGTCCCTCCAGTTCACAGGCCTCCGACACTCAACCTATCGAAATGCAGACGGTACTATTGGTCGAAGATGATTTGAAGCTTGCCAAGATCATGCGGGCGTGTCTGCAGGAGAACGACTTCCGCGTTGAAATCGAAGGGCATGGCGATCGAGCGGTCGATCGAATCCTTGGTATCCAACCCGATGCGGTGGTGCTTGATATCAATTTGCCAGGATCGAACGGTTTTACCATCTGTCGGCAGGTACGGCCCTATTATCAGGGTGCGATCCTCATCTTGACCGCCCGCAATGAAGAACTCGACGAAGTGCTCGGTTTGGAGGTTGGGGCCGACGATTTTTTATCCAAGCCTGTGCGGCCGATGGCGCTGGTCACTCGGTTGAAACTTCATCTGCGCCGCTACGGCAACAATGCACAGGGCACGCAAGAGGTCCTCGAAGTAGGCGATTTGGTCATTCACCTTGAAAGTAGGTTGCTGGAGTTGCACGGTAAGCCGATCAAGCTCACGAATGCGGAGTTTGATATCCTGGTGATTCTGGCTAGAAACAAAAACAAGCTGACGAGTCGCGAGAAACTGTTCAACCGATTGCATACGAGCGAATCGTACGATTTCGGGGATCGTTCTGTCGATATGCATGTGTTGCGACTTAGACGAAAGATCGAGGCGGATGCTAAAAATCCTGTGAGGCTCATGTCGGTCTATGGAGATGGCTATATGCTGTCGGATAACCTATGATTCGATTCTATATTCAGGTTGTTATCGTTTTTTTGTGTGTTGTTTTATCGATCAAGTGGACTGTTGAAGTAATACTATTTCGTGAAGTCTATTCGGACCGCAATCGGGTGATCGCAGGTTTATTGCAAGTTCACCTCGATGAGCTTCATTTCCTTGCGGATCAACTTGTTGCTTGCCCACCGCAAGAGCAAGGAAACAAACTTGCTGAGCTGGGTAAACAGAGCGTCGGTCCCCTTGCGATTCTCCCCATCAGTGAGCTTGCTGAGTCCGAGCAGTCGCGTCTAAGAAAATCTGATGGATTTATCGTTCGTTATGCCGACGGCATGATCGACTTTCTAGGCGTACCGCTTAGCGATGACCACTACCTGCTTTGCGGTCCGATTGGTCGGTTGACCAATCGATTCATCGAGCTTCAGGTCGATAGCAGGCTCAAGGGCGTTCGTGACGCGTTGGAATCCTCCGGAGATGCCCAGGCAACCATCAGTAAATACTCAAGTCTGTTACGAGTCCCGATTCGCATAGAACAGCGAGAGAGCTTACCCGGTAAAGTCTCCGAAAAGCTCACGGATTACCACGAGAGTGTCTTCTATCAGACGGATGTTGGTAGTTTTGTTGCCCTTGAACTCAGGGATTCAAGTCAAGTGCTTTGCTTGGGGCCGCTGCTGGAGGTTACCAATTATGCTCAGGTCGCTGCAGGGTATGGGATTCTCGGCTGGTTATTGGTGGCTTTGGCTGTTCTTGCCTGGATGATCATTAAAGTCTCGTTGAGGTTTCGGAAGATCGAGAATGCGGCCGTGGAGATTGCAGACGGGAATTTCAGCGCCAGGGTCGATGCGACGAAACTCGGAGAAGCTACCAAACTGGCCGTGGCGTTCAATACGATGGCATCGAAGACCGAGAGCGTCATTCGAACGCAAAAAGAGCTCTTGCAGGTCGTCTCCCACGAGCTTCGAACTCCGTTATCACGGTTAAAATTCGCTGCGGCTCTTGTTCCTCGATCGCAGATCGATCACGGGCTTGATTCTCCAGGATTGGTGATGCGCCAGTCCATCGATGACATCGAAGCGATTGTGCAGGAGATTCTTTTCTATGTTCGAATCGAGCAAGCTGAACCACTCCAGTCCAAAGAAGTCATCACGATTAACCTTGCCTTGGAAGGCATCCTAAGAGCGTTGCGAATCGACTATCCACAGTTGCAAGTTGAGATGGTTTTTGCGGGTAGAGATCCGAGCATAAAAGTACTTGCAGATCGTCGATCCTTTCAGCGAGTCTTTGTCAATCTAACCTCCAATGCGGCGCGTTACGAGGAGTCGACGGTGCGAATCCATGTTTCCGAGAGCAAGGAGTTGGATTCGCATGGAGAGAGCCATCGATTCGTTTGCGTCGATGTTGAGGATGATGGACCGGGTATCCCGGGGAATTTTCGTAGCGAGGTGATGAAACCGTTCGTACGAATCGATCCTGGATCGCAAGACGAGGAGCAAGCGTCGTCCCACTCGGGGCTAGGGTTGGGTCTAGCGATTGTCAATCGAATCCTACAACAGCACGGGGGATCGGTGCAAATCGATCGCGGACCGCTCGGCGGATGCTTGGTCAATACCCGATGGCCGTCAAACTGACCCCGCGTTGCGGATCCTCTGTCTATGGCAAATTGTGAACTTTGGAGCGGGTGCGGGGTAATGAATCGGCTTCGGAGGTCAAACCTAACCCGAAGGGCGACACATGGGGTCAGGGCCGGTGGGTCTCACCGCAAAGGCGCAAAGGACGCAAAGGAAACAGCCAAGGGAGAAAATCGCTGCCAGTGATCGATAGGCTCTGGTTCCGATCCTTCGGCGAGCTTGGCGCCTTTTGCGGTCGCTCATAGGTAAGGACAAACACGTACGCACGTAGCCACCTGTCGCCAGACGGTGGAGGCTTTACTCCCGCCGCACCACCGCTTGGCAGCGGATGGCTACGACTTGGCAGCGGATCGGCCAAAGCAATTGGCCCAATATGCGAAAAACCTTGGGAAAACCAGGGTTTTTTAGCGGAGAGGACAGGAACCGAACTTTTTGCATATTTTCCCAATGATTTTAAAGAGTTCGAAAGCAGTCATCGATTGCGCAAAACATCGGTACTTTGTCCTTTTAGCGCGTTGCCGTATACTGACCAATAGATAATTGCATTGAGGAGACCGGGGTGGAACAGTCCGAAATCGAACTTGAATACGAACGTCGCTGGAAAGCGATGTCTCCGGCAGAGAAGTTAGCTCGAAGCGCCGCGATGTTTGCCTGGACTCGTCAGCAAATCGCCATTCGGATTCGAAACACTCAGCCTAGTCTGTCGGACGAAGAGGTGAGGTTGCATGTAGCTTTGCAGCTTTACGAGCGCGACCCAGAAGTGGTCAGACTGATCCAGGAACAGCTTGCCAATGTTTCCCGTTGAAGCTTTTCAAAAGACGATCGGCAAGTTTGTGGCAATAGCCGAGGCGATTGGTCTTCCTTTTCACATTACTGGGGGCTCGATCAGTTCGGCCTATGGCGAGCCTCGCTTGACGCAAGACATCGATATCGTTGTATCTCCCGATGTGGCAAGGATTCGCATCGAAGACCTGATTGACCAACTAGCTAGCTCCGACTTTTTATTCACTGAGCGGGTCCTACGGCAGGCGATTCAGTCCGGCAGTCTGTTCCAGCTATTGGACAAGACGGAAAGCTTAAAACTGGACATCTACCCCAGGGAATTGATACCTGGTGAGTTGCAGCGGTCTCAGATCATGGAATTGTTTGCTGGGATTTTCCTGCCGGTCGTATCTCGCACCGATGCCGCAATCTCGAAACTCATCTGGATCGAAAAAGGAAGCCATCGCAGCCGTCGCGACTTTCGCAGCATCTTTCGGAATGCCTCCGAACGACAGCAAGCTGACATTCGCGCCCAAGCTGAAAAGATCCAGCTGAATGAATTGCTTGATGAGGTCCTGAGCGGATCCGACGAAATCCGTTGATGGCATGCGGCAATTTACCTAGCAGCTACTCCCAATTAATTCGAAATGTGATTTCACGTGTAGGTCTCTGTCTAGACCGAACTGATATACGTTCGCGTCGCGGCCATGGGGTGGAAGAATACCTCGGCCGGACAATTCCGACGGTAGGCATCAAGAGAGACGAAATACCTGCTCTATCTATAGTACAATAGAAATGGTTCAACCATACGTGCAACCATTCGTGCAATTCGTAGCTAACCGATGCCGAGCAATCAGTCCCCTAGCATCCTTCCCGTAGTCCAAGTTCGGAGGCTCGTTTCCATGTGCACCCTAGTGCGTTTCCTCGTTGCGTGCGCGTTATGGATTGTGACTTCGTTTCCCTTGGTGGCCCAAATCGCCAGCGACTCTCGTGAGGCGATCTTCGATCTCCAACGATTATCGAAACCACCAGCGGCTTTGCCTGCAGTCGACATCCCATCGGAAGGTGTCCATGCGATATTCTTTGAGGGGGTCCCTTATCGAGGCAAGCCGACGAAGGTCTTCGCGTACTACGGACTTCCAAGTCGTAATTCACAAGCGCAACGGGCCGAAAAGGTTCCGGGAGTTGTTTTGATCCACGGAGGTGGTGGCACGGCGTTCGCAAATTGGGTCAAGCTATGGAACGACCGCGGCTACGCAGCCATCGCCATGGATGTCTGCGGTTGTGTCCCGGTGGGAACTTATGGCAACTGGCAGCGGCATCCCGAGGGTGGCCCACCGGGTTGGGATGCGAGTTTTGCGCAAATCGATGAACCGGTCGAAGACCAATGGCAAACCCATGCAGTCTCTGCGGTAGTGCTTGCGCATTCCCTGTTGCGATCGCTACCCGAAGTCGACGCCGATCGCGTCGGAGTGACCGGGATTTCCTGGGGAGGTTATTTGACCTGCCTTGTCGCTGGGGTCGATGATCGATTTCGGTGCGCTGTTCCCGTTTATGGATGCGGGTTTCTCGGAAAAAACTCGGTATGGACGCCAACCCTCGAATCGATCGGAAAGCAGCGCGCCGAGAAGTGGCTCAATCGTTGGGATCCCTCGGTTTACCTTCCAAAGACGAAGATCCCGATGCTTTGGGTCAACGGGACGAATGATTTCGCGTATCCTATGGATTCATGGCAACGATCGGCGCGGCTCCACAATCCATCGACGCTGAGTTTAAGGATTCGCATGCCACATGGACATGGGGTGGCTGGTGAGAACCCGGAGGAGATTCATGTCTTTATGAATTCGATCCTTGCCGGTGGCGCACCATTTCCTGCATTCGAAGATGTCCATCTCGATGAACGCAACGCATCAGCACGCTATCGAAGCGAAGTGAAAATCGCGAAGGCCGAGTTGTGCTTCACCAAGGATTTGGGGAAATGGCAGGACCGCAAGTGGGAATCTCTTGCTGCCAAAATTCAAGACGACAAAGTTTCTGCAGAAATCCCCCCGGATGCCACGGTCTGGTACTTCAACTTGTTCGACGATCGGGACTGTGTTGTGAGTACCGAGCACCTGGAGCGGGCGTCTGCTGTCGATCCATAGCTCTTTAGCGTCTGGGTCCGATGCCCCTCAACGATGGTAGTCGAAGTTGCTAAACTTGATGGGGAGCCCGGATCGGCGGCAAGCACCACGACGCTAGTTCGCGTTGTGAAGCCGAATGGTGTTGCATCTAAGGCGCGTTGCATCTAAGGCGCATCGCATGCGGCCGTAATGATCAGTTCGGCTCGGTATCCTGGTGCTGCTAGTTGAGTATGAATACATGCGCGACTCGGCGCATGACCGCTTGGGATCCACGCATCCCATAGTTCGTTGAAGACCGTGAGGTCTTCTGGGAATGGAAGGTAGATCAAGACTTGCAAGAGTGCCTTGCGCGAACTCTTTGCCAAGGCGAGACGCTCGTCGACCTGACGAAAGAGTTGCTCAAATTGCGCCCGTGGTTCGAGTTGCGGGTCCTCTGGGACTTCAACAAAGTAAGCGATCCCACGATGCATGACGAGGTCTGACCAGCGGGGTGTCGTACCGTGACGGGTGATATCGGCCATGCGGATTTGGGTTAGAAAGAGGATTGGAATAAGTGAACAACCAAGACAGGCATTGTACACAGGCTAAGTCGTTTTTTTTCGGGCCGGGATTCTTTACTTACTGGAGTCTAAACGCAGCGTCGTAGGGGGCCGATTTGGTTTTGACTTCTAGTCTTTCAGGGAATCGAGCAACATTTGAATCTCCTGCGGAGTCATTTTGGAACATCCCGCGTCGAGCATCGTCTTGAAATGCCGCTTTCCTTCTAGTCCAGAAATAGAGCCGATGTTGCCTAATGGACCATAGCTGTCGGCAACCAGTTTTTCATTCGCATCGAAAATTGCGTGAAATGGGATTCCAACCGATCGCCCCTTCGTCAATCGCTCGGCGATGGCCTTGCCATGCAAGTCACGGACATTGTCGATCTTAAGAAGAATAAAATCCTTCTCGAGAATCTCGCGATGATCGTCGATCCACCTGCTTAGCTTAAAGCAAGGGCCACAGTATCGTCCACCTATTCTGACCCAAACGTGTTTGCTCTGCTCTTTCGCTTGCTGAAAAGCGTTGTTCCATTTCGCTTCTGCGTCCTGTTGGGCTGGCCCATGTCGTTCGATGAATTGGTAAGCGGCAACTGCGGCATCGGGAGCCTGTGGATCGATGCGGATTCGCCCCAACTCCGTTCCCTCCATGTCATAAGCACAAACGAACACGCCTTGGGTTGTCTTCGACCAATCGAGTCTATCGATTAAGGCCTTGTTTTCCCCCTCTGATAATTCTTTGATGTCGACCGGAAGTTGCATGTAGCTAGCGACTGCCATGTGCTCCGAGTAATCGAGCAGATACTTATTGACAAACTCGCGGCTTGGCTCCTCTGATTTGTCATAGTTGATTACCATTAAATGGTAGCTGCCAAGACGAGCGTCACGAAGCATCGATGCAAATCTCTCAGCCAGGAGAAGCGATTTGTTGCGGCTGGTGGATTTACCGATCTTCGTGACTTGACTGCGAGGCTCGTCATTAGGCAAATAGTAAACCTCGTCGATGGATCCAGAGCGATTTGAATCATTTTCCAACGTGTTCGTATCAAGCCGAATTCTGGTCTGGCAGGGTAAGCCATCGAATCGGTAGTTTCCCTCTGAGTCGGTTTGACTCTCAATTCGCGGTAGGTAAAAGGTCGTCGGAAAAGTGGTTTCAGATTTCTGTTCGTCTTCAATTGAGATTGAGGCCCATACCAAATGATTAGCAACCGGATTGCCATCTTGGTCGATGATTTTTCCGGAAAAGCTTTTCGTGGGATGGAGTTCAATACGCGCGGGTTTGGCGAACTCCTTGATCACCAAAGCGCCGCCGAAGCGTTTATCTGCTGAGTATGCAATGGCACCAAGTTTCGCTGCATTCGTCTCGATTCGGAAGCTTCCTTCTTCGTCTGCCACGAATCGGAATTCATCGGCAGATTCACCATCAATCGCTCGGATGTGCAAAGTTGCACCTGCGATTTGCTGCTGATCTTTTTTCCACGGAACGATCTTACCGGTGACTTCGACCCGCTGATCTACTTTCCGGTGAAATTGAATCTCGTTGCTTCCCCCGCGTCGCACGTCGATCTTTTGGTTTGCTTGCCAGTCAGGTAGGTACACACTGGCTTGAAGCTCTCCTTCCGGTACCAGTATCTCAATGACCCCTGTGTAATTAGAATAGGCGTTCGTATCTCGGCCGAGCGATCCGGATTGCGCTCGACCATCCTCATGCCAATTGATTTCGTGGCGGGATTGAATGTTGACCCAGGCGTGTGAAATTGGATTGCGATTGCTTCCTTGGGTCAAGGTAATGCGGACCGGGATACCAGGTGATAGAAACAGCTCTAGAGGATTTCCCTGCTGAGTCTTCGACTCAAAGGGAATGGAGTCGATCGCATTGGCTACCCACTTGTTGTCTTCCAAAAAAACGGCATACGTTGCGTCCGGAAGTACGTCTGCGGAAAAGTTTCCATCCGCATCGGAAAAGCTGTAGACATAATCGATTTTGTCCTCCTGTTCAGCCTGAAAGCTCCCCAACTTGACACTGAACCCACCTGCGAATTTGCTATCTCCAATTACGTGGCCAGATATCTTTTTCCGTTCGACAGCACGTCTGGCAATCACATCGAGCTTGTCTCTACCAAGCTGGCTGGATTCTATGATCCAAAGCTTGTCCGATATTTCAGCATAGCAATGGGCAGCCTGCATGTCCGGGTACCAAGCGACGGTGGCGACGCCTTCTTGATTTGTTGCGACTTTGAAATCCTCGGGCCAACCAAGGTAGTTGTAATCAGGGCTGGGTGTCGCAACAAACAAATCGAGTTCGACTCCAGCGATCGGCTGACCTTTTGCGTCTTTCAAGTGGACTTCAAACGGTCGGCACTGGTACATCGAGATGACATGCGAATTGGCTCGCGGATCGCGAACTGGTGTTTGGAAAAATTGATATCCCCCGATAAGTTGATTTTGCGACCATGCGGTAAATTGCGATAGTTTCTCTTCATCAAGCAGATTCAACCTTGCAAGTCCATTTTCGTTGGTCTTGAATTTCAGCGTTTGAGCATTGGAGAGTACGGCCTGGACAGTCGCATTGGCAACTTCGTTCCCATCATGTTCTACACGAACTGTCACCGGTCGATTTGGGAGTTGGACTGTCAGATTCATGCCATTAACAACGAGTTCTCTGAGTTCGTGCCGAACAATCGCTTTTGTGCAACGTGCCCCATCGCGGCACGTTGCACTCACGGTGATGCTGTACCAAGGGTACTTATTGACTGGTAGCCATACCTGGAATCTCTGGCTATCGAGTTTGAGATCGAATGATTCGAAGCTTCGATTGTCGTAGTTGATCTTAACCTGGAGTTGAGCCCCATCGACATTTTCACCGTCATTGCGGGTGACTTCCCCTGAGAGTCGAAGTTCAAGTTCTTCACCGTGCCCTCGTATCTAATCAGGCACGTCTTCTGCTGGAAGCCCCTGTGCTGCCGCCACAGCAACCCAGACCGCTATGACCGCTATGATGATTAGAAAAATCCCAATCGACCGAAAGAGTAGTCTTGGAGAGATCAAGGAATCCATGGCGTTACTCACGTTTTTGAAGCAGAACCTAGACCAAGGCGGAACGATCTAAAACTTGTAGGCATTTCCACTATGCAGCTTATCAATCGAGCCGTCCGTCGTATTTCCATAACGATACCGGATGCCGAAGGGCGTGGCAACTTTTAGGTTGGGCGATTGGCGCTCTTGCGCTATTCTCGCAGTTCCCGCGATTCAAAACATCACACAGATAGTTCGAATCGTGCCCTATTCACTGCAAAACAGCGTTGTTTTCTCAATGGAAACAGGGGGTTGCGCGGCAAAGTCGCTTCACCGACGCTACGGCAAGATCCACTACCGACAGGGTCCGATCCTTTGCGAGCTTGGCGCCTTGGCGAGAAACCTCTTCTTGGCGGTGTTGGTTGGCGACAGGGCTGAAGAGTCTCTCGCAAAGGCGCAAAGGACGCAAAGGAAACAGCCAGGGGAGCAAATCGCTGTCAGTCGAGTCGCTAGCTCGAAAAATCCGTGTCTTCCGCGAATGTTCAGGCCGACACCAAACGCTCTTTCTAACCATGATCACCCCCTACGGAGTCACAGCCAATCGATACTCCGAACAACTCGTGACCAAACAGGTTACCTTGAGCGACTTGTTTGGCTCGGAAAAAACGGAGCCGTGAATCGATCGATAAACGGGAAACTGTGAGCGATTTGCAACAGATTCGATCGCGCCAGCGCTGAAAATCCCACTTAACCGAAAAAATCGGCCAAGTTTGCCTAATCCCTACAACCGCACCCTTCCGATCCCTAGATCTACGTAAGTCTCGGTCTTATTGGATCGATTGGAATGCTATCAAAGGATTATCGCGATGGGTCGCTCGATCGTTTTTTCGAATAACACTCCCAAAAAACAAGTTTACAAAACCATCCGACGCGGGATCCAAGCTCTCCTGGCTGTGGCTTGCGTATCTCCACTGTGCCTGGACTCCGCTGCCCATGCGCAGCTCCGCACCGGTCGCCAAGCCCCCCGGGATTACTATCCACAAGCCACCTCGGCCAAAGTTCCCCGATCATCGAACAACGCGCTCCGTGAAAAAAGGCAATGGGAAGCCTCTCCGTCGGCGCCCAAAGCCCAACGTAGTCTGGAATCGATATCTGACGACCAAGCCTCGCAAGATCTAACGCGGCTATCAAGCAACGTACAACCCGAATCGCATCCGAAGGTTTTGGCCGCCAACGCAACATCCAATCGACCCGCAGTCAATCGACCCGCAGTCAATCGACCCGCAGTCAATCGACCCGCAGTCAATCGACCCGCAGTCAATCGACCCGTTGTGACCGAGGTTGCCCAAGCAAAATTTGAAACACAATCGCAAGTCGAAAGCAGGTTGGATACTGGATTGCCCCAACCGCCGATCGCACTTGCGTCGCATCCTGTTGCAACCAGACAAGTGCCTGCCAACGCCGGGAATGTGATCAAACGTGTGACTCCTGCACGTGTTATTTCCGATCAGATTGTTTCCGATCAGACCATTGCTATCCAACCACCTACAAGCAGCACGGTGATCGATCCGCCTGAGATGGAATCCTACTCGGAAGGTAACTCCTACTCGGAAGGTTATGTCGTGGAGGAACCCATGGGATACCCAAACCTCCACTCGACTTGCGGCGATCCGGCTTGTTCCGAATGCGGCCCGGGCTATCCCACATTGAACATCCGCATCGGCATTCCGCCTTTGTTTCGATGCGATCGAATCACAGCGAGGCTTGAGGCAGCCACGTTTTTTCCAAGTGGTCAAAGCATTCCATCGTTGGTTCGCACCGCAGAGATTGGTGTGCCCGGTTCGACCGATCTGTTTGGCGGAACGAAGAATCTCGACCAGAGCGTCCAAGGGGTCCGCGGGGAGTTCGGTTGGTTATTCGGGATCGCCCATTGCAATACATTGCAATTTCGGTTCTTTGATGCCGGTTCCCAATCGTTGACCTTCGATAGTCCGACCTCTTCGGCCACGTCGATCGTAAGACCTTATCAAGACGGATCGGTCAATCCGATTGTCCAGGATTCCTTGTCGATCAAAGAGCCCGGGATCTCGAACGGCTCGGTTTTGGCGCATGCATTTTCGGAGGTCCAGGGTGGCGACATCCTTTTCAAGAGGCAATGGTTGAGGAACGGCGATTCGACCACCGATTGGCTCGTCGGATATCAAAACGCGAGGCTTACCGATTCGATCGATGTGCATTCGACGACCCTTCCTACCGGTTCGACGACCCTCTTGGAATTGCGCGATCAATTCAGGACCGTCAATCAGTTCCAGGGAGCGACGCTGGGCCTATCGAGGATGGTTTACTCTCCGCGCTGGAGTCTTGGGAGTCTGTTCAAGCTCGGACTTGGGGACATGCAGCGCGATGTGACGATTGCAGGGTTTCAAAAGGTGGGCAGCGCAGTGGCGACCAACAATGGACTCCTAGCCAGAGGTCCTGCGAGCGGAGTTTATTCGTCAAATACGTTTGGGTTTTCTCCAGAGGCCAACGTGACGCTTGGGTACCGATTGACACAAAATTTGGAAGCCACCCTCGGGTATACTTACCTCGGATTGCCTAAGGTGGCCAGGGCTGGGGAACAAATCGACACGGTGGCGGACCTTGATAGTGCCAATCCGACGCGACCGCGATTTACGTTGCAAGAGAGCAATTTTTCCTTGCACAGCTTGAACTACGGTCTTCAGTACCGATACTAGGAGGGCTTTGATGCGCCCGATGGGTTTGGCGCGGTTTTTCAAATCCCACCGGCGAGCCAATTGTGAACGAATTTGAATTCGGTTTTTTGGGG
This sequence comes from Planctomycetota bacterium, assembly GCA_026692845.1. Taxonomy (GTDB): domain Bacteria; phylum Planctomycetota; class Planctomycetia; order Pirellulales; family Pirellulaceae; genus JBKCUI01. The sequence goes on along the minus strand of JAPLNM010000034.1, from coordinate 99,685 downwards.
GGTGGTCAGATGGCCACCGCCATCGCCAAGGGAGTCCTACACTCCAAGGCTGCCTCCTGCGAAACGATTGCATTTTACGAGCCGAATGCCCAGCAGGCAGCCAAGCTCCGGCAGCTTTATCCCGAGGCCTTTCTAGCCGCGTCGGCAAGCGAGTTGTTCGATCGCTGCCACCGTCTGATCTTGGCCGTCAAGCCGCAGGTGCTCGAGGGGATCGCTATGGGTTTGGCGCCGCATACCACGCCGCACCATCACTTGATTTCGATCGCAGCCGGGATTCCATTAGCAAAACTGACACTGTGGTTTCGCACCGAGCGGATCACCCGAGTCATGCCCAACACTCCGTGTCAGTGCCTTCAGGGCGCTAGTGGAATTGCGCATGGTGGAGGCATAGGACAGGAGGATCGAGACTGGACCGACCGAGTCTTTCGGTCGGTAGGTACGGTGGTTCACGTCACGGACGATCAGTTGCATGGGGTCACGGGGGTATCGGGATCCGGACCGGCTTATGTGTTGATGATGATCGAAGCGATGAGTGACGGGGGAGTTGCCAGCGGATTGAGTCGAGAGGTCGCATTGGAGTTGGCCACGCAGACAGTCCTGGGCGCAGCGGCGATGGTCCAGCAGACGAAGATTCACCCGGCGATTCTTCGCGAGCAGGTCACGAGTCCGGCCGGTACGACGATTGAGGCTTTGAAGACGCTTGAAGACGGAGCGTTTCGCGGGAAGGTGATTGCGGCGGTATTAGCGGCCACACGGCGATCGAGAGAATTGGCTAGTCCGGTACGCAAAACGGAAAATTCTTAGTAAACTGGGTATTGAATCCGGAGCCGATTTCGGATCAACCCTCCAAACGCTTCACCCCGACGATTGCCGATTGTCATGATTCTTCAACGCGTATGCATCATTGGGGTAGGACTCCTGGGTGGCTCGATTGGGTTGGCACTCCATCGCAAACGCTTGGCCAAGCATGTCGTGGGGGTTGGTCGCACGACGAGCCGATTGGATGCTGCGATACGGCGTGGGGCGATCGATGAGGCCACGGACGATATTTTGGTCGGTGCCAAGGATGCCGATTTGGTGATTGCGTGCGTCCCGATCCAGTCGATTGTCGATTCGTTGGACATTGCCTCGAAGGTCGCATTGCCCGATGCGATGTTGACTGATGTTGGGAGCACCAAGCATACGATCATCAAGGCTGCCTGCGGGAGGCTTTCGGATCGTCAGTTCTTGGGAAGTCATCCGATAGCTGGTGGTCACCACAGCGGGGTCGAGCACGCAACCGGGACGCTTTTGGACAGTGCTCTGGTGGTTTTGACCCCGACGGAGGCGACCTGCCCGGAGCTTGTGACGCGTATGTCTCGGTTTTGGGAAGCGATGGGTTCTAAGATTACTTTGCTCGATGCTGCGTCGCACGATCAAGCTTTAGCAATTTCCAGCCACTTGCCTCACGTCGTGGCCTCGGCATTGGCGTTTTCGACCCCGCATGAAATCCTGCCTTTTGTGGGGAAAGGCTGGTTGGATTCGACCCGTATCGCCGGAAGTAATCCTCAATTGTGGCGACAGATCCTTGAGGAAAACCAAGCACCAGCCCTACACGCATTGAAGAAGTTTGCCACAATCTGTGAAACTTGGATCGAGGCGCTCGAGGGATCGGATTTCGACCGAATCGAGGAACTTCTGCAATCGGGAAAAACGACACGTGAATCTGTGGCAAGTCGACATTCGTCCGGCTGACGGTCAGCCGGACTCTTTGGGCAATGGAGCCGAATCGGCGGCCCGCGAGCTGGGCATCTTGCATCGACTGCAGGTCCAGGGAATTCATGGGTTCTTGGTTCAAGGCTCGCTCGATGCCTTGAGCGTAGCTCGCATGGCCCGAGACTACCTGGCCGATCCGATTGCCCAGCGTATCGAAACCGGACTCGTCGGATCGGCGGCGCTTGCTTCGGAGCCTTCCGGCGGACCGTTCCATTGCGTGCATGTCTTGCTCAAACCCGGCGTGATGGATCCGGTGGCGCAGAGCACCTTGGCGATGCTCAAGGGGCTTGATTTCTCGGTCGAGGAAGTTCGCACGTTTCGAAAGTACTGGATTCGAGGGGAGGGGGCCGCGGACCCTCAAGTGATCACCCGGTTGGCCAACCGGGTACTATCGAACGATTCGATCGAGCAGGTAATCCAGGGTCCGCTGAGGCTCGACAAGCTCTCGATAGGATCCCCTTACAGCTTGCAATTGACCAAGGTTCCGATCGATCGGCTCAGCGACATTGAGCTTATGGAGTTAAGCAAATCCGGGCAACTGTACTTTTCGTTGCCTGAGATGCAGACGATCCAGAACTACTACCGAGGTTTGGGAAAAGATCCGACGGACATCGAGCTCGAGACGATCGCGCAAACCTGGAGTGAGCACTGCAGTCACAAGACACTTGGTGGCCGGATCCAATACCGAGACGAGCATGGGACACGTCAATTCACCAGCATGCTTAAAGAGACGATATTCGCTGCGACCAAGCAGATTCGTCAGGATCTCGGAGCCGACGATTGGTGCATCAGCGTCTTCAAGGACAACGCAGGGGTCGTCGCTTTCGATGATCAGCACCATGTTGTTTTTAAAGTCGAGACACATAACCATCCCTCGGCGATCGAACCTTATGGAGGGGCCAACACGGGTCTTGGAGGAGTGATCCGAGATCCGTTGGGTACCGGATTGGGAGCCAAGCCGATTTGCAGTACCGACGTATTTTGTTTTGCATCTCCGAATTTCCCGCCCGACGAACTCCCCCCTGGAGTGTTGCACCCTCGGCGCGTGATCAATGGAGTCGTAGCGGGGGTTCGAGATTACGGCAATCGCATGGGGATTCCGACGGTCAATGGTGCGGTTTATTTTGACGACCGGTATTTGGGGAATCCATTGGTTTATTGCGGCAACGCAGGGTTGTTACCGGTCGACAAGGTCGACAAGGAGCCCAAATCGGGCGATTGGATCGTGGCTATCGGTGGGCGCACCGGCCGCGACGGGATCCACGGGGCGACATTCAGTTCGGTGGAGTTGACAAGCCAGAGCGAATCGATCTCTGGCGGATCGGTTCAAATCGGAAATGCGATTACCGAGAAGATGGTTCTCGATGTGCTGCTACAGGCTCGGGATGAAGGTTTGTACAACGCGGTGACCGACTGCGGGGCAGGGGGCTTTAGCAGCGCCGTCGGCGAGATGGGTGAGGAGCTCGGCGCCGAGGTGTGGCTCGATCGGGCTCCTGTGAAATACCAGGGACTCAGCTACACCGAAATTTGGATTAGCGAAGCGCAGGAGCGGATGGTCTTGGCCGTCCCGCCGGTCCATCTCGAACGCTTCGAGCAGCTTTGCCGCAAGGAAGACGTCGAGCTTGCCGTCATCGGCAAGTTCGTGCCGACGGGTAACCTTCGCTTGATGTACCAGCAGACCGAGGTCGGTTCGTTGTCGATGGAATTTTTGCATTCGGGCAGACCGCCGGTGGTTCGGCAAGCCGTCTATGAGCCAAAGGCACCCAAGCCCTGCGAGCTCGGGCCGATGGATCGCACTGCGATCGAAAGCTTGCTCGAGAAAATCTTGTCGCACCCAACGATAGCCAGCAAGCACTGGATCATCCGCCAGTACGATCACGAGGTGCAAGGTGGCTCGGTGGTCAAGCCTTTGGTGGGTCCGTCCTGTATGGGGCCAAGCGACGCGTCGGTTGTTCGACCCAAGCTTGAGTCGCGACGAGCCCTCGTGCTTGCCTGCGGGATGAACCCTCGCTTTGGTGATCTGGATCCTTATCACATGGCCACGAGTGCGATTGATGAAGCGGTCCGCAATGCCATTTGCGTGGGAGCCAAGCCCGATCGGCTTGCGATTCTGGATAATTTTTGCTGGGGCAACACCGATCGACCCGAGACGCTCGGTTCTTTGGTCCGCGCCGCGATCGCGTGCTATGACCTAGCGATCGAGTGGAAAACGCCATTCATTAGCGGCAAGGACAGCCTCAACAATGAGTTCACTTGGTTCGACTCGCAGGGCAAGAAAAAGTCGCTTGCGATTCCTTGTTCGTTGCTCATCAGCGCCATCGGGCAGATCGATGATGCGAGTCAAGCCGTGACGATGGATTTGAAGCAAGCGGGCAATTCCCTTTATTTGATCGGGGTGACTCGCAACGAACTGGGTGGTTCCCACGCGGCGATGCTTTTAGGCAAAGACGGCGGAGCGGTTCCCATTGTCGATGCGTCCCTTGCGATGCGGTGTTACCAGAGGGTTCATCAAGCGATCGTCAAGCGGCACATAGTCTCTTGCCATGACCTGAGCGAAGGAGGCCTTGCCGTGGCGCTCAGCGAGATGGCCTTTGCAGGGGAACTGGGGGTCGAGGTCGATCTTACCTTGTACCGAGCATCGAACTTTGTCGATCCGAGCGTGGCGTTGTTTTCTGAGTCCAACAGCCGCTTGCTCGTCGAGGTCCCCTCGGCGCAGGTCCAAGCCTTTGAGAGTCTCATGAGCGAGTTGCCCGTCGAGCGCATCGGCGCGGTCGATTCAGGTCCCATGGTCTGCATTCAATCCGATGGCCAAAAGCTGATCGATCTTGCTTGGACGCATCTGCGGGATCTTTGGCGATCGCCGCTGGATTTCGCTTGATCGAGTCTGCCTGAATAGCAAATTCAGTGGAACATGCCGTGCAAGTACCATTGTAGGGTCACGAGGTCCTGATAGATCCACCACCAAAGTCCGGAGTCCAAGGCGACGCGGTAGTAACTGCGTCGGATGGTAGGTCCGGACCACCAACTGCTTTCGATCCTTTCGGGACCGATTGCTTCGACGATAGCGTGCAACTCGCCCGAGGCCGTTGATGTTTTGTTCGCAGCGCTGGCCAAGCGTCCGTTTGTGGGTGTTCCGTTGGCATCGACTTGGATATCGAGTCGGATCGGTGTTGGGAGCAATTGCAAGGGCCTTGTCCAGTGGCTTTCGGTTCCTGGGACCATCGATCGATTCTTTTGGAAATCTTCGATCGGGGCTTTGCGCAACTTTCGCTGGGTCGATTGCTCGGTGCCGTCATTGCGCAGGCCTGTCAGGGGTTTCGATTTGGTTTGTCGCTCCGGGATCGGGTCTTGGACCAACGATAGACCGACGACTTGATTTCGGCCGAATCGTGCTGCGAGTCCATCGATCAGTTTGGCCGCTTCGTCGCGGTAGCGAAGCGATTGGCTATCGAACAGAGCATTTTGTTTCCATCGAATAGGGGATGTCCATGGTGCTTGGATCAGGATTTGTTTGATCCCCAGGTTTTTCCCTAGGTGTGGCGGATTGCGTTCCAAGCAGCCATCGATGAGCCAGAGCAAGTGTTTCGCGTCGTTGCTGGTTTGGAACAAGCCCAATTGAATCACGTGGCTCGGGACGGCTCTTGGTGCGCCTTGCTCGAGCTGCATGGTGCTGACTTCGAGTCCCAGTCGCACGAGCAACCGCCAAGCCCCATGTCCGATCGAATCGAGCTTTTGGCACAATTGTTGGATTGCGTCTTGGAGCGCTTCGCGGAGTTCATCGGTATGAAAGACAGGATGTTCGAAATCGATGCAGACCTCTAAGGCTTCGCCCGAGTTGCGAACCGAAATCGATTCGGGGTGGGCGTTCAAGCATTGATCGATACGCTCTAGCAATCGACTCCCGAATCGCGAGGTCAGAGACTGCCTTGGCAAGTTCCGAAGCGACTCGATGGATCGAATCCCCAAGCGATGGAGTTTGGCCACCGTTTCGATATCGAGGCGAAGCGATTCGATAGGCAAATGTCGGAAAGCTTCCCAAGTTGCGCCCGATGCGATCCGTTCGACGCGAGGGTTTTGTTTCAGGCTCTCGGGCAAAGAGGACTCGGCGCGTTCGATTTGAAGCATCCACAAAGTGACTTGTTTGCGGAAGGCGTAATTGGAAACCGCCCAAGCTTGGCCGAGGCTGTCTGCGATTCCGATGCAAGCGAATCGACCCTCGCTAGTGAGCCAGCCTTGGAGTTCCTGGGCCATTGCCAATTCCCCTCCGTACCAACGTTCCAGTCCGGTGATGTCGATAAGGATCGATTGGGGCTGGAGGATCGAACGTCCGGCCCAGAGCGTCTTGTCGATCGATTCGACCCCGACGAGGGGACTGAATTGCATCAATCGTTCGGCCAGCGAGTAGATTTCTTCGAGGTCTTCTTGGGTGTCGTGTTCGATCCAGGTCCAATCGCCTGTATTGGTCCCGGCTGTATTGATGTTGGATTTTTGGAGACTTCCGGCGATCGATTTGGCTTGGGTTGCCGTCATGCCTGGCAATACCCCTAGGGCGCGAGCCTTGGCGTTCGCGGCCGAGACCAAACGGCCACGGCGTGCGTCTTGGCAGAGCAAGACGGCCGGAGCGATGGGTTTGGGCGCTGTGGGCTCAGCCTGCCGCCATGTCTCTGCGGCGAGGCGTTGCCAAGGCCAATTGGGTAGCCAAATGCTCAGCACTCTGCGGGTACTTGCGCTCATCGCATCCTATCCACTGTCCCTGAGAATCGATTCCTAAGCGAATACGACGGTTGGTTTGGCGGCCCGGGGCTCGAAGCAGCTCCAGGTCAAACCACCGCTGCATCATCACCGAGGGACTGGCGGCTTGGTCTTTGTTGGAGGCTGCTCGGACTTGCCATTGAACCTCTGCCCAGCTCGGGTAGCGGCTGGCCGATACTCGATCCCTAAGAAGTATACCCAGTCCCCCACCCTGCTCGACTGCCAATTGCAAACGCCGAGCGGAACGGTCCTCGAGCTCCTTGACCGGAGTGATCAGCGCCCCGACGGCTCGGCTTCTCAAGGCTTGGTCTAGCCCCCATACCCAATCGGATGCATTGTCTGTTCGGATCACGATGATCCGTTCAAGAGGGATTTTCAGGGCCGCCAGGCTCGGTGCACAAAGCCGACGCTGGGAATCGACGATCACTAAGTATTTGCCGTCGTCTAGCCAAGGCCGAGCGATCCTGAGTGCCAAGCTCAAGCCCCCCCAGCCCGAGAAATGCAAAGGACGTTCGCAGGTCAACTCCACGAGGCTTCCGGCTGCATAACCGCAGTTGGGCAAGCAACGGTCCATCGATTCCGATCCGCTCGATACGTAGAGTCCCTGCGGACGCTGGGCTGTCTCCAGGGAGCGAATCTCTTGGGCCAGTTCCCTGAGAATCCCATTTCGGTTTAGCAATTCGGAGTCGATCATCGGTCTGGTCTTATCGGCTTGGTCGGTGCCTGTTGTGTTGTGCGTTTTGTGCGCCGAAAGATTCGTTCTGAAACACTCTCTAGGGACAACGGTCGATCGAACCGTCCGAAATCCAACCGGCTTGAAATGCTAGCATTCAATCGGCCTAGGGTCCATGATTTTCTCTCCGGGATTTCCAAGTAGAGCACCGGGGCGTGACACCTTAGGTCACGCCCGAAAAACAAAAATGGAAAAAGACTTAGAGGAATTTAAAGTCGCTTTAAAGCTTGACAAAGGGGTATGGTTTCCCGAAGATGGCCTTTTGATGGTTTTTGGCTCAACCCAAACCGATGGTTTTACCTAACGCGGAAAATCAAAAGGACCGGATTCTATGGGGCAATCAATCCGCTATGCTGGGGCTTGTCCAAACTGTTCGCGGGCGATGTTCGTCGCCATCGTTCCGGGGTGCGAACCGATGCATCAAGACAGCTCTCAATCCGGTACTGGCCCTCAATCCGGTACTGGCCCGGGGACAAGCACCGTCAAGTGCTATGGCTGTGGGGTCACTTGGGTGATCCCCTCGGAGCCTCGGCCAACAGCCCAGACACCGATCCTTCATCCGCCTTTATCGAGCCTGGATCAACGGGTCGAATTCCTTCTCCAAGCCGCCGACGAGCAATTGGCCAGCCCGGCGACTAGGCAGGGGACTTGGCGATCCTGAGCCATGGGATTACTCTGTGGAAATCTGTGATCCAAACCGCCGACAATCCGGCATCCCCAACATTGGTATCCCCAACACTGGCTTCCCCAGGAGGATTCGATGATTTTTGCTAACTCAGCATCCCGACGCGTTCTTTTCTCGCTCGCTGTTTTCGGTACCGCTCTTGGGCTTGTTGGCCTGGGTTTTTTGAATACCGCAGCCGAACGGTTCGCCCAAGCCGACGATCGAGACTTGGAACCCAAAGAGCACACGAAAGACTCGCTCGCATCGGTCAAGGAAAAGATCGCCGATAAAAAAGCGGTCCTGGTCGATGTACGCGACTTGGTCGAATGGAACGCTGGGCATGTGCAAGGAGCCATTTTGCTCCCATGGCGCGACCTGCAGGACAAGCTCACTGAGGCTCAGGTCAAGGAGAAGCTGCCTAAGGAAAAAATCATCTACACCCACTGTGCCGTCGGATATCGATCGTTGCGAGCGGCAAAAATTCTCAAGAAGTACGGCTACGAGGTTCGAGCGCTCAAGCCCGGGTACGACGAGTTGGTGAAAGCCGGTTTTACCAGCGAAAAGAAAGCCTCTCTAGAAAAATAGGCTTCACGAGAGCCAGTCGAGTCCTAGTTCGTCGCTGGGGCGATCCAACGCAGATTCGTTGGACATAGGAAGATCCGCTGCCGATTTGGCCTTCTGAGGGATCACTACAAGTCTTCCGACATCGAGTTTCGTCACACGCACGCTGGCCCCCTTTTCGATCGGTCCAGCTTCGCTGACGGCCTGGAATTCCCGACCGTCGATCAGGGCCGTTCCGTGGGGAAGGAACTCTGTCTGGGCATTTCCAATCTTTCCTATCAAGCTCTTTGGGTCGTCGAGTTCGGAAGCATCGGACCAAGCGAAATCTTTGGCCCGATCCGGAATAGCGATAAGCATCTTTCCAAACGGGGTCCTAGGCCAAACATACACCAGGACGATGAGCATCAAAGGGATCATCCCAAGCGCTGCTGCGAGCATCCACCAACCGCTGGTGGGTGAATGTCGGAACGCAAAATAAATCGATGCGGCTCCGAGCATACCGGTGACTGCTACGAGGACCCCTCCGGTTGGGATCAACAGGTCGATGGTAAAAACGACCAGAGCCGCGAGAAACAGCAGCAAGGCGATTGCAAGGAATGTCATGGATCGCTCCGCTTACAAAACGCTCAAACCTAGCTCGGATCGTAACCCAAATTCGGCGATAGCCACCTCTCGATGTCGCGAATCGGCATCCCTTTGCGTTTTGCATACGATTCGACTTGGTCGGCTGTAATGCGATCCACGGCAAAGTAACGCGATTGCGGGTGCGCGAAGTAAAATCCGCTGACGCTCGCCGCTGGCCACATGGCGTACGATTCGGTCAATGATACACCGATTTGTCCAGGAGCATCGAGCAAGTCAAAGAGAATTCGCTTTTCGGTGTGGTCGGGGCAAGCTGGATAGCCTGGGGCCGGACGGATACCACGGTACTCTTCGTTGATCAACTGCTCGCTGCCTAGCTGTTCCTCGACTCCATATCCCCAATCGAGTCGAGCTTGTTCATGAAGCATTTCCGCAAAGGCTTCGGCGAGTCGGTCCGCAATCGCCTTGACCATGATTGCCGAATAGTCGTCGAGTTTGCTTTCGAACTGCTTGGCCATTTCATCGGCACCATGTCCAGCCGTCACAACAAACGCACCGAGGTAGTCTTGGCGTCCGGAATCGATCGGAGCGATGTAATCGGCGAGGCTTCGGAATTCATTTTGACCCTTGCGTTCCCACTGCTGCCTGAGGAAGTGGAACCGCACGCGTTCCTTCGACCGGCTTTCATCGGTGTACATGACAACATCGTCCCCTTGAGAAGCTGCCGGCCAAAAACCGTAGACAGCTTGGGCCGTCAGGTACCCCGAAGCGATGCAGTCGAAGAGCATTGTGCTTGCGTCGTCAAAGAGTTTTTTCGCCTCGACCCCTACATAGGGATCTTGGAAAATCTTCGGATACTTGCCCTTGAGTTCCCAGGCCATGAAGAACGGAGACCAATCGATGTATTTTGCGATTTTTTCAATCGAGTAGTTCTTGAGGGTTTTGGTCCCCAAGAAGCTTGGTTTGTCGATTCGAACGCTAGACCAGTCGGTAGCAAAGGACTTGGTACAAGCTTCCTGGTAAGGGACAAGTTTGACCTGTCGAGCTTCGTAGCTCGAGCGCAGTTCGTCCTGCAGTTTGACGTTGTCTTGGACGTATTTGGGTTTGAGCTCCTTGCTACAAAGCGATTCGACAACACCGACGCATCGAGACGCATCGGTCACGTGGACCGTCGGTTCCTTGTAGTGAGGGGCAATTCGCACGGCAGTGTGTTTGGCCGATGTCGTCGCACCACCGATCAGTAGCGGTGTCTTCATCCCAAGTCGCTGCATTTCTTTAGCCACGTAGGTCATCTCGTCCAAGCTTGGAGTGATCAACCCCGAAAGTCCGATCACATCGACACTGTGCTTGACGGCCGCCTCAAGGATCTTCTCGCATGGGCACATGACCCCTAGATCGATCACTTCGTAATTGTTGCAACCGAGCACGACGCCGACGATATTCTTTCCGATGTCGTGAACGTCCCCTTTGACCGTCGCCATGAGCACCTTGCCACGGAACGATTGACCCTCGAGCCCCGCGTCTTGTTTCTCTTTCTCCATGAATGGCTGCAGGTAATTGACAGCTTTTTTCATGACTCGCGCGCTTTTGACGACCTGGGGCAAGAACATTTTTCCAGCGCCGAAAAGATCGCCCACTACGCCCATGGCAGACATCAACGGACCTTCGATGACTTCCAAGCAACGGGTGCAACCGACGCGGGCCTCTTCGGTATCCGACTCAATAAACTTGTCGATGCCATGGATCAGCGCGTGCTTGAGCCGATCATAGACGGGCTTTTCACGCCATTCGAGATTCTCTCCAGAGGCCTTTTTGGTTTCTGAGCCTTTGAAGGTTTCGGCCAGGGTCAACATTCGTTCTGTCGAATCTGAACGTCGGTTGAGCAACACGTCTTCAACGTGTTCGAGGAGTACCTTTGGAATGTCTTCGTAGACGGTGAGTTGTCCGGCATTGACAATCCCCATATCCATCCCAGCTTGGATCGCATGGTAAAGAAAAGCCGAGTGCATCGCTTCGCGGACAACTTCGTTGCCTCGGAAAGAAAAGCTGATGTTGCTGACACCACCAGAGATCCTAACACCCGGACACTGCGATTTGATCAGTCTGCACGCGTCGATGAAGTTGACCGCATAGTTGTCGTGCTCTTCGATACCCGTTGCAACCGTTAGGATGTTCGGATCGAAGATGATGTCCTGGGGAGGAAACGCAACGTCGTTGACCAACAGGTCGTAGGCTCGTTTGCAAATCCTAGCTTTTTCAAGTGTCTCGGTCGCTTGGCCTTTCTCATCAAATGCCATTACGACGACCGCAGCGCCGTAACGCCGGATGATCGAGGCTTTTCGGAGAAACTCGTCTTGGCCGTCCTTGAGACTGATGCTGTTGACGATCGCTTTGCCTTGCACATTTTGCAAGCCGGCGAGCAAGACTTCCCATTTCGATGAATCGATCATGATGGGAACTGCTGCGACGATCGAATCGCCCGCAATAAGCCGCAGGTATTTTGTCATGGCTTCGACGCCGTCGAGAAGCGCGTCGTCCATGTTGATGTCGATGATCGTCGCACCGTTCTGGACTTGTTGGCGTGCGACTTCGACGGCCTCTTCGAACTTATCATTGCGAATGAGTTTCGCAAACGCCTTTGAACCGGTGACGTTGGTCCGTTCGCCGACCATTGTAAATCGGGTTTCTGGCCTCAACGTGGTGGCTTGCTGACCACTCAAGCGTGTCCAGACGATCGGCTCTGGGGGCATGCGCGGCGGGATATTTCGGATTCTCTCGGAGATTGCTCGTATGTGATCGGGTGTCGATCCGCAGCACCCTCCGACGATGTTCAACCAGCCGTTTCGAGCGAAATCCTCGATGTAATCGGCCATCCGGGAAGGGGTCAGATCGTATTCTCCGAACGAATTCGGAAGCCCGGCGTTCGGATGGCAGGAGATCGGTATATCGGTGACCTTGGCTAACTCCTCGATATGGGGGCGCATGATGTCGGGTCCCATCGCGCAGTTCATTCCTACACTGAGCATCGGGAAATGGCTTACCGAGTTCCAAAAGGCCTCGACGGTCTGGGCGCTGACGAAAGTCCGTCCACCGGTTCCGAACGTAGCGCTGACCATGACAGGGATGCGGCGTCGCGACTCGCTGAAATATTCGGCAATCGCGTACAAGCAGGACTTGAGGTTAAGCGTATCGATCGCGGTTTCCGGAAGAAGAAGATCCGCTCCGGCTTCGACCAAGTGTGCGACTTGAACTTTATAGCTGGCGACCATCTCGAGGAAGTCGACGTCCCTATTGGCTGCGTCCTCTACCTTGGTGCTGATCGCAAGTTGTTTGGTTGTTGGTCCGATCGATCCGGCCACATAGCAACGTCGGCTTGGGTCTTTTCTCCTCATTCGATCGACGGCTTTGCGTGCGCAATCGACGGCCGCGTAGTTCAAGTCGCGGGTGAGTTCTTCCGGAAGTTCCATTTCGGCCATTCCAATCGGCGAGGCGCCGAAGGAATTGGTTTCAACGATATCGGCCCCCGATTCAAGGTAGGCATAATGGATATCGGAGATTGCATCAGGGCGGGTGATGCACAGTAGGTCACTGAAGCGAACCAGGTCCTTGTGGTGATCGGCAAATCTCTGACCTCGCACGGCGGCTTCATCAAGATTGAGCCGCTGGATCATCGTTCCCATTGCTCCATCGAGGATGTGGATGCGTTGTCGTACCAGTTGAAAAAGGTCGTTGCTCATTTTCGCAGTGGCCAAATTATTCTAAGAAAAAAGGCTGACGGAAAATAACCGCCAGCCGTGTGACTTGTTTATCGTTACATCGAAAACCGCAGAAGCCCGGGTTTATTCTCCGAAAGATGGCTTTTGAGCCTTTTCTTTGATGCGATCGTTCTTGCCTACGAATTCGAGGATAGCACGGGTTCCGGCATCTCCGACGCGTGGCTTAGCGAGACGAAGGATTCTCGTGTAACCCCCATTTCGATCAGTAAACTTTGGAGCGACCTTTTCGAAAAGCACGCGTACGGCTGTCTTGTCCTTGATCATCGACAAGACACGTCGGCGGGCGGTGACTCCAGGGGATCTGGCATCGCACCACTTTTGCCAAGCTTCGCTTTTTCGCCAAGCTTTCCAAGCGTCCGAACCGCGTTCTGCGGTGGTAGCGAACTCTAGCGAGGCTGCCTCTGCGGCCAAGCCCTTCTTGGCGATCGTGATGCACTTCTCAACGATCGGGCGAATTTCCTTGGCCTTTTCGATCGTCGTGATGATTCGTCCAGGAACCTTGGGCTTGTTAGCTTCTAGTTCGCCGTATTCGCGTTCAGTCAAAAAGATAGCGGATGCTAGGTTGCTAAACAGCGCTTTTCGGTGCGAAGGGCTGCGGCCTAAAACTCGGCCTTTCCTTAAGTGCCTCATGATCGGATCTCAGCTTGCTCGGAGGTTGCGGTTGGTGTTGAATGTCTGGAGCTCGCCTCGAGGGGCAAGCTGGGAATAGGAACAGGACTATCGCATCGACGAGGGAACTCGCATTCCCAGATGGAGACCTAGAATCGTAAGCTTTTCTCGGACTTCGGTGAGGGTCGTTTCACCGAAATTTCTAACTTCGAGCAATTGATCCTCGGTACGCTGAACGAGGTCACGCACGTAGCGAATTCCTTCGCTCTCGAGACAATTATTGGCTCGCACCGAGAGTTTAAGATCCGAAACCAGGGTGTTGAGCTTGGATTCGAGTTGAGCTTCGGCACTGCCGGGACCACCGCGGGCGACTGCATGGACCTGTCGCCCAAGTTCGCCGGATTGAACGAAGGGATTGAGGTGTTTACGGAGGATTTTCGCACCTTCGACCATGGCAAGTTCCGGTTGGAGCGAGCCATCGGTCCAGATTTCGATGACCAAGCGGTCGTAGTTGGTTTTTTGGCCGACGCGGGTTTCCTCGACGGTGTAACGCACACGTACCACAGGGCTGAACGCTGCATCGACAGGGATGATACCGATTTCGTGTTCCCCGGTGTTTTGTTCGGAAGCCGGTAGGTACCCACGTCCGTTCTCGACGACCATTTCCATCATGAATTCGGTATCGCCCGTGAGGGTTGCGATCACGTGGTCATGATTGATGATCTCAACGTCCGAGTCTGTTTGGACATCGGCACCGGTAATCGGACCGGCTTTGGACCGAACGACCGTCAAAACACGGGTATTGTCGCTGTGGTTTTTGACCACAAGCGATTTTACGTTCAGAACGATCTCCGTGACATCTTCGAGAATGTTGGGTATCGAACTGAATTCGTGTTGAGCACCGCGGATCTTGATCTGCGTGATCGCACTGCCTTCAAGGCTCGACAAGAGCACACGTCGTAAGCTGTTACCGATTGTTGCGCCGAAGCCCCGTTCAAACGGTTCTGCGGTGAACTTGCCGTAAGTCGAGCTGAGCGTAGAACGCTCAACATTGACTTGGCTAGGAAGTTCCAGACCTCGCCATCTAACGTGCATGATTGATTCTCCGAAAATGAATTGTTCTAAACCCCGATCCAACGAAATGAACTAGACTCGCCTTCGCTTGCGAGGGCGGCATCCGTTGTGGGGGATTGGTGTCGTGTCTTCAATCTGCTTGACGGTGATACCGGCAGCTTGCAAAGCGGTGATGGCCGACTCTCGACCGGATCCAGGACCTTTGACCCTGACCTCGATCTCCTTGACTCCAAACTTGGCAGCCTTTTCAGCCGCTTGTTGGGCAGCCATCTGTCCGGCAAACGGGGTGCTCTTGCGAGATCCCTTGAAATTGCAGGTCCCTGCGCTGGCCCAGCACAACGTGTCGCCACGTGTATCGGTGATCGTCACATGGGTATTGTTGAAGGTGGCTTTGATGAAAGCGATCGCCGAGGTGACGTTGCGGCGAACCTTGCGACGCTTGTTCGCTGAATCTTTATTTGCTTGTTGCTTTGCCATAATCTCAAAAAATTAAACCAAAATCTCGATCTGGAATTTCTAGGAGGCAACGGGCCTTGCCTGCGGCGGCCCGTTTGACAATCCATGCACTGAAGCCGACTTCGAAGCGACTCTTAAGACTCGCTCTGAAGAGTCCAAACTAGCGAAGGTCCTTGACCCCCTTCTTTCCTGCAACCGTCTTGCGAGGACCCTTTCGAGTCCGAGCATTGGTCCGTGTTCGCTGACCTCGCACGGGCAGACCAAGCTTGTGCCTCATCCCGCGGTAGCACTTGATTTCTCGCAATCGATGGATCGACTGACCTACTTGTCTTCGAAGCGGACCCTCGACGGTGTAGTCGCGTTCGAGCAAGCTTGCCAAACGGCTCAGCTCATCCTCGTCCAACTCACGCGCCTTTTTGGCCGGATCAATCTTGGTCTTAACGCACGCTTCCCTTGCTATCGATGGACCAACTCCATAAAGATACTGAAGCGAGTAGATGACTTGTTTGTCGTTTGGAATGTCAACACCAAGAAGACGCGGCATACTTGCCTACTCCTAAACCATAGCCTGGAAAGGTTTTCAACGAAAACTATCCCCGTGCTGGTCTTTTCAGTGCCCTGGATTTTTAGTGCCCTGCAATACCAGCCGGTGCGATCCACACCAATGGATCCTTCGGGCCTGGAAGTTTAACGAAGACCTTGGGGTTCCTGCAAGGGTTAATCGGCCCTTTGGCACGGTTTTTTCTTACTCGAAGTCCCCTAAATCGGTCGTTTTTAGCCTATCGGTCTATGACTCGGCTGCTTTGAGTCCATCTCCAGGGGCGATCCGCGAGTTCGCGATGCGGTTTTTGCTCTCTATTGTCATTATGTTCATTATTGTCATTGTCTCTTTTGGGGCGTCTCGTCTGGAATGGCTCTTTGGATGAAAGGATCGACACGGGGCCAACTGGCCGATTCCCCTATTTGTCCAATGGCCTATTTGTCCAATGGCCTATTTGTCCAATGGGCCAGAAAACCAATCGTCCAGAAAAGAGAGGGGTTTTGTCGTTAATTTAGGTAAACGGTAGCGTTTTTACCTTTGGGTGCTATGCGGTGTTTGTGCCTGTTGACCGACTGCAATCAAGAATCGTATTTGTAGGACCGAAAAACGAATCTAACGGTTTCACAAGCTTCAAAACGCATTTCGCGAGTGCTTACCATGGACGAAATATCGATTGAATCCAAACGTTTTTCGATGAAGCAGGCCCGGCAGATTGTCGGAGATCATCTGCACTCACCGAATCCAAAAATTTACTGGACGGATTTCCTTATTTCGGTCCTGGCCGGGCACCTGTGCTTTTCGGCCATGATTTTTGCTCCGAGCCGCTTGGCTGGCGAATCGGTGGCGTTGTGGTTGGGGCTCAAAGCCCTGCTTTTTACATCGACGATCTTGCTGTTTCTGCGATCGGCGATGTTCACGCACGAATTGGTCCACCTACCCCGCGATGGCTGGGTCGCCTTCCGCGTGGCGTGGAACCTCCTGTGCGGTATCCCGTTTTTGATCCCATCCTTTACCTACTACCCTCATATCGATCACCATCGCCGAAAATCCTACGGTACCGACCAAGACGGCGAATACCTGAGTCTCAGCCACCAACCCCCAAGAGCGATCGTTCTATATATGCTCGGAGTGTTGGTCACCCCACTGGCAGGGGTCGTTCGTTTCGGAATCCTATCGCCGATTTGCTGGCTGTTTCCGTCGGTGAGGAAATGGACTTTTACGCATGCCTCGACGATGGTTATGGACGTCTTGTACGAAAGACCCGAAGCGAGCCGACGGGTCTACAGGATCATGATCCTTCAGGAAATCGCTTGTTTTCTGGTCTGCTTGGGACTCATCGCGCACGCTCCGCTTGTTGCCAAAACTTGGCTCGACCCTCTCTGGATTCATGCCTACGGAGTGAGCATCGGAATGATTTTCATGAACAACCTCCGAACCCTCGGGGCCCATCGATGGACCGGACCGGGCTCGGAACTGACCTTCGAGGAGCAACTGCTCGACTCGTGCGACTACCCGTACCGCCGGTGGATCACCGAGCTATGGGGACCGACCGGAACGCGATACCATGCGACGCATCACCTGTTCCCTTCCCTGCCCTACCACAATCTAGGGATCGCTCATCGACGGCTCATGGCCGAGCTCCCTCCAAACAGCATTTTCCGCGAGACCGCCAAACGGAGTCTCCTCGGAGAGATCACTGAACTCTGGCAGCGAAGTGCCGAAGTGGCTCGCAAATCGAAAGTCGCTGGCCGAATCGACCCTTATTCCCCCGCTGCGAGCCGTAGTTGGCCAAGCTCCCATTCGGGCAAGCTTGACCAAAGATCTAGCGACTCGGCCGAGGCAGCTTAATACGACGGTCCTTGGTTAACGGGCCTTAGTCGACTACCAAATCCGAACACGCTTGCTAGGCTCGATAAACATCGGGCTACCGGGCTCGACGCCGAATGCCTCGTAATAAGCATCGAGGTTCGAAACGATTCCATTGCATCGGTACTGGCTCGGCGAGTGCGGGTCGGTTTTGATCCGTTTTCGCATCTCGGCCTCGCGATACTTGCGACGCCAGACTTGCCCCCATCCGATGAAGAACCGCTGCTCGCCGGTAAAACCATCCATCAGAGGCGATTTCTGATCGCCCAGCGACAGCTTGTAGGCCGTATAAGCCACGCTCAGACCTCCTAGATCTCCGATGTTTTCACCGAGTGTGAATTTTCCATTGAGGTTGACCCCGGGCAAAGGTTGGTACAGATCGTATTGCTTGATGAGTTGTTCGGATCGTTTGACAAACTCGGTCTCATCGTTCTGGGTCCACCAGTTTCTGAGGTTTCCTCGCCCATCGTATTTGCTTCCCGAATCATCAAAGCCGTGGCTGATCTCGTGGCCGATGACCGCGCCGATTCCGCCGTAGTTGATCGCATCGTCGGCTTGGAGGTTGAAGAATGGCGGTTGGAGAATCGCCGCCGGGAATACGATCTCGTTCATCGAGGGGTTGTAGTACGCATTGACGGTCTGAGGGGGCATAAACCACTCGGTCTTGTCGATGGGTTTACCAAGCTTATTGAGCGCATAGAAATGCTCAAATTTGGCCAAACGAGCGATGTTGCTTACGACATCCGTCGGATCGATCCGGACCGAGGAATAGTCCTTCCACTTGTCTGGATAACCGATCTTGGGGGTAAATAGCTTGAGCTTCTCTTTGGCCTGCGCCTTGGTGCCATTGCCCATCCATTCCAAGGAGTCGATCCGCTTTTCGAAGGCTTTGAGCAAGTTCCCGACAAGCTCATTCATCTTTTCCTTGGCCTTTGGCGAGAAATGCTTCTCGACGTAGAGTTTGCCCACCGGCATGCCTAGAAGCGCATTGCAGGCATCGACCCCTCGACGCCAAAGGGGCTCTTGCTCTTCAACGCCGCTCAGGACGGTCTTGTGGAAATCAAAGTGCAACTTCTCGAGTTCTTGGGTCATGACCGGCGCAAAGGTATCGATGGTCTGGAAAGCCAAATAAGCTTTGAGGACCTCGAGTGGTGTTTGGGCGATGATTTCTTGAGCCTGCTCGAAGAAACTCGGCTGGCCGACGATGAGTTCTTGGATCTGACCCAAACCGACGGCTTGGGCGTACGTGCTCCACTGGAGGCCTTGGGTTTTCGAAACGAAATCTGCAACGCTGGTCTTGTTGTAGCGTTTGATCGGATCCCTAAGCGAAACCTTGTCCCACTGAACTTTCGCAAAAGCGGTTTCCAATTGCAGGATCTTTGCGGCTTGGGATTCGGGGTTCTCCCAGCCGATTTTGCCGAGCATGTCCTTGATGAAGCTCTCGTATTTTTCTCGGCGAGCGATCCACTCAGGATCCGATTCAAGGTAGTAGTCGCGGTCGGGCAACGTCGTGCCGTCTTGGTAAACATAGACCGCATACTGGTCGGATCGGCGATCGTCTACATCCACTCCGGCTGCAAAAAAGCTGGGGATACCCAAGACCGACAACTCTCCTGCGACGCGCATGAGATCCTCGTGGGTTCGTACGGTGCCGATGGACTCGAGCCAAGGCTTCAGCGGGGCTATCCCGGCTTTGTTTCTTGCCTCAATGTCGATGTACGACTTGTAAAAATTCCCGACCTGCTTGGCTTCCGCCGAAGCATCTGCCGATCGACTCGCCTGCTCGATGATCGCGCGAATCGAACCCTTGGTCTCGATATCCAATGCGGTGAAGGCTCCGTAATTGGATTGGTCGGCTGGGATGTCGGTCGTCTCTAGCCAGTTTTCGTTGACGAACCGAAAGAAGTCCTCGGAAGCCTTGAGCGTTTTGCTGAAATTCTCCTTTTCCACCCCCGAAACCACCCCGGCTTTGTCAACCCCGGCCGCGGCAGTGTCTTGGGCCATTCCTCGGGATGTCCAAGCATCCAAACCGCCCGCAGCGAGCAACACTGTCGTAGTGGCCAAGCCTGTTGCGATCCAATCCCCAATCCTAGTACGCTTTGATCTGATTGTTCTTCTCATAGCCATCCTCAAG
The DNA here is from genome assembly GCA_026692845.1 of Planctomycetota bacterium. GTDB lineage: Bacteria > Planctomycetota > Planctomycetia > Pirellulales > Pirellulaceae > JBKCUI01. Next base: position 80,182 of record JAPLNM010000034.1, on the reverse strand, counting down.
GAAATATTGCAGGCATCTACCCCCAGGCCTTTACCGCTGGGCAAATAACCTCGGGCTACCAACCCAAGGTGCCTGCATGGTACCGACAGGATGCCCCCCAATAAAGGCCCCCTGCAATCGATGCCAATCGCAGATCGTCTTGCACAACGCGTCTAGTCCCGCGATGGACGAATATTCCAAGCCACAAAAAGCCAGGAAACCGCAGGCACCAGCCAAAAAGCGATTTCGCAGAATTCCTCCAACCTCTTTAGCCTCGGACTCAGCGGCGCATTCCAATCCAATTGAATGTTGTCTTGCTCGGTCCGTATCAACCGCTCATACTCAATCGTGCTTGCGCCTGTCATTCCATGACCGACCAGCTTTGCAGCCACATGACCAGGTGCCTGACGCTGCAGTTGCTCAATCCCTAAATCCATCGTAATCCCATAATCGGGATCCAATACCCAAGTCCCCGTTTCGGTCTGGGCTTCGAGCACCACGTGCCCTCCTAACCCCACAAAACGCGATTCAATCCCGTGGCACCCAAGAAGGTCTTGCAGAACCGCAGCCCTCTCCGAACAATCCCCCTTGCCGCCCGATACGATCCAACGCGGATTCTGCGTTCGCAACATCGGCGAATAGAATTGACCTACGAGCCATTGCGTCCAATTCTCCCAAATCGCCAAATCCCGACCCGAGCTATGCTCGGTGAGCCGATGCACATAAGCCGTCAGGCAACGGAGACTCTGCTGGACGCTTGGCGGAGGCAAGTGCTTAACGCTCTGGTAGTCCACCAAGCGCTGCATCGATCTTCCATCGGCAAACCAAAATCGAGCCGATACTCCTAGACTGCTCAAGCATGCGATGGCCATCAAAAAAGCAAACGGTAAGAGACGCGGTTTTTCTGTGCAATTTCTTTCCGTTACAAAATACTCCATGTGGTTTTCAAACCCAATCGCTTTCCATCCAAACCGCTCTTCCAACGTTCTTGCATCGCCTGTCATTGCAAGCCGTGCACGAGACCATTTACACTACCCTTTACACTGAACCTAGAGAATCCCTTAGAATCCCTAGACTGATATGGAGGGTCCCGAGCCGAACGTTCCTCGCCCGGGCCGACCTTTACAACCCAGTTGGCTCTCCTTGGTTCCTATGCCTATGCGAGAATAACTGACTTTTAATCGAAATGGAGCCATCGAAGGCTGCGACGCGTTGCCCGATTTCAGATCGGTGTTCTTCGTTCGCAATCCTTTCATTTTAAGAGCGCTCGGACTTTCCCAGATTCGCATCGAAAGGTAGGCATGGAAACGCTGGAACCTTGCAAAACCGATAGCAAAGCGATCGCTAAATGGACCGATTCGTTCGTCGACTTCGGACCGGATCCCCTGCTGAGCGATCCGTCGCTGCAATCCTGCGCCGCGGGCCTTGCACGCATCGATGCGACGGACTTGAAAAGCTCCGCTTCGATTCAAAAGGAACTTAAAGGACTCGTCCAGCAATTCGTTCCGTACACGCCCGGTGTCTATGGGATCCTCGATCCCCTCTTGCGCTTGGTGTACGTCGGCAAATCCAAAGCCCTTCGCTCGCGACTCTTGAGCTACTTCTTGCCAGGTGCCAAAGATGAAAAGGCAGGGCATATTCTCAAACAGGCTCGGGCGATTGTTTGGGAAACTCAGCCCAGTGAGTTCGCGGCCCTGCTTCGCGAACAAGCCTTGATTCGCACTTGGCAACCGACACTCAACGTCGTCGGAATGCCCAATCGCAGCCAACCGGCTTACCTGAGTCTCGGCCGCGGTCCGGCCGAGTCGTTCTACGTCACTCGCCAATGGGACACCCGCGCCTCGATCTGTCGCGGTCCGTTTTACGGATCGACGAAACTCTACCGGGCCGCCGAAATTCTGAATCGTTACTTCCTGCTGCGGGATTGTTCGAGCAAAACTCCGATGCTCTTTTCAAACCAACTCCCGCTGTTTGACCTTCCGGAAAGAGCCGGTTGCCTCCGTGCAGAATTAGGAACGTGCCTTGCACCGTGCCTGACCGATTCGCTTCGAACCGATTACCAGTCTCAAGAGGACTTGGCACGTGCCTGGATGCGAGGAGAGTCTTCCACGATCCATCTTCAGATGCTTCAGCAGATGGACTTGGCGATCCAGCGGACTCAATTCGAACGGGCTGCTCGCTTGCACGAGGACTCGGCGATCCTCAAATGGCTCTACGGCAAGCTCAAGCAGTTGCAGAAGGCTTCGAGCAATCCGCCAAGCGTGTACTGGGTTCAGACCGCCGGTGGGACTAGGTTTCCCAAAGAAGGTATTTTGTACCTGATGCGATCCGGGGGTGTTCAGTACGCGATCGCGCAGCGAACCGTTTCAAAAACGGTATCGGCAAAGACGGTATCGGCAAAGACGACATCGGCAAAGACGACATCGGCAAAAAATTCGAAGCTCCTCGACGCGAAGAAGGAGGCCCTTGAGACATGGCTACGAGCCGACCAACAAGTGGAGTTTAAGTACGCTTTGCCTCACGAGTCGCTTGGACTCGTAGCGACATGGTTCCAGAAAAACCCGTCGCTGCGTAAGAACTATGTGGAGGTCACATCGATCGACGAAGCGCTCGAGAAATCGTCGAGGCTTCGTCCGAGTTCGTAGTTTGTTGGTCCGGAACTAGTTGCCGTCGCCACCAGGACGTCGGTTTCCGCGTCCGCCACCAGCTCCACCAGGCCCACCGGCGCCTGGACCGCCTTGGCCACCGCCACGCCACTGAGGCTCTGGGAATTTGAACTCAGCTCCCTTGAGAGTCTCCATGTCTTCCTTCTGCTTGGCGGTCAAGATTTCCTTGATCTTCGCTTCGGATTCGTCTCGCATCTTGGTCATCTTTTCGCGGGCGTCCGGACCGAACCCACCTTGGAAAAGCTCTCGCATCTTCTCGCCATTAGCTTTCACGATCTCAGCCATTTTGGTCTTTTGCTCTTCGGTGATTCCAAGCCGAGTCGCAACCAACTTGGAATTCAGCGATTGAAGATTGGCGCTTTGGATGAACAAGCCGACGAGTCGGTCGAATTGCTTTGGATCGAGGATCTCCTCGACCTTGGCCTCGTTCTCTTCGTTGGCCTTTTGCATCTTCTCCATCATCGCTTGGCGGTCTTGAGGATTCGGAGGTTGGCCACCGCCACCTCCACCACCTGCTCCACCACCGCCCTGCGGACGCATGCTTCTCATCGATTCCATCATCGCCTTGCCCAACTCCTCGAGTTCGGCAACTTGGTCCTCGTCAAGCTTAAGCTCTTCGCGGACTTCTTTCATCATCAGCAGGCCAGTCAGGTTGCCGCCCATGCCGCCGCCCATGCCGCCCATCATGCGGCCGCCAGCCTGACCTCGACCACCCCCCTGCCCCGCAGGACCTTGGGCCATCGCACCGGCGGTCAGGGCACTGACCAAGCCGACAGAAAGAGCGATTCTCGACATAAGTTTCTTCATTGGCATGGCCTTAACCCCGATTGAGAAAAATGGTAACACAAGCGATTATGGGATTTCCGAAGCTCGATGCATGCACTTTTTCGGGGTGCCCGCTCGACCTGTGAGCATTGTAACCCATGGATTTCGATGTCGTTTCGCTAACAGTCAAAATATTTCTTATGGAAATTCCCGTTGCCATTCCCAGTCCCGACGCTGCCATCGGAATGCGGGATTCGACCCTGGGCCAGATGGAATTCGCAAGAAAATACACCCTGGGGCTTCTTGCCGACGTCCCAGAGGATCTTTGGCAACAAGCGCCCCAAGGAATCCCGACCCATTTTGCTTGGCAAATCGGGCACCTTGCCGTGGCCCAATACGGCCTGATGCTCTTTCGTCAGCGCGGGCGAGCCGAAGGGGACGTCGAGCTCATGCCCGGATGGTTTCGCAAACGCTACTCGCGAGGGACTAGCCCCTCAGCCGATCCGAGCCCTCACCCCGACCGCCAAACGATGCTCGGCATGCTCGAACGCATCCACCTTGCCTCGATGGGCTTTATGTGCCAAGCTCCCGCCGAATTGCTCCTTGAACCGACGGAAATGCCCTATGCTGCCTACCCGGTCAAACTCGGCGCGTTTCTGTTTTGTCCCTTGCACGAGTCGACCCACTCGGGCCAAATCGGCCTGCTGCGCCGAGCCTTTGGCTTAAGCCCGGTTCGATGAGCCGCTTAAGTGGGCCTGCAGAGTCGCACGAACGGATCAACGGATCCGAGCAACGGATCCCAAGCCTCTTACCAAGAAAGGCGACCTGAGCATGGAGGCCGCCGGCCATCAATCGTACTCGTGGAAGGATCGGCTCGCCTACTGGGTCTTTCGACTGCTCGTGGCTCTGATCCAGTCTCTGTCGCTCGATCGCTGCGAGCGGCTTGCGCAACTGCTCGGATGGCTCTTGACCCGCGTGATCCGAGTCCGCCACGGATTGGTTCAAAGCAATCTCCAACGCGTCTTTCCCGAGTGGACCGTATCCGAAACCGATCAGACCGAACAACAGATGTGGGAACATCTGATTTTGATGGTCTGCGAGGTCGCCCATGCGCCGAGAAAAATACACCGAGAGAATTGGTACGAGCATTTCGACTTGCCCGACCGCCGGGAAATGCTCAAGCTCGCCTTGGATCCACGCCCCAAAGTCATGGTCTCGGGCCACTTCGGAAATTTTGAACTCGCCGGCTTTGTCACAGGACTCATCGGGATCTCAACGACGACCATCGCCAGACCCCTCGATAACGGCTTTGTTCACGATTACATCGATCGATTCCGATCCTCCGGCGGACAATACATGCTCGCCAAGTCCGGCACGTCGAGCCAAGTCGAGGCACTGCTAGCCAAGGGCGGGGCTTTGTCGTTGCTGGCTGACCAGTACGGCGGTCCAAAAGGCTGCTGGGTCGAATTCCTTGGCCAAATGGCTTCGTGCCACAAAGCCCTGGCTCTCTTTACACTCTCGAGCGGCGCGCCCATGATGGTCTGCTCGAATATCCGTAAAAACAAACCCCTGCACTTCGAAATGACGATCCTCGGGACCGCCGATCCGACATCCGAAAACTGCCCCGACTCGATCGTTTCGATGACCCAATGGTACAATCAATGCCTCGAAAAAGCCATCCGGGTCCGACCCAACCAATACTGGTGGGTCCACCATCGCTGGAAAGGCACCCCGCCTGCGGGTGCCATCAAAGCCGCCCAGAAGTCCCAGTCCTAGCCAACCCAGTCCTAGCCAACCCGATCACTAGACCCCCAGATCACTCCAGGCCAGAAGCACACCATGCCAAAAATCCATCGCGCCTTAGGTCTCTGCGTGACCTACCCAGACAACTGGACCCTAAGCGAAGACGTCCAAGACGACCAAGTCGTCGGATTTCAAATCCAAAGCCCGGCGACCGCGTTTCTCTCAATAATCGGTTTCGACTCGTCCAGCACACCCGAACAAGCCATCGAGCAAGTTACCCAACTGATCGCTGCCGATTACGAAAACGTCGAAAGCGAAAATTTCTCGCCCGAACTGATCTCCCACCCTGGCCCTTTGGTCGAAACGCGCGGCCGGGAAATGTACTTCTACTACCTCGACATGCTCGTCCACGCCGAACTGATCGCCATGGGGCTCCCGAACCAAACCATCTTGGTGCAATTCCAGGCCGAGGACTCCGAGTACCGCTCGCTCGAACGCGTCTATGCTGCGATGCTCCTGACGATCTGCCAGTCGCTTCAGGTCACCCAAGATGACCTCGCCGGAGAACCCGACTAGAAAATAAAAATAAAAAAAACCCCACCTAACAACAGTTGGTCACGCCCGAAATCCAACCACTGCTAGGTGAGGCAAGTTTAATTTTTCTTTTTATCGCTTCGTGTCTTCGCAGTTCAAAATCACTCTTGAACGTCCGGCCGATGCGACTTCACTAGAGTGTAACGCATCTTTCGACGCGTTGCTATAAATGGCCAAACTTTTTCTGGTGTTTTTTTGAAACTAGCCTGTTCGCTTTTTTATATTTTTGCGTCACCCATCAAAACGCTGGGTAAAACGGTCTTTTTTGGATCCAAAACCGTTATTGAATTCGATCTTTGCCAATCCAAGGAATTAAAACTTTCGGAATTTTAATCGAGCCGTTGGACAGTTGATGGTTTTCCATCAATGCAATTAATGCGCGGCTGATAGCCACAGCCGTCCCGTTGAGTGTATGCGCAAAGTGGGTTCCTTTTTCGCCTTTAGTGCGATAACGGATATTTAATCTTCTCGCTTGGTAATCGGTGCAGTTCGAGGTGCTCGTGACCTCGCCCCATTGGCCTGCGTCGCCTCGGCCGGGCATCCAGGCTTCCAAGTCGTATTTTCGGTAAGCCGGCCCGCCCAAATCGCCCGTTGCAGTATCCACGACGCGGAAGGGGATCTCCAAGGCATCGAAGATCTCGCACTCGATGGCTCGGAGCTCTTCGTGGATCGCGCTGCTTTGGTCCGGAAGCGTGAAGGCGAACATCTCGACCTTGGTGAATTGATGCACGCGATAGAGCCCACGAGATGCTCGGCCCGCGGCCCCTGCCTCGGTCCGAAAACAATGGCTGATTCCGACCAATTTCAACGGCAGTTGCTCGGCTTCTAAAACCTGATTCTGATACATGCCCCCGAGGGTGATCTCGGCGGTGGCCACCAAGTTCAGTTCGGTGTTTTCGATGCTGTAAATCTGGGTCTCAGGACCCCTGGGGTTGAATCCGATTCCATGGAGAATGTCGGTGTTGGCTACGTCAGGCGTCGAGACTGGGATAAACCCTTTTTTGGCCAAATGGCTTACCACAAACTGTTGCAAAGCCAATTCCAGCAGGACCGCATCTCGTTTCAGAAAGTAAAACCCTGCGCCAGCGACCCTCGCGCCGGCCTCGAAGTCGATCATGTCGTGTTGCTGCCCGAGCTCCAAGTGATCCTTGGCCTTGAAATCGAACTGCGGGATCGGTGTGGCTCCCCTTGCAATCTCGAGATTCGCATCGTCGTCGTTGCCGATCGGGGCCGACGGATGGGTCATGTTCGGCACGCGCGCCATAAGGCCTTCGATCTGGCGTTCTAAAGCGTCGTGGTCCTTCTGGGACTGCTCTTTAGAGGCCCGAAGCGCCCTGCCTCGCTCCTTGTACTCTTCGCGTTGCTCGGCTGGTACCTTGCCGATCTGAGCACTGACCTCATTGGCCTGTCGATTCCAATCCTCACCCTCGGCCAACTTGGCCCGTCGCTCCATTTCCAATGCGATGATTCGATCGACATCTGCTTGGACCCCGCGATGGACGCAATTCAATTTGACCGCTTCGGCGTTCTCTACCACATATTTTCGGTCGAGCATAGGATGGTTGGTCCGGTGAAAGGATTCGCACAGGTGACGCCTTGCTGCGATTCGAACAAGGCCACGGAAAAGGCCTTCGAAGTTTAACGCATTTCTGGATTTTGAGGATAGCTTGATCTCCGAGGTACGCCCCGAGGTCGAATAAGCCGGATTGGATGCTGCTTGAGGGTCGATCCTCCATGGAGACCTGAACCATCCAGTGACGGTCCGATCCGATTTGCCCCGATTGGATTCTGGCTTATGGATTCTGGCTTACCCCCCCTGCCCTGAGGGCTTTGATCATGAACCGACTGACACTGCGACTTGCCAACCACAACGGAACTCTTAGACTCGCGCTTCTGGCGATCTGCCTGTGGTTGACTGAACCGACACGCGGCTTTTGCCAACAAGCTCAAAACGAACCCCTTTCGAATCCTGCCAGCCCCGGAGAACTTAGCGATTCCCCAACGGCTAGTTCGCCTTTTTCAAAATCCGACAGAACCGTCACCGGCAAGTACCGCTTCGAACCCTCCGCGTCCAAGGAGTACCGAGTCGAGCGAGCCCGGAGGGAATCCCAGGCCCGTGAGGATCTTTTGCGTCACTACCAAGCCATCGGGTTTGACTACGCGCACCCAACCTACGATGGCATGGCATTGAACCCCTATCGGCCCAAACGCCGTGTGTTTTTCGTCCAGCCTATCCGGCCTTGGTAATAAGCCTGCTACGCTAATGTGTCTGACTACTGGGTCTGACTACTGGGTCTGAAGCGTGATCGCCATGACCACCGGCGCCGATGCGTCGCGACCCTTGATCAAACTTATCTTTTGCATCGGCTTACGCTCCTTGGGCTCGACGCTCAAGTATCGGATCTGCCGACCGGCGAGGTCGAACGCAAACTCGCTTTTCGGAACATCCACCCGTCGAACGTAGTCGGCAAAATGCTCGCCATTGACCAACGGATGATCCTCGGTGCTGCCGTCCTCGTAAGTGATCCTGACGATCATACTGACACTCCCCTCGCGCGTCGCTGGGAACGACCAGCCTCCGACGCCACTGAGGAAGTGAATAGCCACGGCCGGCGCATTGCAAACGACGTCGACGCTCTTGGGCATCTTCGGCGCCATGGTCCCATTAGGCCCAAAAAGCATCACCGCATTCGGGACGCGACCCTCTTGGGGATCGAGCAATACAAACGGTATTCCCTTGAACATCTTTGGCTTCCAATCCGGGAATACCAATCGCTCGACGAGCCCGTCTGGATCGAAGAACATCCCTCGATCGGTCACCGAATTGGCAACCGTGGCGATCGATAGCGGTACGTACTTGCCCTTGGTGGTCAAGAACTCCAGCAGATCTTTCATCTCGTCGCGGTTCATCTGACTCTCAAATCCCTCAGGCATTAGGGACTTTTGAGATCCGCTCAGGCGCTCGATGTCCTCTCGAAGCACAACCTCCCGCTTGCCTTGCACGTTGATCAATTCGATCGACGTTTTGCTCTCACTGGCCATCATTCCGGTCACGACCGTCCCGTCGGTTGTCTGGACGTTGTAGGTCCTAAAGTTTCCTTCGACACTTCGGTTCGGATCGAGGATATGGATCAACAGCTCATGCTTTGGATGCACGGCCATGCCGGTCAATTCAGGTCCGATCAGGTTTCCCATATCGCCATGCTTGTGGCACAAAGCGCAATGCTTTTGGTAGACCAATTTGCCATTGGCGCCGTCACCCTTGGAAGAAGCGGCGTCTTGCCATGCTTCCACGACACGTTGGCGGTCGGCGTTGAGAACTCCCCCGCTGCTGGTCATCATCGCTATGGCCTTCTCGCGTATCTTGGCGTCGGGATGGTCGCGGAGCAACTGACGCTGATCGAGTTGCAAATCGTTGATACTCAGCTCCCCGGCTTGAATCGCTGCGATCAAATCCTGGGTCGACTCGGGACGTGCGAGCATCACTCGCAAACTTCCTCGCAGAAATTCCGGGGGCAACATCTTGGCCTTTTCAATCAGTGCCTTGGCCAGCCCTGGGGCTTTCGAAACACCCAATGCGCCCACAATCCCCGCAGAAAATTCCGGTACCGACTGCGGTGTGATCCGCTCCAAAAGCGAATCGACGACCTTGGGACTGCCGACCTCAAGGGTGACCATCTGCTTGGCCGCTAACAACCGCCGATCGATCGCGAGCGTGTCGTTGTTGAGAATGCTTACCAACTCATTGCGAAGCGACGCGATGGCTTCGTCGATTTTGGCTACGCCCAATGCGTCGGCCAACTGGATGACTTGCCCCTTGGAATCCAAAGGCAGATCGCCCGAGAGCCAATGCTCGACGAGTCCTTGCGTGGCGTTCTCCGGGAGGGTTAAGCGATAGTCTTTGGGCCAACCCCTGGCTAGCCCCTGGATCACCGCTCCGGTGACTTGGGGATTCCCTTTCTGGACGATCAACGACGCGAAGGTCTCGGCGCTGATCTTGTTCCTGGCCGCATGCTCGGCGACGATCGCGATTCGCTGGAGTCGATCCGCAGAAGGTGTTGCTTGTAAATCCCGAATCATTCGCGGCAGGACTTGCCCGGAATGCGCGCTGGCCGCACTGGTCCAAGCGTCCATCATCCATCGATCTTCGGCGCCGGTTGCATTCGTATCGAGTGCTCCTTGTCCAAGTTTCTCGCCTAGGGATTTCGATCCGGTCGATACGGCTTGGCTTGGGCAATCGGCCAATTTAAGCAATGCGGCCAATTTCAATTGCGGATCCTTCGAGTCCAATGCGCGACTATCGAGGATCGCTTGAAGGGTCTCTGCGTTGGGCTCGGCTGCTTGGATGGCATTGCGAACCACCGCATCGCTCGGATGCTTCAAGGCATCGAGCAGCGGTGCGCCTTGCCATTTGTCATGTGCGCTCAGGACCCAAATCGCATGCACTGCTGCGGCGTTGAGACCGGTAGCATCCACACTAGGATCCTTGACCATGGCTTCGAGACTCTTGATGGTCCCATCGGATAGACTCGCTTTTTCGTTGAGCAACCATTGGGCTGATTTCCTCCAAAACATGTTCGGATGCCCAAGTGCTGCGACGAGTTTGGCCTCGTCGCCCAAGCCGAGACCACCGCCGACCATTCTGTCGGCCTTGCTCAACGCATCGGCCGAGAGTCCTTCTTGCCCCTGATACACCACGCGATAGACCCGGCCAAATCGCTTGTCTCGGAGTTTGGTCTCATAAGCATTCCCCTTTCCGGTTTGGAAACCTTGAGGGGTCGGGTTGTGCTGAACGATGAAGTTGTACCAGTCCAGGTACCAGACATTTCCATCCGGGCCCACCTCGGCCATGATCGGTGAACTCCATTCGTCATCGCTTGCTACCAAGTTGAACGGGTTGGTCGATCGGTACCCTGCTCCGTCGTTGTTGAGCACAAAGGTGCCGACGATATGTCCTGTCGGTTCGCACACAAAAGCCGTTCGGTTCCACCACTCTTTGGGATAGTTTCTAGCCGTGTACAACGCGTGTCCGGCAGCTGCGGTATAGCCTCCGTGCCAGTCGACTTGTCGGACGTTTTCGGTCGCAGCATTGAACTTGTAGCCATCAGCGATGTTGCTCAGGACCTGAGGCGACCATCCCGAGACCTTTTCGTAGTAGCGATTGGGGATCGGCATGAAAATGCTTGGGTTGCCATTGGCGGTCGATCCAAAGATCAAGCCGTCTTCGCCGATTCCCAGTCCCCAGGTGTTGTTGTTCGTCGAGCGTACAAATTCGAGCTTGGTGACCGTCAAGGAATGCTTGTCGAAAGCATCCGTTGGCTCTTTGGATACTTCTCCGTCCTTATCGAGTTTGAAGACTGGTGCATTGAGATTCGATGGTGCCGCATCGATGGCGAATCGCCAAAAGCCTTGGCGGAATCCTTGCTGTCGCTCGCCGTTGATCATCGGCCGTGAATCGTTGTAACCTTGCATCCCCCAGATCCAGTTGTCGAGTCCCAACTGGAAATTGCTGACGCCACCGTGGGTGTCACCCATCCCCCAACCGGTGATGAGTTCCTGTTTGAAATCGGCGACATCATCTCCATCGACATCTTTCAAAAAGAGGGTCTTGGTCCCGTCTTGGATCAATGCTCCGCCGCGAACCGGGACGATCGCCGTGGGGATACTCATGCGTTGCGCAAAGACGGTGAACTTATCGGCCTTGCCGTCTCCGTTGGTGTCTTCGCAGATGCGGATTCGGTCGCGTCCTGCTCCCAGCCCTTGGAGTTCGTTGGGATAATCGACGGTCTCACAGACCCACAGTCGGCCTTTGCTATCCCAGTTCATCGCGATGGGTTTGCCTCCCAAGCCGGCCATACCCAAATCGGCTTCCCCTTCAAGGGTATCTTTTTCGCTCGCCCATAGTTTGGTTTCAAAACCTTCTGGGGTGACGTAATGCTTTTGCGATTCGGCGGCCGTCAGGGGCATTTGCATGCGGCTCATCGGTTCGGCTTGGCCGTTGCGAGCCCCCGGTTTGTAGTTTGGAATCTCCTTGCCCACTTCGGTAAACGTAAAGGGTGCGACGTCTTTACGAGGCGCAGTCATCTTAGGGACATCGAAGCGACGGGAGTCTTGGAATGCAGGGAGTTTCGCGGGATCTTTTTGGGCCGCCCAAGTGATCCCGCGCGCGACTAGGTTTTGGAAACCTGGATTGCTCCAGGTATCCATGTTGTGTCCCCAAGCGGTGTAGAAGACGCGGCCCTTGCCATGTGTACGGACCCATGTCCAAGGCTCGGCCTTGGTGTCGGCAGCAAGCTTCCCTTGACGGCGTTCTTCCAAGACCGTTCGGTCCTTGGTGTTGTGCATTTGGTGAACATAAGTTTCGTCCCAGCTTTCAAAGCCGCCGAAACCTCGCATGATCGGGTGCTGAGGTTCCAGGATGTGCGTCATGAATCGCTCCCCGCCGTGTTCTTTGAACTGAGCGCCGACGAGTTCGACATAAGCCTTCGAGTTGCGGAAACAAAACGATGCGCAGTGAAGCGGCACAATCCCGTGTCCGGAGGCCACGTACTCGAGCATCGCCTGCTCTTGCTCGGCCCCGAGTTGATCGATGTTCGCATAGATCAAAAGCGTGTCGAATTCCCCGAGACGTTTGGCCGATAGAGAAGTCGCGACATCTTCGCTGTAAGTCACCTCGATTCCGTAAGGCCCCATCGCAGGTCCAAGAACGCGGTACAAGTCAGCCGGGCGATGGTGACCTTGGTCACCGAGGAACAGCACTTTGATCGGCTGTTTGCTCGGCGCCGCGTCTTGAGCCAGCCCCTGATTTTCCAAGCGGAAACCCAGAAGGGCGGCTAGAAGCCAAGCGACGCAAGCGATCGTTGCCGATCGCTGCGAGAACCAAGCAGGAAACAAATTCGCCTTCAACATCGTCGTACCTATTAGGGATCAGGGAGGATAGCCAAGGAAGGGGTTTTGGGATGCTCCAAGGAAGCTTCCGCAAAGTAGGATCACCTGGAGATTTATCGCAGGGTAAATTCTGGAAGTTGGACGATTTTTCCACCTTGTTGGGTGCTTTGGTGGGCGCACAGGCCGACGCAGGTCCAGTTTGCCGAGGTCACGGCGTTGGGCCATGGGTCTCGGTTTTCAACCAGGGAGCTTACAAATTCGTTGACCAAGTGGGGGTGGGAACCGCCGTGCCCACCACCTTGGATGAACGACAGGTGGTCGGCATCTTGGATCGATTGGGTGAAGGGTCGGATGGGTTCAGGCAGGAGGTGCGCGTAATCGGGGATTTCGATTTCCGAGGGGATTTCATGTTCGGGTTTTTTGGCCGTGTGCAGAATATGCGGTTTGCCTTCGACCAGCGACCACTCGAAACTTTTCTTTGTGCCGTAGACGTCAAAGCTTTCTCGGTACTGACGGGCCGTATCGAAGAGGAATCGCCAGATGTGTGCCGAGACATCGCTGTCTTTGATTTTGATATGGCAGGATTCGACGGCAAATGAGTTGCCGGATTTTCTTGCCAGTTCCGGGGCAATTGCGCCGGAGCCGAAACATGAGACGTATTCGGCACGGCCGTCGACGAGTCCTAGGACAGGCGAGACGACGTGGGTCGCATAGTGCATGGGGATCATCCGTTCCCAATATTCAGGCCAACCGGCCATGTCTTGGGGGTGTGAGGCGGCCATGTATTGGATTTTGCCCAGTTCCCCTTGAAGATAAAGTTCTTTGAGGAACAGAAATTCGCGGCTGTAGACCACGGTTTCGGCCATCATGTACTTCAATCCCGTTTCGGCCACGGCCTCGCAGATTTGGTCGCACTCTTCGATGGTCGTGGCCATTGGGACCGTGCACATGACGTGCTTACCGGCGCGTAGGGCTTTGAGGCTCATCCAAGCATGGTCGGGGATTGGGGAGTTGATGTGGACAAAGTCGACGGTGGGGTCTTCGAGAACCTGTTCGTAGGAGGTAAATCGCTTGGCGATCCCGAATTTGTCAGCGACTTCGTGAAGTTCCTTCTCGTTTCTGCGGCATACTGCGACGACTTCGGCGTTGGGATGGCGTTGGTAGATGGGAATAAACTCCGCTCCGAAGCCCAAACCGATCATCGCCACTCGTTTCTTGTTGGCCATACGAACAAATCTCTAATGAAAAGGAATTGGAGCAAACCGCATTGGAACACTGGTCTTAGGACCGCGTCACTGTCCTACACCGCCCTACATCGCGTGCAATGTCAGTCTTTCATCGTCTCAAAATCCCGACGGTTCGGCTATGGAAAATTGCGCAAAAAAACTAAGCTTTTTTCCCTGCGGTTTCTCGTACTAGCGATTATCGACTTGGGCATTCGGAAGGCTCATCTTAGGGATTCAAAGCGTCGGTGCAGAAAAGCGTCGGTGCAGAAACCCGTGGTCGAGAGTATAACACGATTTGTAAATCCGAAGCGTGACCCCCGTTGCTCCCGTGACTCCATGACGATCAAGCCTCAGTCGGTCGATGATTATCTCAACCAAGGGTGCGGGCGCTGCCGGCTCGGTGGAACTCCTGAATGCAAAGTCCACCCCTGGCGCAAAGAACTTGATCAACTCCGCCAACTGATGCTCGAATCGGGTTTGGTCGAAGAAATCAAGTGGGGCGTTCCCTGCTATTGCCTGGGCGGCAAAAACATCGCTGTCGTCGCCGCCTTGAAAGATTGCTGCTCGCTGAACTTCTTCCAAGGGGCCGGATTGAATGACCCTCAGGGGATCCTCGAAAAGCCTGGACCCAACTCCCAAGCCGCTCGCCTGGTGAAGATAACCTCTTGTTCCCAAATCAAAACACTCCGACCTGCCCTTGTGGCCCTGATCTCCCAAGCCATCGAACTTCAAGGCACCGGGTTCGAACCTCCCAAGCAAACCCCCGATACGATGGAGAAGCCCAAGGAATTGCTAGACGCTTTCCTCAAAGAACCCGACTTCCAACGCGCCTTCGAAGCCCTCACGCCTGGTCGACAACGGGGTTACCTGCTTCACTTCTCGGGGGCAAAGCAAGCCAAAACGCGGGCCGATCGGATCGAAAAACATCGAACTCGTATCTTCAACGGCCTGGGCTTGCAGGACTAAACGTTGCCTTCTGCTTCTGCAATTCTAATACAATCCTCCGTTTCCACGCGAGGGCCCAGTCCCGGTTTGGCCGACATCGACGCAAAGTCTACTCCGTAGGCATGAATCCTCGGAACGTGTAGGATAAACCAACCGGGTTTTTGCCACCGAAGTGTTTTGAAGGCTGCGGAACGAATCATGCATATTTCCACCCCCAAGATCTCAATCCATACGATGACCCGCAGAAGACAGTCCCGTAGGAATTCGAACTGCATCCCCAAGGCAGTTACCGGTCAGACGGGGGGCAAAGAAACGTCGGCCTTTTGGTGGTTTGCTAGATACCTATGTTCGCATCGCCCATGGTTCATGCACGTCGCTATCCTCGGCTTAGTGATGGTCGCTTCGACAATCGCGATGGCTCAGACGTTGCCTGTCTTGCGAATCACCGATGTCCACGGCCAAAATTGGAGCGGGTCTCTTGAGTCGATCGATAAGGACCAAATGGTCTACCTACCGGCAACGGCAGCCTCCGGCGAGCCGAGCTCGCTGAGGACCTCCGAGCTTCTACGACTCGAACGCTCGGGAAAAACACCTTTCATCGGTGCGGAACTCGCATCGGCAGTTTGGAAAGCCGGTCTTAGCGATGGCTCGGTTTTGGCTCTCCAGCAGATCGAGGGTAAAGAGAAACGCTGGGCGATTCGCTTGGCCGATCAAGTCGTCCGAAACGAATTCGACGGTGAGCTCAAATACCTGAAGTTCAAGAAGCTCGACGCCAAAGCCGAAGAAGCTTGGGAAGCCTTCGAGCGTGAGGAACTCAAATCCGATGCCTTGATCGTCGTGCGTCCGGGGGGAGCTTTGGACCGCGTCGATGGACTCGTCAAGGAGATCCGAGACGGCAAGATCCAATTCGATGTCGACGGACAAATCGTCGATGCATCGATCGACCGTCTCGCTGGCGTTCTATGGTATAGAAAACCTCTGGAACCCAAAGGGCAGGGGCCCAACACCGCGGGGTTTGTGGTCCAACTGCTCGATGGCAGTTCGATCATAGCAGATCGCGCCAGGGTCGATGGGAGTGAATTGGAACTCGGCGGCAATTGGAGCACTGCGTTGCGAGTGCCGATGGATTGGTTGCAATCGATCGATTGCGGATTGGACAAGATCGCTTGGGTTTCGAGCTTGGCAATCCTCGATGCGCGTCCGGCGAGCCGAGGTGGCTTCGGCGAATTCGACGAAATACTGGCCAAAACCACCAAGCCCAGATGGGTTCGTAGTGAACTCGGGACCAGCGAAGATCTCTTGTTCCCTGGACCAGGTCAGTACCAATTTCGAGCACCCGCTGGGATGACGAAGTTCCAGGCTCGCATCGAACGATCCGAGGAGTCCGAATCGCGCTCAGCGATCCAGATCGAGCTATGGGTCGACGATCAAGTGGCCTTCAAAAAGGAAATCGGAGCCGACCAGAAAGGGCTCGACCTGGAAGTTGGGATCGTCCAAGAGAAGAAGATCAAATTGGTGCTCGGTAGCAAAAGCCCATTGCACCTTGGGACCCGCGCATTGGTGCGGCAACCGAAGCTTCTCAAGTGAATCGATCGGCTTGAGCCAATCCATAGGATCTGGTTTGAAAGTCCTAGAAAAGCTCGCAGCCTTCCATCTGGAACGCTTAGTTTGAGCGTGCGAAGCTTGCCGACGAGGTAAAGAAAACAGCCCCCTGGAAATCTGCGTTCGGGCTAAATTTTTGACGCTACAAGCCGATAGTAAAGCTTGCCTAACCAGGCGCATCATTTCACAGCAGCAAGGGGTTGAGAAATTGCCAAACTTGAGCAGTATTCGGGATGTGGTTTTGGAAGAGCTCTGCCGGATGCATCAATTGCTTCCGAATGCCTTTCCGATGACCGAGGAGTGTTTGGTCCGGCAAGGAAGTCCGTGTGGAGTTTTTTATTGTTTGCACGGTCCACGGAGCGTGCGACTTACCGCGGTGCTCGATTACGCATCGGCACGCGTCTTGTTTTATGACTCGACGGGTCAACGATCAGGGATGCGATGCGTCAAGGATCTGATCCCGGCAGCCTAACGAAGGCTCCTTGAATCGGGCCTTCTTGAATCGGGCCTTGAGGATCAATGTACGGAAACAAAAGGAATCATTGAGATCATGTTGATTTTGACAAGAAAAGAATCCGAAAGAATTTACTTGGGAGACGATATCGTCCTGACGGTCGTTCGAATCGGAGGCGACAAGGTTCGCATCGGAATCGAGGCCCCTTCGGACGTGAGGGTCTTACGCTTGGAGTTGAGCGAACCGGACTTGCAAGGCCCAGTCGACGGCGATCTCGATCGCATCCGACAACCCCAAGTTCGTTATTCCAACGGACGTCACTCCCAAAGCCGGCAAGAGCCTCGCCGACGGGCAGCTTAGCTCGGTAGCTCGCCTGGCTAGGAAACAAGCAGGTTCGATTGCGAACCGACCCAAAAAATGACGGGCGCCGATTCGATGCACCAACAAACATCGAGTCGGCGTCTAGTCGTTTAACACTTGGAGGTAGACTCCATCGTGCCGCGCCGCGTGTGCGTCTTGAACGAATCCAGGAACTCGGACAGCGTTCATAAAAGCAGGACTTGGCCGCCAAGGCGACTCGGGGGGCAAATAACACCGAAGCGAATTCTGCAAAGTCATTTCGAAAGCCAACTTTGTTGGTAAAATCAGGGCACTGGGGATTCGGAAGGTTCAGGTTAGAGCACCAGTCCCAAGCCCACCCCTTGCACAGGTTGAATCTGCGCAGGTTGGCAGGTTGAACGGATCGAATGGAACGGATCGAATGGAACGGATCGGACAGAACGGATCGGACAGAACGGATCGAACATGAAGAACTTAGCTCAGGAACTTAACGAGGCACGAGCACGCTTGCTCCGACGTCGCTGGTTCCTCAAAGATTGCTCGGTGGGTCTTGGAAGCTTGGCCGCCCTGGAGTTGCTCGCTGGGGATTCGTCGGCTCAGGAGGCCGCCGGGCCGCTTGCGGTCAGGGCTCCCCACTTTCCTGCGAAGATTAAGCGTATCGTGTATATGTTCCAAGCTGGAGCACCGAGCCAATTGGAGCTTTATGATCCGAAGCCCGAGTTGGCCAAGCGCAACGGTCAGTTGCCCCCACCGGAATTGCTCCAAGGGTATCGGGCGGCATTTATCAATCCGAACTCTGCGTTGTTGGGGGGCAAGTTTGGATTTGCCCCTCAGGGGAAGTGCGGCATGGAACTGAGCGAGGTTTTGCCGCAGATCGGCGGAATCGCCGACGAGATGGTTTTGATTCGATCGATGCAGACCGATGCGGTCAATCACGCACCAGCGCAGATCATGATGAACAGTGGCTCACAGCAATTCGGACGCCCAAGTCTGGGGAGTTGGACCCTTTATGGTTTGGGTTCCGAGTCCAAGGACTTGCCAGGCTTTGTCGTCTTGACCAGCGCTAAAGGCACCAGTGGAGGTGCGAGCAATTACGGCAGCGGTTTCCTGCCAACGACCTTTTCTGGAACCCCGTTTCGAAGCACAGGGGACCCGGTGTTGTATCTCTCGAACCCCAAGGGGGTCGATGGCCAAGCCCAGCGAGACTCGATCGATGCGATTGCGAAACTCAATCGCATGAGCTTCGACGAGGTCGGAGATCCGGAGATCGCTTCTCGAATTCAAAGCTATGAGCTTGCGTCCAAATTACAAACCAGTGCGCCGGAGTTGATGGATCTGAGTTCGGAGAGCAAAGAGACGCTCGAACTTTATGGCGTTAAGGATCCCAAAGAAGCGAGTTTCGCCCGCAACTGCCTCCTGGCTAGACGATTGCTCGAGCGAGGCGTACGATTCGTCCAGCTTTTCCATGAGGTTTGGGATCAGCATGGGGATTTGACCAACGGGGTCAAGAACAACGCCGCAGCGACCGACCGTCCAAGCGCTGCGCTGGTCGAGGATCTCCAAAGGCTCGGGTTGCTCGAAGACACGCTGGTGATTTGGGGGGGCGAGTTCGGTCGCACACCGATGGTCCAAGGCGGCAACGATGGCCGCGACCACCACAATCGCGCGTTTAGCATTTGGATGGCCGGCGGTGGACTCAAACGGGGCATGGTTTATGGCAAGACCGATGACTTTGGTTTCAATGCCGTCGAAAACCCCGTTCATGTGCATGATCTGCATGCGACCATCCTGCATCTGCTAGGTTTCGATCACACCCGCTTGACCTACCGATTCCAGGGGCGAGATTTTCGCTTGACCGACGTCCACGGGAACTTGGTCCGCGATATTCTCGCTTAGCGAACGTCTCGTCAGAGCAAGTCAATCAGCGCTGCATTGGCGGTAGGCTTCGAAAAGTCCGATTCCTGCAGCGACCGAGAGGTTCAGGCTTCGGACCGGTCCGGTCATCGGCAGACGAACGCAATGGGCGGCGAACTCGTCGCGGAGACTCGGGGGCAGGCCGTTCGATTCGCTTCCAAAGACCAGCCAGTCGCCGACCTCGTAGCGGACTTGGGTGTGGAGTTGCTCAGCGAATTTGGTGAAGAACCAAGTGCGATCGGGGTCCATTTTTGCCAGCATCAAGGCCCAGGTATCGACAACCTCGATGTCTAGAAATTGCCAATAATCCAGGCCGGCGCGCTGGACGAGTTTTTCATCGAGCCGAAATCCCATCGGCCGCACGACCCAGAGCTTGGCATCGAGCGCCACGCACGAACGTCCAATATTTCCAGTGTTCTGAGGGATTTCCGGCTGAAACAGAACGATGTTGAACGAGGGTTTACCCAAAGCGATTTCGGACATAATGGGCCACTAGCCAATTGCAAGATCGGTTATAATTCGTCGCCAAGATTCGACCCATTGTTCTAAGCATCCATCTTCGATATGCCAATCCCAGTCACCTGCCCAGGTTGCCTTGCCAGGTTCACCGTCAGCGACAAATACGCCGGGAAGCAAGGGCCTTGTCCCAAGTGCAAGCAGACGATCACCGTTCCTGACAAGTCTCAGGAAGTGGTGATCCATACACCGGAAAATTATGGCCCTAAGGATGCAGGGGGAAGGCCGGTCCTCAAACCGATCAAACGCATCGAGTTTACCCCGAACGGTTTTCAGATTGTCGTCGCAATCGGCGTGGCGGCCGTCTCGATTATCGCAGCGCTCTGGGCGCGGTTGTCCGGAATCACCCCACCGACGTGGACTCTAGCATTCGTCGCCATCGCCTTGGCTTATCCCCTGTGCTCGATCGGCTACACGTTCTTTAAAGACGACGAACTCGGCGGGTACATAGGAAAAGACCGATTGGTGCGACTGGGTATTTGCGCCGGAGTGTTCGCGCTGACCTGGGGAATCTACTGGATGCTTGCCTCCTACTTTGGAAACCGAGTGCTAGCCCAAGTCGACACGCTTCAAATGTCGATCTTCGTTTTAATCATGTTCGGACTCGGTATCGCTGTATCGGTAGGATCCTGTGAACTC
This sequence comes from Planctomycetota bacterium, assembly GCA_026692845.1. Taxonomy (GTDB): domain Bacteria; phylum Planctomycetota; class Planctomycetia; order Pirellulales; family Pirellulaceae; genus JBKCUI01. Next base: position 59,912 of record JAPLNM010000034.1, on the reverse strand, counting down.
GAGGTCGGTCAGTCCTTCCTCCACTATGCCATCTACTTCGTCGCAACCCTTTTGCTGGCCTTCTTGGCGGGCCTGCCGCTGGCTGAGCCGTTTGCCAAGGACTCCGAAGATGCGATGCTCGGTTTGCCCAAGGGGAGTCAGAAGATTCTCTTGCCAACGCAACCGGCAAGTCCACCCGTACCCAATACGCCTTGATCGAGTTTTTTTCCTGTTTTCAAATCCGTCGACTCAGTCCCCCCACCGGAGATCCTTCCCATGAAAAAGCTTTTTTCAATCGCTCTGGCTTTGTGCCTAGTCCCAAGTTTTGTTTCTGCCCAAGATGTCGACCCATGGCAAAAGAAAAAAGCCGAAAGCTTTCGTCCTCTGACCGACGCTCAGAAGTCTGCGATTGAAACGGCCGTTCCCGCTCAAGCCGTTGCCGCACCCAAAAAAGAGCGACGCGTTCTGTTGTTCTATCGATGCGAAGGATTCATCCATGGCTCGATTCCTTACGCGAACTACGCCGTTGAGGCCATGGCCAAGAAGACCAAAGCCTTCAGCGTCGATCTTGCCGACACCTACGATGTGTTTACTCCTGAGAATCTGGCCAAATACGACTTGATCCTGCTGAATAACACCACCCACATGCAGTTTCAGACCCCAGCCCAGCAGGCTGCTTTTCTCGATTTCATCATGAACGGAAAGGGGCTCGCAGGTTTTCATGCGGCCAGCGATAACTTTGGCCGACACCCCGATTGCCGCGCCGTGGTCGGTGGGGAATTCGCCGGGCACCCCTGGAACGCCGGCGGAACATGGGCCTTCAAGCTCAACGACCCAGAGCATGTTTTGAACAAATCCTTCGAAGGAAAAGGCTTCTGGCACACCGACGAAATCTATCAATACAACCCGGAAACCTATGTGGGCACAAAAAACCTCAGAGTCCTCGTGAGCCTCGATATGAAACAAGAAGCCGTCAGTAAGCTCATCAACGATGGACCCCGCGAGGTCCCTGTCAGTTGGCTTCGAACGGCAGGCAAAGGACGCGTCTTCTACACCAACTTTGGACACCGCGAGGACACCTTCTCCAAGCCGATGATTCTCAAGCACATGCTCGACGGACTCCAGTACGCCATCGGGGATCTCGAAGCCGACGCAACTCCGACCGATCAAGCCGGCACAAAGCCCATGGCACTGGCTCCTGATAAAGCCAACTAGGACGGATCGGACGGATCGGACTGATCGGACTGATCGGACTGATCGGACGGATCGGACGGATCGGACGGATCGGACTGATCGGACTGATCGGACTGATCGGACGGATCGGACGGATCGGACGGATCGGACTGATCGGACTGATCGGACGGATCGGACGGATCGGACGGATCGGACTGATCGGACTGATCGTTAACCTTTGCCATAAAAGCTAGAGATAGCTAGCGAAATTCTTCAACAGTCACCCAGGGTGCGAGGTAGGTTCCTACGAGGCTCAGTGCGCCTCGAAGCGTCCCATCCTTTCTAGCCCCTGTGGTCCTGTAACATGCTCGCCTCGCTGCGATCCAGAACCGCTCTTAAGAACGAGCCATCGATTGCCAGCAAGTTGCTGGCAATTGTCTGTGGGCTTGCGGCCGGGTTGTGCCTCTTTGGAACCGGCTGCAAAACCCTCACCATTCCTGCGATCAATCCAAACGGTGGAACCGTCTTTTCCGGACAATCCACGACGCTCGTTTCGCCCCATAGCGCCAATAACGGCTATCCGGCCCAAGGTCCGTTTTACCAAACGCCCGCCGAACCCAAAAAGTGCATGCATGGTGTGCCGACGGGAACCGATGGAAAAACGGGGCACCAATGCAAACTGTGCAAGGGAGGGTCGATCAGCGCTGATGCGGCCCGGGCACGGTGCGGCGAACTGCTCTTGACCCCCACCAAACTCGTCGCTCCGGTCGGTGGCGAAGTCATCTTGCTCGCAGGGATCTGCGGCAAAGACGGCATGTTGGTAACCGGTGAACCGATCGAATGGATGCTCTCGCCCGAAAGCGTCGGGCAGATCATCGATGTCGGTGACGACAACCAGAGCCAACGCCAGCACTTGTTCAAAAAACATCAAAACAAGAATGATACCGGTAAGCTCGATGTCGATTTCGCACGCGGTCGAACCAGCAGCGAACCTGGCAAAATCACCCGTGGAACAGCGCGCGCCCAAGACGATCTGCCGATACGTAAGGGGCAAACCTGGCTGAGTCTCTCAAGCCCGAGCGAAGGGGTCTCGAAAGTCACGGTGATAGCACCTGAGAGCGAAGCTTGGGATAAACGCCGTCAAACGGCTACCATCTATTGGGTCGATGCGCGTTGGGAGTTCCCCCAGCCCCAGCAGAGCACCAGCGGACAAGCGATCACGCTTGTTACTAAGGTCAACAAAGCCGACGGATTGGTTCCGGCCGAAGGCTGGATCGTGCGATACCGATCGCTCAACCCCGAAGTGGCTCGCTTCCTGCCTCAATACGGTGAAGTCTTCGAAAAATATGTCGACCGCAACGGGAATGCGGTCGTGGAATTGGTCAACATGCTTCAACCCAATTCGATCTCCAAGGCCAATGCATCGGCACTGATCGAGGTTGAGGTCGTGCGCCCAGGGCAATCGTCCGAGAACATGCCCGAGCTACCTCTGGGGCGAGGCACCGTACAGGTCACTTGGAGTTCTGCCGAGCTGAATCTCCGCGTTGGCGGACCCGAGGTCGCGGTTCCTGGACAACCCCTTGCCTACAGCGCTACGCTGGAGAACGACGGGTATGCACAAGCCGAAAATGTGGTGCTAACGGCTGCCGTTCCCAATGGAATGACCATCCAAAGCGTCACTCCCAAACCAACCCGTCAGACCGGCAACAGCATGTCTTGGGATGTCGGCGTCCTTGGGCCTCGACAAGCGCTCGATGTCCAATTGGTCACCGAAGCGACCAGCGAAATGGACGCTCGTGTCGTCTTTGAAGCCACCGGGGCTTCCGGGATCCAAAAGAACGCGGTGATCTCGACGTTGGTTCAAAAACCCCAAGTCACCTTGAGTGTCAATGCCGATCCGACCACCACGCAACTCGCTGTCGGTGATCTTGCGACGTTCAACATGAAGCTCACCAACACCGGGAATCAAACCGTCACCGGTTTGGTCGTTTTTCTGGAAGCTGGACCTGGACTTGTTCACGCCAGGGACGGAGCTAGGGAGGTTTCACGACCCGTGGGCTATCTTGCTCCGGGCCAAAGCGTCGACCTATCGGCTCAGTTTCTCGCCGAGCGCGAAGGCGAACTGACCGTCAAAGCCACTGCAAGGACCGCCAATCAGGTCCTTACAGGATCGGCCGCGACGGTCCGCGCAGTGCCAGGCCCGAAACGTGTACCCCAAGTCGAACTTGAAATGCGGCCGAGCACCGGTGCCAACCCGATCGCTGTCGGTACGGCGACGGCTGTGCAATTGCTCGTGCGAAACACTGGACCCGTCGCGGTTCGGAATCTGATCGTCACCCTCAAATACGATCCGGCGCTGACCCCCACCGGCGCATCGGCTGGATTCGAGCCGATGTATGCCAACCAAATCCTCCGATGGCGATTGCCTGAACTGCCCGTTGGCAACACGACCGACTATCAAGTCAACTTCAGCGGAGGCCAGGTTTCAGCCGATGCCCAAGTTGTCGGGACCGTCGAATCGGAGGATCGAAATATTCGCGTGATGCGAAACGTGGGAATCCCGATCGTCCAAGCAGGACAGCCTGGGGCCGGGGTCCCAAGCACACCCGCTCCGGCGCTCCCTCCCGTGGCTCCGCCAAATGTTCCTATGACCCAACCACCGGCCCAGCCTGCCAGCGATTTATTGGTATCGATCGAGCCGGTCAGCCGTTCCGCAAGGCTCAACGAGCAGTCCGACTACATCGTCACGGTGAGAAATGCTTCGGCGATCAATCAGCAGCAAGTCTCTTTGGTTCTACAAGTGCCCGAGGGGGTGCAGGTGACCGACGTGCGCGGTCCTGCAGCATCGAGTTATCAGTTTGACGAAGCCGGCAGAATTCTAACCATGGACCCGATCCAAACACTCAGGCCGCAGGACCAAGTCGCCTACCGCGTGGTCTTTTTGCACCGACTCGTCGGGCAGGGCACGCTCAAAGCGCTGGTCAAATCCGGAAATGCCCCGAACCCGGTGAGTTCCACCTCGACGATCACGACCTTGGGCCCCTCGGAGTAAACTCCTCGGAGTGAATTCCTCGGAAGCATAGCTCCTTTTGCGCGGGCGAACTAAGCCAAGATGCTAAGCCAAGATGTCTTGAACGACTCGGCCGTGAACATCGGTCAGACGAAAGTCCCGACCGGAATACCGAAACGTCAGTTTTTCATGGTCGATGCCCATCAAGTGCAGGAGCGTCGCATGGAGGTCATGCACGTGGACTTTGTTTTCCGTCGCGGCGAACCCGAATTCGTCGGTCGATCCATAGGTCATGCCACCGCGTACTCCACCTCCAGCGAGCCAAACGGAAAAACCATGGTTGTTGTGGTCACGGCCCTTGGCCCCTTCGGATACCGGAGTTCGTCCGAATTCACCGCCCCATAAAATCAACGTATCATCAAATAGGCCCCTTGCTTTTAAATCTTTGATCAGTGCCGCAATGGGCTGATCGACCGCTTGGGCTTTCTTCGCATGGTCGGCGATGTTTTCATGGTCGTCCCATGGCTGACCATTTCCGTAAAAGACCTGAACCATCCGCACTCCGCGTTCGACCAATCGTCGAGCCGCCAGGCAACCGTCAGCGAATTCCCCTTTTCCGTAGGCATCGCGTGTGGCCTGTGTTTCTTGATCGAGGTTGAAAACCTCCTGGGCCTCGGTTTGCATGCGGAATGCCATTTCTAGCGATTGGATCCTTGCCTCGAGTGGGTTGTCGCTACCTCCGCGTTGTTCGAGGTGCATTTGATTGATTTGCTTGAGCAAATCGAGTTGCTCGCGCTGGGAGGTTTTCGAGATCGCAGCGTTTTGGATGTCACGGATCACACTCTGTGGATCCATTTTCGAGTTGTTGATCTGCGCTCCTTGGTAGATCCCTGGGAGAAACCGATTCCCCCACAAGGCAGGTCCGACGACCGGTTTTCCCGGGCACAAGACCACGAAGCCCGGAAGATTTTCGTTTTCGGTCCCCAAGCCGTACAGTAGCCACGAGCCCATCGATGGTCTTGTCGGCTGGGTCTCTCCACTGGTCATCATCAAGAGCGATGGCTCATGGTTCGGGATATTGGTGTGCATCGAACGGATCACGCACAGATCGTCAGCACAGGTGCTCAAGTGCGGAAAGATTTCACTGATCTCTAGTCCGGATTGGCCGTGCCGATCGAAACGAAAGGGTGATTTCATCAGACCACCTGTCTTCCTTTCGGTCTTGAGATCGGCTCCTGGAGGCCGCTGCCCGTCGTACTTGGTAAGTGCCGGTTTGGGGTCGAAGGTATCGACTTGCGACGGGCCTCCGTTCATGAATAGATGGATGATCCGCTTGGCACGCGCAGGAAACATAGGAGGCTTGGGAGCCAAAGGATTTTGCGACGCACGGACCAACGCTGGGTCTTGTCCCAGAAGCCCTTGTTGTCCCAGGATGCCGGCAAGACCTAGAGATCCGAGTCCGGTCCCGAGGGTTTGCAGAAGCGAACGGCGCGAGCTGATACCGAAGGATTCCGACGCGAGTTGTGAGTGATGGACTCTCATGGGGCTGGTTCTCGTCTTCGCTGAGCGCGGTGGGTCTGGTGATCGAATCAGTCGATGTACAGGAACTCATTGCTTGCGAGCAAGGCTTGCGCGTAGCGTTCCCATCGATCGAGTTTATTGTGCTCTTTTTCCTCTGGGGCGTCTTGAGCTTGCAGGTATTCCAACCCGACCTGCAATTCGCTTGGGCTGGCGCTGCGTCCAAAGGCGAGTTTGTAAGCATGTTGGATTCGATCCTCAGGACCAGCGGCCGATTCGGTCAGGATCCGAGCTGCGAAGGCTTTGGATTGCTCGATCATGAAGGGGCTGTTGAGGACAAAAAGCTGCTGCTGGGGGACCGTTGTTTCGGCTCGAACCGAAGCGGTGATATTCGCGTCGGGGAAATCGAACAACCTGAGCATGTTGTCGAGCTCATGTCGACTGATGAATGCATAGACCGTTCTTCGATTGTTGTTCGCATCGGCCAGATTCGTTGAGGGACCTTGGAGCTTGCCATCCAATCGCCCCGAGGTTGCAAGGAGCGCATCGCGCCAAGCCTCGACGTCCAGACGGCGGCGGGTCATTCTCCAGAGGTACCGATTGTCGGCATCGATCTGCAGGTTCGAGTCGTTGCGATCCGAGCTGAGTTGGTAGGTCGCCGAGAGCATGATTTCTCGATGAAGCGATTTGATCGACCAGCCTTGATCCATGAACTTGACCGTCAGGTATTCGAGCAGTTCCGGATGCGTCGGTGGTTCGCCAAGTTTTCCAAAATTATCCGGAGTGCCAACGAGTCCACGTCCGAAGTGGTGTTGCCAAATCCGATTTACCATCACGCGGGCCGTCAATGGGTTATCGCTCGATGCGATCGCATCGGCCAGTTCCAATCGACCGCTCCCTTGGGTGAATGCCTCTGGGGGCTGGCTGCTGAGGATCCGGAGGAATCTCCGTGGTGCGACTTCCCCACGATTCGCTGGATTTCCTCGCACCATGACCTGGAGGTCCGAGGGGGTCGCTTCGGCGATGACATGGGCCATCGGATAGATCGCTGGAGATTCGCCTCGGAGCACCTCGAGTTCGCTGCGTTGTGCAGCAAGGGTTTCGCGAAGTGCCTCAGGGAGCTTAGTCTCGATGGATCGTAGCTCCATTGCAAAGGGCCCTTTTTCGCCGATGATTTCGGCGAGCAGGTCGGATGGACCGACTTGGATATCTGTCGGAGTCTCGGTGTAGACGCGGAACTGAACGGTCGCGTTGGTCCCGCAATCACCCCCTTGGTCGCTCCCGCTATTGTCGAGCCCGCCCAGAGCGACGAAACGCAAAGCATCGTCAGGAAGTTCAAATCGAAGGACCGATGTCGCGTGGGTTCCAATCCCCTTGGAATACGTCTTGCCTGCGACCCGAAGTGCTTGTCCAGTGACACTCTTGTCGAGGTTGACGCTTCCAAAGGTTGCCGAGACAGTTTCCCACTGCTTCTCGGTCAGGGCGATTTCGCCCGAAGCGGTAATGAGTTTTGGTTCGAGCCAGTCGGCGTGATCGCAGCTTGGGCCATTGCCCCCGTCGTTTACGACCAAGAATAGTTCCGTCGCGCCCTTGATCTCGACATCGATTGCGGCAATCGGCGAGGTTCTAGTGACCATCGGGCTGATGTAACGCGCGTTACCCGTCGGGGTATTTAGAGTCAGCTTCGATTGCTCTTCGGGGCTCAATAGGCCATCGCGTTGGCGGAGTAGCAACCGGAGATGGTCCTCAAAGGCGCCCGCTGCAGCATCGGATTGCTGCTCGGATTGCTGCTTGGGTTCCAATGCGATGGCATTGAACCAGGGCCGCAGGGCTAAAGGAGGCGAGGACTCTTTGGATTTGAGGAAATCGATCCATCGCTTGAGGGTCGATGGGTCCAGGTCGTTTGCTTTTGCGAACGCGGGTAGTTTCAGGGACGAATCGGCAGACTTGGCTAGCTGAAAGCTTTGCGTTGCCAACAAGTACTGCTTGATTTCGCAAATGCGGGATTCGCGAATTTTAGGGCCCTCGCGCGCGATCGTTTGCTGGATCGCTTCATCGAGCTCTTTGATTTTTTGTTGCGCCGCGTTGTAGCGGTCGACCTCGGGGGAGGGGACCAAGGGTGCGTTGTGGAGGCGGGAGCTATGAAAGACACCGGCAAGCGAGTAGTAGTCTTGTTGGGGGATCGGATCGAACTTATGGTCGTGGCAACGAGCGCAGGAAACGGTCAGACCTAGAAAGCCTCGGGTAAGGGTATCGATGCGATCATCGAGTTCATCTGCTGCCGCTTTGGCCGCATCGGTGTTCTTGTAGTACTGAGCCCCTAGTCCGAAGTAGCCAAGTGCAGCGAGATTTCGCAACCGTTGCGGTTCGTCGATCGGCATCACATCGGCAGCGATTTGGTATTTGACAAAAAGGTCGAAGGGCATATCGGAATTGAAGGCCGCGATGACCCAATCGCGATACCGATACCCATGGGTGTTCGGTTGCACGCTAAATGTATGAGCTTGATCCTCGGAGTATCGAGCGACATCGAGCCAGTAGCGTCCCCATCGTTCCCCGTAGGCGGGCGAGTCCAAGAGCCGATCGATCAGCCTAGCAAACGCGTTGGTGTTTTGATCGGCCAGAAAAGAGTCCACATCCTGCGGAGTTGGGGGGAGTCCGGTCAGATCAAAGGACGCACGTCGAATCAGTTCCCGTTTCCCGGCTTTCGAAACCGGTGAGAGTTCGCGGGCCTTCATGGCCGCGAGTGTGAAGTGATCGATCGACGACTCGGGCCAGTCCGAGCCCTGGGTTGTAGGGATTTCCGGACTCTTCGGGGATACAAACGACCAGAACTGTCGGGCTTGGTCGAAGTCGATCGATTTTTTGATCGGCGCAGACTCACCAAGACGCGGATCGGCAGCCCCGCTGCTTACCCATTCGACAAAGTCAGCGATGACTTGATCCGAGAGCTTGCCACGAGGTGGCATTTGGGTCGACTCGTAGCGAAGGGCTTGGAGGATCAAGCTCTGGTCGCTTTTCCCAGGAACCAAGGCGGGCCCGGAATCGCCACCTTGCGCCAGTCCTGCTGCGGTCTCTAACGATAATCCACCTTGGAGTGTTTTGGCTGCAGAGGAGTGGCATTCGTAGCAATGCTCAATCAGAACGGGACGGATTTTCTTCTCGAAGAAATCCAGTTTGGCGGTTTGCTCGGCCTCGGGCGGAAGATCTTGCGATAGCCCGGTTAGGGATAGGAGCACCAATGGACCAAGAAGGCTCAGGACCAGGCGCACGATGCGATGGGAACAGCGCAGGATGGCAAGCATACAGGATGTGGGCTGAGGTGGGGGAATGGTTGCCGGCACGGTGGGAGGGAAGCCTATTATAGCCCATCGTTACGTCGGATTCCACACAGAGCCGAGGGATAATTGGCCTGTTCAGAGGGCAGCCGCCAGCGATTGGTTTTTTTGTTGTAGAGCGATTGTCCCCAATCGCTCTAGGTCGTCGTAGACGACGGTCTCCTAGCGGCGTTTGGTTTTTGGACTCGAACGCTTTGCGAACGACTTCGGCGGGTTGGATCCCTCGCGCGGCTTGATCTTTTTGACTTTGCCGCTGATGCTTCGGCGGCGCTTTGTCGAAGCACCTGCGGCACGCGGTTCACTGCCAGTTTCGGTGCGTGCAGCACCGCGAGGTTCACCACGGGTTTTCTTGGCCCGACGGAAAACACTGGCCCCATTGAGTTCAGGATCTTGATCGTTCGGAGAATGATGCGGATGGTCCTGATCGATAGGAATCGGCATCTTGATGACCTTTTCGATTTCTCGCAGGTACTTGAGCTCATCACCTGAGCAGAGTGTGATGCTCTCACCGCTAGCCCCTGCACGTGCGGTGCGACCGATCCGATGCACATAAGCTTCTGCTTCGACCGGCACGTCGAAATTGATCACATGGCTGATCTCATCGATATCGATTCCCCGGGCTGCGATGTCCGTGGCAATCAGAACCCTGATTTTTCCGTCGCGAAACCCATTTAGAACGCGTTGCCGTGCATTTTGCGATCGACCTCCATGAATGCCCTCGGCGGATTCCCCCGCATCGATCAGGGATTTAAACAGTCGATCGGCTCCATGCTTGGTTCGCATAAACACCAAGACGCGAGTCCTGGTTTTGTCCGATAGCAATCGATCCAAAACCCGACGCTTGTTGCCCCGATCTACAAACATCACCGACTGCTTGACCCGATCGGCCGTTCGCGCTGGCGGAGTAACCATGACACTTACGGGATTGTGCAGCAACGTTGTGGTAATCTTTTGGATTTCCGTCGGCATCGTCGCCGAGAGGAATACCGATTGGCGATTCCGAGGAAGCTGCTTGACGATCCGTTGGACGTCGGGCATAAAGCCCATGTCGAGCATACGATCGGCTTCGTCCAAAACGAAAAAACGAAGCTTGCTCAGATCGCAATAGTCTTGATGGATCAAATCCAACAGACGACCAGGGGTCGCGACGATGACGTGGACTCCTTTGACCAACGCGGCGACTTGTGGCCGCTGCCCAACGCCCCCGAAGATCGTCGTGTGACGGACCTTGGTGAATCTACCGATCGCGCTGATGTTCTCAGAGATCTGAACCACTAACTCGCGTGTGGGGGCAAGAATCAGGCCTAAGGGCTGATAAGGGGTCGCGTACTGCCCTAGCTTATGAATCTGTTGAAGGATCGGAATGGCAAAAGCGGCCGTTTTCCCCGTGCCGGTCTGAGCACAACCCAACAGGTCCTTGCCTTCCAAAAGTGGAGGGATAGCCCCGGATTGGATCGGGGTGGGAGTTAGATATTCAAGGGCTTTTAGGGCGGATTGGATCTCCGGGATGATTGGTAGATCAGAAAACGTGGTGGACACAAATACCTCTTATTGCCCCATCGCCTGGGTAAGCTATTGCAAAAAACACAACGCCTGAGTCTAGGTTAGGGCGGAGGTAAACATAAGTCCAATTCGATGATCCAATTGGAATTCGCCCTGGGAAGACGCTGCGAAGCGATCCGGATCTTGCGGATCGCGCCTGCGATCCCCGGCGAGAGAAAGGGCGAGAGAACCGCCGAGAGAATTTGGGTGGTACTGTCCGGTGCATCGGCTGCGAACTGCTCGCTTCGATGAGCAGTCCGAAAAGCTTGCCGAAAATTGGTATTCATGGTTGATTCCTCAGTCGGTTCGCAGGGGCAAACCAAGAAGCGTGGGGTACAATAGACGCAGTCGTTGAAGATTTCGCCAAGACTGTCAGTAGAGTTCTATGAATTGCAAGACCTCTGGCCAACGTTCGCCAAGCATGCCCCAGATCCCTCGAAGAATCCTGCCTAAGCGTTTATTGCGAGGGAGTTTCACACGCACCGGTCTTTGCCTCTTCGGGTGCTCCTGGTTGGTATGGTCCTGGCTGGCGTTCTTTGAGCTTCCGCGTCTTTTTGCACAGCCGCCGGTCGATTTACAGCCACCAGTAGATTTTCAGAAAGACGTTCGGCCGATCCTGGCCAATCACTGCTTTGCCTGCCACGGCTTCGATGACAAAGGCCGCCAAGCGGATCTGCGGCTCGATCTAGAACCCGCTGCTTTGGAACCCGGGGGCACTGGCCGAATCATCGTCGCGGGCAACCCCGACCATAGCGAATTGATTCGTCGTATCCTCAGCGAGGATCCCGATTCGCTCATGCCCCCTGCCTCGTGCAACAAGCCACTGTCGGATCTGCAAAAAGACGTGCTGCGACGCTGGATAGCCCAAGGAGCACGTTACGAAAAGCATTGGGCGTTTTCCAGCCTCCGACGGCCCGCGCTGCCCGATCTGAAAAACCACCCCAACGCAGTCTTGGCAAGCCTCGAGTCCAATGCCATCGATCGGTATGTGCAAACCGAACTCGACAAGCTGAGCCTGAGCCGATCCCCACGAGCACAGACAGCCACGCTCGTGCGTCGGCTCTACCTGGATCTTGTCGGTACACTCCCGAGCCCCGAAGAACTCCAAGCTGTCTGCGACGATCGTTCTCTTAACCCTATAGATCGCTTGATCGAAAATTTGCTCGCTAGCCCCCAGTTCGGCGAACGCTGGGGGCGGTTCTGGCTCGATCAAGCTCGCTATGCGGACTCGAATGGATTTACCATCGACGGCGCGCGTGTCATGTGGCCCTACCGCGATTGGGTGATCGCCGCTGTCAATGCCGATATGCCCTTCGATCAATTCACCATCGAACAACTCGCCGGGGACCAGCTCGATCCCTCAGGTTCCACAGCAGCAAGCAAGCGCCAACGCATCGCAAGCGCCTTTCACCGCAACACGATGATCAACGAAGAGGGAGGCGTCAAAGCAGACCAATACCGGCATGAAGCGATCATCGATCGGGTCAACACCACCGGCTCGGTGTGGCTTGGTCTGACCCTGGGCTGCGCTCAGTGCCATACCCATAAATACGATCCGATCAGCATTGACGACTACTACCGCCTCTACGCGTTTTTCAATGCCTGCGCCGACAACAACGGCACAGCCCCGACCCTCGAAGTTCTCGAAGGCGAAGTCTTCGGCTTGCCCGATTCTGTTTTTGAGGATTTGTCGCAATTGAAAATACTCCGAGAGAAACTTGCGGCCCTCGAGACAGAAAAAAAGAAACTTCAAGAGGCCGAGCCGCCCGAACTGGAATGGAAACAGGTTTCCCTGCTCCATGCCATGGGCTCCGACGGCCCGGAGTTTTTGCCCCTTGAATTCCTCCAGGACGGCTCGGTCCGAGTCCCGGATAAACTCCGTGGAAACACGGTCGTGCAAGTCGATTTCATCCACCCAGAGGCGACCGACGATCCCAAGCCCATCACCGCCATCAGGCTTCGAACCCTGCCCGACGACTCCCTGCCAAAACGCGGTCCGGGAACGGCCAGCAATGGCAATTTCGTCCTTTCTGAAATTGAGCTCTTCTCCAGTTTGTCTCGGCAGGTCTTCTCTCAAGCTTGGGCCGACCACTCGCAATCAAAATTTCCGGTAGCCAACGCCATCGATGGCGACCCCAAGACAGGTTGGGCAATCAATACCGATGCGGCCCAAGTCAAAGCCAAGCCGGATCTGAAGATCAACGCGCCCCACTGGGCGGTCTTCGCTCTTGCGAAACCTATCGACCCAAGTGGCACACCGATCGAAATTCTGCTGATGCACGATATCAATCAAGGTTACCTCATCGGTCGCTTCGCATTGGACATCAGCACCAGCCCCATTCCCAAACGAACCAACGTGCCTACCGAGGTTGCGGTGCCTACCGAGGATCTCGAGGCACTCCAATCGCAGATCGCTCAATACAGCAGTCGCTTGCCGAATCAAGGCAAGCACGTCGCGCAGATGGTTTCGAAAGATCAGCCCGAACCGCCGACGACGTATAGACTCCCGCGGGGTGATTTTCTAAGCCCCGACAAAGACAACGGCCCTCTGCTCCCATCGATTCCCTCGGTATTCCGCGACGGGCAAGCGACGGGATTTGGCCAGGGGCAAGAGCTCCCGATGCTCAACCGACTCGACTTGGCCCGCTGGATTGTTTCCTCGCAAAATCCACTCACGGCCCGCGTTATTACCAACCGAGTTTGGATGAAGCTCTTCGGGACCGGATTGGTCGAAACCGAAAACGATTTCGGATTGCAAGGGGCCATGCCAAGCCATCCGGAATTGCTCGATTGGCTCTCGAGCGACTGGGTCGATTCAGGGTGGTCGCTCAAGCACCTGATCCATCGGATCGTCTCGTCGGAAACCTACCAACAGTCAAGTGCTTGGCGGGAGGATCTTGCTCAAGTCGATCCGGCCAATCGAATGCTCGCAAGGCAGTCTCGGATTCGGCTCGATGCTGAGATCCTCCGCGACCGAGCCCTTTCGGCCAGCGGAGCGATTTCCCTTCGAATCGGCGGACCTAGCGTCCATCCCCCACAACCCGCCGGTGTGTACAACTTCACCCAAACGACCAAAGCTTGGAAGGAGGACACAGGGGCTAACCGATACCGCAAGACGATGTACACCGAGTTCTTTCGAAGTGCACCCTATCCCTTGCTGACGACCTTCGATAGCCCCGACTTCAGTACCGTATGCACACGCCGCAGCCGGACCAATACGCCGCTGCAAGCCTTGACAATGGCCAACGACCCGGTCTTTTGGGAATTGTCGGAGCTATTGGCCCAACGGGCGAAATGGGAGTCCGATCCGCTGGTAGCTGAGCAGCGCATCCATCGCATGGTCCTGCTCGCTTGGTGTCGCGACCCGAGCCAACAGGAACTCCAACGCTTGGTCGAATTCCATCGTGCAAACCAGGAGTACTATCGACAGAATCCGGCGGAAATCGAAAGCACCCAAGGCGCCCTGGCCAGCGATCCCGTCGAAGCGGCTTATGCCCAAGTCGCACGTGTTTTGTTCAATACCGATGAGTTTGTAAATCGCGAATAGAAAAATAGAAAGGAGCAAAGAACAAAGTGCAGAGCAACTCGAGGATCGATCGCACGGCCCAGTTCGTTATGCAGCACAAACGCCGCGCGTTTCTCAGCGGAGCGGGAATTGGCCTAGGGTCGATCGCTCTAAAGTCGATGATGGCTCAGGACTCTCCGAAACCTCTCGGAGTGCTCCGCGAATTCCACGTTCCTCCAAAGATCAAGAATGTGATCTTCTTGTTCATGGCCGGTGGGCCAAGCCAACTTGAGCTCTTCGAGGACAAGCCAGTGCTAAGGGAGTACCATGGCAAGTTGCCGCCCGAGAGCATTACCCAAGGCCGCCGCTTTGCGTTCTTGCCCGCCGATGCAAAGCTCTTGGGGAGCAATCGCAAGTTCCAGCGTTATGGCCAGTGCGGCATGGAACTGAGCTCTCTGTTGCCTCATCACCAAAAGATTGTCGACAAGGTTTGTTGGCTTCGAGGAATGAAGACCGATGTGTTCAATCATGGCCCTGCAAAGCTATTCATGAATACCGGATTCCAGGCTCCGGGGCGGCCGAGCATCGGCTCGTGGGTGACCTATGGGCTCGGCAGCCAGTCGGAAAGTTTGCCCGGTTTCGTTGTCCTGCAATCCGGTCCTCGCGGTCCCCGAGCCGGCAATACTCTCTGGTCGGCTGGCTTCTTGCCGTCGAAATTCCAAGGAGTACCGCTGCGGAGCCAGGGAAGCCCGATCCTGCATCTGGAGAATCCCAAGGGTGTTTCTGGAAGCTTGCAGCAAGGTTTCATCGAAGCGACCAACGACATGAATCGATTGCGGTTTGCGGAAGTTTCCGATCCGGAGATTCAGACTCGTATCGCAGCCTACGAAACGGCATTTGCGATGCAAACATCGGCACCAGAGTTGATGCGGATTGGCGATGAAACGGCCGAAACGCTCGAACTCTACGGCGCCGAGCCAGGAAAAAGCTCGTTTGCGAACAACTGCTTGCTAGCCCGACGACTCGTCGAACGCGGGGTTCGATTCGTGCAGCTCTACCATACCGACTGGGATCACCACGGAGGCAAGAACGCCGATTTAGACGATGCGCTCGACAAGGTTTGTTTGGAGGTCGATCGAGCCTCCACGGCACTTATCCTCGATTTGGAGCGGCGAGGATTGCTTCAAGAGACGCTCGTAGTCTGGGGAGGTGAGTTTGGTCGGACTCCGATGGGAGAACCTCGAGAAACCACCGGTAGGGATCACCATGTCGATTCGTTCACCATGTGGATCGCCGGCGGAGGAATCCAGGCAGGGAAAATCTATGGAGCCAGCGATGATCTGGGCTTCGGGGTCACCGAGGGGCTCGTCCATGTCCACGACTTGCATGCGACCTTGCTCCATCTGCTTGGAATCGATCATCAACGATTGACTTATCGATTCCAAGGTCGAGATTTTCGGCTCACCGACGTGCACGGCAGGCTTGTCGATGAGATCCTCAGTTGAGCGATCCGCTAGGAGGTTTTGCGGCCTTCTGGTAATCTTTGCATTGCAAATTTCTTTCTTCGGTCCATCTGTAAGTTCCTCAACCCTATGAGCCAATTTGAAACGATCAAACCAGAACTCCAGGCCTACGAGTCGACCATCGATGGACTCAGAGCTACCGGGTTCCAATTCTGGACCCGCGGTTGGTCGCTGGGCACCTCGAGCAATTACTCTGCGGTCATTGAGCGAGAACCGCTAAAACTCTTGGTCACCGCCAGTGGCAAAGACAAGGGGCACTTGGGTCCCAACGACTTTGTCGTTTGCGATGCCCAAGGCAAGCCGGCATTTGAGAATCAACCCAAGAGCAGTGCAGAGACGTTGCTCCACTGCCTTGCTGCACGCAAAGGTGCAGGAGCGGTCCTCCATACCCATAGCGTCTGGTGCACATTGCTCTCGGAGCACTTTTCAGCGATCGGAGGAATCCGCATCAGTGACTTTGAAATGCTCAAAGGGCTCGAGGGGATCACCACCCACCAAGCCAGCGTCTGGGTTCCTATTTTCGACAACACCCAAGACATCCCCTCCTTGGTTGTCCAGGTCGAAAAGTACTTTCAAGACCATCCCAACGAACCGTGTTGGGGATACCTGATTCGTCGCCATGGCATGTACACCTGGGGCAAAGACCTTGCAGAGGCTCGACGCCATATCGAGATATTTGAGTTCCTCCTGGAGTGTCTCGGGCGATCCACGAAATTGGTTTAACGCCACTATGCTATCCTTAGTTTTTCGAACCATCGCCCACTTCTACCGACTCTTGCTCCCTGTGGCTCTTGGGGTGGCGATCTCCAGTGCTGTGATCGTCGGTGCGCTGCTCGTGGGCGATAGCATGCGGGGTTCCTTGCGATTCATCGCGCTCGATCGCATCGGTTCGATCCAGCGAATGGTCGTTGCGCCACGATGGTTCCATCAGTCGGCCTTGCAAACAGCTCAATCCAGCTCCGGCCCAGGGTCCGTGCTCGGATTGATTTGGATCCAAGCGGTCGTCGCCGAACATCAAGACCGCTCTGAAGAAGCCGAAGGCAAAATCACCACCCATCGGGTCACCGAGATGACTCTCTTGGGGGTCGATGAAAACTTCTGGTCCCTTGGAACGATCCGACCGACATCGGTGTTGGGCGACGAACAAGTCATTTTAAATCGATCCCTTGCCGATGAGCTCAAGGTCAAGATCGGTCAGCGCATCACGTTGAAGGTCTCGCGCGATGCGGTCGTTCCTGCCGACAGCGCGCTTGGAAAACGAGACACCGAAGTCGTCGCGTTATCCAGATGGCTCGTCGTGGATATCGTCCCGGATGAAAGCTTAGGGCGTTTCTCGCTACGCTCTGACCAGCGGCCGGTTCTCAACGCTTATGTATCCAAGGAATCCTTGCAAAAGGCACTTGAAATTCAGGAGCAAATCAATGCGGTCGCCAGCTCCAAGCCCGACCCAGAACCGCTTTTGCCGACCTTGCAACTGAGCCTCGATGATTTGGGGCTTCGCTGGGAAAGGATCCAACGGGTATTCCCAGACGAATCGATCGGAGAGACCCTCGGCGAATCGCTTGCACCTGGTAGCAAGCCCGTCGAGGTTTTCGATTACGATCAGTTGACCAGCCAGCAAATGATGATCCCAGACGCTCTGGCCGATGCACTTGCAGACGGCTCCTCGCGGCGCGTTCTTAGCTACCTGGCCAACAACACCCAAGTCCTACGCAACCAAGGATCTGACGCTCAGGGCAGAAGCGTCGCGTATTCCATCATCAGCGGGGTGGATTGGGAGCTCATCGATCGAATGCTTTCCGACGGCCGTTCCGAGCCACTCCCGAAAGACTGGGTGGTCATTCATGATTGGATGGCCAAAGAGCTTGATGCCAAGGTTGGAGACCGACTGAGGATCGATTATTTCTTACCCGAGACTGTCGAAGGTACGGAAGTCGAGACGAGCTTTGAAGCCAGCATCGTAGCGATCGGACCCTTGCGGGAACCTGTACAGGCTTATCGCCGCAAGAGTCCCGCGCGATTTGCAGCCCCTCCGACGCTCTTCAACGATCCGGCTTGGACCCCACTGGTTCCAGGGATCACCGATCAGGAGTCCATTTCGAATTGGGAGACTCCATTTGCATTGACCCGCAAGATCGAAAAGCAGGACGACGAGTACTGGAACTCGCACCGGCTGACCCCGAAACTATTCATCTCCGAGCAGCGAGCCAAAGAGCTTTTCGGGTCGCGATTCGGTTCGCAAACCGGTCTGCGGTTCGACGGACTGAGCGACGCACAGCGGCAGGAGCAAGCAGATCGGATTCTTGCTGCGGCCAAGGGGAAATTGACGCAGTTGGGTTGGCGGGAATTGCCGCTCAGAGCCCAGCAGTTGAAGGCCTCGAGTGGCACGACCCCCTTTGATGCTCTGTTTTTGTCCCTTAGTTTCTTTGTCATCGCCGCAGCCTTGATCCTCGTCGCACTGCTTTTTCGATTGACTATCGAGAAGAGGGCCGAGCATTGGGGACTGTTGCTGGCCTCGGGCTGGACGAGATCCAAGGTGCGCCGACTGCTGCTAATCGAATCTGCGTTGATCGCAGCGATAGGATCGGCCGTCGGGGTTGTTTTAGGGGTGGCCTATGCCTATGCGCTGCTTGCTGGATTAAAAAGCTGGTGGGTTGGCGCTATTTCCGTGTCGTTCCTGGATTTTCACATCCGGCCCCAGAGCCTGTGGATTGGCTGGCTTGCAGGTCTGCTGGTCTCTCTGGCGACAACATGGTTTGTCACTCGGCAGTTGCGCAAGGCCAGCATCGCCAGGCTGCTCAAAGGTCGCATGGACGATCAAGCGCCGAGCCACCAAGCCAATCGCATGATTCGATACGGGGCGATCGGTTGTTTCTTACTGGGTGTTTTGGCGCTGCTGGCCGGTCAATGGGCGCAGGGGCAAGCCCAAGCTGGGGCGTTTGTCTTTAGCGGCATGCTATGGATGATCGCTATGGTTTTGTGGCTCTACACGCACATGCGGAGATCTTCCGGTAGCTTAACCAAGAGCATGCCCGAGAGCTTAGAGAGTCCCAAGTTGGACCTGAGCTCCTTGGCCCGTTCGAACGCCCAGCGAGCGCCCCTGAGAAGCATACTGACGGTGGCTCTGATGGCGATGGCAAGTTTTTTGATCTTGGCTATGAGTCTGTTCCAAGCCCAACCCGACCGGCGCGGCACAGGCGGTTTTGCTTGGATCGCCAGGAGCTCCCAGAGTATCCATGTCAATATCGCTGATCCCAAACAGCAGAGGCAAAGTCTTGGAGACAAAGCCCAGGCGTTGGTCGATGCGATGATCGTGCCGATTCGAGTTCGCGGGGGGGACGATGCAAGCTGCAACAACTTGTACCAAGCCGCCGAGCCGCAGGTCATGGGTATAGCCTCAAGTATGCTCACGGCCGATAGGGATGCACAGGGAAACAGCGAGTTTGCTTGGTTTGCTACCGATGTTCGCCAATCGCCTTGGAAACGTCTCGAGACGCTAGCCGATGGAACCCAAGAGGATCCTTTGCCTGTGATTCTCGACCAGAACACGGCGCTTTGGGCGCTGCATTTAGGAGGGTACGTAGGTGAAAAATTCAGCTACACGTTCGGTCAAAAGAAGGTCGAATTTCAAACCGTAGGTGTGCTTCAAAACACGGTCTTGCAAGGCAGCCTATGGATCGCAGATGGGAACTTTCAAAGGGTTTTTCCAGACATTGGAGGGTACCGAGCTTTCTTGGTCAAACCCCAAACGGGTACGACCGAGCAAGGGATCGAGTCGATCCGAGTTGCCTTGGAGGGTGGTTGGTCCGACGAAGGATTCAGTTGCGCCTCGGCCGATGGAGTATTGTCTCGCTTGTTGGCCGTTCAGAACACGTACCTGAGTGCCTTTCAGCTTTTGGGAGGATTGGGATTGTTGCTAGGGACATTGGGTTTAGGGGTCTCGCAGCTTCGAAGTGCGCTGGAACGCAAAAGCGAGTTGGCCGCCATGCGAGCGATGGGCTTTCCCAAGGCAAGGTTGGTATGGAGCTTGTTTCTGGAGAATGGTTGGCAGTTGTTCCGTGGGTTGGGGATTGGAATGTTCTGCGCTGCGGCAGCCTCGGCGCCTGTTCTGTTGCGGGGCAACTCGGTCGTCTCGTTGACTGGACCGCTGTCGATGCTCGGTTGGGTCATCCTCATAGGCTTGCTCTTTTGCGTGTCGGCGGCGGTTTTAGCGATGCGTCAACCGCTGCTCGGGGCGCTCCGATCCGACCGGTAGCATCCGAGCTTCGGACCCCAATGGATTCTTGAGAGGGTTTCAAAACCCCCAAAATCGGACTTGATTCCCCATTCGTCCCGAGTTTAGACTCCGACGATCACTCAATTGGAATTGGAAAGGAATCTTATGCCAAACGCACATCAATCCCGAGCACAACGATTTTTTGCGGCAACGCTCACGGCGAGCTGCTTGTACTTGCCAGTCGCTTTTGCACAAGCTCAGGACCGCACTGGGACCACCGGTACCGCAGCCGGGCAGGGGGTTAAAAGCAGGCTATCGGGCACACAGGCCTCTGCGCGGAGCAGCATCAAGGACAGCGAACAAGCAGCTCCGAGCGAATCGGGACCAGCGATCGTGGCCTTGGTCAATGGACAGAAGATTGTTTTGCAGGACTTGGCTAACCTCTGCGTACTGCGACATGGCCAGGAAGTCTTGGAAAACATGGTCAACCGATACTTGATCCTCCAGGCCTGCCAAGAGAGAAAGATCGAGATCAAGCAGAAAGATGTTGACGACGAGATCGCGCGAATCGCATCAAAATTCAATCTCAGCGTGCAGATGTATTTGAAACTGCTCGAAAGCGAGCGGGACATACGCCCGGAGTATTACGCCTCGGATATCGTTTGGCCCATGCTGGCATTGAGGGAGTTGAGCAAAGAGATGCTCAAGGTTTCTCCACAGGATATCGATCGGGCGTTTCAGAGCGAGTTTGGGCCCAAGGTTCAGGTGCGGATGATTGCGAGCAAGGATTCCGCAAAGCTCCAGCAGGTTCACCAGCAAGCCACTGCGAATCCTGAATTATTTAAAACTCTGGCACGCGAGCACTCGGAAGATCCCGCAAGCGCTAGTGTCGAGGGACTATTGCCTCCTATTCGCATGTACACCGGCGAGGACGAACTCGAGCGGATTGCGTTTGCGTTGCAGCCGGGTCAGGTATCGAACGTTTTTAAAGTCGGCGATTTGCATGTCACATTGCAGTGCGTGCGTCACATGCCTCCAGCCAACCCGCCAGCGGCGCAAATGGCGGAAATACAAGGCCGGATCAAGGCCGAGCTCGAGGAACAGAAGCTGCGCGAGTCGGCCGAAACGATTTACACCGAACTCAGAAACCGATCTGAGATTGTCATGGTTCTCGGAGGATCGCAGTTGCAGCAACAATACCCCGGAATCGCAGCCGTCATCAACGGCCAAAGCGTGACGATGGATGTCCTTGAAAAGGAATGCGTCAAGAGGTTCGGCAATAAGATCCTCGAAGGTGAGATCAATCGTAAGCTGGTCGAGGACGCACTGACCAAAAGCGGTCAAGCAGTTACACAGGCCGAGGTGGACCAAGAGATCCGAAACACCGCATTGTTTTATGGTTACATCAATGCCGACGGAACGCCTGACGTTCAACGGTGGGTTGCCGACGTGTTGAGCGACAAAGGAAAAACCCTCGAGATGTATGTCCGAGATGCGGTCTGGCCGACGGTGGCTCTGAAAAAGCTATGTGCCGACCAAGTCCAAATCACCGAGGAAGATATCCGTATGGCCTTCGAGGCGAATTTTGGCCAACGAGCCGAGATACTCGCGATCGTCATGAGCAATCAACGCACCGCCCAAGAGGTATGGGAGATGGCTCGTAGTCGCAACACCGAACAGTTCTTTGGTGAGTTGGCCAATCAATACTCCGTCGAACCGAGCTCCCGCGCCAACTTTGGCAAAGTCCCACCTTTGCGCAAGCACGGTGGCCAGGCGAGCCTGGAGAAATCCGCATTCGGTCTAAAACCAGGTGAAATGTCAGGAATCATCGAGGTCGGTGGGCAATACGTGATCTTGCGTTCGCAAGGATTCACCGAACCGGTCGTCCAAGACATCAACGCCGTCAAAGACGATTTGGTCAAAGAGATTCGAGAGAAGAAGCTGTCGAAACAAATGGATACGATGATGGCCAAACTTTCCTCCGATGCTCAGATCACCAACATCCTGAATCCAAAGAAGAGCAGGGTCGGCAATGCAGAGATGCAAGCGTCGCTCGATGAACTTAAAAAATCTGAAGTCAAGCGATGACTCGAAGGTGTCGTGGTCAGCGGCATTGGGTCCCTGTCGAAAGACGTACACCCATCGATGTATCGATTGTAGCTAAACGCGTGCCGAGCTTTCCTATCGTCAGCAGGGTCGATGTCTCTGCTGTCGAAACCTGGCGGCAAACTCTCAAAGCCCAGGGGTTGCGGATCGGTTGGAACGCCTTGCTGGCCCACGCCTATGGCAAGGTCAGCCAGGCGATCCCTGAATTGCGGGATGTCTATGTCGCTCGTCCCGTCGCTTATGTCTATCGGCATCCTGAACCGATCGCATCGCTGACCATTCATCGCAAGGACGCCAAAGGAACAGAGCGATTGATCTGGGCGAGAATTGCTTCACCGCACGCGATATCGCTCCAGGATCTACAATCCAAGATCGATCACTTTGCGACCGCACCGATCCAAGAAGTTTTCACAGATGGGCTTCGCCTCGAACGCCGCATCGCCTTGCTCCGCCGGCTCAACTGGTATCTGCTCATGCGGTGGTGTGGCAGGAAACGGGCCAAGCATCTGGGCACATTTAGCCTCTCGAGCTTAGGGCATTTAGGCGCACTGAATCTGCATCATCCAATAGTGACAGCCACGAGTTTAGCCATGGGCCCGATCTCAAATGACGGCTATTGCGATCTTGCCTTGATTTGCGACCACCGGGTCATCGATGGCGTTCTTGCATGCCGTTCGCAGCAGTTACTTATGGACACCATTCGAAATACAATGATTAATAGCCGATCGTCTTAGATAAGCCAGTTTGTTTCTAAGGGTCTCACAAGCACCAATACCCGCATTTGTGGAATTTCCGATCTGCTTTCTTCAGATTTTTCGAACTTTCTTTGAGATTTGTTGTGCTTGATGTGAAGCCAAATAGAGTTAAAAATCGACCAATTCCGGACGATTCCCCGTAGACCAATTCGAACCTTTGCATAGAATCCCTGCGTAGAAGTATTTCTTCTTGAGATAGGTCGACAGAGAATCCACCCCGGAAGATCCATGCTTAAGGCTTAGAGAGATAATGAATAAAATCAAGAGGATTTCCCCTCGGTTTTTGATAGCAGCCCTTTTGGCGATGCCTTGCGTCGGGGGCTGTCGGCAGGAATCCCGAGAATATCTTCAAGGATTGGAAACCAAAGATCGCTTGATTCAAAGATCAGATAGAGCTCGTAAGGACATGATCGATTCCTTGGCTAGCAGAAGTCTTCATCGAGCGGACTTGGCTATGGGCGCGGATTCAGAACTCTTAGAGCAAAACCTTTATGTCGATGGACAACTCGATTCTTTTCGGCCTCATGTTCCCAGTCCAACGCTATATGCGCAGGCGGTCAAATTAGCCAAGAGCTTGGAGCAAGATCATAAAAACCTCCTATCCGCGTGGGTTGATGCTTCGAGAGATACGAATCCAGATACTGCGAGAGAGTTGTCCTCTAAGATTCGCGATGTCGAGATCGCGTTGGTAGAAGCTACCGAGATGGCCAAGCGTTCGCGACCGCGAGGAGCATCTAGTCTATTGTTCAATGAGGATGAGCTTGCTCCTGAAGAACAACGATAGCCTCTTTAAAAGAAAAAAGCCCCTAGCAAACTCTTCCCTTTGCCAGGAGCTTTTTCATCGAGTCGGTTTTCGAATCGGCTACTCCAACCCCAAGGGGTCGGATATCTACTGGTACCAGACTTTGCCGTTCTCCAATTTGGCAACCGACGCCTTCGCCTCAGCAACCGAAGCATTCTCTTGTACTTGCGTGGCATAGTGCCAGGACTCGATCATGACCCCACCGCTAGCCGAGACCAAGAGGCCTTGGGCCGTTTGCAGGAAGCTGATTTGGGGATCGAGTGATTTGGCGACATCGAGCTTGATCGTTTCGATTTGGCCACGATTTCCAAGGATGTTTGACAAGTCGCATGCTGCTAGCGATTGAAGGTTTTGCGATTCGATCAAAGCGGCGACAAGGCACAGATCCATGACGTTTCGCAGTTCGCCGAATACAGGATCTTTGATGGCCAACTCGCCGATTTTCTTGGTGAAGTTATCCGCCCACTTCTTAGCAACAGGATCGGCTTTGCCGGTCTGCTTGCGCTGACCTGCATTGTCGAAAGCTTCTGTCTCGGTCATGGTCTTGATTCTCTGTCCGGCGATCTTCCATGCCAAGCGATCTTTGCTGTGGGTGATCGCATCGTAGTCACAGGCCATCCACCAGCGGGATTGAAGCTGAGTAGACGCGTTCGATCGATTCTGAACCATCTCCATGTAACTTGGCAAACCAGCCACAGGCGGCTTGGCCAGATTCATCCCATAAAGTTTCATCCGGTAGTCAGCCGCCAGGATCACGCGTGCCATGTGGCTGTCTGCAGGGAGTCCCGAAAGGGTCACTTGCTGTGGACCAAACGCGCGAGCCAATGCCGGCGCGACTTCCGATGGATTGACGTTTCCGCCAAGGTTTCGTAAGGCCTGGTTGAATTGCCGGTAGCCTTGCTCGGTCGGATCGATCGAAACCGACAGACCACCATTGCGAGCTTGATCTACATACCGAAACGCCGTTGCTAAATCATCGAAGTTGACAACTGGGCTTCCAGTATTCTTTCCAACGATTGAACCCTGTGGTCCAATGGCCCAGGGTTCGGCTGGTCCAGCGATCACAATATCATTCTGCTCAGGGTAGACAAACACATAATCGATCCGTGTCAGGCCACCCAAACAGTAAACGTCTTCGGGAATGGACTTACCCTGCTTCTGAGCGTCCAACGCGATTTGCTGGATACCTTTCAGAGAGATCAGTCGAAGATCCGTCGCCTTAGCAAGATCCCCTTGTGCACCCTGCATGGTTGAGCGGAGTTGAGCAAGGTTTCTGCTTTGGTCTTCAGCCGTTGCGTTCCTCAGTACGCCATCGGAGTCGATCATGACCCCACCGACGGCTCGGTTCCCAAAGCCGTTTCCAAACTGGGCAGTCGCGTTCTCGAACGAAACGGAGCATGTAGCCATGACGATGGCTAATGACCGTGGTAACCACGATTGAACAAGTCCCGACAATCTAAAACGCATGATCGTACTCCGTTAAAACACCAAAAATTGTGCTACGATGGACACGGGGGATAACCCAAACCGCTCCCTATTAGTTTATTTCAGCCTTTGCGCGATGCAACCAATCAAACAACCCGCCTACCTAATTATCCGCCAAGGAAACCGTTGGACCGATGTTTTCCGCCTGGAAAACGACCAGTCCTTGGTCGTCGGAAGGGCTTCTTCCAACGAAATCTCAGTGGCCGACGAACGTGCCAGCCGTCGCCATGCCGAAATCATTTACAAAGACGGCGACTGGATACTTAGGGATCTCGGGTCCCGAAACGGCACCCTTGTCGACGGTTCCAAGATCGACGCTCCCAGGGTCCTTTCCCCAGGAAATCAAATAACGGTCGCATCATGCCGGATGACTTTTGTCCATTCTCTGAGCGACTACGTCCCCCCGGCTAACGATTCTGAGGGTGCTGATGATTCTCCAGGCTCCCAGACCCAGTCGGATCTACCACCATCGATCATCCAGCGACGGGCCAAAGCATCGATGCTGGAGTCGCAAGAGATCGAACCCCGATCTCCTGATCCCGGTAAAAATGATCCCGGTAAAACCTCATCACCGATCCAAACAGAATCGTCCCGACATTCGGCAATTCCCCGAGAGGCGACATCCTCCGAACTCTGGGCTAGCGCAGCGGCCATCGAGGTTTTGCCATTGGCCTTCGAGCTCTCTAAATCGTCATCGATCTGCGAAGCCTGCGAACTGGCCCTGCGGAAACTCCTGGCGATTACCGGATGCCAAGCCGGAGGGGTGATCAAGCTCGACTGGAGCACCAAAGAGTCTAAACAAACGCGGACGAAATTGAAGGATTCCGATGTCCCAATTCTAACGGTCTTGGCAGCTCAAGAAATCGCCGGAAAAGCCTACCACCCCATCTCCGATACGCTCGTTCAAAACCTTATCCGAGACCCCTCGGCCATCCTAGCCCGCAATGTGACCTCCGATCCAACCTTTATCGCTAACCCCGAACAAAGTGGCAGCCACGTCCTTACAACGACCTCCCTGATCGCCGCTCCGATCCAAGTCGAAGGATCGCTCTTCGGTGTCCTGCATATGTACTCTCGGATCGGCCGAACAGACCTTTCCCCGGAGGATCTCGAAGTCGCCTTGGCCATCGCCGAAGTCCTCTCGGTGTCGATCGCGAATCTTTCGAGGCAGCAAACACTCCAATCCAAGCTTCAATCGACCAGCTCTCGACTCGAACAACTCGAACAGAGGTTAGGGCATGGGGATTGGATAGGGGATTCTCAAGGAATGAAAGTACTCCGCGAGCAAGTCCGCCGGGTGGCCCCAACGCAAGCCACTGTGTTGATTCGCGGCGAGAGCGGAACAGGCAAGGAACTCGTCGCTCGGGCCATTCACGAGAACAGCCCTCGAGTCTCCGGGCCTTTTGTCACCATCAACTGCGCGGCCCTCTCGCCGACGCTTTTGGAAAGCGAACTGTTCGGTCACGAAAAGGGTGCCTTCACCGGTGCGACCGATCGAAAAATCGGTAAGTTCGAATTGGCCGACACCGGCACGATGCTCCTGGACGAACTCGGCGAGATGAGTATGGAAATCCAATCGAAGTTCCTGCGCGTTCTCGAGGGCCATCCCTTTGAACGGCTAGGGAGCAATAAGCCCATACGGACCAATGTTCGGATCGTCGCGGCGACGAATCGCGACCTTGAGCAAGCCGTCCAAGAAGGCCGATTTCGCTCGGACCTGTACTTCCGATTGCGCGTCATCGAACTGCGTATCCCACCGCTCCGTGATCGGCTCTCAGACGTGCTGCGGCTGGCTGAGTTTTTCTTGAAACAATTCAAGAGCAACTCTGGATACGGTCCCACGGTTTTTTCAGAACGATCCCGTGCAGCCATGCTCGCTTATCATTGGCCAGGGAACGTTCGCGAACTCAAGAACTGCGTCGAACGAGCCCATGTTCTTGCCACCGGCGATGTGGCTGAACCAGAGGACTTGGCCCTGTCTAACCTCCAAATACCCGGCGTCGAATCGATTCGACCCTCTGCCTTAACAGTTGCCGAACCCTATCGGGAACTTACGCTCGAACAAGTCGAACTTGAACATATCTCGCAGACACTCCAGTACACCCAAGGCCAAAAAAACCGGGCGGCAACCATTCTAGGGATCGAGCGTTCGACGCTCGATCGAAAACTCAAACGCTTGCAAGAAGGCTCCTAACGCTCAACGGCAGCCTTCAACGCCTGCTCAATGGCCTGCTTGCGCGCTAACTCGAATTCATCCCCAGAGGTCCAGGATTGCATCTCAGGCGCATCGGCTGCGCCTAAGCCAACTTCGGTCAACAACTGGATGTCCTCGATCGCACCGCTTAGTTCCCAGCTAGGGTCGTATTGGTCCGAACGTTGGTGATAGTGTTTATCTGTCCAAGCCTGCAATTGCTTCTTTCCCCAACCCTCAGGCTGGTTGCGGACCGCATGGCCACTGTGCAAGTAGACTGCAGGCACTCCAACCTTGGCCAGCGAAAACTGATCCGAGCGATAGTAATAACCTTTGCTGGGCTCCAAATCACCGACGACCGTGCGGCCTTGCTTGCTCGCCGCACTTTGCACCAGTTGATCCAGTGAGCTTTTACCCAATCCGATCACCTGCACATCTCGGGTCGGACCGAGGAAATTGATTCCGTCGATATTGATCAACGCCGAAAGCTTGCCATTAGGGATAGGCGGATTCTCCGCAAGATACTTCGAGCCCAGGAGTCCCTGCTCCTCGGCTCCCACGGCTGCAAACAACAAAGATCGCTTGGGTCGATAGCCAGACTCACGGATCGCTCGCAAGATCGTCAGCAAAGCTGCCGCTCCCGAAGCATTGTCGATCGCTCCATTGTAAATGTTATCGCCGTTGGCATCGCGTTCGGCGGACATGCCGATGTGGTCATGGTGCGCCATGAAGATGACGTACTGATCCGATAACTTTGGATCGCTACCAGGAAGTACACCGAGCACATTGGCAGTAACCCGCTCCCGTGCAACGCATCCAATGCTGGTCGAAAGTCGAAGACCCAGTGGTACCGGTTTGAATTCCCTGTCCTGCGCCTTGAGACGCAGCTGGTCCAAATCCAACCCTCCACTTAGAAATAACTCTCGCGTCGCCGACTCGGTCATCCATCCCTTCATGTCCATCCTCGGACCGGAGGAATCCCTTAGCTCAAACTCCTCGCCGGTCCAAGATGTTTGGATGACGCTGAAGGGATAACCCGCCGAAGCGTCGGTGTGGATGATGATCGCTCCGGCAGCCCCTTGCCGAGCTGCACTCTCGTACTTGTAATCCCATCGCCCATAGTAAAGCCGCTTGGATCCAGCAAATAGGTCCGGATCCCCCTCCGGATCGTTGTTCATCATCACAAGTATCTTGCCCTTGAGATCGACCCCCTTGTAGTCGTCCCATTGGAACTCTGGCGCCTGGATCCCAAACCCTACAAACACCAGCTCGGCATTTTGGATCGCAATGCTCGCTTCGGGCTTTCCCGCTACGGCGATGAAATCCTTGAAGTAATCGAATGAAACCGATTCCCCCTTGGGGGTTTTAAATTGCCATCGTTTTTCCGGTTCGCTGCTCAATCCCAACATCGGAAAAACCTGACGGTACGAACCCACCGCGGGTGCGATCTCCAGGCCGTTGGCTTGAAACTCTGTCTCCATATACAACTGCGTCAACGCATCGCCTTGCGTCGCCGGCCCACGACCCTCCAACAGGTCATCCGAAAGGAACCGAATATGCGCCCGGAGCGTCGATTCCGATACCCTCTTTTGCACATCCTCGACACCCTGTCCGAGGGCCGAACCAACCAAAGCACAACCAGCGGAAAAAGTCGCAAAGATTCGTTTCCAAAACGGACGATGCATGAGATCCTCTTCGATTTCGTTCCAAGATTAAACTAGGGTTTTGCGCCCGACGCACTGAGAGAGTTCCGCTAAGCTAATAGAGACACCCGGACCACGCAAGCTCAAGCCCCCAACCTTTGGAATCGCTCCTGATGGTCGAAACCCCGCCTAGAACCGTCGAATTCCAGGTTCGAGGTATGACCTGCGCCGCTTGTGTCGGACGCGTTGAACGCGCTATTCTGAAAATCCCTGAGGTTGCCCAAGCGTCTGTCAATCTGGCCACCGAACGGGCCAGCGTCCAATTCGATCCGAAATCACCTCAAACAGCCGCTGCGACAATCGACCAAATCCGGGAATCCATCGAAAATTCCGGCTACGCCGCCAAACGCCTCCAGCCATCGACCCCTCCTGGCGATCCGACCACTCCGGACGATCCGACCGCAATCGAACCTAGCTTGAGCCTCACCGATGGATCATCCGGCGACCCAGAGTCGTTGGCCTTGGAACGCGATTTCTGGATCTCGTTGCTCTTTGCCACCCCAGTCTTTCTGATCTCGATGCTCCCGATGCTCTGGAGCGGACTCACAGAGCCGATGATGCGACTGATGACCATGGAGCAATGGAACTGGGTGCTGTGGGCATTGGCAAGCGTCGTTCAGTTCGTCTCTGGACGGCGATTCTATCGCAATGCATACCATAGCCTAAAAGACCTTTCGCCCGACATGAACGTCCTAGTGGTCATGGGAACCACAGCGGCCTACTCGGTCAGCTCCCTAGTCACCTTTTTTCCCAACTGGCTCGGTGGCCACCAACAACATGTCTATTTCGAATCCTCTGCGGTCGTAATCTGCTTGGTGCTCTTGGGCAAGTACCTAGAAGCCCGATCCAAGCGATCGACAAGGGAGTCTTTATACGGGTTGGCCAAATTGCAGCCTCAGCAAGCCGAACGAATCCTTGGCGAACAAACCCTGCGAGTCGCTATCTCGGAGATCTCTTTAGGGGATCGACTCGTTGTCTACGAGGGACAAGCCATCCCGCTCGATGGTGTGATTGAAAAGGGAAACAGTTTCATTCAAGAAGGAATGGTTACCGGCGAACCGATCCCCAAGGAAAAAACGATCGGCGACCGCGTCATCGGTGGTACGGTCAACGGCAACGGACCCCTGACGATTCGTGTTACTGCCATCGGAAAAGACACCTTTTTGTCGCGCATGATGGCGATGGTCGTCAATGCCCAATCCAAAAAGCCTCCGATCCAAACCACCCTGGATCGCATCATTCGAATATTCGCTCCGGCAGTGCTGCTCATGGCCATTGCAACGGCGATCGGCTGGTGGGCACTCAGCTCGGAATCGGCATTTGAAAAAGCACTTCTGCACTCGGTGGCCGTCTTGGTCGTCGCTTGCCCATGCGCACTGGGCCTTGCCTCGCCCATGAGCATGATGGTCGGAAGCGGTCGAGCCGCCGAGCTTGGAATCCTATTTCGATCCCATGAAGCGATCCAAAAGCTCGCCCAAGTCGACTCGGTGATCTTCGATAAAACCGGTACGCTTACCCTTGGGCTTCCGATCCTCTCGGGGGTATGGCCAATCGCGAATTCGACAAATATCCACAACGAAACCGAGATTCTTCGACTCGCCGGGATGACGGCCAAATCATCGAACCACCCTATTTCTATCGCGATCCGAGAGGCGACCAAGGAGCTTCGACCCCAGGGATTTGTCATCGAGAGCCAAGCCGTGCCGGGCAAAGGAATTCAAGTCAAACTCAGCGATCGGCGAGAGCTTGCTCTGGGGTCCTATGCCTGGATGCAGCAACAGGGTTTGACCAACCCGCAGTCGGATCAACTCCACCGCACCTTGTCCGAAAAAGCCTTGAGTGTCAGTTGGTTGGCTCAAGGGAGCGAAATTCTCGGCGCTCTGGGAGTCCAAGACCCTCTCAAGCCCCAGAGCGAGTCGACTATTGCGGAACTTGGTACCCTTGGTCTCCTGACGACGATCCTCTCGGGTGATCAAACCTCCGCCGTTCGAACCGTCGCCCAAACGCTGCATGTCGAGCGATGGCACGCTGAGCAAACGCCCGAGGAAAAAGGGAACAAGATCCAGCAGTACCGCGACCTCGGAGAACGGATTGCCTTCGTTGGCGATGGCATCAACGACGCGCCGGCCTTGGCCAGCGCCGATGTCGGTATTGCAATGGGCAATGGCTCGCAGATCGCCGTATCGACCGCCGATGTGGTCCTTGCATCGGGTTTTGTGCCTTTGGTTCCACTGGCCATCGGACTGGCCCGCAGCGTCATGCGAAACATCCACCAAAATCTCTTCTGGGCCTTCGGCTACAACCTGATCCTTCTGCCACTGGCTGCCGGATGGCTCTCTCCGTGGACCAACTGGACCTTTTCCCCAATGCTCGCTGCGCTGGCCATGGGGCTCTCGAGCTTGCTGGTCGTCGGGAACTCTCTAAGACTTCGAGCCTACCGAGGCTTCCGTCACTGATTTCGCCGATCGGTCATCTCATGGACCATATCGACCAATGCGATCACGTGGTCGACCGGGGTACCCGGAAGGATCCCGTGCCCGAGGTTAAAGATATGACCTGGGCGCCCTGCAGCCAAATCCAATATGCCCTTCGCATGCGCACGAATCGTATCGATTCCTGCGAAAAGTATCGTCGGATCGAGGTTGCCTTGGACGGCCCTATCCGGACCTGCCATGTCCCATCCGACATCGAGCGATACTCGCCAATCGATCCCTACGACGGTCCTGGAATCCCCTCGAAGGCAGGAAATGAGCATCGGGTTTCCGGTCGCAAAATTGATCACCGGCACGTTCGGTATGATCGACTCGAGCAACCGCGTCATGTGCGGTAGAATATGCGTACGGTAATCGTTCGGGGACAGGCAACCAGCCCAGGAATCGAAAAGCTGCACGACCTGCGCTCCGGCGACGATCTGGGAGTTCAGATAAAGCGAAATCGAATCCACGAGCTTTTCCATCAGGACATTCCAAGCGATCGGATCGTTGGCCATCAACGACTTGGTATGCAGAAAGTTCCTAGACGATCCACCTTCGATCATGTAACTTGCTAGTGTAAAAGGGGATCCTGAGAATCCGATTACCGGGATCCGCTCGGGCAGAGCTTTGCGGGTGTGCTCGACGGTTTGCGTGACAAAACGCAGCGCATCGATCGACTCGAGCCTCGCGACACGGTCGATGTCCTTGGCTTGACGTATCGGGTTGTGGATCACCGGTCCGTCTCCGTGGGTAAACTCTAGGTCGAATCCCATCGGTTCGAGGATTGGCAAAAGGTCCGAGAAAATGATCGCTGCATCGACTCCGAGTTTCTCGACGGCCGTGACCATGACCTCGGCGCATAGACTAGGGTTTTTGCACAGTTCCAGAAAGGATACTTTCTCGCGCACAGCACGGTATTCGGCCATGTACCGGCCTGCTTGACGCATCAACCAAATCGGCGTGACATCGGAGGCTTGGCGATAGCAGGCTTGGAGGAACGGGCTTTGCGACAAACTCCCTCCTAGCCTTCCGAGTTTTTCTTTGGCCGAGCCGCTGAGGCTCGAGGGCAAGACCGTTGCAGTGAACCGTTTGGCCTTGAGAATCCGATGGCACTTTTGAGATGTTTGTTGAACCAGTTGCCCCATCTTGTTGGGACTCGCCTCGATGTCTACGGGCAGGTTTAAATGCTGCAACATTTCCGAAGTGGTCGGTCCGATCGATGCGATGACCAAACGATCGAGTGCTTCTCGAAGCTTTGACTCGCAGCCGAGTTGATCGGCCATACGAAGCAGGTTGACTGCTTGGTGAGCACTGGTGAACATCAAGATATCCTGATTGCCCTGGCAGATCGATTCGATGTTCCTTTTGAGCGGATCGGTATCTTCCGGGAAATCCCACTGGTATACCTTCACACTCACGACGTTCGCACCGCGTGCTTCTAGACCAGCGATGAGCGAGTGATTCGTCACGCCATATTCTTGAAGTCCGATCGTGACGTTGGAAATGGGGATGTTTTGGTCGATTAACTCGAGGACTTCGCGCCATGTGTTCGGCTCGGGGGCTCGATAGCTAGCCTGAAGTCCCACTTCTCTCATGGCCGCCACGGGTTTCGGTCCGCGTGCGATGGTGATGATATCGGATAGAGAATCAAGCAGCCGTTGCCTATCGACATGCTTTTCAACCGTTGAGAGAAAATGTTTGAACCCGACGCCTGTAAGGAAAATCACCAGGCCGATTTCGCCGGTCATGATTCGATACGCGAAGTCCACAGCCTCTTTGTTCTTGTCGATCGGTAGCTCTCTCATCGAAGGGCTGACGGTGGGTGTTCCGCCAAAGCGCTCGATGAGCCTTGAGAATTCATCGCGGCGTCGACTCTCCAGGGCGCTGACGCGAAGGCCCTGGAAATTCGGTTCGGAACTTGAGGATTCAATGCGGTCGCTCATGGAGTGATCTTTGTTTGCTTGGACTAGCGTGTGTGGTTGGAGAGTCGTTCGAGTACTTTGGCAAGCGCATGAATGCCTTCGGATCCATGGCCGTAAACCTGCGCACTGCGCCAAAGCTGGGTTACCAGTGCGGATCCAGGCAGCGATACCATGGCGTTCTCGGCAGACTCGGCTACCAAACGCATGTCTTTTTGCTGCGTATCAACCATGAATCCTGGGCTCCAATCGCCTTTGCAGATTTTTGGACCGAGGTTCTGCAAGGCCCAACTCGCGGCTGCCCCACCACCCAATGCCTCGACGAGAATCTTCGGATCGATTTGCAGTCCACGGGCCAGCGACATCGCTTCGCATACACCGAGCAGATTCATCGCCCCCATGATTTGGTTGCAGAGCTTGACCCCCTGGCCAGCCCCCAAAGGACCGCAATGGGTGATGGTCTTGCCCATCGCCTCAAAGATCTCACGGGCGGCTAGAAAATCCGAATCGGATCCACCCACCAAGATGCTCAATGTCCCATTCTGGGCGCCGATCGTCCCACCGGTGACCGGTGCTTCAAGGTATCGAAAACCCTGCTGAGCAACTCGTTCTCCGATGCGAACCGATACGCTCGGGCTGATCGTGCTCATGTCGATGAACAAAGTCCCGGCAGATGCGCCCAGGACCGCGCCGTTTTCTCCAAAAAATACTTGCTCGACATCTGGGCTGTCGGTCACGCAACTGATGACCACCTCGACCCCCTCAGAGGCTTGCTCGGGTGTGGCAAATGCAATCGCCCCGGCCTCGACAGCTTCCTGTGTTTTCGACTGCGTCCGGTTGTAAACATGGACACTGTAGCCGGCCTTGAGCAGATTGCAGGACATGCGCGTGCCCATCAACCCTATCCCCAAAAAAGCCACGCGCTGCGATCGAGTACCGCTCATGCACCCTGTCCTAAAATTTTCCGAGTTGTCGTTGCTGAAATTCCAATGCGATCATGCTAAACGATCCATCAAAAATCGGGTAGGCAAAAAACCGAACCTGCGGCTGTGCTAAAATGGTTTCCATTGGAAAAACAGCCCGTTTGAGTCCCAGAAACGTTCCAGCCACAAGGTGCCATCATCGATATCGTCATCCAACCCGACCGACCCCGAATGGGTGCTTATTCGGCCAAACTCGCTGCCATGATCCTCCGCAGCGCCATCGCCGAGCATGGCCAAGCCAGAATCATCGTCGCAACCGGGTCGAGCCAATTCGAGGTCCTCGATGCGCTGAGCTCCGAACCGCAAATCGATTGGTCTTGCGTCGATGGTTTCCACCTAGACGAATATGTCGGTATCGCCGCCGACCATCGTGCATCCTTCTGCGGCTACCTCAAATCCCGATTCGTCGACAAAATTCCTCTGCGATCCTTTCATTTCCTCGATGGCACTGGCGATCCCCAAGTCGTCTGCCAACAAGCCGCCCTGGACCTCCTGAAATCACCCGTCGATGTCGCACTGATCGGGATCGGCGAAAACGGTCACCTAGCATTCAACGACCCGCCCGCGGATTTCGAAACGACCCAAGCCTACCATGTCGTACTCCTCGATGAAGCTTGCCGCAATCAACAGGTCGGAGAAGGTTGGTTTGCATCCCTCCAAGACGTTCCAACCCACGCGATCAGCATGACTATTCACCAGATTTTGCAGTCGAAAAAAATCATCTGCAGCGTTCCCGATGAACGCAAAGCCCTGGCCGTTCGCGATAGCGTCGAAGGCCCCACATCCAACCTAGTCCCCGGATCGATCCTCAAACGCCATCCAAACACTACGCTCGTTCTTGACCGAGCCGCAGCTAGCCTACTTAAACCCCTGTGATCCGATACGATGCATTTCAAAGCGATGGGCTCGCATGCGATGCGCTCCCAAATCCAACCTCTCTCTTTCTACGGACCCGATCGCGATGCTTTTGAAACCCTTCACCCGCCAACGATCCGTGGATCAAACCCGCCGCGGTGGCCTGCAAACTGCACTCTGGATGCTTTGGCTCGCCATACTGGCCGGTAGCATTCAAGCACAGGAATTCATTCCACGAACACAGTCCATGCCACCCGGACCGCCCCTGAGTCCCACCGAGGCCTTGTCGCGTATGGTTGTCCCCGAGGGATTCCATGTCGAACTCGTCGCCTCGGAACCCGATCTGCAAAACCCCGTCGCAATGGCCTTTGATGATGCAGGCCGAATCTATGTCACAGAGAGCTTCGAATACCCTCGCCGTGAACCTGGGCCAGGTAAAGATCGCATCAAAATCCTCACCGACTCCGATGGCGATGGAAAAGTCGATCGTGTCAAGGTCTTCGCCGAAGGACTGAATATTCCCTCGGGCATCGCCGTCGGGCATGGAGGCGTTTGGGTTGCCAACGCGCCAGACCTGTTGTTCCTAGAAGATACCGACGGTGACGATGTCGCTGACCGATCGACGGTCGTCGTGACCGGCTTCGGTAGAATCGATACCCACGAACTTCCAAACGCCTTGACTTGGGGACCCGACGGATACCTCTACGGGCTCAACGGCGTTTTCAATCCTTCGGTCATCGAACAAGATGGCCGAAAATACGAATTCACCTGCGCGATGTTCCGCGTCGATCCCCGCACGAAGAAATTTGAAATATTCTGCGAGGGAACCAGCAACCCCTGGGGGATCGCCTTTGACTCCCTGGGGAGCTCTTTTATCAGCGCCTGTGTCATCGATCACCTCTGGCACCTGACCGAAAGCGGATATTATCTCCGCCAAGGAGGACCCTATCCCCCGAACACTTGGTGGGCCGAATCGATCGTCCAGCACAAGCATCAAATGGCAGCCTACTGCGGGATCGAATTCTTCGACTCGCAGGCCTATCCAGAGCCCTACCGCAATAAACTCTACATGGGGAACATCCACGGAGGATGCATCAATTCCGATCGAATCGAACGCGCAGGGGCGACATATCAAGGTTTTGCGGAACCGGACTTCCTGACGGCCAACGATGTTTGGTTTATGCCCGTAGCTCAAAAGATCGGACCCGATGGTTGCCTCTACGTTCTGGACTGGTACGACCGATACCACTGCTACCAAGATGCTTCGGCAGATCCTACAGGGGTCGACCGCCGACACGGTAGACTCTACCGAATCGTACACTCCGAGCGACCAAAACCCAGCTACCAAGACATCTCGAAACTGACCGAACCCGAGCTGATCTCGGCTCTTTCGGACCCCAATCTATTCGTTCGGCAAAGATCCCAACTGGAACTTGCCGAGCGTCGCATCGACCAAGGCTCTCCGATGGCCCTTGCCCTGGAAACCCTCGTCGCTAACGATCCCTCTGTTAAAACAAAGCTGCACGCCATCTGGGCGCTGGCAGGTGCCGGAGCCCTTCGCGAAGCGTTCCTCAACTCCCTGCTCGATCAGGACAACCCCGAAGTTCGAGCCTGGGCCATACGCCTTGCCGGCGATCTGTTTCCCGCCAACCCATCGATCGTCGCACGCTGCCGTGCATTGGCCAACGACCCAGACCCTCGGGTGCTAGTCCAAGTCGCAGTCGCTGCGCCCAAATTCCATCGCGCAGTGGAAAACACTGAAGCTTGGATCGCCACCGAACTGGACATCGCCCGCCACGTCGATGCAGGTCCAAAACCCGATCCAATTCTCGGGCGGATCGTCTGGCAGAACCTCAAGCCCGTGGCCATCGATGCGCGCGAAGCGATCGTAAAGCAATCGTTGCACTCGACAAGTCCCCCGGAGGCCCTCTTGGATACCATGCTGCCGCGATTCGCTGCGCTTTGGACAGACCAACTTCCAAACTCAAATTTCAATCAAGACCAAATCGGCGTGATCAAGGACCTGTTCTCGCTATTTCAGCACTTTCGCAAGAATAATCCAAGACTCGCAACAGCGATCTTGCAGCCCCTTTTGAATCGATCCTTGAATCGTGGTTTCGATCCGATCGAACTTCAACGACTCGTGCGAAAATTCTACACCCCCCAAGAGAACATCGCTTGGGAGAAACTTCGCACCAACAATCCGTTAGAAAAACAAGAGATCCTTCTCGGGTTGCTCGTCGGTCACCCGCAGGCCTACTCCGTGGCAAAACGATCGGTTTTGGATCCTCAAGAACCTCCCTCGGTGCGCCAAGTCCTGCTCGGCTTGATCGTCAACGAATCCCCGGAAACGGCGACCGAAGTCTTCCACCAAATGCTCCAACAAGGTGCCAAGGGTTCCAAAGAAGATCGAGCCTGGAGACAGACCGTTATCGATCTTGGAATCGAAAAATTCCAGGAGTCCGACCTCGATAAACTCGCCCAACGGATTCCTTCGCTGGCCAGCGAATTGCAAGCAGCTATCGCCGAACGTATGTGCCAACGCGATCCAACAGCCTCGGTTCTGCTCTCGTGGATCGCCGATGGCAAACTGCGCAAAGAATTGCTCAGCCCCAACCGTATCCGACTGCTAGCAACCCAAGGTTCCGTCGACGCCAAAACGCTCGTAGCCAAAATCTTCGGCACCGTCGATGTCGACGGAACTCGAGAACGGGAAAAGATCGTTCGAATGATGGGCCAGCAACTCCAAGGTTCAACACGAGGTGATGCTCAACGAGGTTGGGTCGCCTACGAACGCATCTGCGGCCAATGCCACGTCATGCACGGAAAAGGGATCGAAGTCGGTCCCAATATCACTGCCAACGGCCGTGGCTCGTTCGATCAGTTGCTCGTAAGCGTTTTCAATCCTAGCTTGGTCATCGGTGAGGCTTATCGATCCGTAACGCTGCGTACCACCGATGGAACCGTAGTGACCGGCCTTTTAATTTCCCGCGACGATCGGCTGACGGTCATCAAAACCCAGGGGGGCAAGGAAGTCCGGGTGCCGGCTGAAGAGATTGAAACCTACCAACAGGACAAAAAATCTTTAATGCCCGAAGGAATCGAAGCTCAGTTATCCCCCCAAGAGTT
The DNA here is from genome assembly GCA_026692845.1 of Planctomycetota bacterium. Classification (GTDB taxonomy): domain Bacteria; phylum Planctomycetota; class Planctomycetia; order Pirellulales; family Pirellulaceae; genus JBKCUI01. Next base: position 21,706 of record JAPLNM010000034.1, on the reverse strand, counting down.
GGCCGACCTGTTTGCGCTGCTGTCGCTCGAAAAGCCCCCCGAGGATCCCGACAACCGAATCATATCCGGGACACCAGAAAAACTTCACAACAAATAAGCCAAGCCTAACTAAGCCAAGCCTAACGCCGCGGTTTGCTCGTCGATGGGCTCTTGGTAGGCGAACCAGGCGGTTTTCCAGTCGGCATTTTTCCAGGGGACGTCTTGCTGGTCGACGGCTTGCTGGTCGAGCCACGGCTCAATGAGCCAGACAAGGACATCGAACCGGTGGACCTGCCACTCGAGTCGCGAAATTGCGTACGGCCCGAACTCGATTGGCTCGCACCCACACTACGGCCGCTGGAGTCGCGGAATGTCACTCGCCCTTCCTGAATGCTCGCCGTTCCTGTGGTTCTCCCACTGGAGTCTCGGAATGTAATCCGATCCCCTGATCGGGTGGCACTGCCCGTCGTACGACCGCTGGCATCGCGGAAATCCGAGCGGACCGAACCACTGTTGACCGCCGACTGCCACTGCCTGAGTTGCGATGGGTCGGTTCGATCCGTCTGAGCCATTGCACAGCAGGGGATTGCCACAAGGGCCAATGCAGCAAAACAACCAAAGGCGTGGGACATGGGCGAATACTCCGATAAGCTAATGGATGATCAAACGGTTGATCAAACGATTGGATAAACGGTTGGGTAAACCGACAAGTGCATTGTAGCAATTCTGGGGGGCAGGGACCTGGCGAACAAATCCCAGGGGTTAAAAGGCGAAAAGTTTGAGCTGAGCCCAAACTTTTCGCATGTCTTTCAGATCGTTCCTACCGCCGCGAGTCTACGGGCGACGGGTCGCGATTCCGAGTTGTTCTTCTTCTTCCTCAGGAATGATGATCCGAGGAGTAACAGTGAACATCAAGGTTTCGGTATCTCGACCGATCGCGTTGTTCTTGAACAATCGGTTGATGTAAGGGATCTTCGAGAGGATGGGCGTTCCCTTTTCGATCCGTTCTTCGGATAGTCGTTTGATACCACCCATCAAGATGGTTCCACCGTCTGGAACCGTCACCGTCGTTCTGACGCTCGTATCCGAGAAGGCGGGCTGCTGAACGGTGATACCTTCTACAATCTCCTCTTCATTGTTCCGACCTGCGGACGGCAAACCGTTGGAAGGATTCAAGATGCTCGTGCCGGTCCTGGTACTCTTCTTACCTTGGAAGGTAAACTGACGATCGGTCGCTCCGAGGCGAGTGAACTGAGGCATCATGGTCAAGCGAACGAATCGCTTGTCGGGAGAAACCACAGGTTGAACGTTCATTTGCGTTCCTTCGTTCAAGACCACGATGATCGGTCGCTGACCGACTGCGAAATCTCCAACGATTGGGGCATAGCCCAAGACGAAGGGTCGCGATGTCGTATCGTTGATCGTACCGAATTGGCCGTCGAACATCGTCACTTTCGGAGCTTGTAGAACGTTCGATCGTTTGTTTCCTTGCGCCGCTTGTAGGAACAAGAACATTTCGATATCGCTCAAGATCGCCACACCGATCGTACTACCTGCACCGGGGTCGAATCCACCGAAGCTTGGGATGGTCGTCCCAAAGCTACCTTGGGTCAATCGAATGTCCAAGTCCGCCGTTGGGATCAACGAATTTGGACTACCTGGATCGGTTTCCACACCGATGGCGACCGACGGTCCGGAATCTTCTCGTGGAAGACGATTTCTCGTGTTGTCGTCGAGTTGAACTTGGAAGTTCACGCCCATCTTCTCGAAGAAGCTATCCGAGAGTTTGATGAACCGAACCTCAATCGTCACTTGCAGGTTCTGCAAAGCTCTCAGGCTCTTGAGCAAGTCGGCAATCTGCTCGTGGGTTTCCTGCGGAGCATTCACGATCAAGCTTAGGTTCTGTCGGAACGGACTCATCGTCGCAGTGCCGCCAGCGTTGAGCCAAACATCGGGCGAGATGGTTGACTCGATCAGTGCCATCAACTCCGAGAAGTTGGCCATCGAACCTCCACCGAGCACACCAGCGGTTCCATTGGCGTTCATCGGATCCGAACCGAACCTAGATAGACCAGCGTTTCCAGCCGCACCGGGGGAAACCCCAGCAAACTGTGCCAAAACATCCGTGTTCGGCTGGATGGTCGCGAGCTTGCTGTTTCGCAATCCCATGGCGTCTTGCTCTTGAACATTGACCGCCACGAAGCTGTCTTGAGCTTGATAGGCCGCCTGCAAGGCACCACCTAAACCGGAATTGTTATCGGAGATGAAATTCGCGATCGGAATCACTAAATCTCGTACCGAATAGGTCTTGCTGTACATTTCCTGCTGCATGAAGCGTCGGCTCTGGATCTTGACCACCTCGTTCTTGACGACGTAGGTCAGATTCAAAGGCTCAAGCATATTCTTCAAAACGTTCTTGAGCTTGATCCGGTTTCCTCGAAGGTCGAGCGTGATCGGTTGATCGGATCGAAGTCCTTCCTCGGCGATCGAAGGTTCATCGATCAAGATGATCAAGCCGGTCATCTCCGAAATCGTCTTAAGCGCGTCGGCTAGCGGACGCTCTTCGAATGAAGCGGAGAACGGCTCTTCGAGCAGTTCAAGTATTTGACGTTCGGAGGGTTGAAGCTTGAGCGACTCGTCGTTGTACTTGTCACGGTACTTCTTGAGGTCATACCATTCCTTGACTGGTGGGAACTGAAGGGGTTGGCTGTCGGTCAGGTAAGTCGCCGAGGCTCGTTCTGCATCGGTAAAGCTGTTGACCAACGCTTCTTCCTTCATCGCCTGGATTTCTTTTTGCTCTGCGACGCGGCGTTCGATCACGGAACGTCCACGCATCATCGTGGCGATCTCGGAATTCGGTTTGATCTCCTCGACCTTGCGTCCGATGATTTCGGCTTCTGCGAAGCGTTGCTCATCCATCAGCTCGTTGTACTGATCGACCAAGGTCTGAATTTGAGCATCCTCTTTAGCCTGCGTCGACTCATCGAGTATGATGCGGTCTTCGATCTGCTTGTTGCGTTGCTCCAATTCGATCGAAGAGCGATTCGTTTCCATCCATGATTCAACGTTGTTGATCACACGGTCGACCATCGCGAGCATCTGCTTGCGGTAGGCCCCATCGACCTCCGATTGCGAGACGCGAGTGCGGAGACTCTTGAGCCGATCCATCGATTCATAGGGCTTCTCATTGACCATTCGTTCCGCTTCGGCGATCTCTCCAGAGACCTCGGCGAAAAGTCGCTGCTTGCGCTGTATGGCTTCTCGGTCTTGAGAAGGAACAGCCGAAACGGCCTCAGGTTCAGATCGGCTTTGCAGATAAGCCAGCTTGTCCTTGAGTTGCACGCGGGCATTGGCGTCGAGCTCGTCCTTCTTTTTCCAAGCGTTGATGAAACACGCTTTAGCGCCGTCCCGGTCGTCGCGTGCCAAGGCTTCAAGCCCTCGCTCGTACCACTGGGCACCTGTCACCTGGGGATCTGCAGCCAAAACGCCGTCTTGACTGCTGGCCTGAGCGATCTTGGAGCCATCCGAACCGGGCTGATAAAGACCCGATTGGACCGCATTTGCTCGGTCCGATAAACCACCGGCAGTCGTCACGCGACCGGCCGATGGATTCATCAAAGGACTGCCAGGAGCCTGAGCCGCAGACGCCATCGCGACCTTCGGGTCCATACCGCGCAACCGCATCGCTCGGTCGATGTCCATCGAGACTTCGCGAGGCTTAATCATACTGGAAGCAAATTCCGCATCGGCGATCTTCAAGGCTAACGCCTGATCGATGAATCGCTTTGCGTTGACCAATTCCCCTTTCTGGAGAGCTAGTTTGGCCTGCGCGGCTAACGCAAGACATTGCTCTTTGGGATTTGGAGTTGCACTCGCTGGTGGAACCGCTTGCGCCGTGTTGCCCGTCAAGGGTGGAACACCCAAAGCAGGAAGTGCACTCGGCGGAAGCTGCGCTGACTCGCTCAGACGTGGTCGAGATAGCAACTGTTGCTGCAACACTCGGCCAGGTTGCCGCACAAGCCACGGTCAAGAGCCGAAACGTTCTGAGGGGATTTAGAGATTTCAACGCGACACTCCTTTATCGCTCCAAGGGGATACCCAACACGCTGCTGGGAATACTATTCTTGACTCGGAATACGCAAGCTCAAGTTTTAGCCAGAAAGCAAATTTACTCGAAATGGTAAAATAGGAACTTTCGGAACGTTTTACCTAGCTTGCGCATCTTCACCCGCTTTGCAAAAGCAAGGATTTTCAACGTAGGATCGCACCACCGACGGTCTGTTGAGGACCAGGTTGGCTAGCGCGAATCGATACCGGTGGATTCCCAGTCACAGAGACCGGAACCAACGGCAAAATTGAATTCGGAACCGACGCAAAATTCCCCTTCGGGACATTCGTCACATACCCTAAGGCGACGGCGGTGTAAGGACTTACCTCGCCCCCACCATCGTAGACCCAAGCATTCCAAGCCGTTTGCAGACTCCCCAACTTGGGATATCCGTAAACTTCTTCGACGGCTTGAACCCAATTCTCCGATGGCATGCCACGCTCGAGAAACTCAACAAACCTTCGGGGTCCAGACTGGGCAATCAAAAATGCACACAAACTGTAACCCTGGGCATACAAAGGCATCATGTCGGGCGGATACTCACGCATCGCAAACAAATGCGAAAATGGAATCCCCCTACTCTCTGTTAGGAATTTCACCAACATCACGTCATGCTTGCTGCGTTCGCTCAAGTGCTCGACGGTCGTACAAGCTCCCTCGTCGGCCCACCTGGGCACCGGTTTTCCACTGGCCGCGAAATGCGTGGCCAACACCGTATGGGTCATCTCATGAGGCAAAACACTATCGAGTATCCGCTCCTTCGTGCCGCTGACTACCATCTGAATCGATCGGATCGTACCCCCGACAAGCGTGTACTTCGTCTCGCCACTGGCCGGCAAATTCGGACTGGTGTTGACCATCAAAGGTACCTTTTCGTGCCACTGCGTAAGCTCATGCCCGAGCCAGTGCATCGCAAGGTGATTGCGGTAGGCCTCAGCCATCGTCGCGACTTGCTTAGCAAACTCAGGATCCTGGCTCGTTACTCGGAAATGCTGCGTCTCTACCAAAAAACGCTGCCCCAGTACCCCCGCATTCGAAGTCGGTGCACTGACGACACTACCCGGACTGGCCATCCGTGGGGCAAACTGCTGGCCAACGGCAGGGGTCTCAATCGCCCCGACCAAGAACAAACAAGCCAGGCCCAAGCCCCAGCCATATCGCTTCGCATCCATGCTTCGCTGTCTTTCGAAGAGTCTTCGGTCGATCCACATACTTCCTGTATGGAAACCGATCGTTGCGGCCGAGTCTAGAAAACCCGCGCGCTGTTTCTCCAGTCCAATCCGAGGGAAATGAAGAAAACCTACGAAAAAAGCGGCGGGTTTGCTAGCGTTACTTTGCCAGCGCTCTGAAGGCTTCTAGCACGCTGCCAACAATCGAAAGGCCTGCGCATGGCCCGCCACATCGTGCACTCGAAGGATCTGGACTCCCTGAAGATGCAACGCAAAGGAGACCCCCAAGGTTCCGTAGTCTCGACCCAGATCCTTGCTGCCGAGCAACTTGCCGATGAACCCCTTGCGGGAATGCCCGACCAAGAGCGGTCTTCCCAATTGATGAAATAAACCCACCGAGCGAACCAACGCGAGGTTGTGCTCATGCAACTTGCCAAAACCAATCCCCGGATCCAAACAGATCCGCTCGGGCGCAAGGCCTGCATGCCGCAATTGCATGTCACGATCCATCAGATATCGAAGGATATCGACGGCGCAGTTTTCGTAGCTCGGATCGTCTTGCATCGTTTGAGGGGTCCCCCGCCGATGCATCGCACATACTCCAGCTAAACTCTCCATTGCCACTGTAAGCATCTGCTCGTCGGCCTCGAGCCCCGAAACGTCGTTGATGATCGATGCTCCCAATCCAATCGCTGCCCTTGCAACACTCGCCTTGGTCGTATCGATCGATATCGGAATCGATACGTGTCCCTGCAAGCGTTCAAGCACCGGTTCGATCCGCTCGAGTTCCTCCGAAGCACTGACCGGTTGGCTGTAAGGACGCGTGCTCTCACCGCCGATGTCTAAAATATCCGCCCCATCGTCCTCGAGCCGCCGGGCTCGATCGACCGCCGATTGAACCGTGTAAAAATTCCCACCATCGGAAAAACTATCCGGCGTGACATTCAAGATCCCCATGATCAAGGGGGTCTGGCCAAACACCAATACCCGGTCTCGGATCGTCCAAGACGCCGAACGCGTTACAGGCATCGAATAAGTACCAGGAGTTGGGATTCCCATGGGAGGATTAACGGAAGTTCGGTGTTGGAGGGCGGTACGAATCGATGTCGATCGAGCGGAACCACTCGATCGTTTTGGTCAAACCCTCTCGCAAGGGTGTCGTGGGGTTCCATCCAAGCTTGGATCTTGCAAGGGTGATGTCAGGTTGCCGACGCGTCGGGTCATCCGCCGGCAATGGCAAGTGCCGAACCTCCACACGGCTTTGGGTCAATTCAAGAACCAACTCGGCCAATTGGCCAATGGTGTATTCGTCGGGATTTCCGATGTTGACCGGTCCGGTGAATCCCTCGGTATTCATCATGCGAATCATCGCGTCGACCAAATCATCGCGGTAACAAAAGGATCGCGTCTGTTGCCCGTTGCCAAAAAGGGTGATCGGTTCGTTCCTTAATGCCTGGCGGATAAAGTTCGACACGACGCGACCGTCGAAAGGATGCATCCTAGGACCATAGGTGTTGAAGATTCGGACGATCCGGACGTCCACCTTATTCATCCGGGAGTAATCCATAAACAGTGTCTCGGCTACGCGTTTGCCTTCGTCATAACAGGATCGGATTCCAATTGGATTGACGTTCCCCCAATAGCTTTCCGGTTGCGGATGCACTTGAGGGTCTCCATAGACTTCACTGGTGCTTGCCTGCAAAACGCGGGCTCCACAACGCTTGGCCATCCCAAGAACATTGGCTGCTCCAAGCACCGAAGTTTTGACGGTCTTTACGGGGTTGTATTGGTAATGTCCCGGAGCCGCAGGGCAAGCCAAGTTGTAGATCTGATCGACTTCTAGGAATATCGGCAACGTAATGTCATGGCGTATCAGCTCAAAATTTGGTTTCTTGAGCAACGCAAACACATTGCTCTTCTGCGAGGTGAAGAAATTATCCAAGCACAGCACATCGTGCCCTTGCTCAACCAAGCGCTCGCATAGGTGAGAACCGAGGAACCCCGCACCACCGGTGACCAACACCCTCAAAATTTTTCCACCCATCGCTGACTTAATCTTTCTGTCTTTCTTCGGAACTATCCATCATACTGAGGATCACGGGAACCGGACGGACACCCGTCGGATCGCTCGGTCGGTTGGCAACCACCAGCTCCGATCGCTCATTGCGAATCCACATCGAGGAGGAGCCTCCTCCATCGAGATTGATTCCGAGAGTACAACCACTTTCCAATAACAATCTCGCCAATTCCTCTTCGCTGACTCCCTCACTGTAACCTTTTTGCCTGCCATCGACCACCAACCATACGAACTTCATTCCGTCGGCGGAAATCCCTACGGCAGTTCTCGGATGACGCACTTCTTGGGGTTCGACAAGCACCTTGGAATCCTTGAGAATTCCCCGGAATCCCGAAACAGCCCATTTCGCATCGATCCGCTTGGTTTGCAACTCCTCTCGGGATGCAATCAATCCCATCGAAATTCGATTCGATCCGTCCATCCAGACGGACCAATAGCCCCCTTGGGGTGGACTGATCATCCGCTCGCCCTGCGAGACCCAACCACTGATGTCGGCCGCTCCGCCAACTTTGTACTTGCCAGGCTTGCCGGTCTCTGGGTCCAATAGCATTGCCCAAGCTGCCGTGTTGATCGCGGCGATCGCTCCGACCTTCTGCGCTAAATCGTTGGGGCTCGCCAAAGCCACCTCCGCGGGCCCATCCCCATCGGGATCCTCACCCGGTACCACCGCAAAGGATACCTTGGCCACCCGCATGTCGATCTCTATGGAATGAATTTGAAGTGGCCTGGGATCCTGACGAACCTTGCGCGCATAGGTAACCCCATCGGGCAACTTCCACGCCGTTTCGACCGTGGCTGCCGACTCGACCGGCATTTCCTGAGCCATCCCAGACTCCACCAGACAGCTCGCGGCAACCAACACCAAGTTCCATCTTCCAAACATCCTTTTGACCATGAGCCTCTCCCGATCTTTCTTGACTTGTTCTATTGACTTACCATTCCATCGGAGGCCTTGCGGTGCGAGGCCATGAATTTTAACTGCTGGTACATCGTCGTGACGATTGGAGCCGGAAACCCACAACGCTCGGCCTCCTGCAAGGCATTCCCATAAATGGCCTCGACCTCGATGGGACGACCATGCAAATAGTCCAATCGCATGGAACTATCGTAAGGGACCATGTCATCGGTGTGATCGATCACCCAATCGACATAGCTCGGCTCGATCAAGCAGCCCGCCGCACACCCAATCTGCCGAACCTCTTCACTGATCCGGGCTGCCAAGCTCCTCGAATCCGAATCGGCCATGATCGCATCGGTACTCGCATCGAGCAAAACCGATAACCCATTGAACGGAATGTTCCACATGAGCTTCTTCCATTTCGTCGTGGGCAAATCGTCGGTCAAGTGCGCCTCGATTCCCGATGCGACCATGTCGGATCGGATTTGCTCGAGCCGATGCGCCTCCGGACCGGTATCTTTGCCGTCGATCCCCCGATAAGCTCCAAACACGATCCGTCCATAATCCAAATGGCGAATATGCCCCGGACCCACCTTGTTCGAACACAAGAAACAACATCCACCGGCGACCTGCGTTGAACCCAAGAAAGACCTAGCTGCCTGCTCGACATTCAAGCCGTTTTGCAAGACAAGCACAATCGAGTCCGAATGCAAAAGCGGGGTGACTAGCGATTCGAGCAAGTGGTTCTGCGTACTTTTCAATCCGATCAACACCACATCGCATCGGGGCATCTGTCCTGGACTCCCATAGGCGTTGACCCTGGGCAAATGGAAATCTCCTAGCTTGCTGTCAACACGCAGGCCGTGCTTGCGAACATGCTCGATGTCCGAATGAAAAAGGAAGTGAACCTCATGTCCGGCGCGGGCCATGAGCCCACCATAAAACCCTCCCAATGCTCCCGATCCTATCACTCCGTACTTGTGTCTCATCTGCTGATTCGTCACCCCTAGGAAAATCCTGAAATCTCAAGTCATCCAAACGCCAAAACCCATCGCTATCGACTTGTCATCACCGCTACGGAGCCCAATTCTAGCGTTCGGTTCCCAAGTGCCGAGCCATCCTCGATAGGTTTTCCGACAAGCCGACTAGGAACCCTCGTTTTCACGACGCAGTCGTTGGGATAACCACCAACGATTCGGCGTGATCCACCGAAGGATTACCCCCAAACCGCAACTGACCAAAAGCAGAATCCCACCCGTAGTGACCGTCAAAAGCAATGCACCCTGAAATCCTACTTTCCCCCGACCTTGCAAATCGGCATCAATGATTCCGGTCATGCGATAAAATTCGATCGACAGTAAGCCAGCAATTATGTGGAGCACTGGGAAGAACTGCGACAGAGCGACCAAAATCCCTCCTCGAACGGTCATCAGAACCCCCATGGGGATCGCAGTGCTGGCCAAATATCCCAAGAGCAATACCAATAGAACCCCGAGAAAAATCCCCCAATTGCCCATCGGCCCGGTCATGCTGCTAGCCAACAAACAGGGAACGATCAGATTCACCAAAACCACCACCGTCCACTGGATCGATAGAACCAACGGACTGTGTAGCACGCGATGCGACTTTACCTCCGGAGCGATATAGATCTCCGAAGGCTCAAAAGGATTATCGTTCGAATTGAGATTCATGACGCGGCCTTGTTCATCAACCTTTATGCCTTAGTCGATCGATCAACACCGCAAACAATAGGATCGCACCAAATACCACCTTCTGCACATAACTATCAAGCTGCATGAGGTTCATGCCGTTTTCAATCACCGCAATGGTCAACGCACCGATGAGCGTTCCAATCATCGTGCCATAGCCCCCCCGCAACGATGTCCCACCTACCACTACGGCAGCAATCACACTCAACTCAACCGTCGCCCCATACTTCGCATCACCTGTCCCAAGCCGACTGGCCATGACCAGCCCGCCCAAACCCGCTAATAGCCCCGATACCCCATAAACACTCGCGGTGATCCATCCGACCCGAACCCCACACAACCGCGCGGCTAACTCGTTACCGCCAATCGCATAAATCGATCGACCATAGGTCGTCAAAACCATCACGGCCTGCCCGATCGCAAAAATCCCCAGCATCAACCACACCGCAATGGGAATCCCCAACCATCGGCTCCTGCCGAGCCAAACAAACGAGGCTGGCACGCTGTCGATCGATTGCCCCTGCGAAATCATAAACGCCAATCCGCTGGCGATCATCATCATCCCAAGCGTCGCAATAAATGGAGGGATCCGAAAGCCGACAACCAACCCCCCATTGATCCACCCACACAACCCACACAGACTGACTCCCAACATTCCCGCCACGAACAATCCACCCACCGTCGCTTCGGTCCCACCCATGCAATCGCGGATCAACGTGGTCGTGACCACCGAAGACAACGCAATCAAACTGCCGACCGAAAGATCGATCCCACCAGTCAAAATCACCAAAGTCATTCCCACCGCCAATATCCCGATCTCCACTATCCGATTGACCACGTTGATCAAATTCTGACGCTTAAGGAAATTTGGCCAACGCGTTCCGCCCACCACCCTGAGAGTGAGCCTCTGATCCGGAAACTTCTGCTCTATGTCCTCAAACAACACCCAATTCCGAGCCCCAGGAGCCAAGATCAATTCCAACGGACTGTTGCCCTGAGATTGGATCCTCCGACGGATCTCCTGCGGTGTGCCAATCCAAATGCGATCCTCAGGCGTACGCACCCCAGCGATCTTCCATGCCAACTCAAAGGCCGATGCAAAATCCATATCCTCCGGACTTTGACTCCCAACGACCACCGTCCCCCAATCCATGCGCGCTCGCTGCCCTCCCCAGACCTCCTCGACGGCCTCCTGGGGCGTCGGCTGCTGCTCGCGAATCGTCATCGCCGAAAAAAAAGCACATAATCCCAATAGGACCAACACCATCGAGTACTTCGATAACCAACTCCCAAACCTGTTCATGCGCTGTGCTCTGATCCCCAATACCGACTTGAAATGCAGTCAATGAATTCAAAGCAAGCATTGTACTTGCTTTGAATAAACACGTTGGTCTTGACAGCAAATCCCCTATTTTGACACCCTTGCGAATAGCCCTCAGGGCCACGGCCCCAAAATCCATTCCCTTGTCCGACGCCCCATAGATTTTCATGAAACCGTTTTGGAACGCGATCCGAGATTCGCTACACCACACTCCAGCCCTAATCTTGGCTACCCTGTGCTCGGTTGGAATCGCCTTTCTCTGGGGCTCGAACATCGGTGCGCTTTATCCTGTGGTCGAAATGACCCTCAACGGCGAATCGATCCAGTCCTGGCTCGAAAAAGGTGCCCAAGCCTCCGATGCCGAAGCCAAAGCCCTCGAATCGCAAATCGCTCAACCCAATCCTGCGCTTTCCCCCAAAGATCGCGATCCGATCGAACGCAGGGCCAAACAAGCCCTCAGCACGCGTGATTATAAACTCGGACTCGTCGCCTGGGCCGACCGATTCCTACCCCGAAACCCCTTCCAAACCATCTGCTGGATCATGGGACTGCTGATGGTCTCGACCCTGATCAAACACGCCCTGATGCTTACGAACGATCTGCTTATCGGCCATGTCTCGACAAGCATCGTGCGCGACTTGCGCATGCGCGTCTTCGACTCGGCTCTGGCTATGGACCGAAAGACCTACCAAGCCTACGGAACCAGCGGACTGCTCGCTGCGATCACCGCCGCGGCCGACGGTCTGACCGCCGGCCTGATCCATCTGTTCGGCGCGGCGATCCGAGAACCCCTACGCATCGCCTCGTGCCTGATCATGGCCAGCTTGATCAACTGGCGTCTGCTTTTGCTCTCGCTGGTACTGGCCCCGGCTCTCGTGGCGATCGTGGTCTTCTTCAATCGAAAAATCCGTCGCGCCGCTGCGAGTATCCTCGGACGCAATGCAGGCTTCCACGAAGTCCTCCTCGAAGCCCTCGGCAATATCTTCACGGTCCAAGCCTTCACGATGGAACCCCACGAACGCGACCGATTTCGCATTTGCACCAACGAGATGAAACGCGTGCAACTGAAAATGGTCTTCTGGACCGGCATCGGAAAACCCTTCACCGAAATGATCGGTGTGGCGATGGTCGCGATCACTGTCTGCGCAGGCGCGTACCTAGTCGTCAACAAACAAACCCACCTGTTCTTCCTCAAAGTCTGCGATTCGCCCATGTCGGTGACCGACCTGCTGATCTTCTTCGGACTGCTGATCGGAGCAAGCGATCCTCTGCGCAAACTCTCCGGCGTCTCGGTGATGATCTACCAAGGCATGGTCTCCTCGGAACTCCTCTACGGAATCCTCAACGCAAAACCGATTCTGCCCGTTCCGGCCGATCCGAAAACTCTCCTGGGGCGACACCACCAATTGAGCCTCAAAAACATCAGCTTCCATTACCACCCGAGCCAACCGGTTCTATCGAACGTCTCGCTGGAAATCCCCTTCGGAAAAACCGTCGCCCTTCTGGGCTCCAACGGAAGCGGAAAATCGACCCTGATCCAACTGCTTTGCCGCTATTACGACCCCGTCGCCGGCTCTATCCAACTCGATGATATCGATCTGCGCGATCTTGCCCTGAGCGATATCCGACAACGCATGACTCTCGTGAGTCAAAACACCGAACTGTTCAATCGCTCGGTCTTCGAAAACATCAAATACGGAAGCCCCAACGCGACCAAAGACGAGGTCGAACTGGCCGCCCGATTGGCGCACGCCCACGAATTCATCACGAACTCTCTTTCCGAAGGCTACGAGACGATCGTCGGACAAGCCGGCCAGAAACTCAGCGGTGGTCAACGCCAACGCATCGCCCTGGCGCGTGCAATCTTACGGAAACCTGAAATCCTGATCCTCGATGAATCGACGAGCCAAATCGACATGGCCAGCGAACTCGAAATTCGCGAGACGCTCCAAGCCATGAAAGGGCAAATGACCATCCTGATCATCACCCACCGTGAAGCCCTCATCGCCCTGGCCGACGAAGTCTACACAATGCAATCGGGCGTCTTGGTCGAAACACCCATCGATACCCCTCGGTTCGAACGCACGGCGGCGTGAGCGCTACCGATCCGGCATGGATCAACAACATCGTGCTCGTGCTCAGTGAAACGGTGATCGTGCTCGTAATCGAAGCGATCTGCTGTAGCAATTCGGCCTTTTGTCTATACGTTCTCACGAACCGCCTCGATCAACGATCGGCATCGCCGCAGTTCAAACAGCCATCGAGCTCTTCTTGGCCTCCGTCGGCTTCATGCCGGCGGGGCCAAGACTGACAGCTACAGGGGCCGTGTTGCGAGTCTTTTCTTCTCTTCCGCCGCAAGGCGGCAGAAGAGAAGAAAAGGCTGAGGCGGATCGCCGAATTCATGCTCTGTAGCTGCAAGTTACGCCTCCGCCGGGGCAAGCCCGACGGTAGGCTTAAACAGCGCCCATCGAGCACGACGAACAGCCAGAACCCTACTTGCGCAGTGTCATCAAATACTCGACCACGTCGACCAACTCCTGCTCGTTGATCAACTCCTGCAGATTCTCTGGCATGAGCGACTTCTCCTGCTTTTGTATCTCCGCCAATTCACTAGCCGCAATCGAGCGCTCGATCCCCTTGGAATCCTTGATTACTACCCCCTGGGCGGTCTTCGAAACCAACAAACCGGTGATGACCTCGCCATCGTCGGTCCGGGCCGTATAAGCCTCAAAGTTGTGGCTGATCCCGGCGCTCGGTGCCAATATCGACACATACATCGCCTCACGGGTGAGCTTATTGCCAATCTCGGTTAAGCTCGGACCGACGTTCTTCCCCTCGGTCCCTACCATATGGCACTGCGAACATGTCGCGGCAGCGAAATAAACACTCTTGCCATTGCCCGCATTGCCTCGCTTCTTGACGAGTTCCTCAAGCGGTGGCAGAGGCTGCTGGGATGTCTTGACCATGGGGAACAACTGCTCGGCCGCTTGCTGGATCTGTGCGTTGTCCGATGCCCGCAGCGTCGGACCCAACAAGGACTTGCTCTCGCCAGGCAATCGGTCCGCTTTGGCCAAATCCATCAGATATCCATGGTGGGACTTGTTGCGTCCTAACCCGACGGCCGATTCGACCCGTACGCTCTTGGCCACTGCGTTGCTCTCTAAGAGCTTCTTCTGAAGGTCGATCGCTTCCTTGCGATTGCTTAACGCAAGCACCTTCGATAAGGCCACGGCCCGCTCGCTGGGATCTTGGACCATGAGCTCCTTACCAAGTGACTCGGCCGCGCCGCTCTCCAACGCCAAATCCATCGCTTGCAATGCTTGCGTCGAAGCTCCCCAAGCCGTCGCTAGGCCGAGCAGATGCTCGCCCATCCCGCTGAGCTTCGTCCGCTGGATCAACTTCAATTGCGATGGATCGTTGCCGAGCTTCTTGACCTGTTGACGTACCAAGTCGGCCAACCGAGGATCCTCGTTGACGTTGATGCCATCGATCCGCAATAGCCCCTCGATGACCAAGGCGGAATCCTTGTTCTCAAGCAAGGCCTTAAGGGCACGCTGACGATCCTCACCGCTGAGGAAATCCGTCGCGCGAAGCAACGCTTGTCGCTCCTTGCCCCCAAGCCCCTCGGCTCCTAGCCATGGTCCTAGCATCGACGATGCAACCGACCCGCGACCCCGCCATGCGATCAATCGAGCCGCATCGGTGAGCGTCCCGTCCTTGGGTAGCCCTTGATAAGCCGTCAAGCAATCGCTCCAACGGTCCGTCGCGGCAATCCCCAAAGCTTCCAGGTACCATCGATCCTCTCCATCGAATCGACTCGCTAGCTCTGCCCAGTAACCGGGCATCTGCTCGGAGGTATCCTCACGCAATGCCAAGGCGGCCTCGCGCAAGACCACCACCGATGGATCCTTCAGAAAACCGGGCAAGTAATCCTTCGTCGCCATCCGCGCCTGACGCGCTAATCGTATTCCAACCGTCCGTACATTTGGATCGCTATCTTTGGCCGCAATCCCCAATGCCGTCGCGCTGTCGAGCTTTGCAAGCAACCAGAGCGATCGGGCTCGCATCCGCGGATTCGAATCCTTGGACATCCCAAGCAACTCCTCTTGGGCGGTCTTGCCCATCTGGATCAGAGCTTGATAAGCCATATAGCGAACCGAGTTGCATGGGTTTCTCAAGGCGGCTACGGCCCCCTTGGCGGTGCTTAAATCGAACTTGGGCACGACGTACTTGCTTCCCTCGGGAGCCAATCGGAACAATCGCCCTCGCTCGAGATCTTGCATGTTGTGTCCACCAACCCCTGGATCGTACCAGTCGGTAACAAACATCGATCCGTCGGGCGCGGTGGCCACATCGGCAGGCCGAAACCACTTGTCGATTTCGCCTACAGCGAGATTTTCAATTTTCGCCGAATAGCCCGCTCCCTCGGCTGCCGTAACATAAGCCCTCACGACATTCGGACCCGCATCGCAATGGATGACCTGATTGCGAAATACCTCAGGCAACAATTCTCCCTCGTAGACGGTGATCCCCGTCGGAGATCCAGCTCCGGTGATCAGCATCGTCGGAACAACGCCCGGGTCGTTCAGGTGCCAGTGCCTCTCTGGGATCTCCGATTCCCAATTGGTCCGCTCGCTTTGCCAACCCGCTCCGGTGATCTCGTCGACATAACCATAATTTCCAAACTCCATCACATAATTGATGCGAGTGGCTCGGTTGCCATCGTCGTCGTTGTCCGATTGCCATAGCGTTCCAAACGAATCGACCGCTGCCTCGTAGTTGTTGCGGAAGTTATGGCCCAGAACCTCCATGTCGCTCAAGTCCTCATTGCAGCGAAAGACCATCCCCTGGCGATAAGGCTTGCCCGAATCATCGATCGGTCGGTTCCAACGGTCCAAAATCGGTTTGCCCTCGGTATCGCACAGGCGATGTCCGGTGTTTCCAAAGTTGAAATACAACTTACCGTCCGGACCAAAAACAAACGAATGGACCGAGTGATCGTGCTGGGGATCGCCGGTGTTGGTCAAGATCGCCCGCTTGCTGTCGGGAATGTCGTCGCCGTCGTTGTCGATGAATTCGAACACATAAGGTGCAGCGCTGACCAAGACGCGATTTCCTAGAACGCAGATCCCAAGCGCCGAGTCGATGTCACGCCCTTGATAGAAGACCTTGGTCTTGTCCATTACCCCATCCCCATCGGTGTCCTCGAGGATCAAGATCCGGTCCCCCTCGGGCCGCTGCCCATTGTGCCGGCGGTAATTGACCACCTCGCACACCCATACACGCCCGCGATGGTCGATATCCAGATTCGTCAAGCTCTTGAGCATCGGCTCGGATGCTGCCAACGTTGCTGAAACCCCGTCGGCGACCGTCAGTCCCGAAACCGCATTCTCCGGTGCGCGCCCCTCAAGCGGTGGCTGACTGGCCCCAACCCCAGGCGGCAGTCCCTCGGCAGCGATGTAAAACTGGGCCGTCGTCGAGGCCCCGCCATTTTGCGTCACGCCCCCTTGATCCAATGCACATCCGACTTTGAGCCTCAAGGCGTCTTCGGGCAAATCGAAAACAATCGTGCTGTTGGCATGCGTACCGATGCCGCGCACTACCTTATCGAGGACCTTTAACTCTCCTCCACCTGCATTGGCGTTCTTGCGAACTTCCCCCCACTCGCTGCTTGCTGAGACCCAGTTCTTCTCCAAAAGCGATATCTGACCCGACTTGGTCATCAAAACCGGTTCGATCCAATCGGCCCAATCGCATGCGAATCCATCCTCGCCAGCCGAAACGACCATATACAGCTTCTTGACCCCCTGGACATCCACATCGGCATCCACGCGATGACCGGGTGTTTTCGACGTGAGCACCGGAGAACTAAAAAGCAACCGACCCTTGGACTTGGGGGTTGCACTGGATTTTTCGCCGATCGGAATCCCAAACTCTTTGGCGATTCCGGCCGGGTTGAAGTTTCCCGGAACCGGTTCGTCTTGGTCTTTGACAAGCTCGTTGGCCGAGCGCGTCTCGATGATCGATCCTTGGGCTGGCACATCGATATGCGCTGCCCAAAGAATCGCATTGGAAACCAACCGAGTCGGTTCGGTCCGACCCCAATTCCAATGGAAGTGCCCGCCGGTGTAGCCGAACCCGCGGCTGCCATTGGGGTTCTCACTAGCCCATGCCACATGCTGAGGCTCTTTCTTTGCCACAGCGCGACGAACATCGGGGTTGCCGCTGTGGGCTCCATCGGGTCGGTCCATCGTGCTTTCCGGGGCAATCGCCGAAAGGATCGGCGTGACACCTTGGAGATTCTCTCGGAAACGCATGTGAAAGTACCACTCGTCGCGCGTTTCAAAAGGCTTCACCCCACGGGTGATCGGATGCTCGGGAAGCTTGTCGAACTTGGCGGTCCAATGCGGGTTGACCGACCAATTCGTCTCGAAATAACCACCGAGCCAATTCAAAAACTCCGGCCCTCCGCGGTCCTTAGGTACCTCGACCGCATAATGGATGCATACCAGACCGGCCCCTCTTGAAGTCTGCTTGTCGATGCGGCCCAAATGCGGCAGCGACGGATGGCCGCCGCCACCGTCGGAGTAAATCACGATCGCATCGGCGGTGTCCAACGCAGAGTCGTCGGCAGGCCAACCGTTGCGAAGGATCTCGACTTCGGCCTCAGGCACCGTCTTCTTGACCGTATCGGCAAGGATCCGGCAGCCAGCATAATGCTCATGGGAGCCAAAGTCATGGCTTCGCCCCCCGGCGATAAAGACGATCTTCTTCGGTGCCGTAGGCTCTGCGCCATAGGCACAAGCCGCTAACCCATGGATCAATCCACTGCTTGATAGCAAGCCGATGGCAAGGTGCTTTAGGGTTCGATGTGCCGAGTGACCTTTGCGAAACGAAATCGATTGCATGGCAGTTCGTTATTGTTGGGAGGGATTGGACTGTGGAAGGGACCGAAGCAAAACGATGCCCGTGTATCCTAATTCTTCGCCTATCCAAAGTAAATCACCCGTCGGGCCCCATGCAATTCCTATTGCCATTTCCTGTTTTGGGGTCCAAGACGCCGGGCCCCAGGGCTAAAATTCAACCCCTTATCGTTCTACGACTGAACAAACACCCGGCCGACGATCTGCTTACCGACCAGCCTAACAATCAGACGACTAGCTGATTAGATGGCTGGCACAAATCGCCCACGAACCAAATCGCTCACTCAACCAGCACCGGAGCCATCGCCAAGTGAAGTACGCAATTTGCAACGAGACCTTTGAAGGCACCTCGCATCGCGAGGGACTGGCCCTTGCCAAGAAGCTTGGGTACTGCGGTGTGGAAGTCGCACCGTTTACTTTGGGGCTCGATTGCCGAAAAATCTCTCAAAGTACCCGTCGAGAGTATCGCTCGATGGTCGAAGACTTGGGGCTCAAAATCATCGGCCTGCATTGGCTCTTGGCCAAAACCGATGGTTTCCACCTGACGACCGACGATGCGTCGGTCCGAAGCAAGACGGCCGATTACTTCAAAAGCTTGATCGAACTGTGCTCGGATCTCGGGGGCGATTTGATGGTGCTCGGCTCGCCGATGCAAAGGAACTTTGTTCCCCCCATGACGCATGAGCAAGCAATGGCCAACGCCGTCGATGTCCTCGAACAGCTTACCGGGGATCTGCGGGCCGCCCAAGTTCGCTTGGCCATCGAGCCACTTGGGCCTCAGGAAGGGAACTTTCTGAATCATGCATCCGAAGCTCGAACGATGATCGAAGCGATCGCCAGCCCCAATGTCCGTTTGCACCTCGACGTCAAAGCCATGAGCAGCGAAGGGCAAGCGATCGAGCAGATCGTACGCGACAATGCAGACCTGCTGATTCACTTCCATGCCAACGACCCGAACAAGCTCGGGCCTGGCATGGGGGATGTCGATCAAGCTCCGATATTCCAAGCATTGCATGACATCCGGTATTCCGGTTGGGTCAGTGTCGAGGTCTTCGATTATTCGCCCGGCGTCGAGACGATTCTCACTTCGAGCATGGAAACGATGGTCCGTTGCGCCGGGCTGGCCGCTGGTCACCCAGTCTGATTCCCTCGATTTTTCCTTAGACTCCTAGGGCCTGACACACAGAGCCTGACACGCAAAAAAGATCGCACCGGTATGCCAAAATCGTTTCCATGGGTTCCCGTAATCGCGTTGATTGTCGTCAATGCATTGTGGGGGTTTTCGTTTCCTGTGGTCAAGGTACTCAACGAGATGAGCGACCTGCATTTTGGGGTTCCCCCTCAGCACGAAAGCACGGTTTTCCGCGTCCTGGTATCAGCCTGGATGATCGCGACGCGATTTACCTTGGCGCTGCTGATTTTGTGCCTCGTATGGAGCTCATTGGTCCGACGCGCGACGCCTCGCGAATGGCTTGCAGGTTTCTACATCGGCGTGATGTTCTATTGCGGTTTGGTCCTTCAAGTCATCGGATTGGCGAGCATCCCTGCATCCCGCAGCGGATTTCTCACGAGCCTGACGGCCGTGTTTACCCCCTTGTTTGGAGCCTGGATCTTTCGCAAGTACCCCACGAAGTGGATGGTTCTCGGGATCGCGTTGGCCGTCCTAGGGGTGGTCATTCTCACCGGGCTTGTGGTCCGAACTCCGAGCGGTTTCGCTTTGGCGACTGACGCAGCCGATCGTTGGACGATCGGCGATACGCTCACGACCCTGGGCTCGGTATTTTTTGCGTTTCAGGTTTTGTTTCTCGATCATTACGGCAAGAAAATCGATTCGGTGGCGGTCACTCCGAGCATGTTTTTGACTGCATCGGTTTTGGGCTGGATCACGGTGGGTCTGATTTTGGGCACATCGTTCAAGGAGCAGACCGGGGTGCCGGGAATGGAGTTTTTCGATTGGGTGCGTCTTTCGATGCGTCCGATTTTTTTGATCTCGCTCTTGGGGCTAGCAGTCCTTTGCTCGCTGCTTGCGTTCGGTTGGATGAACAAATTCCAGCCCTCGGTCACGGCCGCACAAGCCGCAGTGATCTATAGTTTAGAGCCGGTTTTCGCGTCGAGTTGGGCACTGTTTCTTCCCGGCATGCTCTCGTTGCTCTCTGGGATCGAGTACCCCAACGAGCAGGTTACTTGGGGATTGCTAAGTGGCGGAGTTCTGATTTTGCTTGCCAACGTCGTGGCGTTGTATCCCGATCGAGGCTCGGTTGCAGATCCAGATACCGAAGGGAAGTTCGACGGCCCTCGATGACCAACAATCGACCCATTTTTTGAGGTTTGCTTGCGGATTCGTAGGTTCGTGAAATTTTGCAGTGCCCGTTTCACGGTAAAAATAGTGCACGGTAAAAATCTAGCTCGTAACCTCTTGCTCGAAACGTCTTGCCAAAAGGCGAAAACATGCAAAAATGGTTTTGTCTTTATTGGATCGCCGGGGAGAAAACCGACGATAAGTACAGGCATCGGGAGAGGTGGCTGAGTGGTCTAAAGCACCGGATTGCTAATTCGGCGTAGGGTTAACTCCTTACCGCAGGTTCGAATCCTGTCCTCTCCGCTGCAAAACCCTGGTTTTACTAGGGTTTTTCGCATTTCTGGCCAATTGCTTTGGCTTTCCTGCACGTCCATACACGTGCATGCTTGCACATGCTGCCCAAATAAATCAACAACTCTAGTGCGCTGCCTTGCCCCCTGATGAGCAGTCCAGTGAGTCGCCAGATTCGCCTCGAAACCTTCGTTTTTCCAGGGAAAACAGTTGGTTTTGCAGCAGAGGTGGTAGGATTCGAACTAGGTTAGGGATTTTTGACGCGCGCGGGCTGAGATAGCGGTCCGAAAAGTTCTGGCCCGATTGGTGTTGGTTGGAACCTATATCTATGTTATCGATACGTCTGGTCACGTTTTTATCTTACCTCACCAAGGCCACAACCATCCTGATGTTCTAGGAGGTGACGAGCTTGTGATTGGTGCGGGAGAGATAACTATTGAAAACGGGGTTGTCACCATGTACGACAACCTCTCGGGTCACTATCAATTCACGCCTGAAAGCCTGCCAGAAGTTGGGAGTTGCCTGAATCAACAATGTATGGAAATCTCTGATGGAGCAGAAACTCCTTGGGAAGACAATTAACGTTAAAGCGAGTGTGCAATGAACAGAAAACCGATTGTCTTAATGCTCGAGGACGACTCAGATCGAATTGGTCGTTTTGAGTCAATACTTGCGGCGAATGGCTGCGGATTGCTTTGCTATCGCACATCGCCACCGTTCATCGCTCAACACGGTATGATGCACTATTTTCATCAACACCAACCCAGCCGATCCAAACGTGAAGAAAAATAGTCCTCATCAAGTCATTAGCATTCCAGAAGGACTTGAGATCATTCAGCAGGGTGTCAATCCCGACGGCAGCTTGAAGACACATGGCGTAGTAAGGCCTACCAAGCCAATGAAGCCTGAAGACTTCGAAGCGTTACTCAAGG
>JAPLNM010000033.1 GCA_026692845.1 Planctomycetota bacterium | reverse complement strand
GCATAAAACCGACAGAGGCCAAGAAGCCTACCGTCGGGCTCGTCCCGGCGGAGGCGTAACTAAGCAGCTACCAAGGCGCCTCCCGCCCGAGCGCCTTTTCTTTTTCTTCCGCCTTCGGGCGGAAGAAAAAGATGAAATAAAAGGGTGGCGCGCGGCCTTCGTAGCCGTCAGTCTAGGCCCCGCCGGCATGAAGCCGACGGAGGCCAAGAAGCCTACCGTCGGGCTCGTCCCGGCGGAGGCGTAACTAAGCAGCTACCAAGCGTCCCCGCCCGAGAGCGCTTCATCTTTTTCTTCTGCCTTCAGGCGGAAGAAAAAGATGAAATAGAAGGGTGGCGCGAGGCCTTCGGTAGCCGTCAGTCATGGCCCCGCCGGCATGAAGCCGACGGAGGCCAAGAAATACTATTCCGGCATGCCAGAAATGTAGCCCTCTGCCATTCCACCTAAAGCGCGAAGGGTGTCGCGAGGCCTTCGGTAGCCGTCAGTCATGGCCCCGCCGGCATAAAGCCGACGGAGGCCAAGAAGCCTACCGTCGGGCTCGTCCCGGCGGAGGCGTAACTAAGCAGCTACCAGTCCCCCCCTGAGAGAGCTTCATCTTTTTCTTCCGCCGTCAGGCGGAAGAAAAAGATGAAATAGAAGGGTGGCGCGAGGCCTTCGGTAGCCGTCAGTCATGGCCCCGCCGGCATGAAGCCGACGGAGGCCAAGAAGCCTACCGTCGGGCTTGTCCCGGCGGAGGCGTAACTAAGCAGCTACCAAGGCGCCTCCCGCCCGAGCGCCTTTTCTTTTTCTTCCGCCTGAAGGCGGAAGAAAAAAATGAAATAGAAGGGTGTCGCGAGGCCTTCGTAGCCGTCAGTCTAGGCCCCGACGGCATAAAACCGACAGAGGCCAAGAAGCCTACCGTCGGGCTCGTCCCGGCGGAGGCGTAACTAAGCAGCTACCAAGGCGCCTCCCGCCCGAGCGCCTTTTCTTTTTCTTCCGCCTTCGGGCGGAAGAAAAAGATGAAATAGAAGGGTGTCGCGAGGCCTTCGGTAGCCGTCAGTCATGGCCCCGCCGGCATGAAGCCGACGGAGGCCAAGAAATACTATTCCGGCATGCCAGAAATGTAGCCCTCTGCCATTCCACCTAAAGCGCGATACGTATTGACGTCTATGGTGTTCGAAATGAAACGTACGCTCCCATCGGCGGCTGCAAAATTGGCTCCTACCGAGTGGTCGCTCGTAAATCCGTAATTGTTCTGCCAATCCAGAAAGCAGTTCTCGTAGCCTTTTCGCAACGGCACACCGGCTGCTTGTGAACACACAGCAGGAGCATTCAAAGGGATCGCTACGGTCGCGACGCTACCATTGAACCAAAACCACCAGTTGTGGCTGGTAAACGATCCAACCGATTCGCCGACCATCAAGGTGTTGCTCAGTCCGTCTTTAACGGCCGCGATCAACGTGTTGCATGGCACTCCGTAGTTGTTGTTCGAGGGTACCGGTGCGGGCGCTGGTCCTAGGTAGCCAGCAAAGAAAATCCCGTTGCCATTGCCGATCCCATTGCCGTTATTTTTAAAGTAAGGATCCGACCCAAAGTTCGAATCATTGGTAGTAAAGAAATTACCCCAAGCCCAGTTCGACCCTGCGACTCCCTTGTAACTGGTCACCGCATATTGCTGGCCACCGGACGTACGCTCCGCCCGCGAGGGAAGGACGGTCGGGGTTGTATCGCTAGGACATCGGTACAACGAAATTCGCTGTTGGGCAATCCATGGATTTGAGTTGACCGTGGGAAGCGTTGGGCCACCCACATTCCGTGGGTCGTTGCTCACGTCGCGCGTCATGTCAATATTGCGAAACAAACTATCTTGCTCAATGTAAGGAAGCACATTGGTCATCCAAGAGACCTGACCGGGCGACCAAGGGGCGTTGGGCTGAGGATCGGTGATGATGTCGCGAGACGCAGTGTAACTCCCCACGCTCCCTGGCAGCTGCTTGCGTGCCGATTCGTGATTGATACAGGCCAAAGCGATTTGACGAATGTTGTTGCCACAGGACATCCGCCGGGCCGCCTCCCGGGCCGCTTGTACCGCAGGCAAAAGCAATCCAACCAAAACCCCAATAATCGCAATCACCACGAGCAACTCGACGAGCGTAAAGCCCCTGCGTCTTTGAATCATGCTTCTGTTCATTCGCGTCTCTCCGGCAGATAAGTTTTTTACGAGGCAACGTTGGACTCGGGCCACTCGGCTAGAAGTCCTATGGATCACAAATCCAGAAACTCTAGATGGCTTTAGTCTACAGCAAGCCGTTTGGCATACTTTGTAAATCGTACGGATCCCTGATGTAATGTCAAGAAAAACCGGACCTTACAGTGACCCGCCATCCCCATAGCTCTTGGATCCAAAATAACACTTGACAGTTCCATCAACCGTCCTAAGATTCAATCAATCAACCAAGTGGTTGAATGTTGCGGGGGGCAAACCCGGGCACTTAGGCAAAACATGCGGGCGAAAAGGTGGATCCTATGGATACAAACCGAACCGAGGATGCATCCGACGAGCGCGATTGCTGCGATCTAGAGCATCCGGAGCTCAACAGACCGATGCCTCTGATCGACCAGGAAATTTGCAAACGAACCGCAGCGATTTTCCGCGCTATGGGGGACGCTAGCCGCCTGCAACTTTTGGCCCTACTAGCCAAACGCGAAATGTGTGTCACGGAGCTCACCACCGGTCTTTCAGACAACCTGCCGGCGATTTCCCAACGACTCAAACTCCTTCGAGCCGAACGGCTCGTGAGTACCCGTCGGCAGGGCAAGCACATTTACTACTCGCTAGCCGACAATCACATCGCTTCGTTGATCGAAAACGGTCTGGCTCACGGGAGCGAAACCGACTGCACGTTCTGCCCTACGGCTTGAAAACACCTTTTTTCCCTTTTGGTTCCTCCTTTACGAAAGCATTTGAGAGCTCTGAAAATGTCACACCATCACGAAAACCATGACCATGTCCACGGCAAAGACTGCGGCCATACGGCCGTAGAACATAATGGACATATCGATTATCTCCACGATGGACACTTGCACCACCCGACCCTCGACGGGGTGATCGAAGAGCATGTCCTGGAGGTCTCGACCCAAAACCCAGCTTCCTGCACCGGCGGACATGTTTGCTCGGCTCACCCGGCCGATCACGTGCATGGCCCAGGTTGCGGTCACCCTGCGGTCCCTCACGGCGACCATGTTGACTACCTTGTCGATGGCCACTTGCACCACCAGCACAATGGCCACTGCGACGACCATGGCAAGCTGCAGGTCCTGGGCTAGCGAGGTCCTGGGCTAGCAAGGTACTGGGCTAGCCCTCCGGGCCTAGTTCGCCCACGATCCCTATCTTTGGGAACTCCCTATTCTTCGGAAACTGTTTGATCTACTTGTCTTGAATCCGTCTTGACCTGGCTTCTTTGGGTTCGCTATTCTCCGCCCAAGGCCAGGGCAAGTTCGGTAAAACCGGCGAGCTTGGTCAGCGTTACAGGATAGACCTGCCAAGCGGATTTAGGTTGAGTGTGTTCAACAAGGATGGTTGAGTTCCATGTCCACTACAAAAACAGTATTTACGACCGGCGAGGCTGCCAAGATTTGCAAGGTCAGCCAACAAACGATCATCCGTTGCTTCGATAACGGAACATTAAAAGGATTTCGAGTCCCCGGGAGCCGATTTCGTCGGATTCCTCGTGACCACCTGTTTGTCTTCATGAAAGACAACGGGATTCCAACGGACGCTCTAGAAAGCGGCCGCAAAAAACTGCTGATCGTCGATGACGATCAAGACCTCGTAGATCTGATGCGAGACGGTTTCGAACGCGATGGACGCTTCGAAGTCCGAACCGCAAACAACGGCTTCGATGCTGGAATGCAGGTCAAGGAATTTCGTCCCGATTTGGTCGTCCTGGATGTGATGCTCCCGGACATCAACGGTCGCGAAGTCTGCCAACGCGTCCGCTCGGATCGCACGATGGACACCGTCAAGATCCTTTGCATCTCCGGTATGGTCGAAGCAGACAAGATCGCCGATCTTCGCTCGGCCGGCGCTAACGAATTCATGCAAAAACCCTTCACCATCGATCAACTCATCGACCGAGTTTGCGACCAACTCGAAGTCGATCGACCTGTTGCAATGGTCTAGTCAATCGGATCGAGTCGGTTCGAAACCTCTTGAAAATATCTGCGGGCCGCAGGATGGTAAGGTAAACCTTGCCATTCGGCGGCCATCTCTTTGGCGATCAATCCATCGGCCAACGCGCTGGTCTCATAGAGAGCCTTGAGGCACTCCTCGACCAAACGCGATGGGGCATCCCTTCGGACGACCATCAATGCGGCCGTCGCTAACGAACTGACCGGAGCCTCGACACTGCCTCGGTACGAACCAGCCGGAAATTGATACAGCCGGAACATCGGCTCGGCGAGCGTCATGCTCGGTGCGTCGGCGATCGATAGCAATCGATACTCGCCCGAGGTGATCAACTCCGATAATCCAGGTTGCTCGGCTTTGATCACCGCAAACATCGGCAACCTACGCTCTCGGACACCCAGCGTGTTCCAATCGCTCTCGACGATGTCGATGTCCTTTTCGCTCAGACCAAAGTACTTCAGTAGCTTCAAGGCTGCCTGACGCGTTCCGGAATCCTTGCTCCCTAGCACCACCGATTGACCCTTCAGATCCGTCACCGTGGAGATCTCTGCACCACTGGGTATCAAAATGTGGATCGGCTCAAAGAACAGTGGTGCTACGACGGCGACCTGATCGGCCCGTACCGTGGACTCTTGCATCAATGCGACATCGGCTTGCTTGTCGAGCAATTGCTTGAGATTTTCGATCGACCCCCCAGTGGCCGTGACGGTCGGTTGCCGCCCACTGCCTGTCCGCATCCGATCGGAGATTTTGCCAGCCAAATCATAGTACATCCCACCAGGTGATCCCGATGCGATGGTAATGCGGCTCGGAAGA
This sequence comes from Planctomycetota bacterium, assembly GCA_026692845.1. Classification (GTDB taxonomy): domain Bacteria; phylum Planctomycetota; class Planctomycetia; order Pirellulales; family Pirellulaceae; genus JBKCUI01. The sequence goes on along the minus strand of JAPLNM010000033.1, from coordinate 103,831 downwards.
CTCGCGTCGCGAAACCTATCCCATAGGGAGCTCCCCAATAACGCGATGACGAACATTCCAGCAGCCATCGCAAGAAACAGATTCTGGGCCATTCGCTGCGATCTGCTCGGCTCGACCTGTCGCCCACCGGTCAGTGCGGCAACGAGCGGAATATTCGCAAACCAAAAACGGGCGCGCTTCATAAGCGACGGCGGCCTAGCCTCGATGGGATGCCCATTGAGGAATCGTTCCAAGTCGTCGGCCAGATGGCCTGCAGATGCGTAGCGCAGATCGGGCTGCTTTTCCAAGCACCTGCCGACGATCGTCTCAAGATCGACATGAATGTTGGCTTGCTGATGCCGGACCAGCGGCGCGGGCCTGTGGATGACCTGCATGATCGTTTGCATCACCGATTCGGCCTGAAAGGGTGGCTTGCCCGTGAGCAATGCAAAAAGTATCGCCCCCATGGCGTACACATCCGTCGCGATCCCCTGGGCTTCACTCTTTCCCGAAGCCTGCTCTGGGGACATGTAGCTAGGCGTGCCAAGGGTCGCCCCTGTAGCCGTCAAGCCTTGCTCAGCACCCATCTGCTTGGCCAACCCAAAGTCGGTGATCACGACTTGATCGCTCTCGTCGATCAGAACATTCGCAGGCTTAAGGTCCCGATGGACGACCCCGTAGGAATGCGCGTAGTGGATGGCCCGTGCCACATCCATGACATACTTGACGGCTCGCTTGGCCTCAAGCGGTCCTTGGGCAAGGATTTTGGACAAGTCCGTTCCGGGCACAAAGTCCATCGAGAAGTAGTGATGGCCGTTGCTCTCACCGCAATGATAGATCGTAACAATATTCGGATGCGTTAACTTCGCAACACTTCGAGCTTCGCGGTAAAATCGGTCGACTTCATCGTCGCTGGCCAATGCCCCAGAACGTATCATCTTGACGGCCACTTGGCGGTTTAACGCCGTTTGTGTCGCCAAGTACACCACCCCCATCCCACCTCGCCCTAAGACGCGATGAAGGATGTAGTCTCCAAACCGAAAAGGCAAACTCGCTTGGGTGTTGTCGAGCGAAGGAAACTCGGAAATCCCACCATCCGAGCCAGCAAACTCAGAAACACTGAATCCGACTTCGTCGCCCACCGCACGACGGGGCCTGGGTGGCGCGTCGATCGTCGCGGCATTCGGATCGTATTTGTCCCGGCCATCCGAGAGAGATTCAACCAATCCGACTTGACCCTCAGCAATCGATGCCCCCCCCTCTAGGGGAATAACAATCGATGCGAGGGTGGATGTATCCTGTTTGGCCAACTCTCCCAAGGTCGGGCCAGCCATCTTCTCGATCCAATCGACCGTTTCAAGCAAACTGGACAACCGATCGCGAAACTCAGGATATTGCTTGAGGAACTCCTCGCGATCGACGACTTCCTTGGAATCGTACTTGCGCAAAAACTCGAGCAAAATCCCGTCGAATTCCTCGGGCAAATCATCCTCCGGTAGATTTCTAGTCATCAAAAGACCTTCACTGCCGTGACTCGAATTTACCTAACGTCCCTCAAATACCGACGATCTCGTTGGCATCATCCCGCTGGCACCAACCGAGCTTGATTTCAATCCTACTGCGGTTTGGCGATGCAGTAAATCCGCGTCGCGGTTCGGATCAATACCCGATCCCCCAAAATCGCTGGACTTGCCATCCCCATGTCGTCCCCCTCGAACGCGTTGGTGTGGAGCACCTTGAACTCATCCCCTGCTTGTATCACAAACGTCTGACCCTCTTCGTTCAAACAGAAGATCTTGTCCCCATAGGCCCACGGCGAAGAGGTAAAAGCTCGTCCATTGGGAATCCGTTGACGACTGTAAATTTCCTTGCCTGTCGCCGCATCATAACAGGCGAATAAGCCCGCATCGTAAAGAACATACATTCGGCCGTGATACACCAGCGTCGAAGGATTGTAAGGCGCCCCCTTGGGAATACTCCAAGCGATCGAGTCCGATGTGGTCGAACCCTCAGCAAGAGTGATATCTCCACTAGCACCCGGCTTAATCGCATAAATGGGTCTTGTCTGGTCGGCTACATAACCCGACGTCACGTAGAGCAAGCCCTCGGCTTCATAAGGTGTCGCAATCGTGATGCTCGACATCCCTTTCAATGACCAAAGCAATTGCCCATCCAAATCGTAAGAACGCACCTGACCGGTCCCTGCCGTGACGATCTCGGTCCGAATCGCATTCTTCCAAACAAAGGGTGTCGACCAATTGCTCTTCTCCTCTCGCGGCACCCTCCAAAACTCCTTACCCGTCGCCGCATCCAAACAAACCAAATAAGAGGCTCGCTCGTTGTCGTTGCACAAGTACAGTCGCCCCTGATGCAAAACCGGCGATGCGGCAGCCCCCCAGCCCAACCGCGTCGGCAATGCCTCAAGCTCCGATCGCCAAATTTCCTTGCCATCAAAGTCCAAACAGAATATTCCCAAACTCCCAAAGCAGCAATAAACCCGCTTGCCGTCGGTCACCGGAGTCTCCGAAGCAAAACTGCTTTTGATATGGATCGAACTCTTGGGCACCCCCTGATGAACTTGCGTTTCCCAAAGTGTCTGGCCGGTCTTTAGGTCCAAACAAAGAACCTTCCATCGATGCTCCGATTCAGGAGCCTTACGCTCCCCGCCAAAGTAAAGCCCCTTCTTGGCCGGCTCATAAGCCTCCGAGTTGATCACCGTCGTAAGGAAAACCTTGTCGTCCCAAACCACAGGCGATGACCAACCCCTGCCTTCAATGTCCTTCTTCCAAGCCACATTGCTCGTCGATGACCATTGGTCCGGCAACTTGCTGTCCGATGCAGACCCCTCCGGACTTATCGCTTCGGTGGATATCCCTCGGGATTGCGATCCGCGAAATTGCGGCCAGCGATCTTGTCCCTCGACTTGGCTCGGACCTGCCAACCCCGCCGAACCGATCCATAACAACGCAGCAATTCGCTTCGACAAACCCATCTTGCACCCACTATTATGGAAAAAGAATCGCTCGTCGCGACATCGATTAACTTCGAGCCCGCGGATGACTCATCGACACCCAAGCCCCATCGTGTGCCGAACTGGCCACGCACTGCTGGATGAAATACATCCCTTCAACTCCATCATGAACGTTCGGATACACCGTGTTGACGCGCTCGATCGCTTCACCCTGGGCCAAAGCTACCATGGCATCATACGCCGAACAGTAGATGTTGGCAAAAGCTTCGAAAAACGCCTCGGGGTGACCGCTGGGTAAGCGACAAGCTCCCCGGCCACTTGCGTTCATAAACGGTGCGTTCGGGTCACGCGTGTAGAGTCGATGCGGTTGGCCGTTCTGGCGTACAACCATCACGTTCGGTTCCTCTTGACGCCAAGACAACGCGCCCTTAGTCCCATCGATCTCTATAGACAAATCGTTCTCGCGACCATGGCTGATCTGGCTGGCTGTGACGGTCCCAAGCCCTCCGTTTTGATAACGAACAATCGCCGTCCCGTAATCATCAAGCTTGCGACCCGGCTCAAACGCCTTCAAATGGCAACTGATCTCGGCAGGCAAAAGTCCAGTCATGTATCGACCCAAATTGTAAGCATGCGTGGCGATGTCTCCGAAACATCCCGCCGCGCCACTCTTGGTCGGATCGGTCCGCCATGCCGCTTGCTTCTGATCGGAATCCTCAAGCTTGGTCCGCAACCATCCCTGGATGTAGTTGGACCGTACCGCCTGAATCTCCCCTAACTCCCCGGAGAGAATCATCTCGCGCGCTTGTCGTACCAACGGATAGCCCGTGTAGTTATGGGTCAAAGCAAAAACCGTCTTGGACTTGTCGACAATCGCTGCTAGCTCCTCGGCTTGCGCTAAATCAAACGTCATCGGCTTGTCGCACACGACGTGAAAACCTGCTTCCAATGCCGCTTTCGCTACCTCAAAGTGCGTCGAGTTCGGGGTCGTGACCGATACGAAATCGACCCGCTCGCCTACCGGCTTTTTCGACTCCTGGGCAAACATCGCCGCATAGGATGCATAAGCCCTAGCCGTGCTAACGTCATAGTCAGGCGCCGCCTGCAATGATCGCTCTGCATTGCTGGAAAATGCACCCGCGACGACCGTCGCTCGATTGTCCAAACAAGCTGCTATCGAATGGACCTTGCCGATAAACGACCCCGGCCCTCCCCCTACTAGCCCCATATTCAGTTTGCGATTGAGAGGTCCATTGGTCATTTGAATGCATGCTCCGTAAAAATACGTAGGGGTAGAAAGTCCTTTCGCTATGTTCTACCAAACCGAAATCCAATTTCCAGATTCGAATCGAAAATCAATCCTTGAGTTTCTCATTTTCCAAGTGTTTCTGCGTGGTCGAAAAGTATTCGACGCAACTCCAAACCCGTTTCAGGATGCTTGAGTATCCCATTATGGGAAGTCCGGATCCGACGCTCAGACGCCACCCCATCGAGCTTCGCACTCTCCAATGGGACCAATCCGTCGGTCTGGAATAGCCCCATCAACGGCCCACCCACCCCCATGATCGTATGCTTGGTTACCCCCTCGGACAGATCTAGCCTGGCCAAAATCTTCAAAAACGGCTGATCCGGGTCGAGCATGTCGATGCTCGTAGGCAAACCGTCGGCAAGCGTCTCTCGAAATGCACCTGGATTGTCCGCAAGGATCTGCTCAATTCCACTGTCAGACTGCACGACCAACGCACTGGCAAACCGACCCAACGAACGACCCGCTGTGCTGCTGCCTCGATGCGGCGTAGCAATAAAAACCGCCCGCGAAATCATCGGGTGGGGATCGAAGTAAAATCGCTCAGCCAACGAAGCGCGCGCCGACTCGTCGGCCACCAAGGCCTCCAGCGGTAACCTTGATACCGAATCCCAAACTCGCTCCCCACTATACGAAATCATCAGTCGAGTGATCAATCCTCCCATGCTGTGACCCACCAACACGCTCGATCGAAGTCGCTCATTGGACAACTCCGGATCGTAAAGCTCCATCACCCGATCCAACTCCTCTCGCAAGTCGCTAGCGGCTCGAATAAATGGCTTGCCCGTCGCATACTTGAAAACCCAAACCTGGTAATCGTCCATCAACACCGAATCGGCTCGCAACGAATTGTAAATCTCCCCATAAGTATCCGGGCTCGAGAGCAAACCATGGACAAGGATCAACGGAATCTTATCGGGCTCGAAGGGCTCAAGCATCGTCAAACGCGATCGATCCTCGGATCGATCTGGAAAGATAAAATCGCGGAACCGCGTCTGCGGATAATAATGCAACGCATAGGCAATGCTGGCCGTCAAGTCAAAAGCCAATCGAACCTCGACTCCGTCGATTTCAATGTGGCGAATACTCACAGGATTGTAAAAGTCGATGGTGCTACCATCCGAACTTAAAACGCCCGTGGCCGCGAATGCCGAAGTCTCCCCGAGAAACGCGTCGCGAGGATCCCCCTGCAAGTGACGCTCGCCTGATGCTTTTTGCCCGCTACGACGAACAATGACCACCGGCACCCCTAACCCCTCGCGTATCTGCTCGGTCTTCAAACGCTCATTGCCATAAGGTCCGATCAACACCAACTCTTGGAAATCCTCGGGATCCCAAGCAAAACCATGAAACGACACCCCTAATATCTCGATGTGTCCTCCCCGATCGACCCTCCAACCTGCCGATAACGGTCCGTTCTGAATCCCCTGGTTCTTCACAAGCAGACTCTTAAGGTGATTGTCGGCATCAGCGCTGCGGGCTAGGCAGGAGAGAATCGGGCCCCCCGGCCCAATCCAAAACGATTTGCACCGAATCGAATGGCATCCGATCCCACTACTCAACGCCACCAATGCCAATGCAATGGCCAACAGCAGCCGACGCGATGCTCGAGCTTTCCGCTTGGCCTTGGCATCTGACATAAGAAACATTCAACGACTAAGGCGATACAAAACGATACGGAAACCCCATGAAACGACCATTCGGTCAAGTATCGACCAAGCTGACGGCCGAATCCCCTAATTCACCAATTTTGTAATCTGTCCGATCTGTCCGATCCGTCCGATCCGTCCGATCCGTCCGATCCGTCCGATCCGTCCGATCCGTCCGATCCGTCCGATCCGTCCGATCCGTCCGATCCGTCCGATCCACTCAGACCGCATTCCAATCGTAAAACGGAAACATCCCCTGCGACAAACTCCCGGGTGGGACCTCGATGAAGCCATCCGAAAGCCCTAGCGATCGGATGTCCCCAGATCCTTGGTTGGCCAACAACAAAGCGCTGCCGTCGGCTTGAATTTGAACCAGCCGATACCATACCAACCCCAACGTCTTTGAATCCGATCCGGCAACTTGAACCTTGAATTTCCGTCGCCCCGACAAGCGTCCGGCCATGCGATCCAACAACTCCAATCCCAAACGCCGGAAGGTCACCGCAACGCTCACCGGATTACCAGGCAATCCCATGATCAATTGACCTGCCGAACTTACCGCACCCAAAATCGGTGCGCCAGGCCGAATCGCCAAACGATGAAAAATCACTTCCGCTCCGCAATGACGAACCGCCGCAGGCACATGATCGGTATCACCCATCGACACGCCGCCAGTCAATAATACGGCATCCGAAACCTCCAACGCCTCCTTCAATCGCGTTTGTATCTCTCCGAGTTCGTCCCTAGCGCTGACCCGGGTCCATTCGATCCATGGACAAGCTCTCAGCATACTCTCGAGCAAAGGTCCGTTCGAATCGCGAATTTGCCACGGCTCGATCGGAGTACCCATCCCCTTCAATTCATCCCCGGTGTTGATGATCGTTACACGAACCTTTCTCGATACATCGATCTGCGCTTCAAGATTCATCGACACAATCGATGACATTCTTGGCCCATCGATGCAGCAACCCGCCAGCAACCCAACCTCCCCTTGCCTGGCGTTCTCTCCCTGGCGGCGAATATTCCATCCGATTGGAATCTCGTCGATGGGCATCGTCACCCAGACGCAGTCGCTCTCCTCTCGGCATCGCTCCCTTGGGATGACAACGTCGGCTCCATGGGGCACGACGCCACCGGTAAAAATCCGGATCGCCGTATCGGCTGAGAGCCCAAGCCGACTGGCTCCAGCGGCAGCCACCGAAGTTACCTGGAAACAACTCCCACCCGAATCTCCATCCTTGGAATTTTCGCGAGCAAGCCCTTTTTTCCGATCCGCCAATTTTAGATCAGCCAATCGGAAGGCATAACCATCCATCGCCGAGACATCCATCGCTGGACTATCGCGAAAATTGACAATCGATCGGGCCAATATCCGTCCGGTCGCTTCCGAAACCTCGATTCGCTCATGCTCGACGACCCGCAGCCGTGCCTCGAGCGTAAGGTGCTTGGTTTGCAAATCGTCTAAGATATTCAGTTGCATCGGTGGCTCAAAAATCAATCTTTTAAAAAATGGAGAACGCTCGGGGGAAGAACCGACGGCTTGGCCTTGCAATTTCACCCCCCCAACACGTTGTATAATCTAAGGTTTCCAACTGATCGATAGCAACCGAAAAGGAGCGACGATGGCCCCAACAACCTCTGTATCTGGAATAATCCGCCGACTTAACGCGCTGGCCTCGATCGCCTCGTTGGCCTCATTGCTCCTTGGCAACCTTGCCATGGCCTACGACAAACCCCCAAATATCCTGTTTATTCTGGTCGATGATCAATCCCCCTGGGACTTGAAAATCTACAACCCCATGTCGAAACTCGAGTCTCCTGTGCTAGACCAACTGGCTCACCAAGGCATGGTCATCGATGGGGCCTATCACATGGGCTCGTTCTCTGGGGCCGTCTGCACACCATCTCGCCACATGATCATGTGCGGCAGAACCCTGTGGCATCTGCCGATCTCACCGAAAGTCAAAGAACGTAATCTTTGCCCACCAAATCTTGAACTTCAAACCATTCCCGCGGTATTCCATCGAGCCGGATACATCACGATGCGCACGTGCAAACAAGGGAATAGTTACGAGGCTGCTAATGAACAATTCGCGATTCGCAAGGACGCGACCAAACGCGGTGGAACTCCCCAGACGGGCAGCGCATGGCATGCCGAACAAGTCCTCGAATTCCTCGAATCACGAAATGCTGCGATCCAATCGGGGAAACCAGAAAATCCCTTTCTGATCTACTTCGGATTCTCCCACCCACACGACCAACGCGATGGGACCCCGGAACTTCTTTCCAAATACGGTGCGGTCAACCACACCGACCGAAATCAACTACCTCCGGCAAATCCCAACCAACCCCCCGTGCCTGAAAACTACCTCCCCGAACACCCCTTTCCTCACGGCCATCCAAAACTGCGCGACGAAGTCGATGTCAGCGGTGTCTGGGAAAATCGCGACCCACAAACCATCCGAAACGAACTCGGCCGCGAGTTTGCTTGTAGCCAATTCATCGACCAACAAATCGGTCGCGTCCTAGACAAACTCCATTCTATGGGCGAACTGGAAAACACCTACATTATCTACACATCCGACCACGGGATCGCTATCGGACGCCACGGACTCCAAGGAAAACAGAACCTCTACCAACACACCTGGCGGGTTCCGATGATCGTCAAAGGGCCAGGAATCGCGCCAGGTCGACGCGCTGAAGGAAACGTCTACCTGCTCGATACCCTTGCGACCCTCTGCGATTTGGCCGGCATCGCAACCCCGGAATCCAACGAAGGCATCAGCTTCAAACCGGTCCTAATGGGCCAAAAAGAAACGCTTCGAGACGTCCTCTATGGCGTGTACAACGGTGGGACCAAGCCCGGCATGCGATGTGTCAAAAAAGGTGACTGGAAACTCATCGAATGGGATGTGCTAGACGGAAAGGTACGCAAAACGCAGCTTTTCAATTTGAACGAAAACCCACTCGAACTTCTCGCAGAACACCATCGTCCCGATATCTACGGACTGACCGCTACCCGACCACTGCCGCACCAAATCAACCTCGCCAACGACCCAAAATACCAAGCCAAACTCGCCGAAATGAGAGAATTGCTCCTCTCCGAAATGAAGCGATTGGATGACCCTTGGAGACTCTGGAACCAAACCCAGTAGTCCCAACAACTAGCGGCTAAAGCTTGACACGAACCAGCTTGATGATCCGCCCCGATACGTTCCAGTCCTGGACATAAAGGTTCCCCTCTTTGTCCCAATAGGATCCATGCGTGCCACTGAAGACCCCTTCGACCCACTGCTCTTGGGGCACATTGAAATTGCCCCCCTTGGCCGGATCCGGGTTGTGTCCCAAAACGGCCATAATCGTGTTGTTCTTGTCCAGAATCACCACGCGACCGTGCAAATCCGGTACCGATACGTAGTCCCCTTGAATCGCTACCGATGTGGGCATCCCAAGCCCCGTGATGACTTCCTCGATGAACTCCCCCTCGAGACTGTAGTGCACCAACCGCCCCTTGGGCTGATGATTCCGATCGCAAATCAGCAACCGCGCCGGTGTATAGCGCGTATCTAAGGTCATACCGTGCGCCGTGTTGAACTCCTTGAGTCCGTTGCCTTGCGTACCAAAATGACTCAGGTACTTGCCTGTTTTGTCGTACCGAAAGACATGGTTACTAGCATACCCATTCGAAAGATAGATGTCCCCATTGAGCGCCACAGTGATCGCCGTAGGATTGAATTGCTTGAGATTAAGCCCCGACTCCTCGGGATACTTGAGCCTCAAGACCACCTCGCCCGTCGAGGCGTTGAATTTGATCCCCTCGGCGTTTGCATTGCGCGCCCCATAGATAAACTCGCCATTGCCCTCGTCGCGAATCTCCATGTCGTGCAGCCGTGTGTAATCTCCGCCGAGATAACTATGGATGACTTTTCCATCTGGGGAAAACACATAAACACCCTGGTCCGCACTGGTGTAGATATTTCCAGCCTTATCGACCACCACCGATCCGTGAGTCGGGCCGATGGCCGATTTGCCGTCAGGCCGTAGTCCCCAGCCCGGAACGGTATCAAATGTCATCAACCCAGCACCCATGCGAACCGGCTTGACGGCCGTCGCAGCGGCTTCCTGTCCCGCAACGGGTTGAAATACGGACGTAGTGATCAGTAAAGCAAAGGCAAGCAGAGAGGTTTTCATCAGGAATCTCGTCAAACAAGGAAACAAACACGCTCAGGCAATGAATTCAGATTCGTAGTCCCCCACCGGGTTACCCACGAACTCGAAAACCATTGTACATCAAGCCATCGGTACGTTGTTCCATAGAAAAAGAATGCTTGTAGAGTTATCCAACTGGGCTACGATGCATCGTACGAACTTCCGACTCGTCCCAACCGCATTTCCAACACTGGAGTCTGCCTAAACACTGTGCCAAGCGAAGATCCAAAAACTACGGAAACCAACCAGACGCCTACCGCCGCGACGCCCGAAAACCTCAAGCGTTTAGCAACCGATCTGGGTATAGTGGCGATCGATGATCCAACCTGGGATAAACTCGCGCTGTACTGCCAGTTGGCCTGGGACTGGAACACCAAAATCAACCTCACCCGACACACCACCCCAGAACTCTTCGTGCAACGCGATCTGCTCGATAGCTACCAACTGAGCCAACTGCTTCAACCCAACGAGGAAATCCTTGACCTCGGTACCGGCGGCGGCGTTCCAGGAATCCTTCTGGCTATCCTCCGCCCAGACTTGGATGTCTCTTTGTGCGATAGCGTTGCTAAAAAAGCTAAGGTCGCTCAGGACATCGTCAAGAAACTCGGACTGAACTCTCGCGTCTTTCCGATCAGCGGCACTCTGGTACTTGCCGAGGACCGATTCGACTCGATCGTCGCACGCGGCGTCGGCCCACTGGTTCGAATCTGCGGGTGGCTCAAGGAAGAATGGCACAAGATCGGCCGACTCCTTGCCATCAAAGGCCCTCGTTGGGTCGATGAACGGGGCGAAGCTCGACACCGAGGACTCCTCCAGGGGCTGCAACTTCGGCGGATGGCTACCTACCCTATGCCCGGTACCGAATCCCAAAGCGTCATTCTTCAGATCGCTCGGAACACGAGCCCCTTCGCAAAAACCCAAATCGGTACCATCGAAGAATAACCCCTAACGACGATACTTACGCAACCACCCGCGTACCATTGCTGCCCCAACGGCAACCACAATAAATGGGCCGGTCACCAAAATTGTCCTCGGTCGATATACAAACAATCCGAGAACAAAAACGCATGCAATCATCAACATCGCCCCACCAGGGGCTCGACGGATCGCTTCGACCGCTGGCCAAGCCATCCACATGCAGATCAACACCAGCCCGACCTTGCTGAACGTGTCGGTCGCCAACCAACGCTGTCCATCCCATAGCGCCGGTGCAAACCGCATCGATAGACCTAAGCAAAGCAGGACGGCCCCAGAAATCAACGCCATCCAACGAGGCAACGGATTCGGCGGCTGGTTCATCAATAGGCTTCCAACAAGCGCAGCCAACGCTGGACCGGTAAAAGCAGCGGAGCCTCAACGAGTTTCGAAGAGTCCAAATCGCTCCCCTGGCGCTGCACGCTGTAACCATTTTTGCGGAGCCTCTCGACAAGCTCATCGACTCCCTTGTCGCTGCTGTTGACGAAATAATTCGCCGCCTTGAACGGTTCACTCGGATTGATGCGCAGCCCCCGAGGAGCCTTAGGGTTGCTCAACCACACCCCCCGAAATAACTCAGGAAACTGCGCCGCTGTGATGTATGCCAGTATCGACCCACTATCAAATCCCCCGACCGCAATCCGCCTGCGATCGACCGAATAGGTCCTAGCAAGCCACGTTTGCATCCGCATCCCTACCTCGACCTCCTCAAAGCTCCAACCCTTCTCCTCCGACGACTGTGCAATCGCGATGATCCACCGATGCTCCCTGGCAAAAGGCTCCCAAGCCGCAGCCCACTGCGCCTGATTCAACGATCCAGCATCCCCAAAAAGTACTAGCAATCCATGCGGTACCTTCTCGCTGTAGTTCGACGGCACAATCGCAAACGCCTTGTTCTTCACATCGCTGATCGGTATCTGAACCGTTCCCACCTGCGGCTTGCCCTCGGCAGGCTCTCCAGCCGGGTCGCTCGGCGGGGCCTCCGGATTAACCGCCAGCTGATAATCCCATTCGAAATCACTCTCGGGACGTGTCGATGGCTCGACCTTAATGCGGCTTGCTACCCCAGTCGCATCGCGAACCCCCAACTCCACTGGAACCCTGTAATTCAAATTCGCAAACTGATTCTCCAAACTTCGCTTCTCGTCGATCGCGATCCCATTGACCGATTCGATCACCCACCCAGATTGCAACCCAGATCCGCTTGCGGGTGAACCAGGAACGATGTAGCTGACCCTCGGCGTATTCGCCGCAGAAGCCGGATCGATCAAAATCCCCAGATAGGACTCCTTGTACAATGGTAGCTCTCGAGCCAACTTCGCGGTGAACTCCTTGCGATCCGCACCCCGCTCGACAACCAAAACCAATTGCATCCCCGCATCAAGAGGACCCATCGCATGCTTGAATTGCGAATGGTTCGCCACAGGCTTGAGACTCGATGCACTAGGCCCCGCAGCGACAATCCTGTCACCGATCTCGACCCCACCGTCGGCCGCCGGAGATCCAGGGGTGACCCCTTCGATCACCACCGGCTGACTGTACTCATCCTCTCCACGCCAACGTATCCCCACCTTGCCCGGATAGATGTCTTGGCCAGCTTGCATCCTGGGCAAACGCTCGAGCACATCGGCCAAGGGAATCGCAAAACCAATCCCCGAGTCGTACCACTGCTCGACCTCTCCCTCGGTGACGATCCCAGGATTGATCGGGGTCAATATCCCCATGACCCTACCCTGCAAATCAATCAACGGACCGCCGTAGTTCTGAGGCGAAATCTTCGTGTCGGTCTGAATCGCTTTGTCCCATATGCGCCCCTGAGCACTGAGGATCCCAGCCGAACAACTTCCTACCGATGGGTCAAATGTCTTGCCGATCGCCAAAGCCCACTGGCCAATCATCCAACCGGCGCGGTCGCTTGGCATCACCGGCTTGATCGGTGCATCCACCTCGATCTTCAACAACGCTAACTCCCTGCTAAAGTCGCGGGCCACAAGCTTGGCCGTCTTGCGCTGCTTATCCGCTAGGACCACCGTGATCGACGCCGGCGGGAACTTGAACTGAAATGTGCTGGTGATGATCCAACCATCGGCCCCGACGACCGTGCCAGTCGATGGCCCCGAACTGGTCACTTGCCGATTGACCAGCTCGGCCCCCCCAAACGTCTCGACCTGCACGACCGAGTCTTGAACGAATCGTGTCGCCGACTCAAAAGCCGCCTGCTCGAGCTCCTCGAGCCTCATCGGACTCTGTGCACAGACTTGCCCTACATGCATCGATCCAAAAACGATAGCACCAAGGATCCAAAACGCTCGGGTAGCCCAAAAAGCTCGGGCCCATCGCAACAACTCGAAATTCATGCAGCGGTTTCTCATCGGCAATGGTTTTCCCTAAGGACGAATCTGCACTCGGAGTAACTCCGTGCCCCGTTGAAGAAGCAATTGAAAAGAATCACCACGTTCGATCGTTTGCAGGATTTGTTCGAACGACTTCTGCGAATCTACACGCTGATCATTGACCAACAAAACCAAATCATTGGCCTGGATCCCAGCCCGATTGGCAAGCGAGTCTTTGCGGATCCGATCGATATAAACCGGTGTCTTGGGGATCACGTTCGGAATCAAGACCATCCCGAGATCCAATGCCTTATGTGGATTCTTAGCCATCGTAAGCGATGCCCCAGCAGATCGCGTTTTGCCCGCCAAAATGCGATCCACCGAAGCGGCCGCAACGTCAGCCGGGATGCTGTAGTTCAGCCAAATCCCGCTCTGCTCGTCGCGCAACTCCTTGCCGATGACCCCTACCAATCGACCCCCTAAATCCACAAGCGCCCCTCCGGCCGCCCCAGGATTGTTCGTCATCACATCCACCACAATCACCTTGCCCCGATACACCGAACGAAGCCCCGTGTACTTCGACTGCAAGTCCGATACGGCCATGACAACCCCCTTCTGGTACGAACAAGCTTCGTTGCCCGCTGCGATCCCAAAAAGGTTCGTGATCGAAAACACCCGCTGGCCAGGCCGCACCTGGTAACTGGCCTCCAAGACAAACCCAGGAAGCTTCGAGTTCTCAACGCGCAGAAGGGCTAACTCGCACTCAGGATCCACCCCAACGACCTCTGCGTCGAGCCGACGGCCATCATAAGTCACCACGCGGACCTTATCGACATCCAAAACCGTCGACCAACTCGTCAGTATCGTGTTGCCATCCCCAATGACGACCCCGCTTTGGTAGCTCTCAAGTCCACGCATGCCCCCGGCACCATAGAGCTTCACAACCGAACGCTGGGCACTTTGAAACAACTCCTCGAGCCCACTCAAACTCCCCTGCCCTAACGGCACATCGGACCGAGGCTTGTCCTCGGCGAAAATGCCTGGATCTTCAAAGACCAACACGATTAGGATCGCTGCGATCAGACGCGCTAGCGACAAAGCTCGATCGATCATGGCTGGACTCCTGGAACACCCTCGGTTTTCACAACAGGCAACGTGTCGAGCTTGCCCAAATCGACAACCAATCGAGACTCGAGCCCATACTGCAATCGAACCCGACTCGGCATGGGTGCGAGCGCTGAAGCCGCATCGTAGTCAAAGTAAACCTCCGCCGGATCCGTCTGCCGATCGGTAAACAACTCGATCAGTTCAATATCGCCGCTCGCGACCGACGTGTAGACCTCGGCGGTGACTTCCCCCAAAACGATCCTGGTCATGTCCAGTAACCCTTGCTTGCCCAACACCGGGCTCTGGCCAATGTAGATGACCTCCCCGAGTTTTCGAGGCCCCTGCTCGTGCCATTGGTACCAAAGCCTCATCGCCATAGCGATGGGCATCGGCTCTTGATTCTTTATCCAAGTACCCCAGTTGCCCTTGATCGGGACCGAGTTGGTCTTGTCTCCGAGTGTCCAGTGAATCTTCTCCAGATCGAATCGAGCTTCGACCGCCGTGGATTCTCCAAGCACACTGCCGACAAAACGTATCTGCACCGAGTCGTCCGCGGCACTCGTCGCAAGACTCGGCTTGCGAGACTCCTGCAACTTCACAATCCGTTCGAGCTCCAAACGATTGAAATAGTAGTTTCCAAACCCACGTCGCGATTCGTACCTGTCGGCCAATACATCCTTCGATACTGCCGGCTTGGTATCACCTGCTTTCTTTGCCCCTTGCTCAGAACTCCCCTCAACAATTTTTTCCAACTCCCCAGGTTGATGCAAACTCTGAAGCCTTATCGCGGCTTCTTGAACCCCCTGCTCGTTGCGATACCGAAGTGCAACTCGCCAATAATCAGGGAATATCCCCAAAACATTCTTCAGTTGGTTCGCAGTGGCTATGTCGCGATCCCCAAGCCTTAACACTTCGTCCCCATAGCGAAGCCCTCGCCGGTAAGCATCACTGGACTCAAGAATATTCGAAACCACCACGCGACCCTGATTGTCAGTCGCCACGGTGAAACCTAACGTCGCATGGTCAACAATCCGACCCGAACGCAAATTCCCATAGAAGTTCATCGCCTGCTTGATCGAAATCGCATACCCTACCCCTACATTGACCCGGCCACGCTTCTCAAACGAACAACGACCGTTGATGCCAATCAACTCTCCATCTACATTGAACAACGGTCCGCCTGAATTCCCCGGATTGATCGATGCGTCGGTCTGGATGCAGTCGCTGTACTCGAGAATCGTCCCCGAAGGATACTGATATCGACGCACTCCGCTGATGAGCCCATAGGTCACCGTCGGTTGCAAATTCGTCGCTAAGACAAACGGATTCCCAGCCGCAAAACACCATTGCCCCACTCGGATTTGATCCGAATCACCCATCGTGGCCGTCGGGAAATCATCCCGGCCAAACATCTTCAAAACCGCCAGATCCCCCGTCGGATCAATCCCCGCTACGACCGCCTCATACATCTTGCCATCGTTCATGCCACATCGCATGCGGTGCCCAAACGGACTCGATACGTGGAAGTTCGTCAACACATAGCCATCTGGGGAGATGCACACTCCGCTCCCTCCACCCTGACTGTCCAATCCAAAGACCCCTACCGTCGCCATCGATGCCTTACGCATCGCTTCGACCCGCCTTTGCTGAGCGACAAGCACCTCTGCAGCTAGCTCCGGTAGCGCCAACTCCGCAGAAGCTATCTGCGGCAAAGATGCTTCCTGCTGGGCTACCCCAGGCGAAACCGATGCACCCAACAGCACTAGACAAATCGAGGTCCATCGACGCAGACTTGATACGTTCGCTGTGTAATTCACTGGCCGGCTAACCATCGCAGGGTGTCTTCGGATCGCTGGCTCCCCATCGGAACCAAATCGCAATGCTTCCATGCATTGTAGCGACCACGGAAGATGTCCAAGCACTCTCGGCCAAAGGATTTTCAGCGGATTTAGCTTTTTTGATGCACTGAAACCGTCCTAGTTCAAATTCCAGTGCAACAAGACTCTCTGCGACTCTCTGCCCCTGACGAGCATTTAGTGGGAGCCAGCATCCACATTCTTGGCCTTGTACCCACCCCGTGAGCGGAAGTAGAGGAACAAAAGCCCGTAGATCGCAGCCATCGTCAAAGGTACCAACGACGTGAGCTTCAACGCCTGACGACCACCGTATAGACCTGCATCCGTCACAAGCCTCTGGTCTTCCGTGGCGGTCTTCGAAGCCTCTTGCCACCATGCCGACAACTCCTCGTTGTTCTTATCCGCACGGCCTTGGCTCTTGAGAAGGTCCGAAGCCCGGGCCAACTCCTTGCCGCCATCCTCAAGCACTCCTACCTTGGCCCCATCCAAACCGGTGACCTTAAACCCAAAAAACGAGTTCTCTCCCGGTGCCTTGTAACGCTCATAGACCGCCGGCCCCTTGTCCTTGAGATTCGCAGTCGCATTGTAGTCCTGCTTGAACCCGATGCCAGGCCCACCAAGCAACCCAGCCGACAACATTCCGATTCCACCCAAGGCACCGATCGTGATCGCTCCACCCTTAGGGAATTGCTCCGATGCGACCGCAAGCATCGTCGGCCACAAGAACGTCTTACCAACTGCATACACAGTCGCAGCAATCACACATGCAACCACCGTCGTCGCAGCGCCTAACATGTTCAAACCGACAAACCCAAGCAACGCACTAACAAACAACAGTCCCAACGGGGAAATCCGATGCACAATCGGTCCAGCGAAAAAGCGAAGCAGAAACATCAAAGCCGAGGTGTACACAAAAAGCAACAAACCCCTTTGCTTCGACTCCATGATCGTACCTGTGATCTTCGTAATCCAGGAGTCGGTTCCCAACTCGACGTATCCAACCAATGCATGGACCAACAACAGTACCAACATCAACGGCGCAAAAACCTGTGTGAACATCTCCACCAAACTCACACCCGCCTGGCTGGCCTCAGACCGCGGAAACCTTTGTCCCAACAACATCAAGCCATAAAGAATCACAGGCACCAAGAAAAGGGAAATCTGAACCTCCCAGGAAACCGGCGTTCCACCGTCTGGATTCATGAAGTAAGAAGCCAATCCTCCCACGATCAAACCCCCAGGCCAACCCGCATGCAAAATGTTCAAGTAGTGCGTCTTGTTGTTGGGAAACAACGTCGCTACCAACGGATTGACCACCGCTTCTGCAATCCCATTGCCAATCGCAAAGAGAAACATGCCCCAAAATAAACACTGAAAAGCCGCGTCCTTGCCACCCGAGGCAAACGCATATCCAGCCGCTAACGTCAAAATCGCCGAAACCAAATGCGTGACAAACGCCAAACTCATCAACCGACCATAACCAAGCGTGTCAGCCAAAAACGAACTCAACAAAATAATGATCCCAAACCCAGTCAATCCTCCACCAGTGATCTGACCAAGCTCGGTCATCGTAAAACCAAACTTCTCGGCCCATTGACTGAGGATCCCCGCACGGATCGAAAAACCGACCCCGGCAGCAAGAATGGCCATAAAGCCTGCCCATAACAATCGCTGAGAGTTAGGGGACGACACCCCGGTTGTTTCTGTCGTTGTGCTCATGGAATTCACATTCGCTGGTAGAAAGGACTAAAAAGAAGATTCAGCGGGGAAACAAACTGTCCATCAAATCCCCTCGACTCTAAACCCGAGAGTCTAATCGCCAACGGTCTCAATGGCTACCACTCTGCCAAGATAATGGCCCAATCCATGACCTTACATCCTCCCGAAGCACGGGTTTATCCAAAAAATCGACATTTCTTGTTCGACCCGCAAGTTCCCCTTACCCGGACTACCCAAGCCCCCAATGCTCGCCAATCACCCTTGATTTCGAAGGGAATTCTCAGCTATTGACCAACCCTAAACGTCTCCAGCCAAGCTCCAGGTCTGCTAACTCCATGCAATCCCCCACCCCTGCCAACTCCAAAGCCCAATCCTCAAGCCAGACACCCTCAGGGAATCCACCCTCCGGGAATCCCCCCTCAGGGAATCCCCTCGTGCGCTTCGATGTCCTTTGGCTCGCAGGACAAAAACCATCCCCCGACCCTCTTCCCTCCCGACAGGAATTTCTCGAACTCAAAACCACCTGGCACTCCCCCAAAAAGAAAAAACGAACCAGCATCAATATCCTCGCCTCCCTGCTAGCCGTCGGCCTGGGATCCTTGGCCTACTATGCCCTGCTCCATTCCGGATCGACACCTACCGAAATCCCCCACGAAATAACCGCGCAAAATCCTAACTCCCCGGCCCAATGGACCCCTGAGCAAAAACGACAAGCCGACGAGACCGTCGAAGCAATCCTGGCCCTCCAGGAAATGGCCGTCCCTAACATCCCGAATACACAACCAACTCAAAAACGTTGACCCCGGCAACCGCCGATCCCAACCTAAGGAATCTCGAATGATCGTCATGCGATTCTTCCAAAACCTACTCCCTACGCTTGCCCCCAGCCAATCCTCCTGCCGCTGCATCGCACTTGCCGTATGCCTTGCCCTCCCGCCGTCAACCCATGCTCAGTGGCAACTCGACGACAAACCAGCCAAGCCCACTCCAGCCAAGCCCGCTCCAGCCAAGCCCGCTCCAGCCAAGCCCACTTCAGCCAAGCCCACTTCAGCCAAGCCCACTTCAGCCAAGCCCACTTCAGCCAAGCCCACTTCAGCCAAGCCCACTTCAGCTAAACCCGCGCAAACTCCGCCCGCAAGCGTTAATCCCACCGAATCGAAGAGCAATCCCAATTCCGATCTCACATCCGCAAACCCCTCCGCTCAAAATATCCAAACCGCCAACGCTCCGATGGCCAAACCAACTCAAATGCGCGCGATCGAACAAGATCACCTACGCTTCATCCACGTCCCACGCGCAACGCTTCGCTGCGGTCCAGGCGCCGAATACTACCCAACGGCAACCCTCTCGAAAGGATCCACCGTCGAAGTCTACGTCGAAACCGATGACGGCTGGTCCGGTATTCGCCCCCCTGCGGGCAGCCATAACTGGGTCCAAGCCGACGCGCTATACCTGATGCCTGGCGGTCGTCTGGCAGAAGTCGCTCAAGACGCCACACCCGCCTGGGTCGGATCCGATGCCGTCAAAAATGAAAAACTCCTGTTCCAAACCGAACTCTCCAAAACGCAATCCGTCGCTATTCTCGGTGAAGCCTATCGAGGCCAAGGCGACGAAATGAAACTCTGGTTTCGCATCGCTCCTCCCCAAGGGGAATTCCGATGGATCAAGTCCTCGATGATCGGGAAAACACCCATCCCTAAAGACCCCGCTTACCAAGAGCCCGCTTACCAAGAGCCATCGCCAGAAAAATCCAACCAACCCGTCATCCAAGCCTCCTACCAAGAACCCGCCGAATCGAAATTGGCATGGAGCGACGAGGCCGAGAATACCCAACGCGCTCGCCAGGAAATCCAACGCGAACAACAAAAAATCGATCAGGAACTAAAAGCAAGCCGACTCGAAACCAAAGCCAAATCCTCAATCCTCGAAAAATCACCAACCCAGCGACAAACAAGAAGCAAAACCAGACCACAATCACAACCACAACCACAACCACAACCACAACCATTCCCGCTGCCCACAACGCAACCCCGTCAACGAATCCAACAACGCCAAGTCGGACCCGAACAAACCGATTCGATGAACCATGTCCTGGGTATCTTCGGACTGAGCTTGGTCGATCCAAATAATATCCAAGGTCACCCACTCCAAGGACGCCCACTCCAAGGACGCACCAGGTCGGCTACTAACCAACCTGCGCCCTACACCAACGCTGGGCCTTTGAGCTACGCCGCGAATAACCCAAACCCAGGAGCCCTCGCCGGAATCGACCACCTGCCTAGACCCTCAGGCCGCTATGCACCTAGCCGTTATCCCGAGATGAACTACAACCCCCAAGACACCCTCGCCATGGACTCGGCCGGATCCTACCCCGAAGATCGCTTGAGTGTATCCGCCGCATCCTTCGCTCCGAACAACGCCTCGCCCAACCCAGATGCAATGCAAAACGAGAGCGAATCGTTTCAAACACCCCAAATCCAAGACGCCTTGGTCCAACTCTCGGTGATCGTCAGCCGGCCAGCCGAACAATGGAATCTCGCCCCACTTCGCGACTCTGCCCAAATGTGGATCGAACGCGGCGAAACTCCCTTGGTGCGCGGTGAAGCAAGACTGCTACTCGATCGCATCGAACGCTTCGAATCGGTCCGCCAACGATCCTCGGCATCCCCGATCGCTCCACCAACGAATTTCTCGGATGCTGTCCCCTTAAGATCCCCCGCCTCGGAATCCGAAATGTCCGGCTGGCTCGTCGCTGTTCATACCTCGCTACCCGGGCAGCCAGAGTTCGCGATCACCGATGACCTCGGCAACGTCAAAGCCTACGTTCGACCGACCACTGGACTTAACCTCAGGCGCTACGTCCAACAACCGGTCACCGTTTTCGGCCCCCAAGGCTTCTTGCCAAACCTCAACGCCAAACAAGTCGTCGCGGATCGAGTCGTCCGCCTGCGATAGAATGCCAGGAAAGTACCGTTTCACTGAGGACGACGCGGCTCGGAACGACCCTTACGCCGTGTCACAGACCCATGGGAAGGATCAAAAGCCCTACCCTTGAACCACGCCTTCGAGGCCCGAAGCGTGTCGTACCAACTCTGACGCTGGGGCTTGGGTGGCAACAAAAACTCAAACTCGGAAAACTCCCGACGCATCACACTCCGAGCCAGTTCCTTCTGCGTTGTCCGCAACGATTCAAAAACATGCTGAGCACACTCTGATTTGCTGGTCCCCTTGGGAAAACACACCGGCTTGCCAAACCGCGCTGCGATCATCGGTTTGGCCTCCTCCCAAAAAGGATACTCCAGCGCCAGTGGCACAAAGGTCGTATGAGGAGAACTTGCTGCCAAATGGGCCAAGCCTGGCATGAAGGGTCGATCGTGCTCTCGGCAATCGGCAAAGTCCCCCTCAGGAGTGATCCAAATCGACGAACGTGGATCCTTGAGTATCTCCCGCGATGTCTTTAAAAAGTCCGATGCACCCGCATAGGATTCCAACTCCAGTCCATAGAACCCCATCTTGCGAAACACCCCGTAAGCCTCCAACGCTTTGGAGTCGATGGGCGCATAAAAGATGTGATTCGAATAGTACTTCTTGCGCAATAGCATCGCGACGATCGGATCCCACCAACCGACGTGGTTGACATAGAAAACCATCGAGCGATCCTGCGCGGCCACCGAACCTTGATCGTGCTCAAACTGTACCCCTAAGCAGGTAAAGTTCCGACGAACCATCCTGGTGGTAAAGCGGCAGAAACCATCGACCAACCAAACTTTGGATTGAGGTATCGGCATTGACTAAACCAATTCAAAGGTACTATCGCTTCGCGGCGGCTAGCTTGCCCACTTGGACGTCCTGATCGACCGTATCACCAGCAATCCAACCACTCATCATGACCATGGGCATGCCAGGTCCCGGATGCGCCGCACCCCCCGCAAGGTACAGCCCCTTGAGATCCTTGGATCGATTCGCGGGCTTAAACGCACCAAGGTATCTTCCATGGCTTGCCAAACCATAAATTGCACCGTTGAGAACCCGATATCGCTTGTGGATTCCCTCAGGAGTCAAATGACTTTCCGTCGCAATGTTGTCGCGCAAACCCGTCATCTTGCCCGTATACTCAAGCTTGTCCAAAATCACCTCACGGTACTTCGGAAACATCTCCGACCAATTGTGATCCGGACGCAAATAAGGCGTATGCACCAAGACATACAACGCTTCTCCACCCTCTGGTGCTACTCCTGGCTCGGTCGACGAAGGGGCACAAACGTAAGCCGTCGGGTCCGGAGCCGGCCTGCCTCGATTGTAGATGTAGTCAAACTCGCGATGCGGGTCCTTGCTAAATACAAAGTTGTGATGCAATAAGTGCTCGTAGCGCTTCTTGAGCCCCAAGTACAAAACCACTCCGGAACACGCCGGCTCATATTTCCGACGTCCCTCGAACTTCGAGGCCACGTTGGATCCCTCAAGCAACTCGCGGTGCGTTCGAACCGAATCGCAGTTGGATACCACGCAGTCGAATTCGTACTTCTCCCCCTGAGTTGTCGTCAGACCCGTTACTTTCTTGCGATCGTGCTCGATCTTCGCTATGTCGGTACTAGGCTTGAAAACCACTCCTAGCTCAGTAGCCAACTTCTCCAATGCGATCGGAACCGATCGCGTACCACCCATGGGATACCAAACTCCCTCTTTGGTCTGCATGCTCGCTATCCCACACAGCACCGCAGGAGATGCCTCCGGGGAGGATCCCACATACTGAGTGAAGTGATCAATCATCTGCGCAACGTTCTCGTCCTGAATGTACTTGCGCACCAAGCCAGCCACCGAGGTCCCCATCCGCAAACTCATCACGTCGGCCATCACCATCGAGGAAAGTGCACCGCCAATCTGCATCGTATCCCGCAAGCCACCGACACTCCTCCAAAAGAAAAATTTGTCGGATACTTCATGCAACCTCGAAGCCACCTTCATGAACTGCTCGTAACCGTCCGGGACGCTCAATAATGCCGAGAATCGCTCGAGATTCCTTCGCATCTGAACCGGATCGGCAACAAGGTCCAAAATGCCCCCACCATCAAAGAAACTTCGCCACTGCGGGTCGAGCAAAACCAATTCCATGTAGTCTTCGACGTTTCGACCCGCCTCAGCGAATATTCGCTTCAAAATAGAAGGCATCGTCAAAATCGTCGGCCCCATGTCAAAACGATATCCGTCCTGATGGTGTACCGCCGCCTTACCCCCAAACCATGGATTCTTATCGAATAACGTTACCTGATGGCCACGCGCCGCAAGCGTACAAGCAGCAGCCAAGCCTGCCAGCCCACCGCCAATCACCCCTGCCCTGAGACTCGACTTCGAGCGTTCAATCATTATGTGTTCTTCTAGTTTTCTTCTAGTTCGTCGGTTTACTTCGAATCGATCTGAGGACTTGCTGCAAACCGCTCATCCTGATCTTCCATCCCCGTCCGTACTGAAATTGTAGCAATCCGTCCAATAATTGCTCATCCCCCTCCTGCGGCAAATCGCTATGAGGGAGCCATTTGCCCCTTTTGAACGATATAACCTGGGAATTCGTCATCTCCAAAAGCCCCTCCTCCCCACGAGTGACCCCATATCCACTTTCTCCCCGACCCCCAAAAGGCAACCTCGCATCGGCCGTCGGCACCACCATGTCGTTGACTAGGATCGATCCAGCCCGGATGCGGGATACCAATTGCTCTGCCTCAGACTCCAACCCAAAAATGCTCGCGCAAAGCCCGTACCGACAAGAATCATTAAACGCAATCGCTTGCTCGATATCTCGCACCGGCACGATCGAAAGCAACGGTGCAAAAATATCCAAACCATAAATCGACATGCCCGGACGTACCCCCTGGAGCACGATCGGGCCGGTCGATACCCATTCCTTTGGTACTCCATCAGGGTCAGGAATCTGCGGCCTTCGAACCCCTTGCCGCCACGGAATTGCCATCGATGCCCCCTGGGCGATCGCTTCTTGAACCAACGGCTCTAGCTGCCCAAGGCTCGAGGCCGACAACCATGTACTCCAGGGCAACGCACCGGGCGGATCAAGCCTCTGCTTGAGCTTCCGAATGAATCGATCAAGCATCGACTCGAGCACAAAAACGCGCCTAGGTGCGATGCACGTCGCTCCACCATTTAACCTTACACCAAATCGAAGCAAATCAGCGACTCGGTCCAAGTCCGCACTCGGAAGCACAAATACCGAATCGCAACCGCTGAGCTCCAGGGTCGCCGAACTCAAATGGCCAATGGCCTGCTCAAGCACTCGCCTTCCACTACCGCTGCTGCCTGTCATCACAACATGATCGACCCCAAAGGCCATCGCCTGCTTGCCCGCCTCAAGCGAACTGTCCAACACCTGGACCAAATCCGATGGGACACCACACTCTACACAGAGCTCTGCAAGCTTGCGCGTGACCTGCTGACAACCCTCAGCGGGCTTGATCAGTACCCCATTGCCCGCAACCAACGCATGCAGAAGCTGCGAACCAGTCAGATAGATCGGGTAATTCCAAGTCCCTAAAATGAGCACCAAGCCTCGCGGAACACGCTCGACTCGCGACCGAAGCGACCCGAGCCACATCGGTCGCGACCACCAGGAAGTCCTCCTAGTCCGTAGCACTCGGTCCGCATCGCTGCCGAGCCACTGAGCCGTCTGAGCCAAAGGCAACAACTCCGCAGTGATCGTTTCAAGATACCCTCCGCGAGTCGGATAAAGCACCCCCGCAGAAAGCTCCCGCCGATGCTCTACAACCAAGCCCGCAAATCGAGCGATACGCTCGGCTCGCTCTCGAACCCGAACCGATCGCCAAGACTGCTGAGCGAGCCTCGCTTGGGATATCGCCCGGTGTACCTCAGCCTGTGTGTCCATCTGACTGCCGCTTGCTAGTTCTTTTGCTGCGAAATCTTCAACAAATACTCTTCGGTTCGCAGAAACATCGAGTCCTTAAAAAACGATGGTGTCGCAAGCGTTCGACCCGTAATCTGGTTTTTTCCAGCCACCGTATATTCAACGGAAGGTTTCACCCAGGTCGCTAAACCATCCTCACTCAAGAACAACAACAGATCATTGACATACACAGGGGATGCTGAGTAATTCCCCCCAAGTCGCTCCATCCAGTGCCGCTCCCCAGTTTTTGCATCCACACAGGAGACTATCCCATTGTCCGATACAAAATAAAGCTCCGCTCCTACCAGCAACGGCGTCGGTGTGCTCGGTGCCCCTCGCGCCGATCGCCACACGACATGACTTTGCGTCACGTCCCCCTGACCCCCAAGACGCACAGCCATAAGCTCCGGGTTGTCGTAGTCATGATTGTAAATCACCATGTCATCGATCAAGATCGGTTGCGGGACAACCGACCAGCCCGGAGCAAGCACCTTCCAAAGCTCCTTGCCATCCTCCAAATCATAGGCCGCCATGTGGTCTGGACCCGGCGCGAGCACCTGCGTCCTGCCTTCGACCCTTGCCATCGCAACGGTTCCAAACGAATGCGAGATCCTCGCCGAAACGCTACGAGGTGTTTTCCAAACAACCTTGCCGCTACCTGCATCCAATGCACACACAAAAGGATTGGCGCTTCCATCGCAAATGATCGCTAGCTTGTTGTCTCTCAGTACCGGAGAACCACCACTGCCATGAACCGGCGGATAGTCCAACTCCTCACACAACCACTCAATCTTGCCGTCGATTGGACGAAGCTTGGCTGTCCCCAACGTACCAAAGTGTACGTAGACCGCATCGTCGCGTACTATCGGCGTCGGACTCGCATGACTGTTCTTGGCATGAATCGATGGGACCTTCTCAACCCGCTTGACCTCGATGTCCCACAAACTCTTGCCTGACTGGGCATCAAAGGCCATCGCCCGAAGCGATAAACCCGGCCCGAGAGGCACTGCTGTAGTCAAGTAAACCACCCCGCGATGCACCGATGGCGACGACCAACCTAACCCCTGAATCGGTACCCTCCACTCGATGTTCTGCGTGTCAGACCACTCCATCGGCGGATGATGCCCTACTGCGTGCGCACCGGAAGTTCCACGGAACTCCGACCACGAATTCAAACCCTCCGACACAGGTGCCTGTCCCAGTACCAACTCATCCGTAAAGCCGACAACACTCACGATGGATAAACCCACCAACCAACATGCCAACTGTTGAAACATGAAACGGCCCCCCCCTCGATCCAATCCAACCCAATTCAATTCGATCACTTCCCCCGCGTAGCGTCCACAACTCGGGTCCGTAAAGGTATTTCCTGCCCAAGCACGTGTCAACGATGGCCAAGCCGAACTTTGATGAGTTCCTAACCCATCTCAACCCATCTCAACCCATCTCGGCCCATCTCGGCCCCAAACAACGCACTCGAAAATCGGTACGGAAAAATCGCCTACAGTGACAGTCGGCGGACTAAGTATTCGGGTTGTACTTGAGCCCGCCACCTATCGTCCAATCCCTTGGCATCGACTTGATATGCAACTCCCGAGTCGGGAACGACATCTCAATTCCTTCCTCCTTGAACCGCTCATGCACCCTGGTCAGCAAATCATGCCGTGTGGGTAAACGCAAATCCAAACTCGACAGAAATAATCGGACCTTCAACTGCAAAGTACTATCGCCAATGATCTCAAAAAATGCTGTAGGCTCGGGCTCCTTGAGCACATTCGGATGCCCGATGCAAATATCTCTCAGGATTTTGCAAGCAACCGTCGTGTCGGTTCCATAAGCTACACCGATGTCGAGAATCAAGCGATTGGTCGAGTCCGAAAGAGTCCAATTCAACAGCCGACCAGTAACCAAGTCCTTGTTTGGAATCACCAACTCTTGCTGATCGAAATTCATCACCGTCGTCGCTCGCATCCGGATCTTCGATACCGTACCAGTCGTATCCCCCACCGTCACAACATCCCCAACGCGTACCGGCTGCTCAAACAACAAAATCAGCCCCGACACGAAATTCGCAAAAATCTCCTGAAGACCAAAACCCAGACCAACCCCCAAGGCTGCGACGAGCCACTGGACACTCGCCCAACGTACCCCCAAACTATTGAATGTCATCGCTATCCCAAGCATCAAAATCGTGTAACGCGATATCGACGTAATCGCATAACGAACAGCGTTCTCAAGCGGCAAATGCTGAAGCAACGCGATCTCCAATAAACCCGGCAAGTTCTTCGCCGCAACGATCGTCATCACCGCAGCCGGGATCGCCAAAAGCAAATTCGCCAACGTTACGGGTAACTTCTCCTCTGGAGTCGCGCCCGTTACCGTCCAAAGCTTGATCGAATCCAACGCCCCAACCGCCGGCAATACTCCAGACCAAATGAACGCAATCGCGGCGATCGCGGCAAACACCAACGTACTTGAAACCAAACGCATCGTCTGCGCATTGATCTGCGACAAATCCGTAGGATCCGCCTGGGGACTCGACGTTGCGGCAAGTATCGGTGCGGCCGAATCCGTATCGCGACGCCGTGCTTCCTCCAATCGCTGCCGTGCCTGCTGCACAATCAACGTCCGCTTGCGCAACAATAACCAACGGCAAATAATGCAATAAAGAAGCAGGATCCCGATTAACGTCATGAAACTCGTATGCAAATGCATCGCTAATCGTGTCGCGGTGTAGTGATATCCCATCAAGCTCATCCCTAACAATACAATCGGAGATGCGCAAAGACCCGTATACCAGACGAACCGCAACCGATCGATCCAACCACCCGAATTGGCTCGCAAGTACTCTCGGAGCACGCCATGCCGAGGATGCAGCGTGTTGATAAGGAAAATCGAACACATAAACAACAGAACCCCGAAAACAACCCGACCTAATGTCTCCTCTGCCTTCGACTCCACACCGTTGGCCACGATCGCGTAAATGCCCACACAAGGAATCGCCAAATCGATCAACCAGCGCAACTGGCCACGCAAAACACTAGTCGAGTGCGTCGACCACTGGAAATGACTCTCAGCTAGTCCTCCCGATCGTGCAATCTGCCTCCATACCTCCAACGGAAAAAAATACCTGGCGCTGACCAATAAGCCCCATCCCAATGCCCTTAGAAACTGCTCATCATGCGCTATCGATAGCAATCGCCAACCAAACAGCAAATGGATCATCGGTAACGGCAACGCCAAAACCAAACACAACGATATCGTCTGAAAAGTCGGCATAAAAGAAGTCGTCGTCGATTTGCTTGCAAGTATCCCAGCCTTGGACACCTGCTGACGCATCCGCTTGGTGTAAACAGCAAAAAGCAATACCGCAAATATGGTACCGATATATCCCCAAAGATGATCGCGAAAGTCCTCGCCGATACGCAACGGCACCTCGCGCCAATTCGACAAGTCAAAAAAACGCTTGGTTTGATCCCCTACCGATTTCCAATCCGCCAATCCAAAAGGATCGGTCGATCGGATCCAAAGTATATGCTCGTCGATAAACTTACGGTACTTCGTCACATGCTCAATAAGGGATTGATAAACCACCGCAAGATTGAAAAGCGTCTCGGCCGCATTGTTCGCATCAATCCGAAATTCATCGACAATCCGACGCTCGGTCGCAGACAGCAACGTTCTTTTTTGATCCTCGCTCAGCGTCTCAAACTCCGATGCTAGCATCTCGTACTCTGCCGAAGTCGCCCTCGCTGTATCAGCGTTCTCGTACTTGGTCTTCAAATCGTCCAACTCCAGTATCCGAGACTGAACGCTGATGATCCTCGACTGACAATCCTCTAGCTCGCGATTCAATTGCTCCGTCCTAGGCAAGTCCTCTCGCTGCCTCCTTAAAACATTCGCCACCAAACTCTTCATCCGTGATACGTTTAAACTCGACGGACTCGAATCGCTCGTGGCGCTGGTGTTGCCCAAACGATCCACCATCGTCCGGTACCGGTCGGACAAATAACGCAAGCGATTGCGCTCCTCTTCAAGCCTAGTACGGCTTCTTGCTTGCTCACCGACCAACTCACGCCACGAAACGATCTGCGACTTCAGATCGGATACTTCCTTGGAATCCTTGCTCCGCTCAGATACCTTCAACTGCTTGCGCAAGCGATCCAACAAGTCAGAATACTTACCGATCTGCGTCTCGCGACGCTTCCCAAGTTCCTCAGCGATCTCCTTGAGTTGCGATTGATAAAACTTTTCCTCGGCTAAGTACAGCTCCTTGCGCAGCGGAAGCAATTCGTTTTCCGCCTCGTAGGTCCGTTGCTCAAGCTCGACGCGCCGCAGGTGAGTACTGATCGTCGCCAACTTCGCCCGGATAAGCAATTGATTCGCCTCGCGAACGCGCGGGTCGGTCCCATCGGGAATCGGCGCAAGGAGCTCCTCGTTAAGCTTGGTGATCGCCGACTTGTCGTCGTTGATGAAACGAGGTAACTCCTTCTTGCGAGCCTCACGCGCCGCGATCGTCGTCTCGGTCTCCGTCCGGTTCTTCGATGCCGACTGCAACTGCGCATTGACCTGCAACTGCAATGACTGCAAATACTCAGGACTTGCCCAAGTCAGCGAGCCCTCGAAATACAGCGATTTAAAGTCCGGTTTGTCCTTTCGACGCTTGGAGTCCGAAGTGGCGCTGGGAGCAAGCTCCAATGCGGCCTGATAATCCTTGGTCGCTTTGTCTTCCTCATACCGTTTTTTCGTCTCCGCCAATACAGCCTCGTAGACCGTCGTCAGCGTTTGCTTGAGATTCGCATCGATGTCCGTAGCCGATTGAAGCTGTTGCAGCTGGGCTCCAACCGATTCGGCCGATATCGCCGAAGAGTCAGGGTTTGCAGAGTTTGCAGCCGGCACATCCGATGCCAAAGGCTCCTTGGAAGAACCCTCTTTAGCAGGAGCTTCTTTAATCGCGGGGTCCTGCTCCGAGACCGACGCCTGACGGCTTGCCATCAACGCTCGGACGGTATTTCGACGGGCAGGCGGTCCCGCAGATTTGTCCCCGCCTGCGCCGCTCGACTGCGTGGTACCTTGCGCAACGACAGGTATGCAGAACAAGACCACAAACAAAAAGTTCATCCAAGCCATCACGGACCTCCGACCGACTCCCAAGCCAACCCATGCCTCACACCCCTGCCCAACCCTTACGCTACATCCTTGGTTACCCAACGCTCCAACTCTCAGGGTGCCTGGCACCTTTGGGAACCAGGCAACTCTCAGGGTGCCTGGCACCTTTGGGAATGGCAACCAGGCAACTCTCAGGGTGCCTGGCACCTTTGGGAATGGCACCTTTTGGAACCGTATTAAAGCAAATTGTTTCATAGGTTTGGAATGTAAGCGATTGCCCAAGACCGCAACAAGACACGAATCGCTCTCGATTTGCTAGCACCACGATTCCTAAGGTGCCTGGCACTTTAAGGAATGCAGTTCCTAAGGTGCCTGGCACTTTAAGGAATGCAGCATTACATCCACGTTTACCCAACGCTCAAACTCTCAGGGTGCCTGGCACCTTTGGGAACTTGTTACATCCACGTTTACCCAACGCTCAAACTCTCAGGGTGCCTGGCACCTTTGGGAACTTGTCGGGATTTTTTTCGGTTTGTTTCGGAGGCTGTGACCAGACGTGTCACGACACCTGAACAAACTGACTTTACTACAGGCTACCCAAAACCCCTAGGTTGACATATCCGTTGTGGATGGCCTCAACGGCACAGCAGGATCCCCCCCGACACCTACAAACAATTGAACCAAGGAGAAGTAACATGCCACGTCCACGACGCGATGAAGTCTTGCCACCGGATGAAGTCTGCTTTGCGCACTGCTATAACCGCTTTGTCCAAGGCTCCTACTTGTCCGGAGTCGATCAGGCGACCGGAAAGGATTACTCCTACCGCAAAGACTGGATCACGCAGCGTATCGAACAACTCGCTTCGATCTTCCTGATCGATATCCTTGCCTTCGCCGTGATGGATAACCACTTGCATTTGGTGGTAAGAACCTGCCCAGATGAAGTTCTGCAGCTTTCAGACCGAGATGTCGCAATCCGGTGGCTGTCGCTTCATCCTGGCTACCATCTCGATGAATTCGTCTGTATCGATCCTACCGATGCGCAAATCCTCGCGTTTCTTGCCGAGCCTGAGAACATCCTTCGGGTAAGAATGGCACTCTCTTCGCCATCAGCTTTTATGAAGGATCTGTGCGAGCCCATTGCCAAACGAGCAAACGCCGAAGATGGTCGTACGGGCCACGTTTGGGAAGGTCGCTTCAAGGCTGAGCGTCTACTGGATTCCTTAGCGATCCTTGTTTGTGTAGCCTATGTCGACCTGAACCTTCTTCGCGCAGGGATCGCCATGACACTTGAGGGATCCGATTACACTTCAATCCAAGCAAGGATTCTTGGTAGTCAAAATCAAATGGCCCCAAGTCTTGCCTACTCGAAAGTAGCGATCTCGGACCAAGAGGTCGCTCGGAGGATCAAAGAAGTTCCCCAAGCCCAGTTGAGGAAACGCATGGAAATCGCCCGCAAACAAGCAGAAAGACGTATGGTTTTTAAGGACGCTTGGCTCGCCCAATTAGCGATCGACAAAAAACAGTCTGTCAATCCCACGGATTCTCACCTAAGCAAAAATGGGCTTCGAGCAACGGACAAAGGCTTCCTTACGGTCAACCTCGATCAGTACACAAAGATCCTGATGGAGTCTTTGCGATTCAGACCGGGAAAAGCTTCGGCCCTAGCGCCATCGCGGGAACTTGTGGAAGTTTCAAAGTCCGTCGGGGTGGATCCGTCGAATGTCTGTTGGTTGATTAATGACTTCAAAAAAATCTTCCGAAGGGGTTATCGGGTTGGAAGCCCTGAGTCGATGCGCAAAGAAGCAGCACGTTTCGGTCGCAAACGCACGTCGAACACCAAGGTTTCAAGGCTTTTCTACAGCAAACAAGCTGTTGGATTCGACGAACTTCAAAGGAAATACATCGCGGCATCCAAATGCCAATAACCAACGTCGGAAATCGCTTGCGCAGGCGATCGCAGTGTATTGGCAGAACATGCAGCAGGTTTCCTAGTTCCTAAATAGCTCACAATGCGGGAATGGACTCTTGGCACCATGGACCAATGAAAACATTCAAAGCTAGCATACTATGAACCTGACTTCGGGCGGCTTCCGATCGGATTGTCTTACACACCCATTGTGCAATCGCCGAAACTAATCTGGTCGCTTTGCTCCAAAGGTTGAGTCATTCAAATTTACCCAACGAACACCCTGTCATGAAACTCGCATGGCAACTGGCAATGTCGCCCTCGGCCAAACAACTAGGGTTCCTAACTTTACTTATCGGTTCCTCGGGGTCCCTATTGGCCCAAAGCAAATCCCAACAGGAAGTGTTGGAACTCTACCGCGCAGCGTCCGAATCATTTGCTGATCAACATTGGGATCAGGCCATCGAACGGTTCGGTCAAGTCGCACAACTTCGACCTGCTAGCCCCCTTGCCATCGAAGCCGGTTTCTTTGAGCTGCTGGCGACGCATCGAAAAATCCAATTTGGACCTTTCCAGGGGCTTTCACCGAGCGGAACTCTGGACAATTCCGTTGAGACTACCGGAGCCCAATTCGCTCAGGCTTGCTCGGATTGGCATTGCCTGGCTAGCAGTTGGCTGCATTCGGATCAGATCACGAAAACGGCTAGCTACTCGGAAAAACTCAATGGCCGTATCGATTCGGTTCTAAAAATCGAAACCGAGCTGGCTTTTGCTTCAAAACGCTACCAACAAGCGCTGAGCTTACTGAACCAATCCATCCAACAAGCCACTTCCGAGCCCCTCGAGGGGGAACTCGTTCGCCTCGAATGTTTCGTGCAACTCCAACGATGGCCCGATGCGGCAAACTCTATCCAGTCCCTTCAACTTCGCGCTCAGGAAGATCTTGCGCAAAGCCCCCCGCCGGACTGGATTGAACGTTTTCTGCTACGAAAAGCCGAGGTCGCGATGGTTTTGGCAAAATGGAAAGATGCCGAATCTGACGTTTGGAAGATTCGTACTCACTTTCCCGAATGCAAGGTATCGGCCCAAGTCGATTATGTCCTAGCACGGTGTTGGATTCACGAAGCCAAATTCGAGGACGCAAGGCAATTGCTAGCATCGATTTTGGAAAGCCGTCGAGGCACGCACGCTGAGCTGCAGGCGAAAGCCTGGTGGACCCTTGCCGAATCCTACTTGATGCAACGCAATTACCACGAAGCCTACGCTTGTTACGAACAGGTCGTGAAAATAGCAACCGATTCGAAATGGACGGAGCTGGCCCAACGCCAAATGGCAATGTGCCGACAAGCGTCTGGAAGTTCGATTGCAGATCGTTCGGACGCGAACAACGCCTCACCGGTTCGTTCCACCCAAAAACAAATGCCCAAGCAATCCCGATGATTTCCTCGCCAGGCCTAGCCTCGAAATTTTTCACGATCACCCTTGGGAGTATCGCGCTGATTCTTTGCGCAGTGAACCCGTCGGCTATCGCGCAAAACGGTCGATGGAACCCAAGTCCTCAGCCAGCGGCTCCTGGTTTTTCCAATCAGCCCGGTGGGTTTCCACCCGTGGCTCGCCCAGCGCAAAATATCGCGAACAACGATCCCCGTATCGCCTCGCTTCCGAGCCCTGGATCGAACGTAAACTATTCGACCGGGTCGGTCCCGAATGCAGCCTCGGTTGAGGCGAAGACGGCGAAGATTCCCACTCGAAACCTGCTGCAGGTGTTTTACGACGGTGGCTGGATGATGTATCCGATCGCCTTGTGCTCGTTTGGACTGACAGTTTTCACCTTCGAACGCTCGATCGCCTTGCGTCGTTCTCGCGTCGTATCGCGCCCGTTTGTCAACCGTGTTATCGAGCAACTTCAACAGCAGTTGATCGACCGAGACGAAGCGATCGAGCTTTGCGAAAAAAGTGGTAGCCCCATGGCCAAAATCATGCTTTCGGCCTTACGCCGCCATGGACGACCTGCGGTCGAAGTCGAGCAAGCAGTCTTAGACAGCGGCGAACGGGAAAGCAATTTCCTTCGCCGCAACATGCGAGCCATTCTTGCCATTAGCAACATCACCCCTTTGTTGGGGTTGTTAGGTACCGTGCTGGGAATGATCCAGTCCTTCAACGACATCTCGAATTCCCAAGCGATGGGACGCCCGGACCTGCTCGCGGGTGGAATTGGCCAAGCCCTTTTGACCACAGCAGCCGGTTTGCTCGTCGCGATCCCTGCATACGCACTCTATATCTTCTTCGTCGCTCGCATCGATAGCTTGATCATCGAATTGGACACTCAGGCTCAGCGCCTGGTCGATATCATCAGCGCCGAGGGCCTGCAAGAGAACGAAGGTACCCGGACTCGACGCACCCGAAAAGCCGCGTAGCGCCAGAGGAGAACTCGTATGCCTCTTAAAACATCCAGCGACGAAGAACTTCCAGCGATCAACCTAACGAGTATGATCGACGTGCTTTTCCTGCTGATCATCTTCTTTATGGTCGGAACCCGCTTTAGCGAATCCGAACACCAAATCGCCTTGAAGTTGCCCAAATCGACTTCGCCCGAGTCGATGATGGACCGACCTGGAGCCAAGGTCGTGAATCTCTATGCTGACGGCACCATCGAACTCGATGGCCAACGACTTAGCAGCGATCAGCTCACCGAATGGCTCGCGCCCATGGTGCGGAACTATCCAGACTTGCAAGTCCGATTCAGACCCGACACGGGCGTGCCTGTCGGACAAGCTAGTCAAGTCATGGAAGCAATCAGCCGCTCGGGAGTCCAAGACATCCGATGGGCAACGACCGCTTCGGTCATGCCCGGGACCCGATCACGGTAGATCACGCCATGAACCTTTGGCCAAACCTCCTGCTAGGAGCGATCGGAAACCCTGTTTCGGATCGCGCCTGGGCGATCTTTCTCGGATGTTTCTTGGCCGCAGTGGCCCTCGGACTGCTCGTGCTCTCATGGACTCGATGGGGGCAGTCGAAGCTCCTCACCAAGTGCATCGCGATCGCCCTCTTGGCCCACATTTGGCTGCTGCTCTACGCCTATGGAACCCGAATACCCTACGGGACTTCATCCGATGGCTCCGATGCGCAAGGCAGCCACGTTGCACTCGTGCAATCCTCGAGCCCAGTCTCCATCGCTTGGACTCCTCACGAATCCACCTCGGAGACCTTCGAGCAAAGCTCCAAGTTGGATCCCCCGAGCCTCCAAGCCGCCGATAATCTCCTGAATGATCCATCCGGGGAGAACCTCATGGATTTAGACTCGAATTCAACACCCCTTTGGAACCGCTCGCTTGAATCGCCTAGCATCTCGGCCTTTCTTCCCCAAAACGACAAGATCGAATCCCCATCGGATCTGTCCGACGAGGACCTTCGACTGCTTGGACAATTCGACGAACAACCCATTGCCGACCTGCCGGTCGATCCAGTGCTGTTGGCAGAAAACCCTGCAACTACCTCAAACCCCGCCATTCCTTCCGACCAAGCTCAGTCCACCAGCGGCCCATCCGGAGCAGAACCCCCGAGAATTCCTGCAATCAAGACCGACCTGACAAGCTCCCTTCCCCAGGTCTATCGCATGCGATCGGCCCCCGAGCGGTTCGCTTACACACTCCTCAACGGCGGCGATGTCAACACCGAACAAGCTGTCCGACGGGCATTGGAATTCCTTGCAAAATCCCAATCCCCAGACGGATCCTGGAGCGCGCAAGCTTACGGCGCCGGGCAAGGTGCTATCGCACCGAGGGTCGATTCCGTCTACAGGGCCGACACCGGCAAGTTCGCCGATACGGCGATCACAGGCTTAGCACTATTGGCGTTTCTTGGAGCAGGCCACACCCATACCGATGGTGGACCCTATGCGGCTTGCATCCAACGAGGACTTGCTTATTTGTGCCAAGAGCAATTCCCTTCCGGTGATTTGTCCGGACGGAGCCAAATCGGACAACAACCCACCGTCCGCTACGCTCGCATGTACAGCCATGGAATCGCAGGGATCGCTCTGGCCGAAGCCTATGCGATGAGCCAGGACCAAGAACTCTTGAACCCTGTGAAAAACGCGGCAGCCTATTCCCTCAAAGCGATGAATCCCAGAACCGGAGGCTGGCGATACGATTTCGCATCGGATGATCCCGGGGATACCAGCCAATTCGGTTGGCAAGCGATGTTTCTCAGCAGTGCCAGTGTCAGCAACGCATCGGCTCTCGAAGGCCAACACCGCGTCTTGCTACAGCGGTTCCTCGACTCCGTAAGCACCGGTAAATCCGGCGGTTTGGCAGTCTACCGAAACCTTCATCCTCAATCGCGTCCTGCAGTCGAACAAGCCACGGCGGCCATGACCGCCGAAGCGCTCGCAATGCGCACGATGCTTGGACTGCCAATGTCGGCACAAGCAACCCTGGAGGCAAAGCAAATGCTCCTGAGCCAACTGCCCGGCTCCTCGGAACCCAACTTTTACTACTGGTACTATGCCACCTTGGCCCTCTATCAATCCCAACCCCATTCGGACGCTTGGACTCGATGGAACGAGGCCATCAAAAAAGAACTCCTTGCTACGCAATCGACTCAGGCAGACCTAGCGGGCTCTTGGGACCCGCGATGCATCTGGGGAGGCCACGGCGGCAGAATCTACACCACCGCTCTGGGATGCATGTGTCTCGAAGTCTACTACCGCTATCTGCCACTCTATCAATCCGATTCGCTAGCCGCTCCATAAAACAGAAATGCTTCTGTTTAGCGATTTTAATACAAGGCGTATTTGCCTTGTTGATGATTGACTCTTGGTGTCGCAAGCGGATCCCGGATCTGCCGTTGGTCGCTCCGAGAACTTGAGCCTGAACGTCGAGGGCTTCAGCCGACTCCCCTTAACGCCTTCTTAACGATCTCTTCATTTAACTCGCAAACGAAACGGCTTTTATTTGCTTTTCATTTGGATTGCGTGAATTTCGCGTGAATAGCGGGCCTCGCCGCTATACGACGTTATTCATCCCGTTATGTTTCCCGCGTCGAGTTCAGACGGTTCTGGACACGGAGTTTTTTCGTTTCATGATTGAGGGGTCGAATTGATGAGTCGTCAAATTTTTAGGTCGAGCAATAGCCGCAAAGCATTCACGCTTGTCGAATTGCTCGTGGTTATTGCAATTATCGGAATTCT
Organism: Planctomycetota bacterium; assembly: GCA_026692845.1. Lineage (GTDB taxonomy): Bacteria > Planctomycetota > Planctomycetia > Pirellulales > Pirellulaceae > JBKCUI01. The sequence continues at coordinate 66,608 of JAPLNM010000033.1, read as the reverse complement.
CGTCGGGCTATTGCTCCCGGCGGTACAAGCTGCACGCGAGGCAGCACGCCGAATGAGCTGCTCGAACAATGTCAAGCAAATCGGCTTGTCGGTAGCCAATCACGAGTCGGCTTTCAAAAAGCTTCCACACAGCGGTCAGTGCGGATCGACCGGAAGCACCACGACGGTCTACATGATTCACTCGACCGCCACGCTTCTGCTTCCGTACATCGAGCAGCAGTCTGTCTACAACCTGTTCGACTTCACGACCAACTCGATCGCCCATTACGGCGCTTCGGCCAGCGGTGCTGCGTTTTTAACCCCAAGCGGATGCTTGATCCATCGCAGTTCCAAGGGCAAGGCGTTTGACGATCCGACCCATCCAAACGGGCAGCTTGCTGCTCAAACCCAAATCTCAACCTATGTCTGCCCTTCGACTCCCTTGGATGCTGGTACGCGAGACCCGGTCAACCGACTCGGGGGCATCGATTACATGTTCATCGATTTGTCGGACGTCGACCACCGAGTAGGATCGGCAACCTACGGGACCCGCACTCCGAGCACCGATCCTCAACTGGCCGAAATGCGCGTTTCGGGGATGCTTGATTGCGAAGGCAGTCGCTTGGCATCGACCACTGACGGTACCTCGAACACCATCCTTGTGATCGAAGATGCCGGTCGTGCTAATCCAGTCGTTGCCAAATTTGGCTCGTTCTCGACCCGTAAAACCCCGGTCTCGACGCCTGCGTTTCCAGTCAACATGTCGACCGGTTCGAACGGTCGCCACATGTATGCTTGGGCCGATGCCGATGCGAACACCAACGGCTATTCGGGTCCGAGCAACGCCATCGCTCCAGGAGACCGAATTGCGAAGATCAACAACTACGGGAACGTCATCGGTGGACCAGCCGAGTGCCTTTGGTCGGTCAACAACTGCGGTCCTAACGACGAACCATTCGCCTTCCACGGTGCTGGTGCCAACGCTGGTTTCGGCGATGGCTCGGTTAAGTTCCTCTCGGCAAACACCGATGGTGTAGTTCTCAAGTGGATGATCGGTCGAAACGACAGCCGAACCTACGAAATGCCGGAGTAAGTGATCCCTATGTTGCGTTTAGTTCTCCTATTAGCTCTGGCTTGCGTGTCCATCGGTTGCCAATCCAAGGTGGCCCTGTTGGACACTCCTGTTGATGTGGTCGGCAAACTTACCAAGGCAGGAAAGCCAGTTGGTAATCTGACCCTGACGCTCCAGCCACTGGAGACCGGACACATGGTGCCGATGAAAGTCGGAGGCGATGGATCCTTCAAAGGAAACATCGTCCCTGGAAAATACGCTTACTTTATTTCCGCAAATGAAGACGGTGGAGAGTCGGCGTTACAAGGGCTTGACGCTTCCCTGAAGGAAGCCAATATGCAACGCACCGTAACGGTCAAAGCAGGCGAAGCCAACTTGGAAGTCACACTGTAGCATGAATCTGATCAGCGGCATTGGCTCTGATTGCTTCCGGTAAAGAGTGTTTAATGAAAAACGAAAAGGGCGGTGAGAGGAAACTCTCATCGCCCTTTTTTCATTCGTCACCCTGAGCTTGCTCAGCCCTCAGGAATCTCTCGACACTACGGGACGATTTTGAGCTCTTCGCTCAGAAGCACCCAAGCCTTCGGCGGCTGTTTGCCCGTCCAGTCGATCGACCTTAGCAGCAAACGTATCGAATCCCCTCGGAAGCCTTGTACTTGAAGCACCGAGGTGAGTTTCGACTCGAGCGTCGGCAGCAATCCCGAATTGAAAAAGGCGTTGTTTGGAATACTCGCGACGTTTGACAATCCGAAGATCTCGGAGTCCTCTTGAGGACCTCCGAGCAAGCTTCCTAGATCCAAGCCGCCGGAGGGCTCGGGCCGATGAATCACCTTGTATTTGTCGATTTTTGCGGTCTTGGCCACCATCCAAATCGCATCGTCGAGCCCGCCGATCTGATCGACCAATCCATGCGACTTGGCTTGTTCGCCTGACCATACTCTGCCACCGGCAAGGGACTTGAGGGTTTCGACTGGAATACTCCGGGAAGCCGACGCGATCTGCAGGAACTTGTCGTAGATCGTTCCGATCGATTTCTGCATCAAATCGATCTCTTCTTCGCTCCAGGAGTGATCCAAGGCGTTCATGCCCGCGGCCGAATCGAGCGTCACGGACTCGATATGCACCCCAATGCGCCGGGCCAAGGCCCCGGCGCTGACCTTCATCGAGAAGACTCCGATCGAGCCGGTGATGGTCCCCTGCTCAGCGAAAATAGGCTGTCCGATGCAAGTGACCCAATAGCCTCCCGAGGCGGCAACTTCACCCATCGAAAAGACCAACGGCTTTTTCTTCGCGCATGCATCAATCGCCTGGCGAATCGCTTCGCTCGCCGTAGCACTGCCACCCGGAGAATTGATACGGACGACCACCCCCTTGACCTTCTCATCGGCCATGAGATCTTCGATCAACTTGACAGTGGGTCCCGAAACGATGGCTCCGGAGTTGGCTTGTTTGCCATCCTCGATCGCACCGCTCAAATGCACCACAGCAATCGATTCATCCTTGATCTTCATGGCACCCTTGGGAGAGGCCATGGCCTGCCCCATCAGTTCAAAAATGGAGATCTCTTTCTTCGGCTTCGCCTTGGGCATGGTCCATTCATAGCTATCTCCAAGACTATCCATCACCGTTTTTCGCAAGGAACCGTAAGGCACCAGTCGGTCGACCAATCGGCTCGCTAGCGCTTCCGCAGGCAGAATGATTCGTTGCTTCTGGAGCTCTCGAACCGCACCGATAGAAAGTCCTCGCCCTTTGGAAATCCTGGAAATCTGTGCGTTGTTGATCGACTCGAGCATCGCTAGGTAATGCTCCTTGAGATGCTTAGACATCACCGAGTTGACGTACGGTTCGACGGCACCTTTGAAGTCTCCGGCCCGCGTGACCGAGGCTTGGATACCCAGCAAGTTCATCGCATCGCGGTAGAACATCGTCTCCATCGACGACGATGGCATGTCGATGCCCCCGAGGTCTGCCATTAGAATCTCGTCACAACCCGATGCGATCGACAGGTGCACGTTGCTTGCCGATTCCAACCAGGCGATGCACTTCTTTGAGTGACCGCGCAGGTGCTGCAGATGTCGCGAAAACTCGTCCAACTGCGCCGGATTCATCGACAACGAAGGGGAGGAAAGGTCAAAAACCACGTGGGTAACCAACTCCTCATGGCTAAGCTCATCGAGGTAATCGCAGAGTTTATAGAATGCTTTGGGCTTCCCAAGCCCACCACCGAGGATCAGATCCGTCGGATTTAAACCGGCGGATCCTGGCAAGTCGACATACTCGCCACTGAGTGCCAACACGCGTACCTGCTTTTTTGCGGGAGCTTTCTGCTGCTTCTTGTCTTCCGTCTTATCGTCTTGTTTTTCTTCAGCGGGCTGTTTTTCTTCAGCGGGCTTTTGCTCCGAAGGACTTGGAACCACCGCCGGCGGTGCTTCCTGAGACGCTTGAGCAGGAGCTTCGGGAGCTTTGTCCTGCGCTGCTATCGGCGGCGAAAAAATGCCCCCTGCGATCGAAAGCATCCCAAAACCTGCCCAATTCCTGAGTGAAACGAAGCGAAACCAACGCGATTCTCGCCGCATAAATCGAATAGCCATAGTGATGTAGAGAAATAGAAGTAGATGATCGATCCGAAACCATCTAGGAATCCGTTTTGATCGAAACGCAGTGTTCGTTAAACTGACGTTCCGTCGCAATATTCCCATGGACACTTCGCCATTCTAATCAGAAACCTAGATGATCGTGACAATCGACGGTCCTGCGGGGGCCGGAAAAAGCTCCGTTGCCCTGAAGCTCGCCGAGACCCTAGGGTTCTTCTTCCTGGACACAGGGGCGATGTATCGATGCATTACTCTTGCGTGCATGCAGGCCCAGGTCGATCTGGAAGATCCAGCCGCAACCCTTGATATGGCCCAGTGCTGTCAAATCGATCTAGCCAAAGGATCCGTCGCACTGAATCAAATCGACGTGACGCGCCAGATTCGAACCCCCGCAGTCGCGAAATCGATCAAACCGATCGCTGAAAATCCTGAAATCCGAGCCCTTATGGTCCAGCAGCAACGCCGTATCTGCGCCGGGCAAGATTGCGTGACCGAGGGCAGAGACCAAGGCACCGTAGCGTTCCCAGACGCCGAGTGCAAAATCTTTCTGACGGCTACTCCCGAGGAACGAGCCAGGAGACGCTACCAACAACTCCTCGTAATCGGCATCGATGCCGATTACGACGAAATCCTGCGACAACAAAACCAGCGAGACGAGAATGACTCGAATCGACTTGCCGGGCCTTTGATCGCCGCTCCCGATGCCTTTGTCGTTGGTACCGACGGCATGAGCGAGCAGCAAGTTCACGACAAACTGCTCGAAATCGTTCGCTTGCGTATCGTCGATAACACTAGCGAATCGGTTACGAAATGAGCGACCAAACCCTATCGGATCAAGCGAACACAGCAGCGGAAAACACCGCCAAAAAGAAACCCAAGGGGAGCGAAAGCCAACTGAGTCTTATCGCGCGACGCATCGTCTATCGCGTCCTGCGATTGATCGCAAGAATGCTGTGTGTGTTGTGGTTTCGCATTCGGGTCGATGGTCGACACCATGTTCCTAGCCAAGGGGGTGGAATGCTCCTCTCGACGCATCAGTCAGGTCTCGACCCGATCTTGGTCGGTCTGGCTTGCAACCGCAACCTAAACTTCCTCGCAAGAAGCACGCTTTTCAGGAATCCAGCTTTCTCCTTATTGCTGAAAACACTCGACTCGATTGAAATCGATCGGGAACGCGGTGGCCTTAGCGGCTTGCGGGAGATGCTCTCAAGATTGCGTTCTGGAAAGGTGGTCCTGTTGTTCCCCGAGGGGACTCGAACCCAGGATGGCGCGATTGGGGTTGTGAAACCCGGATTTTTTCCGATCGCCAAACGGTCCGATGTCCCGTTGATCCCCGTGGCGATCGTCGGTGCTTTCGAGTGCATGCCCAAGGGATCGAAGTGGATCTTTCCGAAACCGATCGCTGTAGTTTTTGGCAAGCCGATCCCACCCGAGGACTACCGGAACTGGAGCGAAGAGCAAGCCGTTAGGGCGGTCGCTACTTCCTTAGGCGACCTCTACCAACGAGGAAAAAACTCTATCGAAGGGACGTACTAGGTGAGGGTTCCGCTCATCGAAATCTGATACATTGATACTCTCTTCCGAGCCCTCCTCACGACCAATCCAAGATGAAATCTTCTCCGATGCCTACCCTCAGCGGCCTCCCTGCGCTGTGCCTGCTTTTGATCCTATCTCTCTTGCCGTCGTCCGTTGGCACTGCCCAACAGGAGGATTTGCAATTCGCTGCCTCAAGTGGCATCGAAGGCCTAACGCTCGATTCGGCTAGCCTATCGCCCCGAAGCATGCTCATCGGCGATCCGCTCATTGTCATCCGATGCAATGTTAGAAACGGTTCCAAAGAAACCCTCACTGGATTTGTCTCGGCACGGATCGCTGGAAATGTGACCGATGATGATCGCCATCGAATCACGGTTGAACCCCAACAGATTCGAAGTTGTGAGATCACCGTCCGTCCACGGATCCCCCTGCCCGAGGCGAGGTTCGAGGTCGAAGCCTCCCTCTATACGATGGTTGCCGGCAGGGAAGTACTTTCGGTCGTGGGCGATGAACCGGCTGTCCGCAAAGTGACCGTCTTCCGAGGCCCAAAACTTCCCGTCGTCGCGGCTTCGGCCCTTGGCAGGGAACTTGCACCACCTCTGGATTGGCGATGGGAAAAAACGTTCCCACTGACAACTTACGAATTGGCAATGGCCAGTCGCGTCGATGGCGAACTGAGCAAAGAGGCTATCGGGCTCGACGGGATCCAGTTTCCTATCAATCAAAACGATTGGAAGAACACCGATCTGCTGATGCTCGCCGAACCCGCTCCGCTGCGCGATGCGGCAACCGTCGGAACACTCAAAACCTTCCTGAATTCCGGAGGACGGATCTGGGTCATGCTCGACTCGATCGATACCCAGGACCTCCAACCGCTGCTCGAACCGAACCAGCAACTGCGCACGGTCGACTCGGTCAAAATGACCAACTTTCTGGTCGATCCAACGGGGCCATCGATCCAAGAACAAGACGCACGGGTGGTCCTTGAAGACCCAGTGATCTTCAAGCGATTGATGCATCAAGGCGGAACTGTCGGCCACCGAATCGACGGTTGGCCTGCCTCTTTGGTAATGCCCATTGGTCGAGGAGAGTTGATTCTCACGGCCCTCGAAAGCAGTGCTTGGATCAAACCACGGAAAGTGCAATCGAGCGAGGACCCGTTCTTCCGCTCGGACTATGAATTACGCCCCTGGGCTCGCAGTATCATCGATACCGTGCAAGTCAAGCGTGCGGCGAATATCGTATCGCTCAAAGATCTCGATTATCCGCTAGAACGAATCGGTAACCCGGTGGTCTCGCGCGGACTCGTCGCTGCGATCCTTCTTTCCTTTTGCACGGCTTTGATAGGGATAAGCATCTGGCGGCTGACGGCAAGCGATGCCAAAGCCATGGGCTGGATCGCCCCTGCGTTAGCCTTGGTCGCATCGATTCCCCTGACCTATTTGGCTTGGTCGCAAAAACGCGATATTCCAGCGATGGTCTCGCTATTCCAATGGGTGCAACTCGAGTCCAAAAGCGGCGCTATACTCAAAGAGTCGGCCGCCGTTTACCTGCCGCAAGGCGCCGCGATGGACCTCCAAAGCAAGAAGCTAGGCTACGCGGTTCCAGACCCTAAAATCCAAACCGGGATCAAAACGCTCCTGACCGAAGACCTCCAAAGCTGGCGATTGAGCAACGAGGCTTGGCCCACCGGAACCTGGAGATACCAGACCGAATCATCACTGCCGGACCTACAAGCATTCGCCGAAGGTCGATTCACCAAGGAAGGTGTTGTGATTCGATTGCCAACCAATCTTCCATCCAACCTACAAAATCCTGTCATCGCCTACGTGCCTGGCGCTCCGGTCTTGGGCGCTGAGGTCTCGGGCGATGCGGTCACCGATTCGCAAATCCTCATCGACGGCTCCTTTCCCGCCGAGGGCGAACGATGGACCTTGGATGCGATCGTCGGGGATGAACAACGACGCCGAAGTGCCATTTATCGAAAAGCTCTCGAATCGAACGATCGAACACAAACCCTTTCGCGTATCGTGATGGGTTGGACCGACTTGTTCGAACAAGGCCCCCAATGGAACTCCGACATCCAACGCCGTGGAGTCGCCCTGGTCTCCATGCCCTTGACGCTCCAACGCCCAGAGGCTGGTGAGCTGTTTACTATCCCTTACCCATTCATCGATATCAAAATCGCTCGCGACGGAAACTCCTCACCGGTGTTTCTCGAAGGTACCGGACGATGGATCAGTCAATCCTCCAACCGCGCCGAATCTAGCTTGGAATTCCGACTCCCGGTTGAAGTCCTCCCAATCCAAGTCACCCAAATCGACTTCGATTGGGACCTCCAAGCCCCCCGTCGCAAAGTCAAACTCTCATGGCTTCGATCTTCAGACAAATCCTTGGTTGAAATCATCAGTTTCGACGGCCCCTCCTTGCCCTGGAAAGCCTCCAACACCGATCCTGACCTGCTCGGGGAATTCCAAGATGGACTCCTGACGCTCCGCTTGGAAGTGGCCGAAGACCAAGAACCAGGAAGCTCGATCCCTTGGCGGATCAAGCATCTGCGGCTCAAAGTCCACGGAACAACCCAGCCGAGCAATCCGCTGAAGCGTTAGAGCTCGACTTCAAACTTCAAACTTCAAACTACAAACTTCAAACTTCAAACTACAAAAACCGCCATGAGCGACACCGTCGTCGAAACCACGAATCTGACCAAAAGCTACGGCGATTTTACCGCCTTGAGCGACCTTTCGATCCATGTCAATCGAGGCCAAATCCTCGGTTTCATCGGACCCAACGGTGCGGGAAAAACCACCACAATCAAAATCCTCGTCGGGCTCTCGAAACCCACCTCCGGCACCGCCACGATCGCCGGGGTCGATTGCAGCCAGAATGCTTCCAAAATCAAACGCCTCGTCGGCTACATGCCAGACAAATTCGGTTCGTATGACAACATGCGAGTGCATGAATACCTAGATTTTTTCGGAGCGATCTTTGGGATCCCAGGCTCGCAGCGCAAGGCCCGTATTCAAGAGGTTATGGAAACGACCAGCACGACCTACATGCAAGACCGTTTTGTCGAGAGCCTCAGCCACGGAATGCAACAGCGCGTGGGAATCGCCAGAACCTTGTTGCACGATCCAGAAGTTCTCATCCTCGATGAACCCGCCAACGGCTTGGACCCCAAAGCCCGTATCGAGATGCGACAATTGCTTTTGCAACTCGCATCACGAGGCAAAACGCTGATCGTCACAAGCCACATCCTTCCGGAATTGGCCCGTATTTGCAACGTCGTCGCAATCGTAACGGCCGGTAAGCTCCGGGCGTTCGGTTCAGTCGATGAAGTGATGAGTTCGCTATGTCCGCAGCGAAGCTATGAAATCCAGTTGGCCAGCGCCGCACACCTCGAACAAGCCGAGCAGGTGCTCGGTAAATTGCTCCTGGAGTCTGAAGTCCTTACGAGCAGCCCTGCGGAATTGACGCTTCGATTTCCCACCGTCCGCACCGAACCGGAACTGGCCGAACTGTTGCATCAACTCGTGGCTGCCAAGCTACCCGTGACCCAATTCCGTGAACTGACCAGCGACCTGGAGGATGCGTTCCTCTCCGTCGCGGGCAAGGATTAATCTCGGATCCTCTCTTGAAAGCTCATCGGCGTGAATTCACCCTCTTTGCTCAATAACCCAATCCTCCAACGCGAGCTCACGAGCCGTCTGCGCAGCCCCAAAGCGCTCATCGCCATGGCTCTCGTCGCGATCGTTTCCTGCACCCTGGTCTTGATGCGATGGCCCCGTGAAGCGACCATCGATCTGGTCAGTCAAGGGTCGATTCAAGTCTTTCGTCCGGTCGCTTATGCAATCGCCATAGCGATCATGATGCTCACTCCGGCCTTTCCCGCGACGGCCATCGTTTCGGAACGCAAAAAAGGGACATTGGTCCTGATGCTTAACTCCCCAACGCCACCATGGGTCATCTACATTGGAAAACTCCTTGCTAATGTTCTCTTGAGCGTGCTGCTGTTTTCCGTAAGCCTACCTGCAATTTTCGCTTGCTATGCCATGGGAGGGATCTCCATCGCAGGGAATGTCCTACCGCTAGTCCTGATTTTCCTTGGCATGGCATTCCAGTATTCCGCACTGGGGCTTTGGGTTTCGAGCCGCTCGCAATCCATCGATGCGAGCCTTCGCTGGACCTATGGCATCCTCCTTTGCTTGGTCGTCCTGTCGATTGGTCCCACCGTCCTTGTGGGGAAACTCTCCGGACTCAAAGCTTGGATCGCTCAAGCGATGACGACCCTCTCGCCGATCCCGGCTCTTCAGCAGATCACAGGCGCCCAAGGCCAATCGCAAGCCATCGGGATCGGTACAGGCTGGATCGAGTTTCTCATCATGTGCGCCGTGTCAACCCTTGGTCTTGCACTGGCCACCGTGTACAAACTCCATCCGACCATGATGGACCGCGCTCGGGATGCGGGGAAAGTCATCGACCCAAAGCAGTCGAGTTGGCTGCGACGGCTCTCCTATCTGGTCGACCCGAACCGACGAAAATCCGGCATTCCCTTCTGGCTCAATCCGGTCATGGTCAAGGAATTCCGGACTCGCAAATTCGGCCGCTTGCACTGGTTGCTCCGCCTCGTTGCCGGCGGAGCCATCGTCTCGATCCTGCTGACGGTTGTGGCTGCCACCGGCACGGTCAACTGGGGCGTCGATCGAATCGCTTCGTCGATGGTACTCATGCAGATCGGCTTTCTGCTGTTGCTCGGCCCAAGCCTGGGAGCCAACCTGATCGCCTCGGAAGTCGAGAGCGGTGGCTGGCAATTGATGCGAGCCTCGCCGATCTCGCCTTGGAGAATCCTCTCGGGAAAACTCTTGAGCACCTTCTTAACCCTACTGTTGCTGCTCATGGCGACATTGCCCGGGTACGTCATGATGAGCTACATTCAGCCGGCGATCGGCGGACAAGTTTCTAACGTGATTATCTCGCTGCTGATCGCAACGGCCATGGTCACGATCCTGAGCGCCTGTGTCAGCGCCTACTCAAAAACCAGCGCAGCGGCGACGGCCGCGAGCTATGCGGTCTTGCTCTTTCTCTTTGCAGGTACGCTGCTGATCTGGCTCGGGCGCGGTAACCCGTTTGGGCCTGTGTTCGTTGAACGAGCACTGCTGCTGAACCCAGCCGCAACAGCCCTCGCGGAAATGAAAGCCCCGGGCTTTGAAACTTTCCAACTCATCCCCAACGGTTGGTATGTTGGACTGTCGATCTGCGCGGCAGGCTTGGTGATACTGATACTGCGAATTGCTCGACTCACACGTGCTGAATAAAAACGATCATGAATAGCATTCGAATTTCCCTGGCCAGTTTGCTTGCCTTCCTTGCTGTCGATTCTGCTTGGGCTCAACGCGTCGTGCCTCTGGAACACCGTTGGGAAGTCGACCCGGGCTTCGGCGATGTCTGGAATACTATCCGCGAACCACGAGCCAAGTTCCTCAACGTCAACGATCTAAAGAGCGAGCAAGCGATCGTACGTTTCGAGGCGGCCCAAAATATCTGCCTGAATTTCGACCGTCCCGGATTCAGGAATTCCCCGAAAACCCTCACGCTGGTGCTCGACCAAGTCGGCAATGATGCCAATTCTATCCTCGCCCGACGATCGATGATCTCTGCGGCGTGCCTGCTGGACGATGGGGCCAATGCACAAACCATTTGGAATGCCGCGAAAAGCGACCCGCTTGCTTCTTCAATGGTAGAGCCCTACCTATGCAAATGGAAATCCCCTGTCGCACTGGATTTTTGGCGCCAACGATTGAAGGATCCGAAATCCTCCTTTGCGCAAATCGAAAACGCACTCAATGGCCTTGCGCAGGTCGGAAAAGAGGAAGACCGATCGCTCTGCCTGGAATGGCTTGAATCCAATCGCTCCAGTCCCATCACTCGATTTGCGGCCGCTCGAACGCTCGGCCTTCTCCAACCCAATGGCCTTACGGAATTGGCCAACCAGATCCTGAACTCTCAAGATCCGGACAAGCATCTGCTGGCCGTCTCGTTGGTTGCCACGCATACCGATGCGAGTGCGCTCAAACTCCTCGAGACCGTTTTGCAACAAGGCCCGCCTGTCTCCCAACGACTAGCGGCAAGCAGCATCGCACAACACTTCCCGCAGCAAGGTCTAGCCATGGTCGTCGATTGGACCAAACACCCCGATGATGCAATCCGACTCGCTGCCCTAGAGCTCCTCAAAAGCACCCCCAGCGAACAGAACACGCGACTCCAAGCAACCCTCATGGCAGACCCTGACCTCAAAGTCCGGAAAATCGCAAGAACTCAGATCCTCGAGTTGGCAGGCAAAAACTTCCGACCGACCGTCGATGATTGCGTCAGCCAAAATCTACTCTCGGAAGCCTGGCAAGGAGTCGAGCAAGCTATCGTCTTAGCCGTTGAACTCCAAGATCGCTCCCGTTGCTCGAAATTCATCGAACTCCTCGAACACACTCGACCCGAAGTAAACATGGTTGCAGGTTGGGCACTGATGGAATTGGCCAACGAACCTCAGATCCTCGCTGCCATCGTGCCTCACGCCGAGCGTTTAACCAGCGATTTAGCTGCTGAGGAAAAAGTAGCCAAGCAAGATATCATCCGGTTGAGCTTCTTGTTCGAGGCATTCGGTCGCAACCGCTACGAGCCGGTCTTGCCAATGCTTCGTAAGTACATTCCAAAAGACAACTTCAAAATGGGGAACCTGTCGCGAACTTCTGCGATCTGGGCGATCGGCAAAACCATGAAGCAACAGGACGACCCTGCCTTGCGCGCTCAACTCCACGAGAGAGTCCTAGACCTCGGAACGCTCACACCCGAAAACTATTTGGTCGGATACGGCTGCATTCTTACGCTAGGTGAATTCGGATTCCTCGATTCCAAACCGATTGTTGAACGCCACGCCATCGATAGTCAGGATGCGCTTAGTTGCGCAGGCCGGTGGGCCAAGGACCAAATCGAAAAGTCCGCTAAATAACCCAAGCATGGATTCTTAAGAACGCGAAGGTGTCTGACCTCCCGCGGATGGCTCCATCCGTACCGATCACCTTAGGGATCGGGATCGGACCCAACGCTGCCAGGGGCCTTCTACCCAGCGATGAAAACCATCGGCAGCAAGTAAACTGCAACCAAAGGCGATCAGCATTCCCGCCGCAGCGTGAACTGGTTCTTGGCTCGACCAGCCATCCAATGTCTTGAGAACCAGCCCATTGATCAAGTAGTGGACCAAAAACAGACTGTAAGAAATGTCGCTTAGCCAACGAAGATAACCTGGCAATATCCAGTTCTTGGTCCGCGCGTATCCAAAAAACAACACCGCCACGACCAACAAAGAAATCAGCAACTGCGGTCTGGGATTCAGGATCAGGCTCCCTGCGGCCAACAGACTGTAAAGCGACAATATCCAAGTTGGGAGTTTTCCCTGCAAGGTCCATCCCAAGAAAGTCCCCAGCACATACTGAGCGGCAAAGTAGAAGAAAAAAGCCTCCCACCGATCGCCTCGGCTCCAGTTCCAAGCGCTGAGCAATCCCAATGGAAAAAGCAACCAAGTGCGAACAAGGGCACTGGCTCCATGGTCGGTTTGGAATCCGTTGGCAAAGAACGTCAAGCCAACGATAAAAAAGGACCATTGCAACTCGATGCACAGATACCAAGTACCGGCCGAGAAATTCTCAAAGCCTAGCAAGTTCTGAACCAAAAACAGATGCGAAACAAACTGGGGCCATGAGAACGATTCGATCAAGTGCAGTGGCCAGCCGAATCGGTCGGTCATCCACACCGTTCCGAGTAGCAAAAAGAGCATGACTAGATAGGGAATCGCCAATCGTAGGTATCTATCCAATAAACCTCGCGCAAAAGCAACCCAGTCCATCGCACCTGCAGGCCGCTTGATAAAGCCCTTATCTACACTTGACGTCAATCCACCGACCACAAAGAAGATGGCTACGGCGTAGAGAGCATGATTGAATAGAAAGTATCCAAGCCTCGGCGCGATTTGATCTGCAAGATCCGACCGAGGGGCATAGAGGGACAGGTGGTGCCAAACGATACCGAGCGAAGCGATCGCACGCAGCAAATCCGCCAAGGCGAACCGTTCCCCTTTCCAAACCGCCGCCTTCGAGTCTCTGGAGTCCGCGTTCAAAAATGGTGCTCGACAATAGAAGTCCGATTGCCAGCCTAACCGATCCGAAGCAAATCGGTACTATCCCCAAAACGATCCGCCTTGATCCCAACTTGATGCAGAATCCAAAGATACAGATTGCACAATGGAGTATTGCCTGGGTATTTCCAATGCCCCGATTTATTGAGTCTGCCTCCAGCTTTACCGAGCATCAGGATCGGTAAGTCGTCGTGATTATGCCGATCCCCGTCGGAGATACCACTCCCGTAAAGAATCATCGTGCGATCCAGAAGCGATTCACCCCCTTCATCGACTGCCGACAGTTGGTCCGCCAGGTACGCAAACTGCTGCAAGTGGAATAGATTGATCTTTTGAAGCTTGGTCTGTTTGTCCTCACTTTTCCCATGGTGAGACAAATCGTGGTGGCTCTCGGGAGCACCGATCTCAGGATACCCGCGATTGCTCCCCTCGTTGGCCATCATGAAAGTCAGCACTCGCGTCGCATCGGTCCGGATCGCTAGACCGATCATGTCCATCATCAGCTTGCAGTGTTCCTCCCATACCCTGGGGACTCCAGCAGGCCGCGAGTAGCTCGGCAGCCCGTTCTCACCGAGCTGCAACTTGTCGCTACGACCGATCCGGTTTTCGACATCACGCACAGCATATAGGTATTCGTCGAGCTTACGAGTGTCTGCAGCCCCAAGCTTTCGTTTCAGGGTGTTGGCGTCCTCGAGGGCGTAATCCAAGACGCTTTTTCGACGTGCAGCACGCGCGGTCGTCGGCCCCCCTTCGGAAACCTTGTCGGGAGTGCCAAAAAGCCGTTCAAAGACACTCGATGGGTCCATTTCTTTGGCCAAAGGACTCGACTCGTTCCTCCAAGCAAGGTTGCTCGAATAGGCGCAAGAGTAACCGCTGTCGCAGTTTCCGGACTGACTGGAGCCTTCCATTCCAAGTTCCAGCGATGCAAATCGGGTTTTGTGGCCGATCCCCTGCGCGGCGACTTGGTCTACCGATATCCCATTCTTGATATCCGATCCATCGGTCTTCTTGGGATGCGCACCGGTTAAAAACGAAGCCCCGCTACGCGCATGGTCGCCTGGACCATCTCCGTGATCTCTAGCCCCATCGAGCGTCAGCCCCGTAAACACATTGAGCGACTTGCGGTGTTTGGCCAATACCTCAAGGGTCGCTGGTAACGCATAGTCTGCACCGTCTGAAACCGGAGTCCATGCAGGCATATGAATTCCATTGGGTACCATCATAAACAGAACGCGCACCGGCTTTTCGTCTGCAGCGGCCCAGGCCCTGCTCACAGGTGACATCGCTTCGAGCCAAGGAAGCGTAATGGCGGTCCCTAGTCCCCTGAGTACGGTTCGTCGATCGAGTTGTTTCACGGCAATTCCTCGTCCCTTGTTCCCTTGCGACCGAATGGGTCGCTGGTGATGATCCCGAGCAACAGCTCCTGGAATCGATAATCATCCTTCGATGCATTCGCCAATATATAATCGATCGCGCATCGATCGTAGTATTCTAGTCCGCGTCCAAGCCCATAGGTCATGAGTTTTTCGGTCAAGGTTCGGACGAACTGCTCGGATTTTTGATCGCGGATCAATCGGATCAAATCCCCGGGATTACGTACTTTCTCACCCGTTGGAAGCTCTCCAGACGCATCGATCGGACTGCCTCGGTCGCTCGTCCGCCATCGTCCAATCGCGTCGTAGTTCTCCAATGCCAACCCCAAGGGATCCATCTGCTTGTGGCACGCAGCGCAAGCCGGATTGGCTCGGTGTTGTTCGAGCTGTTGGCGAAGCGTGCCGACCAACTCTCCCTTGTCCAGTTCGGGTACTCCAGCCGGTGCTGGCGGTGGGGGTGTCCCCAAGACGTTGTCGAGGATCCATTTGCCTCGCTTCACAGGACTCGTCCGTGTCGGATTGCTCGTCACGGCAAGAACCGACGCATGCGTCAGGATCCCGAGTCGTTTTTGCCCCTTGAGCGACACGAGTTGGAATTTGTCCCCCTGGACTCCAGGCACCCCATAAAAGCGCGCTAGTTTCTCATTCATAAACGAGAAATCCGCGTCGAGCAATCGCAGCACGCTCATGTTCTCGCGCAACACATAAAGGAACAAATAGTAAGTCTCCGTTCTGCTGAAATCGCGAATCTGTTCGTTCCAATCTGGAAATTGGCCCTCGTTGGGCGTAAAGCTCTCTAGCTTGCGCAACGTCAGCCATTGGCCTGCAAAGTTGCGGACAAAATCTCTGGCTCTCTCGTCGCGGATCATCCGATCGAGCTGGGCAGCCAAAACTCCAGGCTCGCGCAGTTGCTTTTTGGAAGCCAGCGTCAAAAGCTCACGGTCCGGGGTAGAACTCCATAGAAAGTAACTCAGTCGCGTGGCGAGCTCAAAATCGCTCAGCAACGGGTACGCATTGCCGATCCGCAAAGCGGGTTCCTCGACTTTAAATAGAAAATTCGGACTCACCAAGATCGCCGAAAGTGCAGTTTGCAATCCAAACTCGTAACTTTCCCCAGACTCGACGGTCTTTGCGACGATCGATGCCAAGCGGTTGAGTTCCTCGTCGCTCGCGGGCCTGCGGAACGCTCGGCTCGCAATCCGACGCATCACATCCTTGGCCGCATCGGCTACCGTGCGTGTGGCCGATGGGACCGAATCGCGAACCAACTCGCGATGGGTCTCTGGCAATGCCGATTCGGGGATTTTCTCAGCCGTTTTCTGACCCGTGAGTCGAAGGTCGAAGATATATAGATTCGTATCCTGCGCGGCATGGCCATCCTTGGCCGCAACGTAATGGTCGTTCACGAATGCGATTTCTAAAAGCCGCTTGCCAGCCCGCAATTTCATGGGAATTCGGAACACTTCGGCAATGTTGGAAGACTCCGTCTTAACGGTGATCTCGTCGATCTTCTTTCCATCGACGGTGATGACCACCTTGGGGTATCGCCCTTCGGCAGCCGAGCCTGCCATCCCGAGCTCCAACGTATACAGCCCAGTCCAAGGCGCCTGCTCCTCGAATGGAGTCTTGCCGTTGGAGAAGAACACAAAACGGTCCCCTTCGAACTTGCCGCCAGAATCGGCCGTCAGCTGGCTTATCTTGCGAGGCGAATTATAAACTGGGCCGGTACTCGCGGCGACAATGACTTTTTGGCTGATTTCTTCGGCAGCACTGAGGTACTTGTCCATCAGGAGAGGCGGCAATGTGAGCACATCGGCGATGTTGTCGAAACCATAGCCGACGTCATCGCCTGGGAAACCCAACGCAGGTTCGTAATCGAGTTTGAACAAGTCCCTTATCGAGTTGCGGTACTCATAACGATTGATCCTTCGAAGCGTCACTGATCCAGGATTAGGCGTCTTGCCACAGTCGATGTCGTTGAGCGTCGATTGGATCCATGAAGTCAGGAGTTTGCTTTCCGCCTGGCTTGGCTGAGGCGAATCGGCCGGCGGCATGTCGGCGATTTCGATCCGCTGAGCGACCTTCTCCCAAATTCGCCTTTGCCGAAAAACACTCTTCGCATCGGGGAAATTATTGAACGCCAAACCGCTTTCGGCCTCGGCTCCCCTATGGCAACCCGAACAGTATCGCTCGATCAGTGGCTGGATCTTTTTTTCGTACTCCTCGTTGAGCTTGTTCCAATCGGTAGCCCCAGCAGTTGCGAGCATGCAGGCCAGGGCCATTCCGAAAGCCAAGAAACAGGATGTAAAATCACGACAGGCTCTAGCCATTGCGCAATAATCCTAAAGAAGAATCAAAAAACCACCGAACTCCAAGACCGAACCAAGGAATTGTAACCCATGAGCGGAACAAGCGAAGAATTGCTTCAAAAGAAATGTTTGCCCTGCGAGGGAGGGGTCGAGGCCTGTTCGCTCGAGCAGGCTATATCCCAAAACTCCGCAATTCCGCAGTGGATCTTGAGTCAAGACGGCAAGTGGATCGAACGCTCGGTTCGCTTGAAAAATTTCATCAAAATGATGGCTTGTGTCAACCAAATCGCCGATCTGGCCGAGGCCGAAGGCCACCACCCGGACCTGCATTTGACCGGATACCGAAACCTAAAAATTGAACTGACCACGCATGCTATTGGCGGATTGAGCGAAAACGATTTTATCCTGGCGGCTAAGATTGACCAATTACTAAAGAACGAAGGCACCTGATCGATACTCTTGCAAGACGTTCAATCCGTCTACGGGTTGAAGCTCCCCGGCTTCCATGTAGACGAAAGCAAATCCTCGTACTTGAATTCATCAATTCATTTGCGAACCGGGGCTACTTGGCAGATACTGGATCGAATCATTGGTTTTCTAAGGTTTAAAAGTTGTAAGCCGCCCCCAGAGTAAATCCGTGAAGAATCAAAGAATCGCTGCTTTGGATCCGACTGGATTGCGAAGAAACACGAACATCGCCCGGTATCTGAGATTCGGCGGTGCCAACCCCGGAAACGCCGATGACACGGTAGCCCAAGTTTGCCGTCCAGCCTCGAGCGAAGTGCCATCCAAGGCCTGTTGATGTCTCCCCAAGGAATGCGGTGGAATTGCCTGAGACGTCGAAATCGTACAAAGCACCATTGCTCGCACCTGGTGAGACGATCGTAGCAAATCCGGCTTGGTTGCCTGCGTTGGTCCGCATCTTGCCATGATTGTTGTACAGACCGCCGTTGATATTGCCCCAAAGTGACCAGCGAGGAGTCATCGCCCAGTGGCTTAAAGCTCCCGTTTGGAAGCCCCATAGATCATTGCGGACATCGGATCGAAAGTAAGCGTCGTTTGCACGGTAGTCGATCAAGTCTTGAAACTGAAACCAGCGGGCTCCGGAATACAAGCTCAAATGAAGACGACTCGGCGTTTGGAACCACGGTGCGGTCGGACCAGTAGGTTGGTCAGAAAGTGTCCAGCAGCGACTGTCGTCAAATCGGGGAGCAATAGGTTGTCGGGCCGACCCACCCGTTGCAAACCAATACAGATTCAGCTCCAGATTATTGAATTCTCTTTGGCTCTCCAATCGATGTTCCGAAGCGCCTCGAAAAGCTTCGGACATGGGGGTAGCGCCCAAGTATAAACCTTCGATTTTTCCAGGTACGCTCGACGAAGGCAAATTGAACGGTAGGTTGGTTGCAAGTGGGCCATATGTCGAATCGTCGATACTAGCACGCGAGACGGCTGGAGAAACTCCCCAATAGTTAGCCTGAAGGGCATACTTGCCGCAGCCAAAGTAGCGGCCGATACCGAGTTCATATCCCCCAGTCGAAGGCATGCGAACACTATGGGAGTCCAGAGTTCCGAGTTCCGGGTCGCTTGCAGCGCTAGAATATAAGCGGCTTGGACCCGGGCGGAGGTTGTAGATAAGAGCGTTGGAGGAAAAGAACCATGGAGATGGATTCGAGAGCGGTTGGTGTGATTGGCTATCCAGGGAACTCGATACACCTTTTGCCGACGCAGAGCGAAGATCGAGATTGATCGAAGTATTGGGCTGAGCGGCTTGAATTGACTGAGGCGAGTCGGACCAATCGGACAAGGGTGTTGAGATTTCTCCGAGGGGTATTTCTCCGAGGGGGATTTCTCCGAGGGGGATTTCGGGATTGGGGATCGAGGGGATCGAGGGTAGCGATCCTACTACCGATGGGAATTGGGGAGGCGAGGGCACCCCACTACCGAACAACGAGGGTGCCAAGGAACTCGGGGGGGAGTGTAGTTGAGAATCTTTCGAGGGGGGAGTAGGAGCCAGGGGTTGAGTCTTGGCAGGTGGTGGAACTAGGCCAAGTGGTAGGCCCGAGTCGAGCGGAGGAGTTGTTGGCTGCGAAGGAGGAATGAAGTAGCTTGGTGAGAGGCCTTCGCCAGAGATATGGTTCGTCGAAGGAGCGTTCGTGATGGTTACTTGTGCTGTGGCCGGAAGAAAGGATCCGACGCACCAGACAGCCCCAGCCACCCCGAACCCAAATACAGAGCTCAAGGGGGACCATAGGCGAGCCAAGCAAGAAGCGAAATGATTGGGGTTGCGACACATCGAGAAGTTCCTTCTTCTATCTGATGACGAAAACCCAGTCTTCTGGGAAAGTCCAACTTGGATAACCGGAGCGGAACCATCAATCCATCGGTGGAACGCTACGTTTGGAAGTTCAATTTATCGGACGAATCGATTTCGAGTATTTGCGTAATGGTCTAGGGGTAGAGTTGATTCGTGAAGCTGGAGCGTTAGAACCGGCATGTCAGACATAAGCGTTTCAGGCGGAAGTCAGGTATTGGCAACAAAATCGCTTCCCGACGACTGTCGCCGGCTGCAGGCAGGTCTTGGGAGTAGACACCGGCAGAAATGCCCCCGGCAGAAATGCCCCCGGCGCGCAAGCCACCAAATGCAAGCAAACCACCGCTGCTACAGGGGACAGGCACCTGTCGAAATGCCCTCATCGCGCAAGCCACCGAATGCTAGCAAACCACCGCTGCTACTGGGGACAGGCACCTGTCGAAATGCCCCCGGCGCGCAAGCCACCGAATGCTAGCAAACCACCGCTACTACAGGGGACAGGCACCTGTCGAAATACCCCCGGCGTGCAAGCTGCCAAATGCTAGCAAATCCACCGCTGCCACTGGGGACAGGCACCTGTCGAAACAGGCACCTGTCGAAATACCCCCGGCGTGCAAGCTGCCGAATGCTAGCAAATCCACCGCTGCCACTGGGGACAGGCACCTGTCGAAATACCCCCGGCGTGCAAGCTGCCGAATGCTAGCAAACCACCGCTGCTACTGGGGACAGGCACCTGTAGAAATGCCCCCGGCGCGCAATTTACCGAACGCTAGCAAACCCAACGCTGCTACTGGGGACAGACACGAGTGTATCCTCCCGCGTTTTTTGTACGGCACGGCGATCAAAAAACACTCGGCATTCAACGCCCAAATAACATGCCATTTTGGTTTCAAGGTCGACCATTCCTCAGCGTGCAAAGTGGCGCGCAAAACGACAGGGATTGGAGCTCGAAAACCTCTTAAAATACAAGGTTTTTCGCATATTTAAAAAACCAAAAAAAATAAATCGACCAATTCGTTGACACAAATGCACTTTTTTAAAGAATTAATTGAATAAGCATTGGTTGGCCACAGCAAATGCCAACATGGGATTCTTGCTACCGGCCTTCGGTGCCTAGGGATGGATTTCCCGGCAGTGCTTAAGTATTGCGTTCGTGTGTGTATTAAGTTCCACCGCAATGGTAGGGAGACTCGTGGCATGGCTCGTAGTAATCGTTCAAGTCGTATTTCTCCTGACGAAGTGACCATCGTTCATGTCACCACTCAGGTAGCCCAGCAGATGTTTCTCCTGGGAAAGGATTCCCTGTCGGGACAAGACTTTTCGCACCGCAAGGACTGGATTATCGACATCATGTCCTTTCAATCCGTCTACATGGGAATCGATGTCCTGCGATTCGCCGTCATGGACAATCACGTCCATTTCTTGCTTCGGACTCGGCCCGATGTGGTCGGTAAATGGACGGCCAAGGAGGTGGTAACCAGGTGGATGAATCTGTGTCCGCAACGCAAGCGTCGCAGGAAGGTAGAAGGCAAATGGGTCTACGAACCGATCGAGCCTACCCAAGAACAGATCGATGCGATGGCCAATGACGAAGCGTTGGTCAAGAAGCTTCGTCGGAAGCTCAGTTCCGTAAGCTTTTGGATGCAGTTGCTCAAGCAAAAAGTTGCCAAGCGAGCCAATGCCGAGGTACAAAAAGAAGGGGAGGCCAAGGGAGCCTTCTGGAAGGGCCGTTTTCACATGACGGTGATCCATTCCGAAGCCTATTTATTGACTTGCGCCGTGTACATCGATTTGAATGCGCTTCGGGCCAAGGTGACCAATTCGCTCGATGGCTATCAGTACACCTCGATCTACATGCAGCTCGAGGAAGCTTACCATCAGATGTCTCAGGAAGGAGAGCAGATCGACTGGGACGTTGAGTCGCTGCGTAAATTCACAGAGAAGTCGATGCTCAGTCCCATGGAGATCAAGGAAGAAAAGCCCGATGAGTCTCCGAAAGACGCGGATGAGCCCAAGCCACGCTGTAGCGATACAGGCTTCTTGCAGATCAGCCTTGGGAAGTACTGTTCGGTGCTCAATTGGAGCATCCTGAATGAATGCGCCAATCGCGATTTAGGCACCGAAAAGCCAGAGGCCAAAAAGGGGAGCAAGCCGAAGGCTCGTTCGAGCGATCCGAAAGTGGATTCGCCCAAAGAGGCACAACGAGCACCAGAGGTCACACAGCCCACAGGGCCTGCGCAACAGGACGATCCAACGACGAGCGAAGAGTTGGACGAATCCTTGCATGCGGTGGTGCGAAAGTATGGAATGAGCCGTGGAACGTGGAATGACCGGCTCAGGATATTCCGCAAGTTGTTTCCTCTGGAGGCAGGGGTGAATCCCAAGCAACAGGATGCTAAACGTTGGAAGGATAGCTCGCCCGAGCAGGTCAAGGAAGAGCCCATGGGCTATGAGCTTGATATGGGAGCATCGAAAGGCCCCGCAGGTCAATTCGATGAGCCACGCAAGTCCGAGTGAGAGACTTCGGCTCAGCATTCGAAGACCGTTTACGGCACGAGCCTGAGCGACGTTAGTAAAGAGGCATTCGCTAGAGAACAGTGGTGCTTTTGTAGCAGTACTTTTGCAGCGGTGTATTTGCATCCGAGGAACGGATGCAAAGTGAACGCTTGCGCGCTGAGCGAGTAGTTAAGGAAATACGTTGGGGCAACCGAGGGCCTTAAACCTTAAAACGGACATGGGTATTCCTGCGCCCCGACGCTGATATTTGCGTTGATTCAGGAACGCTTCGATGCGAGGGATCGATGCAGTTCCAATTTCTTACGGAGCCTGCTTCTCTAGCAGGCGAATCTGCAGCTATCTTCACTGCAGCTAACTTCACTGGGGACATGCACGTGGCGAAGTGGGCCGCTCGGCGGGCCGGGCAGGAAATGCCAGCAAACCGAAAGTGGCTACGGGGGACAAGCACACGGCGATAACGGGCCGCTCGGGGCAGGAACGCTAGCATAGCCGCGGCGGCTACGGGGGACAGGCACACGGCGATAGCGGGCCGCTCGGCGCGCTCGGGGCAGGAACGCTAGCATAGCCGCGGCGGCTACGGGGGACAGGCACACGGCGATTTGGGACGCTCGGCGCGGTGTGCAGGAAATGCCAGCAAACCGAAAGTGGCTACGGGGGACAAGCACACGGCGATAACGGGCCGCTCGGGGCAGGAACGCTAGCATAGCCGATGCCGGCTACGGGGGACAGGCACACGGCGATTTGGGACGATCGGCGCGCGGGGGGCAGAAACGATAGCAAAAGGATGGTGACTACAGGGGACAGGCACACGTCTAGGAGGAGCACGGAGGATAGGCTTCTGCTGTCGATCTACAAATCAGTTTGAATTTAAACGTCTTCCTCGGAAGGATCCTGGGGGACAAAGGATTCATGATCCGGCCAGCATGCTGCTAATTCATCGATTTGGACACCTTCTACGATCCATCGAACCTCCTTCCATGGTTTGATCCTCCGCATCCGCGGCGTTTGACCACCCCCAGGAATGAGGTAGGTAAACGCGTTTTGTATTTCGCCTAAGTGGTCTTGATCGACAACTCTACGGACTTGAATCTGTCGCCTTAAGTACAACCCGCGATCCTCCAGGGCATCATATCCTTCGATCTGATCGAGCACCCCGAAGGTTTCTTCGATGTCGTTTGGATGAAATGTCCAAAGCTCGCCTAGTACCCGATCGCTGCCTGTTCGCAAGCCTGGATAACTTCCTAAATCCCAAAGCTCACCGAAGGTAACGGCATTATCCATCGCAATAGGCGTCTTGGGCCAAACGGATCCACGAAGCTGATTTTTCTTCAACGTCCCATATACGAAGATACCTACACTACTTAACTCGCTTAATCCGCTTATCTCGCTCATTAGGAACTCACAGTCATGCTCCTGCTCGCCATTCATCCGTTGCTGATTTACCAAATGCTATCTTTCAGAATCATCGTTTAGGGGATGATTCGCAGGCGTTCCCCACGCAAAAGCTTCATATCTTTAAGATTGATCATCCGTCGATCTTCGCAGGGTTCAATCACTAAAAACATGGACATTAAACCGTCGCCTTGGAAATATTCCACCCTGATTGGCAATAAGCCTTTGGACAATCGAACGATCCGTCCCGAGGGTTTCGCAGGATGGTTTCCATCGTTATCGATAAATAGTTCGTCGTTGATGTAGAGTTTACTTCCATCGTCGGAGACCAAAACCACTCGGTACAGGCCGTCGGATTCGATCGCTGCATGTCCGACGAAGCGAATGGCAAAGTTTTTATTTCGTCCCATGGCTATTGCCGGAATATCGAGCGTGTCGGTCAAGCCACCTCGAACCGACTCAAGCTTATCAAAGTCCGGCATCTGATCGAATTTGCCTTCGTAGAACTCGTATCGAATCCCTGTTTGGGTTGTTTCGGCTTTGACGGTTCTGAGCCCAACGATCGGTTCCAAGGGCCAGTGTACTTGGAAAGTATTCCCATTTCGTTCGACCGTAAGCGTCAATTGATCTTGCTTGGGCAAATAGGTTTCGAGCATTAGCTGCCAATCGATTCTATTTCGAATCGGTTCGTTATTGGCCGCCCGTATTCGATCTCCGGCTTCGATTGCGGAATTTTCCCTGTCTGGGGTTATGGAGCTAGCCACCGAGAGGACTGTTAAATCGTTCGCTAGCGGGTCGAATTCCAATCGGGTCGTTTTACTGTGAGCCGATTCCGGTTCGATCATTCGCTGCGCTAAACGATTCGCCCGATCGATTGGGATCGCCAAACCTATATTTTGCTCACCTTCGATGACCGCTGAGACGATGCCTATCAATTCGCCATGCATGTTGACCAGCGGCCCTCCCGAGTTGCCCTTATTGCTCGCCGCATCGAATTGGATCAAACGTTCACGGCGATCGTTGACGTAATTCGACATGACCATTGCATTAGGTCCTCCTTCGAGTACCTCTTTGGAGCTGACAATACCTGCTGTGAAAACCAGTCCCCTGCCACCGGGATTTCCGGCCACGACGATGGGTTCTCCGTTGATGACCTCGGAGCTGATTCCGATTGGTATGGTGGCAAGAGGGGGCTGGATATCTAGAAGGCGGATGATTGCCAAATCGGACTCTGGATAGCGGGACACGACTTCGAATCGCACGCGTTTGAAATCTTTGAAAAGTGCGAATCCTTGTGGCTCGGGTAGTACATGGTTGTTCGTAAGGACGTAGCCTTCTGGATGGATGATCGACCCGCTACCGGATGAGATTTGGTTGTCGCCGATCGGAGTGAAAAGTCCGACGACTGCCGGTTCGATTTGTCGAATCACTTTGACCAGGGGAGTGATTCGTGGTGAGTCGTCCGAAAGGGGACCTTGGGAAAAGCCCAGTGGGATTAGGCAATGGGAAAATAAGGCCCAAACTGGAAGAAAACTCGGTTGGAAAGGTAGCCTTAGCATCTTATTGGTCTCGTGGAGTTCCCCGATGGATCGTCGTTGAAGACGTTCAGACTACAATCCTGCGATGGGGTTGGCAATGCGGGCGGGGCAGGCCCGGCGGGCTATGGCGGTGTAAGTCCCAGAGAATTTCGGCAATTCGGCTGATCAAAAAGCCAACGAAAAGCTATGCTAAACGGCGAAGAGAGCCGCGAGTTGCGTTCCATCGAGGAATGATCGAGGAATGATCGAGGAATGCTTGGAAGAGAACCGACGATGACCATTGAAACAATCCAAGTCCCATCCAACATACCACCTCCGGCACGTCAACTGGCCAATGTGATCAGGAACGTGTTGGGAATCCCGATGAGTCACAGCGTATGGCTCATTGAGAACAACTGTGTGACGGTCAATCAACGCCCCTGTCGCAAAAGCCACTTACGGGTCGAACCTGGCGATTTGCTTCAGATTGATCGCATCCCGATGCCGATAGCGCAACCGACGTTAAGGAAGAGTTCGGCGAGCCGTGGATCGATTGAATTTCTGCATGATGACGGGGATCTTTGCGTGGTGGTTAAGCCAGCGAATTTACTGACGGTACCCACACAGTATCGCGAGGGTCAAACGCTCGTGGGTCGTGTGGAGCGTCGGCTTAAGGACCAGGACGTTCGCGCGAAGATTTTTTGTGTGCATCGATTGGATCGAGACGTCTCCGGGGTGTTGGTGATGGCTAAGAGTCTTGCGGTTGCCGAGAAGCTTCGCAATCAATTTGCGCAGCGTAAGCCGGACCGGCAGTACATAGCGATTGTGGCGGGGAATGTGGAGAACGAGACTGGGACCGTACGAAACTATTTAGCGACCGATGCGAATCTCAACCGTTATGCGGTTGAGGACCCATCGCAAGGGGAGCTTGCGATCACCCACTATTCGGTTCGTCAGCGATGGCACGATACGACCTTGGTCGAAGTTCGGCTCGAAACGGGTCGACGAAACCAGATCCGTATCCATCTTGCGGATCTTGGGCATCCGATCTTAGGAGATCCACGTTACCGTCGTGATCTTGCAACGCATCGAGCTTGGCCATACCGACGTATCGCCTTGCATGCTGAGAGTCTTGGATTTGTCCATCCGACAACGGGCTTGCCATTGCGTTTCGTTGCTCAATGGCCGCAAGAGTTCCGGGATTGTCAGCGTGGGGTATCGAAGCGCAGCGGACCGAATCCATCGCAGAGTCCTGCCGCCGAGCGAAAGGGTAGCAAAGGTAGCAAAGGGAGCAAGCCGGGCAAGCCGGGCAAAGCGGGCAGAGAAAATCAAGGAGAGTGAGCGATGGTTGGGTCTGGTAGCGGATCGCTTTTAGGATATTGCACCAATGTGCACGCCGGTACGGATACGGAATCTATTCTTGCGAATCTTCGACAATGTGCATTGCCTGTCCGACTTAGGCTCGAGCGATCGCAGTTAGGGGTTGGACTATGGTTTTCCCAGCGTGCTGCGAAGGAGCTTGTGGGTACCGAGCGATTGGATCGCTTTGGCCGGGAGCTCGATCAGATGGGATTGGTGCCATATACGATCAATGGATTTCCGCAGGATGATTTCCATCAAAAGGTCGTCAAGCATCGAGTTTATCGGCCTGCGTGGTGGGAGCCCACACGGCTGGAATACACGCGGGATTTGGTCCGGATCATGGATAGGCTGTTGCCTTCGGGGGTTTCCGGTTCGATATCGACATTGCCTATCGGTTGGGGATCCGATGCGTTGGATGGGGCTGTTGGATCGCGGGAGAATGGTCAGGAGGATTGCTATGCACGAGCTGCTTGGCAGTTGTTATTGCTTGCCGGGGAGCTCGACGAGCTCTATGAGCGAACCGGGCGGAAGATTCGCGTAGCACTTGAGCCTGAGCCAGGCTGTATTTTTACGGATCATGCATCGATGCGTGCGTTTTACGATCGGTGGTGGACGTCACCTTGCGTGAGTTCTGAGCAAGCCTCGTTAGCGAGGGAATATTTGACGGTTTGTCATGACATTTGCCATGCAGCGGTGATGGGAGAGGACCAGCAGCAGCAGTACGACCTTTCGCGATCGGCGGGGATCCGAGTTGGTAAGGTTCAGGTTTCGTCGGCGATTCGAGTTTCGTGGAGTCAATTGGATTTGGGTTCCCAGGAACAAGCCTTGTTGCAGTTGTCTGAATTTGCCGAAGACCGTTACTTGCACCAAACCATGATGATCGATTCGAGTGGGAATCGTCGATTGGAGGAGGATTTACCGGAGGTCTTGAAACGGTACTTATCGGGCGGAAGGCTCATTGAGCGAACCCGACTGACCGACGAGCAGTGGTTGATCCACTTCCATGTGCCGATTTACCTGCAACGATGGGGCAATATTGAGTCGACTCAATCGCAAATCATCGCGTGGCTAAAGCTGGCCCAGAGCCGCCCGGAGTTACTTGCATCGGAGGTAGCTTATGAGGTCGAGACGTATGCATGGGGGGTTTTGCCTAGCGAATTGCGTAGGGAATCGCTAGATGAGGGGATCGCCCAGGAGATCGCTTGGTTGCAATCGCAGCTAGAAGTTCTGGGGTAAGCGGATCAACGTTTTTCGATCCAGACCATCATGGAGCGATTCATGAGTCGGATTGAGCCGTCTGCAGGGCGACTTGGATGCTGGGATTTCGGTGGCGTGTGATCCGCCGGGGCAGGTTTGGAAAGAACAAGACTGGGAAAGATATCGTTGGGTGGTTGTTTCGCGGTATCGAGGAACAATTGCCAGTGGATCAGTCGAGATTCCATGGGGAAGACAAAAGGGAGTGATTTCTCCGAGGGGTTCAACAGGATGAGGATATCGCCCAGGTGGTTCTCATGCGATGGGTCTGTTGCGATGGGGCAGGTCAGCCAGCAGACTAGCCCGGCATCCTGTTTACTCCAATTCATGGTCGAGCCTTGTGGGTCGTACCAGGAGATATCGGCAAGTCCTCGGTTGTCGTAGGGTTTACCGGTGAGGAATTCGGTTCGGCGCAGGGTTGGGTGTCGATGTCGCAGTGCGATAAGCGCTTTGGTGAAGCGCAACAGATCCGCATCGAGATGATCGGGTCGCCAATCGAACCAGGATACGGGATTGTCTTGGCAGTAAGCGTTATTATTTCCCTGTTGAGTACGACGGATTTCATCACCCATCAGGAGCATAGGAACGCCTTGGCTGAGCAGGAGTGTGGCCAGTAGGTTCCGAAGTTGTCTGGTGCGTTTTCGCCTGATCGGTTTGCTGGTTGAAGGGCCTTCGACTCCGTGGTTTAGGCTGTAGTTATTATTCTCGCCGTCGCGATTGTTTTCGCCGTTGGGTTCATTGTGTTTGGATTGGTAGCTGACAAGGTCGTTGAGAGTGAATCCATCATGGCTGGTGATGAAATTGATACTGCTCGTAGGCTTTCGGCCAGAGGGTTCGTAAAGATCCGACGATCCGCACAGACGGGTGGCCAGGATACCGATTCGACCTTCATCGCCTCTCCAAAATTTGCGAATATCGTCTCGAAACAGGCCATTCCATTCGCTCCATCGCGGCCCACCGAAGGCTCCGACTTGGTAGGCTCCGGCGGCATCCCACGCTTCGGCGATGAGTTTGGTATCTGCGAGCATGGGGTCTTCGGATATCAGTTCGACCAAAGGAGAATGGGGTAAAAGGTGTCCTGTACGATCGCGAGAGAGGATGCTTGCTAGATCGAATCGAAATCCATCGATGTGGTAGTTATGCACCCAATGCCTTAGGCAGTGCAGGATCCATTCGCGGCAGATTGGATGGTTGCAGTTGATGGTATTTCCGCAACCGCTGTAGTTGCTGTAGTGGGCACCGTCGGAATTCAGGAGGTAGTAGACGGGGTTTTCGAGGCCTTTCATCGAGAGCACGGGTCCTCGCTCGCCTCCTTCGCAGGAGTGATTGAAGACCACATCGAGGACGACTTCGATGCCTGCTTTGTGGAATTCCCGCACCATCGTTTTGAATTCGTGGACTTGGGCACCGGGTTGTTTTGCGTGCGAGTAGCCTCGGTGAGGTGCAAAGAGAGCCAGTGGGTCGTAGCCCCAGTAGTTTTGGTGTTTGAGAGTTTGTCCGTGGAAGTCCAGGATTGGGAATTCTTGGATTGGCAGCAGTTCGACGGCGGTGATTCCAAGATCTTTCAGATAGGGGATTTTCTCGATGGCTCCTAGGTAGGTTCCTGGCATGGACACCCCGCTCGAGGGGTGTTTGGTCAAACCGGCAAGGTGCATTTCGTAGAGGATGGAATCTTGGATTGGGATTTTCAGTGGTCGATCGGATTGCCAATCGAAAGCGTGGTCCATAGCGACGCATTTCGGGGGGCGGATAACGCCATCGGTGGACGTTTGGAAGTCACCGGCAAGGGCGTTGCAATAGGGGTCGATCAAGCGAGCATTACCATCGAACCACAGGCCGTTCTCGGGCCGGTAGGGCCCGACGGCTTGGAAGTGGTATAGCTGATCTGATGCTAGGTTTGGGAGGAATTTATTCCAGACGTTGCCGATTTTATCGTGTTGGGGATCGAGTTCGATCGAATGGGTCGGTTCTCGGTCATCGACGCACGCGTAGAGCAGGACGCGCATGGCGGTCGCCGATTGGCTGAAGACCGAGAAATGGATTCCATCTGGATCGATCAGAGCGCCGAAGGGGGGTTGGTAGCAGTACGAGTCTTTCGATCTTCCTGTCCGCTTGAGCATGCAGGGTTGCAATTTCGTTTGAAGTTTAGGAGTCGTGGGGGGATAAACAGAGAGTCATTTTAGCTTTGAAGAGCTTGCCAAGGTAATCTAGCTCAAGGAAGATACACAGCAGATGCGGACAAAGCTCCGCTGGAAACTTGAGATTTTTTTCCTAAGGCGGAATCGAAATTCATGAAGCGAAATCATCCTGTGTTGTTGAGGGTCGTAGGTAGCCGAGTATTGGCTGTTGGGCTCGTTCTGGCCTCTGGAGCGGAAATTGGCCAGAGTTATGGGCAAGAATCGGCACCGTCCACTAGCAAGTCGTCCGCTAGCAAGTCGGCTGTAGCTCAGGCGATCGCTGCGATCAAGGCGATGCCGGGAATTGCAGTGCAGGAGAAAGACGGCGAGGTCATCGGCGTGGACTTTCGCAAGTGTGGCGATGACTGGATCAAGACGTTTCCGAGGGTACTAGAGATTCCGTCGGTTCAAACCGTATCGGTCAGTGGACCGGCCGCAACGCATGAGTTGGTCGTGACCTTGAAGTCGCTTCCGAATCTCAAAGCGTTGCGACTGGAGCAAGCGTCGATTACCGACGAAACGATTGCGCAGGTCGCTAAATTTCCGAAGGTTGACGATTTGCTCTTGGACCGATGCGGGATCAGCGACGCGAGCATGCAGAGTTTGGGGCAATCCAAAACGATCAAGCGGATTCGCGCACCGAGGACGAAGCTATCGGATGCGGGATTGGCTTATTTGAAGGACACGGTGCAGTTGGAGCTGCTTGATTTATCCGACTGCAATCAGATCAGCGATGCGGGCCTTGCGCACTTGCAGGGACTGAGCAAGCTTCGCAACTTGAGTTTGTGGGGTCCGCGCATTACCGACGAGGGGATGAAGTATTTGTCGGGTATGACGAATATGGTTGCGATCTCGTTTCAGGATTGCGGGGTAACGGACCAGAGTTTTACGGCGTTGTCTGGGATGACCAAGCTCAAGGAGTTTGACATTTTCCGAACGCGCGTAGGCAACGAAGCCTTGGCGGCGATATCCGGTGCCACTGAGATGTCGAAGATGAAGCTCCGCGACTGTGGGATAACGACCAAGGGGATCGTCGAGCACATCGGCAAGTTTGCGAATCTGACCGCATTGGACTTGAGCGAAACGACGATCAAGGATGCGGCATTGGTGGAGATTGGAAAGTTATCGAAGTTAGAGGATCTGAATTTGTGGCATACTCGGGTGAGCGATTCGGGTTTGAGTTCTTTGACGTCGAGCAAGATTAAGCGGTTGAACCTGGACGACACGAATATCGGGGATGGGGCGATCGAGTATCTGTCAAAAATCGAGACTTTGGAGTTTCTCCACATTGGCAAGACCGCGGTGACCGATGAGAAGCTAGGTGGGTTAGCCAAGCTGAAGAACCTCAAAGAATTGATTTTGACCAATACGACGTTAAGCAAGAAGGCAGTAGCGGACTTGCAGGAGAAATTACCTAAGACCAATATCAAGTACTGAGAAATCGCCGTTGACAGCCTCGACGGTAATCCAGTAGTAGTTATTTGGTTTTGATGAAACAAAAATCAAGCTCTATCGGCGGTCGGGGTTTTGCGGGAAAACTCGACCGGCCTTCCTCCTGGGTAGGAGCAGCATTGAGCCGCGGATTTGGCAGTTACTGGGTCAATTGCCTGTCGGCGGTGCTTCACGGTAGAGCTTAAGACTGAGCGTCGGGGGGTCTTTCCAAGGGCCCCCGACGCCAGGGATCACCCGTAAGAAGGCCGGCGGTAGGTACCGTCAGCCTTCTTCGTTGAGCGAGCCTAGCGTGTGGGTTACTTGAAGAATTTGCTCAATTCGAGGTAGAGATTGGTAAAGCCGATCGCAAAGAGCAGCGCGACGCTGATCCACAGTCCCAGTTCGATCCATCGCGAGCCGAGCAGATCGCGGCGGGTTTTGTAGTAGCGAAAGTACAGGGCGGCGAATCCGAGCATCGGCAGCATGATGGCTTGAGCCGAACCGCTGACGAGAACAAGCCAAGCGGGGTTTGGTAGCAACCAGTAGACGGCCAGGCAGAGCATTGGGAACAGTGCGCTCAGGAGCTTGACCATCCTAGCTTGGATTTGTGGATCGCTTGAGAGCGCATTGACAATGCTTAGTCCGTCGGTGAACGTTCGAGCATGGCTTGCATTGGCTACGTAGAACGTCGAGTAGAGGACCATGAAGGCGCCTAGAAGGTAGATAGGGGGAGCCCAGCTGCCCAGGACTGGTTCGTACATTGCCGAGAGGGTTTGGATCAGTTTCGATTCTTCGGGTTGAATTCCAGATCTGTGAAGGATTCCAGCCCCTAGGACAAAAAACCCGATGGTTGCCGTCGTGTAGATCAGCATCGAGACCCAGATATCGTAGTGCATGACGCGGAGCCAGCCTCGTGCGCGTTCGAGCCATTCAGGGCTCCCGTCGTCGGTTCCGGTATGTTTGGCGTAACCTTTCTCGATGCACCAGTAGGGGTACTGGATCAGTTCGGCGGCCCCTACGCCGATGATTCCTACGGTTGCCAACGCCGTCGTCAGGGCCTTGAGACGATCCCCTTCGGGCAGACCGAAGGAGAGGCCTTGCAACCACTCGCTTGGACTGATCGCCCAATCGGGTTTGGTTTGCAGCCCGATGACCGTCGCGAGGGTCACTAGGGTGAAGATCGCGACCATTGCAGTCGAGGCCGATTGGACCAGGGAGTATCCACCGTAGAACAGCAAAGCGGCGGTGATGCAAGCGACTGGAATAGCCCAGTAGCGATCATCCATGGGTCTGGGCAATCCTGTGACGCTCATCGAAGAGACGAGTTCAGGGGTATTTTCGCGATTCGCGCTGCGCACTGGATTGGATTTGTCGGAGGGGATATGCGCGGAGGGATTTAGAGCGATCGAGTACTTTGCAAGGTATTCTTGTCTGAGTTCATCGAGTTGCTTTTCGAGGATCAGGGTTTGGCTTGCGATCGTTTCTTTGTCTTGCGTGTTGGCCAATTTCGTTTTGACCGCCGCGAGTTTGATTTGCGTTTCCAGAGCGCCGATGGTTTTGTAATCGGCTCCTTGAGTCGTCAGGGGTTGAACGATCGCTAGGACTTGGCCGACGCTGCCGACGATCCCACCGAGCTGACCGATGCTGCAAAACCACATGAAGAACCAATACCAGACGAGCCAGTTTCCTCGACCGGGTATTTTGGGGCCTGGGACGGTATTCAGGGCAGAGAGGGTTGGGATTCCGGTCGAAACGGTAAATCGTCCGATCTCGATTTGCGCGAAGACTTTCACGACGCAACCGAGGATGATCAGCCACAGAAGGTTTAGTCCACCGCGAGCACCGGTTAAGGTCGTCGCGATCAGCTCGCCACTTCCGACGATGCTAGCAGCGATGATCAGTCCTGGTCCCAGATAGGATAGGACGCCCAGGTAGCTCGTTGGGGGAGCAAGGGTCGAGCGGATTGAATCGTCTTGCACAGCTTGCCCAGCTTGTACAGCTCGTTTTTTTTTATCGATCATCGCAAGGTTACTTCGACCACTTGAGGACAGGACCAACGGCACACAGCATCGTCGCGTATGGCGTCGCGACTGCCAAAACAGTACACTAAAGGGCGTATTAGTTGCCAAGTATCTTAACTCCATCTCCCGAGCACTCCCAGCCATGATCGTCGGCGTCCCCAAAGAAATCAAAGAAGATGAGTACCGCGTTGCGATGATTCCTGCGGGCGTAGAAGAGTTGATTTCCCGTGGGCATCGCGTGTTGATCCAAGCCGGTGCAGGGCTCGGGTCAGGGCTAGCCGACGAGTTGTACCAGCAAGCCGGAGCGACTTTGGTTGAAAGCGGTCGGGAGGTTTTTGAACGGGCCGACTTGATCGTCAAAGTCAAAGAACCGCAGCAATCCGAGTATTCGATGATTCGACGCGGTCAGGCTCTGTTTACTTACTTTCACTTCGCTGCAGATCGTGGGTTGACCCAAGCGATGATCGACAGTGGCGCGACATGCTTAGCTTATGAGACCCTACGGGATGTTCAAGGTCGATTGCCGCTTTTGACCCCGATGAGCGAGGTGGCAGGTCGCATGAGCATTCAAGAGGGGGCGAAGTATCTTGAGAAGCCCCAAATGGGCCGGGGGATATTGCTCGGAGGGGTGCCGGGAGTCCCACCGGCGCATATTACCATCTTGGGAGGTGGAGTCGTCGGGGCCAATGCAGCGCGGATTGCGGCCGGATTCCGAGCCGACGTGAATATCCTCGATGTGAACCTCGATCGGATGCGTTATCTCGACGATGTGATGCCCCCGAATGTCAACGTGATCTACTCGGATCGTTACAACATCCGCGAACAACTCAAACTCGCCGACTTGGTCATCGGATCGGTGTTGATCCCCGGAGCAAAGGCACCGTATTTGGTTCGCAAGGAAGACCTCCAATTGATGAAGCCCGGCAGTGTGATCATCGACGTAGCGATCGATCAAGGGGGGTGTATCGAGACGAGCAGGCCGACGACCCACCGCAATCCAACTTATATTGTCAATGAAGTGGTCCACTACTGTGTGACCAACATGCCCGGCGCGGTAGGTCGGACCAGCACGTTTGCCTTGTGCAATGTCACGATGCCATGGGTGGTGCAATTGGCCCAACAGGGGATTCAGGCAGCGATCGGAGCCTCCAAGCCCTTGCGAGAGTCGCTCAATGTGCACCTGGGAAACGTCACGAACGAGGCGGTGGCAAAAACCTTTGGATATCCCTACGTCGGTTAGGGCGATGATTCATTTTTCGATCGATGATATCGAGTCGGTCAACATCCTCGGGTGGAATCCTCGGGTGGTTTCTGGGATGGGTGGATTGTCTGTTGGCGGGCAAAATGCACGATGGTTGGCATTTTGGCAGTAGAGTCGAATGAAATGCTCGAATTGTGGATTCTCAGATGCTATGATGTCAGCTCCGCATTTCCCACCCCCAAGATCGGTTGAATGCTTGGAGAACCCGAGCTAGCCGAGCTGCTGTTTTGACTTCATCGCGAGAGTCTCAGTGACTGCTAATCCATTATTCCGTTGGCTCAAGCCGACCGACATCGAAAAAGTGTCCGTATTGCAGATGCTTGCACGAGACGCCGTCGAGGGAGCCACAGGAGGGATCCATCGATCTAGGCACGTTGGGGCGAGCGTCGATTTCAAGGAACATCGGCCTTACGTTCACGGCGATGAAATACGCTCGATCGACTGGAAGCTCTTTGGCAAGACGGATCGTTTGTACATTCGCCAGTATGAGGATGAGACAAGCGTTCGTGCGATGTTGGTGGTCGATCAGAGTGGATCGATGAACTACAGTGGAACGCGATCGAAGGATTTGACCAAGCACGATTACGCGATCCGGCTTGCATGCTGCTTGGCTTATCTATTGGTTTCCCAGCAGGATTCCGTGGGGCTAGTGACATTTGACACGGCGATACGCAAGCACATTCCGCCGCGATCGCGACCGGATCATTTGCGACTGCTATTGGAGTCACTAGCTAGTGCCGAGTGCCGAGGTGAGACGGAGCTTGGTCCAGTAATGCATCAATTGCTGAGTCTGTGCCGCAAGCGTGGGATCGTGATGGTTTTATCCGATTGCTTCGGGAACGCGACGGAGCTCTTTCGGAGTTTATCGATGCTGCGGGCTAACAACCAAGAGGTATTGCTATTTCAGATCATCGATGACGACGAGGTCGATTTCCCTTTTCAGAATCGAACTCTCTTTCGTTCGCTCGAGCTCAAAGAGCAGCAGTTGTTGGTCGATCCGGTATCGTTGCGACAATACTATTTGCGAAAATTCGCAGACCACCAGGAGTCGATCCAAGTAGGTTGCAAGCAAAACCGCATCGATTGGATCCCGGTTCGGACCTCAGAGCCCTTTAGTTCAGTCTTGGCAACGTACATCGCGCGACGGGGGCAATCATGACCTTTTTGAATGCGTTGCTTGCCTTCGGAGCCACTGCCTTTGCCGTTCCGCTGTTGATCCATTTGCTCAACCGCAGCAAGTACATGACGATCGATTGGGGGGCGATGCAGTTTCTGGATTCCTCGGTCAAGGTCAACTCAAGACGGATCCAGTGGAAGCAGTTGTTGCTGCTGTTGATCCGCTGTTTGATACCGATTTTGTTGGCACTTGCGATGGCTCGCCCGCTGATCCAGACATGGAAAGACGCTTCGGGGACAACGCCGATGAGTCTAGCGATTGTGCTAGACGATTCGCTTTCGATGCAGAGTGTCAATGAGCAGGCGGGTCGTATTGGAGAGCAGCGAAATCGGCTTCAGCAGGCGATCTGGCAGATTCAGGAAATCCTCGAGGGGCTGCCGGCCGGTTCGGACGCTTCGATCATTCTAGGTGGCAGGCCCGTCGAGACCTGGGCCGAGCATCAGCCGAGTCAGTTGGCCAAGCGTTTGGTGGGACTCAACGATCGGGTCGAATCGGCCGGTCGGTTGGACTTGGCCGAAGGCACCCAAGCGGCGGCCAGTTGGGTGGAGAAAAGTTCCAATCCCCGGCGTCACATGCTTGTGATCTCGGACTTCCAGGCTTCGGAGTGGAAGTCACCTCAGCAAGACTTGGCTCGCGACGTGGCCAAGCAGCTTTCGAGTCGAACGGTCCCGATCGCTTGGAGTTTTATGAACGTAGCGACGCGAGCTCAAGAGGCAACGAAATCAAACGTGTCTATATTGAGTTTTGAATCGATCCCCTCGCAGGTAGTGCCCCAGGGCAAGTTGACGCTCAGCGTCCTTTTGCAAAACGATTCCCAGCAGGCCGTTCAGGTTCCTGTGGTGCTCATGGAGGGGCTTGAGGAGCTTGAGCGGCAATCGGTGTCGATAGCGGCCGATTCGACTACAACGGTTCGGTTTGGTTGGACGCCGAAGAAAGCCCAGGACACGTTGCTGAAGGTAATTGCGGATTGGACAGACGCAAGTCCACAGGACCATTCGATAACCAAAGTGGTTCGTGTTCGAGAGCCAGCAAAAATTCTGATCATCGATGGGGATCGAAAGCCAGAAGCGATGCAAAGCGAGTCGGATTTCGTTCGACTTGCGTTAACACCCTTTTCGTTGCTAAGGGGTGAGCCGGGGGATTTGTTTACCACATCGGTCGTCGATGCTGGGGGTTGGAATGAGGCGATGCTCAAAGACTATCAAGGGGTCGTTGCGTGCAATCTTGCCGATTTGAACCCTGACCAAAGGAAGTGGCTCAGGGGGTTTGTCGAGCAGGGTGGGGGACTGTTGTTTAGTTTGGGAGACAAAGTCCAAGTCGATCGAGTCAATGCTTGGGAGACTGTGGCCGAGGGTGGTTTGCGGATCGGTTCTTTGGGTGCCAGAGGGGCTTGGGACGGCTCGATCAAGCCGACGGCCAATCCGGCATTCGAGTTCTCGAAGGCATCGCTCGATTCGTTGGGATCGGCTAGGTTTGTTGCTCGCAATACGATGAAGCTCGATGAGGGGCAGGCGATCGCGCCGATTACTTCCTTGGCCTACGATGACGACCAGCCCTTTTTGGTGAGTGTTGCGATCGGTTCGGGGCGATGTTTTTGGATGACCAGTGGATGCGATGACGACGATAGCAATCTACCTGCGTTGCCGGTCTTCTTGCCCCTCGTACAGCGCATGATGACCACTGCCGTAGGCTGGCCGGTAGGGTGGAAGGAAACCGAGTTAGGAGAGAACTGGATCGAGAATGTTTCCCAGTCCAAGAAGATAGCGTTGCAGGTGCCGGGGCATACGGCGCGCGAGGTTCTAGCCGATCCGGCAAGCGTTGTGGCGTTGGGCAGTTCTAGGCTCGAAGGGATTGGCCAAGCGGTTGCGGATCAGGAGCGACTGTATCATGGCTTTGCCATGACCGCGCAGGATCGCAAGCAGGAGTTGGTTCGAGACCTCATGGCGATCGAGGAGCAAGAAAAGCTAGCCCAGTCCGCATCGGCATCGATGCACCAAGATGCGAAGCATTGGCTCGAACAGGAGCGAACTAATTCGAATGGAAAAGAGCTTTGGACTTGGTTTTGGCTCGGGCTCTTAGCGATGTTTCTAGCCGAGATGTTCCTTCAGCAGTCGCTCTCACCTCGAACGTCCGGAGCCGGGATGCCATCGGTAATGGGTCAAGAAACCAGTCAGACCAAGCGGGGTGCAGCATGAGTTGGTTTGAGTTCAGTGGTTTGTTGCCTGTATGGCTAATGGTGCCCATTTCGATCCTGGGTATGGGGTTGGTTTGGTGGTGGTACTACGGAGAGTCGCGCCATGCGCGAGCGCCTTATCGATGGCTTTTGCCTACACTGCGCGCCGCGGCTTTGGGCGGGATCCTATGGATGCTGGCCGGTCCGGCCTGGGTTCGCGAATGGGTTTCTGGTGAGCTCAGTCGCATTGCAGTCCTTGTGGACACCTCAGGAAGCATGGAGTTAAGGGAATCGGATACCACGCAGACCAGCAGGCTCGAGCGTGCAACGCAGTGGCTGAGCAGTCCATCGGAGAAGCAACCTGGTTGGTTGGATCAGCAGCGAAGGCGATTCCATTTGCGACTCTTCCCGTTTTCCGACGCTGGAAACCCCGACGCTGAAAACCCCGACGCTGGGGGGATCGAAGGCCAACGCGGAGTTCAGTCGGCATGGGACTCGACGATCGACGGGTCGAACCAGCCGACGCGTTTGCGACTTGAGTCGGGTGGACGACGGACAGAAATCGGTGAGGCGCTTTCGTCGGTGATTCGATCTGGCGGCTTGCTGGCATCCGCATCGGATTCCAAGGATGCTGAGCAAATCCTGGGAGAAGCCTCCGCGACGCCTAGCGAGCAAGACGCTCGGGCACTGAAGCCTTACGCGGCGGTGGTACTTCTTTCGGATGGTCAGAGCAATTCCGGTGAGTCGCCCAGTTCCGTCGCCGAGCGATTGGCGCAGGCTTCCATACCTGTATTTGCGATCGGATACGGTCGAGAGGCTGAGCCGGAAGATGTTGGGATCTTGGCCGTCTCGCATTCCCGGAGTATGTTTCGAGCCGATTCCTTTCAAGGTACCGCGACAATCAAGCAGCAGATACCCTTGGGTCGGCAGTACCGAATCGACATTCGCTCGAATGGCAAGGTCGTATGGAGCAAATCGCTCGAATCGGATGGGAGTTCGGACCGGACCATTGAGTATCGAATATCCGGCGATGCATTGTTTGCTGCGCAGCAGGATGCTACTCGAACCAAGGCGATTCCATTGGATTTGGAGTTTGAAGTAGTGCACGATGGTCAAGACGCATCGGATCAGAACAACAGGTTTGAGTCATCGTTGTGGGGAGTGATCCGCAAGAACCGTGTCTTGGTCATCGATGGCAGGGGTCGGTGGGAATCCCGATACATCAAAAACGCGTTTGGTCGCGACACGGCTTGGGATCTGCGATCGATTCTCGGACCTGAGGAGTTTGCATCGAATCCATTTCCTAAAACGCGTGAGGATTTTTCAGGAGTGGACTTGATCGTCATGGCGACCGATAGCCTCTCTTCGATGAGTGAAACGCAATTGCGTTGGTTGGCCGATTACATCGCCGACTTCGGTGGTGGATTGATCCTCATCGACAGTGGTCGAGATACGCCGCCGAAAGTTTTTGGAAACAAGGAAGTCGATTGGTTGCCGGTGTCGTTTATCGAAAACGAAACGGCTCCGATCACCGTATCGGCCTTGAATCTCGAGCCGGCAGCCGTCGAGCAGAGGGCATTTGCCTTCGAGCAAGAGACGGGAGGCAATCGACGTTTGTGGGAGTCGTTTCCCGCGCCGCGTTCGGCGCGACGCGTTCAAACAGCACCGGGTGCCGAGGTGATGGTCAGCGGCAAAAATGAGAATCAGCAGTATCCGATGATTGTCACGAGGCGAAGCGGACAGGGCCGAGTGGTTTATCTAGCCAATGATGAGACCTGGAGATGGCGTTATAACGTAGCCGATTTGTACCATCAGCGGTTCTGGAACCAACTGGCTCAATGGAGCATGCAACCCCCTTATGCGGTCGAGAACGACTATGTCGGGTTAGATTCTGGAGAGCGGGTTTACGGATTTCCGCAGCAGATCCCGATCCGTGCGCGATTGAGGAATGCCCAGCAGGAGCCCTTGAGCGGCGTGCGAGCGATGGCAGTGATCGAGCAAAATGGGGTTCGGGTTCAGAGTTTTCCGTTGGCCGAGGAGGCCGAGGGATCGGGAATGTTCTCGGGATTGGCGAGTGGATTGCTTGCTGGTCGTTACCAAGTCCGATTGGAGGTACCAGGGTTACCGACCGAGGCGATCGATTTGGAGACCGAGTTTTTGATCCATCCACCCGAGGATTTGGAGATGCAGGTGTTGGCATCGAATCGATCGGTGCTTGAACAGATCGCAAAGACCACGGGAGGAAAATACTATGACGAATCGCAAGCCGATCGGGTCAACGAGTCGTTGCTGGCGCTTAGAACTGGTAAAATTGAGCAATCTAGGACTTTGTTGTGGCAGAGCTATCCATGGTTCTTGGCCGTCATGACGCTCCTAGCCCTCGAATGGTATCTAAGGAAGCGTGCTGGGTTCATCTAATAAGTACAACAACATAAGTACAACAACATAAGTACAGCAATATGAGTACAACCATAGCATCGATCGATCCGAGTCCGTTGCAGAGCGAGGTATCGGATCCACACCAACTGAAGATTCAGAATTGGATGCGTCGCTTTGGATTGCGGCAAACGGGGATCCTTCTTGTGCAAGGAATCGCATTCGCGGTACTTTGCATGATCGCCTGTGCTTCGATCCTGGTTCTGCTCGATACCTTGCGATGGATCGATGATCCGACGCGATGGGCACTGAGTGTTGGGATGTATGTGCTCAGCGCCGGAGTGGGGCTTTGGTATGGCATTGCAAGGTTATGGCGCAAGGACGATCCGATCCAATTGGCCAAGCATATCGAGCACGGCAGTCCGGACCTCAACGAGAGTCTTTTGTCGGTTATCGAGTTACAGCAGATACCGGTTGAGCGACGTCACTTTAGTCCGGAGTTCCTCAGGGCGATCCAGCGCAGCGTTGGGCAGCAGTTGGAGGGATTATCCGTTTCAAAAATACTTCCTTGGTCTTTGGTCCGATCGAGTCTTTTGGCTGCCCTTGGAGCCCTTGGTTTTGTTGGAGTTCTCTGCGGTTTGCCTGGACTGGACATGCCCCAACGTTTCGCGCGAGCCTTTTTTCCTTTCATGGAAATCCAGCGTCCGTCGAAGACGAAGATATGGGTTCGATCGCCGGCTCGCGAGGACAGCATGGTGCCCGAGAACCAAAGTGTGTCGTTTGAGATTGAGGTCCAAGGCTTAGCGACACAGGAGGCATTTTTAGAGACTCGAGTCGCATCCAAAGGGCGCTATGTCAGCCCGGATCGGCTTGCGATGACCCAGATCCAGAAAGATCCGTTGGTATTTGCGACGGCCTTGGCCGTCGCAAATGAGACCCTCGAATATCGGTTTTCCACAGGAGATGCGATCAGTCCGTATCGCAAACTCCGAACGACACCAAGGCCCAAGGTTGTTCGATTCCATCAGACCATCGAGTACCCGGAGTACACCCAAGTGGCCCTCGCGGATCGATCCAGCGACCGAGGGGACGCACGCTTGCTCGCTGGCGCAAAGATGACTCTAGCCATTGAGCCCTCGATGCCGCTGACCTCAGCGAGTCTGACGATCGATGACCTCGACTCGGGCGACAAGCAATCGATCCCGATGGAATACGATTCAAACTTGAAACGCTGGAGTGTTCTTTGGCCTGCGCAGCGCGATGCGCGGTATCAGGTCAAGCTTTCAGCGGAGGTCGCAGGTGCCGATGTCCCCATCGAAAACACCTTCAGCCCATTCTACGAAGTCGATATCGTTGAGGACCAATCGCCTAGCGTTTCGTGGATGGTCGGCGAGCAGACACTCATGGAGACGCTCCCTAGCCCCAACCAGATGTGGATTGTATCGCCGCATGAGTTTGTCAAGTTCTCAGCGGCCTTGGCTGATGATTTGCCCAATGCGACCCTGCGGCAAGAGATCTCCGTCAATCGGCAGCCCTACAAGACCCTCGAATTACCTTTGAACCTGACCCAAGCCAGCGGCCAACAGGTCAAGCTCCTCAGTGGAATGGTGACTTGGACGCCCCTCGATGGAGTAGCCGAGCCGACCCGATCGGTCGGAGCCTGGTCATGGGATTTGCTATCGGAATCGCTCCGTTCAGGAGACGTCGTGAGCGTTCGCTTGGCGGCCATCGATTCGGCAGATCATGTCAGTTATTCCGTGCCGATCCAATTGAGTTTGGCTTCGGATGATTTCGATCGCAATCGCCATCAAGCGTTGTACTTTCGATCCGTGCTGGGACCTGAATTGCAGAAGTTGGCCGATTTGATCAGGACCAAGCGCGTGGATCTGCGGCCCAAGATATTGCAGTTGAAGGATCCGAAGTTCGACGGTCCGAGCCGCCGTAATGTATCGCGAGAAGTCGAGGAATTTTGTCAGCAATGGATGCGCCAGACCGAGAGGATCCGAGCTTTAGCTACCCAGATGGTTAGCAAGCTGCCACGGGCATTGGATCAGACGGAAACGGAGTTTGTGGTCCGAGCGGTATCCAAGCTGGAGCGCGAGGCAGCGACGATGGTGGCTTTGGCTGCTAATCATGAAGCTTGGACTCCCATCGATGTGCAAGGCAAGGGGGAGGTAGTACCCGACAAGCTCGCGCAGATGCTACAGCAGCAGATCGACCGTTCGATCGGCGCGTTCGATGAGGCCGAATCGGCCACAGCGCGCTTGAGCGACATTTATCGACAACTGCTAGGGCATGAGTATCTTACGGCGATGACCAAAGATTTGCTGGTGTTGCGGGATCACCAGCGCAAGCAGATTGAGAAATCTGATCCGATCGATTTCGTGACGTTGGCCAGGACGCAGACGATCGCCGACCAATATTTCGACGGAGCGTTGCAGCTTGGATCCAAGATGGAATCGTATTTGGCTCCGAATCTCAGAGACCAATCTAGGAATTTGATGCGGCTTATCGAGCAGACCCGACAAGAGATTCGTGATTTATCGCTTGCCGAACCTTCGCCCCAGGCGTTGGCTTCCTTGCGACAGCGAATCGAGCGATCCTACAATGATTTAAACAGTCAGCATTGGGCATTCAATTTGGATGGTGGATTGTTGTGGAACATCTCGGATGTCAGGCGGGATTTGATCCTCCGAGGCTCAGGAGTCGGCAATGCATTGCAGCGGAGCATCGACACGCTATCGCGGACGACCGAATGGGCAAGCGACAGCAGTCTCGATAGCGAGGTCTTGGGCCGACTCCGATCGGCGACGCTCGACGAGCTTACGTTGCAAACGCTTCCTGCTTCGGATCAGATCACCGATCGCCGTGATTTTCATCTTGAGCGCAAACCCATCGATGCGATGTTTCCAAGCGATATGGGGCTAGCAAGCAGGGCATGGACAAGCGTGATCGGATCGTGGTTAGAGTTGCCATCGGGAACCCCTGAATGGAAGCAAACGCGAGAAGATCTCCGAGCGATCGCTAAGGCTTATAGGGTTCTGGAATCTGCGCATGAGCTACAGGACATGCGATTGAATCTCGACGTGCTCCGGCGTCAGGAGCAGTACGATTGGCAAACCGCCGAGGGGCGGCTGAGCCATTTGCGTCAGTGGGATAGCATGAATCACAGGTGCGATCTAACGCACTTATGGATGAAGGAGTCGGGGTTTCCCGCCCCGGTAGCAGACCGCCTCAATGGCTTGCGATGGGGAGCGGTTTCCAATGCGATCCGTCAGAAGCTTGACCCTCGCCGATCGGCCAACAACGAAACGATGCTCAATGCAGCCCCGGAGCTTGGGGATCTCTTGGGTGAGTTCGATGCGATCTTGACCGACGCGCAACCGACGATCGACGAAGCGCGAAAGCTGCTATCGAGATTTTCCCCGACGGTATCCCAGTTGGCGCAGATTGCGGCCGAAAAAACCCGCCAACTCGAGCAAAAGACACAGAATCCCGAAACCACTGCGCAGGACAATGCCCAGCAGCAAGAGCAGGTCGAACAGAGCATCGAGCAGTTGCAAGAAGCGCTTTTGGAGATGGCCACCAAGCAGGACATTCTCAATGATGCGCAGTTGCAGGCTGCCAAGGATTCCGATCGAGCACTGAGCATGATCGATGCGGTACAGGAGCCGATGGAACAGGCCAACCAAAAGCTTCTCGATGTACAGGAGAATTCGCAGGATGCTACGCAAGTGGCTCAAGCAGCGCAGGAGGCTGCGGAAAAACAGCAGCAGACTGCCGAGGCCTTGGAAACCATCGCCAAGCATTTCGAGAGGGTCGAAGAGGCGCTTGCCAATCCCCAGCCGAGCAATTTAGCCGCCGCGGACGAATCCCGCGCAAGGATGCAGCCAGAGTCCAACCAATCGCAGGCGAAGACAGATCCTTTGGCGCAGGCCAAGTCCTTGCTGGACAACTACCAACAAGCCGAACAGCTAAACGATTTGGCGAAGAACTCGCCCGAGGAGTTGCTCAAGCTCTTGGAGGCAGAGTTGCAGCGCAATGAGCCGATGCAAAAGGAGCTCTCGGAAATCTCGAAGGATAACGTCAGCGACGCCGCAGCGGAGCTGCGAAATGCAGCCCAGCGTGAGTCGACATTGGCTCAACAACTCGAAAACTCCGACGTGCAGACCATGGACGCCAAGGCGGTGCAAGCACAGCAACTGAAGGCTCTTGCGCAGAATGCTGAGAGTCTTGCGGCGAACGTGTTGAATAAAGCACAAACACCGATCCAAAGGATCAATCAAAAAGAGCTTCAAAAGAATGTCGCTGCGGTCAGCGAATCCCTCTTGGCCGCAGCAAGGCAGGCTCAGGGAGCCGATCCGAACGCATCGCAAAAGTCGCTCCAAGAGAAAACCGATCAGCTCATGAAAGAGGTTCAAAAAGCCCAGCAGCAACTCGGTGAAATGAATCCGAATTTGAATCAGCTCGTCGATCAAAGTCCTTTCAAAGAGGACAAGCAGCGGCAAGCCCAGTTGACCGAAGCCCAATCCACCCAATCCTTGATGCGAGATCAACAGATTCGACAAACCAAGGACATGGCGCGACGTCGCGAGCAGGTTGCCAATCAGTTGGGCAAAGAGACCGAAGCGCGCGAACGGGAACTGCAGCAGAAAAATACCGAGCGAGCCAAGGTAATGGAGGCTTTGCAAAAGAAACCCGAGGATGCGGGCTTGCAAGCACAGGTCGATCAAAAGACCCGAGAGGTATTCCAAGCCATGCAAAGAGCCAATTCGGCCAAGCAGATCTCGCAGTCCGCTCAGGAAATCGCCAACAATGCCAAAGAG
Source organism: Planctomycetota bacterium (assembly GCA_026692845.1). Lineage (GTDB taxonomy): Bacteria > Planctomycetota > Planctomycetia > Pirellulales > Pirellulaceae > JBKCUI01. The sequence continues at coordinate 21,762 of JAPLNM010000033.1, read as the reverse complement.
TCCGAGCAACGGACTGAGGCCGCCCAGCGCGCCAATCTCGACGCTCCGAACCCAATGGCTGCCTTGGCCCGCGAACAGATCCAAGCCGCCAAAGAGCAACTCGATCAATTGCAAAGCCAATTGCAAGGATTGCAGGGCCAAGTCGCTCAGCCGCCAACTAGGTCCCCGTCGTCCGACGCGTTGGCCCAAGGCGATCCGACGCAAAAGAATGTTGAGGGAGCAGTCGACCAAGTGGCCGATCAGTTAACGCGAAGCGCTCGGCACGAGGAAAGGCTGAACAATCAGCAAGGTAAGCAACAACTTGAACAACAGGCCAACCAAGTTAACCAAAAGGTCAAGCCGGATGTTGAGCGAGCAACAGAGCAAGTAAACCGAGCCGCAGGCGAAGCCAAGCAACAGCTCAGCAACCAGTTGCAGGAAGCTAGGCAAAACGGGGCCCCGCAACCGCAAAGGGCTCCGAATGCGGAGGCACCCCTAGCGGCCTTGAACCAAGCCAAAGAGAGTCTCAGTCAGCAGGCAGCCGAGCTGTCTGGACTCGCTTCGCGAATGGATCAACCTAGCGGGCAGCAACCTAGTGGGCAGCAACCTAGTGGGCAGCAAGCGATTCCTCAGTCTGCCAAGGAGTTAGCCAGGATGCTTGATGTATTGGATCAGCAGTTGGCCAGTTCGGATGGACCGCAGGGATCGGAAAAGGCCGGTGGGGAAAAGACCGGTGAGGATCAAGCCAATTCGCAGGGCAATGCGGATCAAGCGGGCAAGAATCAGGAGGGAAAACCGCAGGGGGGCAAGGAGAGCGACGCTGCCTCGGCGAATCCGCAGGGATCGGAACAAGCCAATGCAGGAGCAAAGACCGGTTCGGAGAAGGCGCTGGCATCGGCAGCCGATCAGATCGCATCGCAGTTACAGAGTCAGCGGATGGCCAATCGGAATGCAGCCAAGCAGCGAAGTCAGAGTGCGAAAAAGCCCAATGGAGAGTCGTCTGCAGAGCCGGACGATACGGGACGCACGGAGAATCAACCGGTGGGAAATTCCTCGTTACCGAATGTCATGTTGGACAAGGGGATGGAGTGGGGCAGGTTGCGCCAGCAGCGAGCCGAGCAGGTGATCGAGGGCAAACGAGAGTTTCTGGACCCAGAGTTTGGCGATGCGATTCGAGCCTATTATCGAGCGTTGGGTAAGCAGGGGCTCGACAAGAAACCTTCAGCGGCGCCTTGAGCGCAAGAGCTATCGCTCTAATCGTTCGTACTTCTTCTCGTACTCGTACTCGAAGCGATCCAGCATAGCAATTCGGCACATTGGTCTGCAAGTTACCGCGAACCGCCTCAATCAACGATCGGCATCGGAGCAGTTCAAACAGCCATCGAGTACGCGTACCGCTGCGCTCTTGCTCGCGGAACTCGCGCACCGCCTCGGGATGCGCTGCTTTCCATCGGTCGGGTAACAACTCCTCGGTCTTGGCCGTCCCTCGGAGCATGTGCGTTATGACACACTCTAAATACATCGCTAAGCGACGCTTGTCGATGGCGGGATGTAGCGGTTGCTTGAGGCGCTGCAGTGTGTTTGCGTTTTGATCGCCTTGTACGACGGACTTCCAGTCCGTCGCGCCCATTGATCCACCTGTACGATTTGGGCGACGGACTGGAAGTCCGTCGTACGCGCTGTACGATTTGGGCGACGGACTGGAAGTCCGTCGTACGCGCTGTACGTAAGGCGAAATCTGATGCGATGGACGAACGAGTGTATAATGCGTCCACGTCAGGATCCCGTCCTTTTACCACTTTGCCTATAGGTCTAATTGAAATGCAGTATTCGCTCGCTTGCTTGGAGTCGGTTCCGAGACGTATTGGTTTGAGGCGTTTTGGCTTCTTGTGGGCATTGGCGTGGAGTCTGACAGCGGGCCTGGTGCCGGTAGCTTGCGGTGAGGATTCGCTTCCCAAGGTCCGCAAGGACGTCGTCTATGGCCACAAAGACGGGATGGCTTTGACGATGGATGTTTTTGAGCCCGAGTCGAAGCGCAAGGGGATTGGGTTGATGTTCATGGTCAGTGGCGGATGGGTATCGACCTGGATGCCACCTGCTCAGATGTCGAATTTTTTCAAGCCACTTTTGGACGAGGGCTATACGATCATCGCCGTCCGGCACGGCAGCAGTCCGAAATATGTGATTCCAGAGATCGTCGAAGATGTCCGGAAGGCATTGGAGCATGTGGACAAAGAATCTCCGGAGTGGCAAATCGACAAATCCAAACTGGGAGTTTTTGGATTTTCGGCAGGGGGACATCTTTCCCTGATGCTCGGTACGACGGCCAATGACAAGAAGCGTGGACCGCGCATCGCAGCGGTCGCTGCGGTCTTTCCTCCGACCGATCTTGCACCTTACAAAACGGCCGGGAATCCTCGGATGGATCAGTTTCCAGCATTGAAGTTCGATTCGAGTCGCAACGACGAGTTTTCGCCGTTACGTCAGGTGTCCAGTGTGGACGCTCCGACTTTGTTGGTTCACGGTGACAAAGACGATTTGGTACCGTTGTCGCACAGCGAGAACATCAAGGAAGCGTTTTCCAAGTCCGAGGTACCTTGCGACTTGGTGGTGATCCGAGGGGCTGCCCACGGCTTTGATACCGAGGGCAACCGAATCATGTTCGAGTCGATGCGAGACTGGTTCAAGAAGCATCTAGACGAGCGTCCGAACCAGTCGTCTAGCGAATGATGGTGTCGAGAGGATCGAGGGTTTAAGCCAATCCGTCTTCGGCCAGTCGATCGATCTCATCCATCCGATCGATCATGCGGTGGAGTTGCTCTTGTCCCCAGTGGGGGCCTTGCAAGGAGGGTTTGGTGCTCCTTTGGCCGTTCTCCTCGCCGGATATCGACGCTGCGCTTGCGTCGCTACCAAGGCTCCCCACTCCGCTTATTCCTGTTCCGCTGGTTGCTATGGCCCCAGATTCCTGTGTTGCCAGGGACCGGACCGACAGCGAGAGCGAATCGATTTTGCTGGCCAGTTCGTTGACCTGCACCGACTTGCGTTTGAAATCGGTCGACTTGTTGGCGAGTCGGTCGGTAAGTTCGCTGACCGAAGTTTCCATCGCCGCCTTGACTCGGCTCAAGTGGTCGATGTCCGCAGAGAGTTGACGATGATGGTTCTGGACGGAATCGAACTCATGGGTTGCTTGGAGCAGTTCCCCACGTCGGGCCGAGAGGTTGCCATCGAGTTCGGCGATCGACTTATCGAGTTTCGTGCAGCGAAGTTCACGATCCTCGATGAGTATTTTGGTTTGGGATTCGAGTAGATCGTTAAGTTCCCGTTTTTGAGAGACCTCTTCGTTGAGACCTGAGATGCAATTGGACAGATGTTCCCTGGAGGATTGCAGGGACTCGATTTGAGTTTGCAGATCCTTGTGGGTCGCAACGATTTGCCTCAGGTTTGCTTGGCTCGTTTCGATGGCTTCATCGACCAAGGCTTTTTCGGTGCTTGCATCTTGGAGCGAGTGAGTGACGTCGGCAAGCGCCAGAGTTTGGATTTCGATATTGCGATCGAATTCCATCTTGAGCGAATGCAATTCCGATTGCAATTCCGATCGATCTTGTTCGAGGGTTTCGCAAGATTCCTGCAACCGGTTGGATTCGTCGCTGAGTTTTTCGATCCGTCGTTCGATCGATTGTTGATCGCGTTGGAACTGACGTTGGTTGGCCTCGTGTTCGGTGCGAGTCGATTCGAAAGCATCTCGGGATTGCGCGGATTGCTCCTCGAGTTCGAGAATATCGCGGCGGATCTTTTCCCGCTCGGTCTTTAGGTCGCTTAAATGTTCCTTTTTGGCTTCGATCTCTGAATCGACGCCACTGAGTTTCATCTTCGCATAATCGGAATCTGCTTGGAGCTGGATGAGGGAATTGCGGAGCGATTCAACTTCATCGTCTAAGCGGTCTCGTTGGCGGCCGAATTCTTCGGCTTCGGTTGTCCACTGCGAGGCTTTGATTTGGGCCGCTATGGATTGGGCGTCGAATTCCTGTACGGCCGTTTCGAGTCGATCGAGTTGGTGCTTTTGCGATTTCCAGTCGCTGATCCACTTCTGGTAGAGTTGCGAGAGCGAGCGGACGTGATCGGACATGGTTTCGATCCGTCGTCCGGATTCCTTTCGGATCCGGTCGCTGCCGATTTCGCGTACTGAGCGATCGTAAAACAAACTGATACCTGCCAAAAGGAATACCATCGCGCCCGAGAGGTTGAACAGGACGAACTCGTGGTCGGCGAACTGTCGGCCGTAGTTCCAGTAGTTGGTAGCAGCCGTCACGGCGATACCGAGGGTAAATAGCGAGAAAGTCATCAAGCTAGGCCAGCGGCCTCGGTTCGAATCCGATTCATCCTTCTGAATCCAGGAGCGCACGTCTGCGTTGTAGGAATCCAATACACGCACAAGCCGATCGACTGTTGTGTCGTCAAGCAAGCGATCGTCGGTGGTTAGAGGTTTGGTGCGACCGCCGAGTCCGAGCGACTCGGTGGAGACCCTTTCCTTGCTGATTTGCTCGATCGAATCGAGGACTTGGGTTTTCAAGATTTCTCTCCAATGGCGGGTTTGTTTTACTAGGGGTGGATGTCGTGCGACGACACGAAGTTTGTTCGTCAAACTTTCCCTAGACCCACTATCTTTCCTTCTCGAATCTAGAGGAGAAAGTTGCCTGAACTCCCAATCGGAGGAACAATTGGTATAATCGGCTCTTTTTCGAGGACGAGGTCAGGAAAGATTCATGTCTTCAACCCCGATGCGGATTTTGGTAACAGCACAAGCGTTCGCAGTCAGCGGAAGTGCGTTCCGGGACAAGCTCGGGAAACTAGGGTGCACGATCGTCGACTCGGAAACATGGGGCCCTCTGAAGCTCGATCGGTTGATCGACCAAGCCAGGGACTGCGATGCGATTGTCGCTGCAATCGATCCTTACTGCGAGGCAGCCTTTGATGCATTGCCTCGTTTGAAGCTTATCGCTCGCTGTGGGATTGGGATCGACAGTGTCGATTTGGCTTCGGCGACCGAGCATGGCATCATCGTGACGAACGTCCCTGATGCGATGACCGACGCGGTAGCCGATTACTGCATGGGTCTACTCCTTTCGGTCGCTAGGCATATCCACATTGGGTACGTTTGCATGCAAGCAGGGGGTTGGGCGGAGTACCCAGGGGTTGAACTACGAGGCAAGACGCTCGGACTGGTTGGATTTGGTCGGATTGGCCAAGCAGTCGCAAGCCGCGCATTGGGTTTCGGGCTGAAACTTGCGGTGCATGACCCATGGATGCAAACGGCGATCGAATCTGGCAAGCTCGACGGCAAGCTCGACGGCGACCTGGTCCGATTAGCCAGTGGTGTTTCGTGGATGGATCTGAACGAGCTGCTTGAAGGCTCGGACTTTGTGTCGATACACGCACCGAACACACCAAAGACAAGGCATATGATCGACAGGCAAGGTTTTGGGAAAATGCGTAGGACTGCTTATTTGATCAACACCGCCCGGGGTGCATTGGTCGATCCTGCGGCACTGATCGAAGCGGTCCGTACTGGGCAAATCGCAGGGGCAGCGATGGATGTGTACGAACAAGAGCCATTGCCGGTCGATCATCCTTTGCGATCGGCACCGAATTTGCTTTTGACTCCGCACAATGCCTTCAATTCACACGAGGCTGCGGTGCGAATGAGTCAGGGCTGTTACGAACCGATCTTGGATATCCTCGAAGGTCGGAATCCCACATCGGTGTGCAATCCAGATGTATTGCGGTCTGACTCACTGCGGGTCAAGCAATGGAGACTTTGACCCATTGCCCCATGGAATCCTGGAAGGATCCGACTTGATCGAAAATGGAACCTATGAAAACCAATACAGTCCGAGAGGCATTGCGACGCGGAGAGCCGCAAGTCGGGACATGGCTATCGCTATCGAGTCCCGTAGCAGCTAGGTTCATGGCCCGCGCGGGGTTTCCTTGGTTGACCATCGACATGGAGCACAGCAACTGCGATTGGGAAACCGCATCGACTATTTTCGCACATATTTCCGAAGCGGGCTGTGTGCCGTTGATCCGCGTTGCGTCGATCACCCATGAGAACGCCAAGCGGGCGCTGGATTTGGGAGCGTACGGGATCGTTTTCCCAATGTGCAATACGGTGGAGTTGGCTGAGTTGGCCGTATCGAGTTGCAAGTACCCACCTGCTGGAACGCGCAGTGTTGGGGGTAGCGTGCACGCATTGAATTTCGCGACCGATGCTGCGGAGTATTACAAGCGGGCCAACGACGAGGTTTTGGTCATTGTACAAGCCGAGCATATCGATGCGGTGTCTAAGATCGACCAGATACTCAGCGTCCCTGGGGTCGATGCAGTTTTTGTTGGGCCCAATGATCTGCTTGCATCGATGGGCAAGACCCCGCAGATGGAGACCGACGATCCGGAGTTTGTCGAGGCATTGGACAAGATCCTCCGATCGGCGAAATCGCATGGTGTGGCGCCTGGGATCCACGTCGCCGATGCCCATGCAGCGCAACGACGGATTGAACAGGGCTGGCAGTTCATCGCGATCAGCAGCGAGCTAGGATTCATGAACCAAGCGGCTAGAGCGGCCCTTGAGAGTTTAGGTCGTAGGATTTCGGTTCCGATTGCCCGCTACTAGTTGAGGAACAACTTCGATGCGACACTGGATCGTCGGCCAATTCGTTATTTTTGGGTTGTACTTGGGCTGGAGTTTCGCACTAGGGGAATTCCTACAGGCCCAGGACCCGCCAGCCGATCGGCCGAGTCGAGCAACGCAGACGGTCACGAGCAATCGTGGTGTGGCGGTCCTGCAGACCCAACAGGGGCTCTATCCGGGAATTGGAGTCGGGCAGATTTTGATCGGAGCGGGCCAAGTCGCATCGGATGCGACGGTTCGAATCGTCGCGACGGAGAAAGACCAGCGAATCTTTTATCCTGCGATCGAGATTGTTTCGATCGATCCAGAGTCGAGTACTGGGTCGAAGCCTGAGGATTCCAACGGTTCGCCAGGGCGACGGATTGGGGATGGATCGGCTTTTCGTCGCTTGCGCAAGGCAGTCGAGAGATTGCGAGAGACCATCGATCCGGTCGAGCATGTAAGAATTCATTTCCTGTTTGTTGGAGAGGCACCTCTGACGATTCAGCTCGACGGTGAAGTCCAGCAGACGATCGAGCTTGTACCCAAGTTTGTCGACCGACGGAAGGTCGACGGAGCGACTGCCAATCGTTGGGATCTTTTGCTTGATCAATGGTGGATCAGTTATGTCGATCAAGCCAAGCGTCAGATAGTTCGCAGCGATTATCCGAGTCTTGTCGAGCGTTATTTGGTTTATTCGCTTGCGAACCGTTTCGGATTTCCGATACCCGATTTAGAGCAGCCCAAACCGAATATTTTGAGCAAACCCACCGATCCGACTCCGACGTTGGAATTGATCGCAGGTTCCGAGTCATTGCGAGACCGACTGCGCAGCGAGCAGTTGACGCTCAGTGTTGCAGACACATCCCGGCGAGTGGCGATACCCCAGCCTCCACGATGGAAAACCAATCCGATTCCAGCACTTGCAACTGGCCAAAGCTTGGACGCTATTGCGATCGAGCCGATCGCCAAGGTGGTACCCTCGGAGTGCTTTTACATTCGCTTTGGATCCTTTCAAAATTACTTATGGTTTCAGAAACTCAGCGAGTCACGCGGTGGCGACATCGCGCAGCTAGCGATGATGCGGGGTTACAATTACGAAACCACCGAGCGGGTAGAGCGGTTGCTCAATACCAAGATGAATACGATCAGCAAGCTCTTTGGCGATGCGGTCATCTCGGACATGGCCTTTGTCGGCTACGACTTGTATTTGCAAGATGGCCCGACGATGGGCGTGGTCTTTGAGGCCAGGAATTTTGGATTGCTCAAAACGTCCTTCGAGCAGGAACGGCTCGCGACGCTCGATAAGATCGAGCCCCAGGGAGGCAAATTGCGAGAGGAGTTGATCGAGGGTCAAAGCGTATCGTTTTTGAGTGCACCAGATCAATCCGTCCGATCGTTCATGGTCCTGGCGGATCCTTATGTCTTCATCACATCGAGCCGGGAATTGGCTCGGCGATTCCTCGAGGTTCAACGAACAGGGGAATCGATGGCGCAGTTGCCCGCTTTTCGGTTTACTCGACTGATGATGCCCGAAGAGCACGACTATGACGTCTTTGCGTATTTCTCGTCGGATTTTTTTCAGAACCTCGTTTCGCCGCGATACCAGATTGAACTAAAGCGACGCATGCGGGCGATCGCAGCGCTGGAAAATGCTGAACTTGCGACCATCGTCGCGAAGAACGAGCAGACACGAGGACTTCGCGGAATACGCAAGAGCAAAAGCAAATCCGATACGATTCCTCCGGATTGGCTTCCTGGAGATCAGATGGATTATCTTATTGGCCAAGGATATTTACCGCGTTGGTTTCAACAGCGGGTCGATGGGTCTGAAACGATCCGATTCCAAGACGGATGGTACGATTCGGTTCGAGGACGTCGTGGTAGTTTTTTGCCCATCGTCGATGTACCTTTGGTCGATTGCACCCCAGAGGAGTCGGCCGAGTACCGAGAGGCCACGGAGTTTTACACCAAAGATTGGCAGCAGACCGATCCGTTGATGTTTGGGCTCCGACGGTATGAGCACCCGGAGAATCCCAAGGCAGAGCGGATAGCTATCGAGGCCTATATCGCACCGCTCGGGAGTGACAAGTACGGTTGGATGAGTTTGCTGCTAGCTCCTCCGGTCGATCAGCAAGTTCAGTTGCCACAAGACGATGTCGTCAATGTGCAACTCCACATGCGTGGAAATGGTTTTGGAAAAAACGAGATACCTAACCACATCCTGTTTGCGGGTTTGAAGGATATCGAGCTACCCTTTCCTGAAGAGACCAAGGGGTTGTTTGCTACCTTGGGGCTATTGAAATCGCTTCCGGTGTATCTGGGTGCTTGGCCCAAGCCAGGGTTTCTCGATAGTCTTCCGTTGGGTCTCAGTGGTGGGTTGCCCGACGCGGCGGGATTCTCACGGACATTCATTGGGATTTGGCGTTGGCAAAGGGAGGGCTTTAGCATTTTATCCTTCCATCGAGAGATTCTCGAAGCCTGTGCCTCGTTGGTTCGAATGATCCCGGCCAATGATGTTGCACAGGGACGCTTGCAGGTAGGAAACATTGCCGAAAGTCGGGTTGCCGGCTGGTTCAACACCCTCGGATTCAGGCAAGCGGCTCAGGCGACGCGGGGCAACCTGTTTTTGCTCGATGCGGTGGGCCAACAGCTTGGGCTCAAGGCCGATCAAGCCAAGGTCGTCAGCGAGCAGTTGCTCGATGCGAAGTTGCAGTGCACACTCAATGGAGAGTATCGATTGAAGGATGGGTTGTGGGAGACAACAGGGTGGCCCGAATCCTTATCGCTCGCACCAGGATCGCACCGTTCGACCGTTGGGTTTGACACGCTCCATACGGTGCCACCTAAGGATTACCGAAGCGGTTGGCTCGAATGGTTTCGTGGAGGGACGTTGCATTTGACCCAGCTACCTGAGCGTTTGGTCGTTGTGGGGCATGTGGATATGGAACTGCTGCCGACTAAATCGTCCAACGCCCAGGATTCTACTGAGAAATCTGGTGGTCTACCGAAGCTCAACTTTGACATCTATAGTCTGCCGTTCAAGATGTTCAATTCGGACAAGCCCCAGAAGAAGCAGGAACCTAAAGAGCGAGGTTTCTGATGCGATTAGTCTTGGGGGTCGACGAGGCTGGTTATGGCCCGAACCTTGGACCTTTGGTCGTCGCGGTGAGTGCCTGGGCCATCGCGCCACGAGTCGATGTGCTCGACGTGCTCGATGTGCTCGACGGACTTGAACCATTTGCACCGGAGTTTCAAGCGGCGAGTTGGACCCCAAAAAGCGATTTCGTTCCCTTCGGGGATTCGAAGAAGATCTATCAATCGGGAAAAGGAATCCGAGGCCTGCGCTTTGCGATGCGATTTTTCGATTCGATTTTTGAGGGCAAGTCGACCGACAAGCGTCCTTGGTTCGATCTTGATCATTTGGCTCAGGAGGACATCGATCGCGTCGAATCGCAACATTGGTACGGTCGCAAGTACCGTTCATGTGCGTTTGGAGGGGTTCCTCAAGCGATCCGCGACGCAGCCCCAGAAACCGAGGACCATTTAGACGATTTATCGGTATCGAGCTGTCGGCGTGCTCGAGAAAAGCTCGTCAAGCTAGGGATACAACTCATCGGATTTCGATTGAGGGTATTGGACGAAGCTTACTTCAATGCGTGTGTCAATCGTCTGGGCAACAAATCCGATGTGCTCGGGCAACTCAGCTTGCAGTTGGCTTGGCAAGTCTTAGCACAGTGCATTGACTTTAGTTCTTGGGAGGGGATCGAGATCTACTGCGACCGCCAAGGGGGTAGGAAGAAATATGCGGGACTTTTGTCGACCACGTATGGGTTATCGCATCCGGATTTGCAGGTCCCCTTTTGTTCCGTCGACAGCGAGAGTCAAAAAGTGAGCGTGTATTCGATGCGACATGCAGGTTTTCCGATGTCGATTCGTTTCCAAGTTCAGGGCGATTCGCTGTTTCCACCGGCTGCAGCGTCGATGGTCGCCAAATGGGCGAGAGAATCGCTTATGGAACGATACAACCGTTATTGGCGTGAGATTGTCGGTCCCGCGTTGAAGCCAACGGCGGGCTATGCGGTCGATGCGGCCCGTTTTGCCCGGGATATCGAGCCTTGGATATCCAAGCTTGGGATCGAGAAAAACCAGTGGTGGCGACAGCGATAGAGAGACTAGGTAAGTTATAATTTCGGTAGCTGCATGTGGGTACAAACGGCAAATAGACATTGGTCTCATGGGGGGATAGGTCATTGATAGAATTGCATTCGAAGCTGTCGAATGATTTTATGCATTGGTTTGTGCGTGTCGGCTCGATGATTGGCCTTTGGAGTGTATTGGTCGGCTGGTTGCCCCCGATGCATGCGCAACAAACTTCTGGAGCGAAGTCTGAGTCAGCCAAGAGTGCGACTGCAAAAGTCACTTGGCAGCTTACGGTCCCCGAGGGAACTCCTGCGAGTTCTAAGGTTTACATCGCCGGGAGCATCGATGCGTTTGGACCGTGGCAGCCCGACGCGTTGGAAATGGCCAAGCAAGAGGATGGGACTTATCGAGCCGACGTCGAGCTGCCGATTGGAACGCGAGTCGAGTACAAGTTCACGCGAGGGAGTTGGGCGACGGTTGAGAAGACGCCCCAGGGGGCTGAGGTCCAAAATCGAACGTTTTCGGTGCGTGGCCCCGAGACGCTTCGCGTTGCGATAGCCGGTTGGGGGATTCCCAAGGCGGCCCCGAGTTCGACGGCTACAGGAGACCTGCGTTGGATGGACTTTGAGAGTGGAGTATTGGGATCCAAGCGACGCGTCACGGTATGGTTACCCCCGCAGTATCGCGACGAAGGGCGTGAAAGTTTCCCCGTGGTCTATTGCCTTGATGGGCAGAATTTGTTCGATCAGCGGCGGGCCGCATTCGGTGTGGAATGGGAGGCAGACGAAACGGCGCGAGCCTTGGCCAGTGGTCCGGCGAATCGTCCACTGATTTTAGTGGGAATCGACAATTCCAAGGATCGATTTGACGAGTACACGCCGGTAGCTGACGAGGTCTCCGGCAATCGAGTGGGAGGAAAGGCCGATGCGTATTTACGATTCCTTGTGACGGAACTCAGACCGTGGATCGATCGAGAGTACCGGACGCTCAAAACCGCCGAGGCGACAGCGATTGTAGGCTCGTCGTTGGGCGGGGTATTCGTATTGCATGCGCTCAGGAAGCATCCCGAAGTATTCGGCAACGGAGCAGCGATGTCACCCTCTTTGTTTTGGGGTCAGGGGTACACGATTCAGCAGTACAGTCAGCAGTACAGTCAGCCCCCGAGCGATCCGGCCTTGCGCAACAAGCAGCGGCTATGGTTGGACATCGGTACGGCGGAGGGTAAGAGCAACCGAGGGCAAGTCCAGGCGGTTGAGCAGACCGAGCAGTTGGCCAAGGCGATTGAGCAGTACCATAGCGAGCGAATCGAAGTTCGAACCATGATCGATTCCGAGGCCAAGCACCATGAGGCAGCTTGGGCCCGTCGATTACCGATCGCCTTAGAGTTCCTATTTTCCAGCCCCGACGAGGGGGGATCAAAATGAAGCGACAAATTTTAGGCAGCGGATTTTTAAGTTCGCTCTTTGCCGTTGTCTTGGGGACCAGCGTGGGTCCTAGGGCAAACGCATTCCAAAAAATCAGCGACGCAAAAGTAGAGCGCTTAGCCCCATTGTCACTCGATGAAGTCCGAGCGGCGATCGAGGTGCAACCGGGCTTTGAGGTCGAGTTGGTGGCCAGTGAGCCATTGATCCAGAGTCCCGTGGCCATGTCTTTCGATGCCTCGGGGGCGCTTTGGGTCGTCGAGATGGTCGACTACAGCGAGCAAGAAAACGACTCGCTTGGGAGATTGTCCAAGCTGACGGATACCGATAGCGATGGTCAGATGGATCATGCCGAGGTGATTGCGGAGCGTTTGTCATGGCCCACGGCATTGGCGACGTTCGATCAGCGGACTTGGGTCGCAGCGGCTCCGTTGGTGCTGGAGTTCAGTGCGGGCAAGGAGTCGACAGAGAACCAAGGGGTATGGACATCGCGACGGTTGCTCGAGGGTCTCGGTCGCCAAAACGTACAAGGTTTAGCCAATTCCTTTCGCTGGGGGCTCGATGGCCGCATGCATTTATCGACCAGCTCCAATGGGGGGCAACTCGTAACGAGTCCGGGCAGCAATCTGAGTTTGCCCTCGAGCCCTTTTGGGGTCTCGGGGCGTGACATCGCTTGCGACGTGGTCAGCGGTAAGGTATCGACGGTCGTTGGGTACGGTCAACACGGAATGGATTTTAGTCCGTGGGGAGATCGCTTTGTGACGAGCAACAGCGATCATCTGCAGCAAGTCATCGCTTGGTATTTACCGGAATTGACCGATGCGGGTTTATCCAAAGCGGTAGCATGGAGAAGGTCGGTGGCTACGGACGGCTCGCAAGCCGAGGTGTTTCGAATATCTCCTGTGGAATCATGGAGAGCGATACGAACGCAAATGCGGCTATCAGGGGTATCGACTGGGATTCTTGAGGGGCAGGGCAGGGCCAGCGGGTATTTTACTTCGGCCACAGGGGTAACGATTTACGACGGGGACCAGTGGCCAGCTACCGAAACTCCGTTGGCATTCATCGCCGACGTGGGAAGCAATCTCGTGCATCGCAAGCGATTGGTGCGAAGTGGGGTTTATTCCAAGGGTGAAAGGATCGATCCGCAAGGGGAGTTTCTTCGCAGCAAGGATACTTGGTTTCGTCCGGTCCAATTTTCGAATGGACCGGACGGTTGTTTGTACATTGTCGACATGGCGCGCGAGACGATCGAGCACCCCAAGAGCATCCCCGAGCCGATCAAGAGTCAAGTGGATTTGACGTCGGGAAAGGAACTCGGTCGCATTTGGCGAGTCAGAGCGACAGGCAGTCCGATTCGACGCGATCGAGTCGCATTGGCGACATTGAGCACCGAGCAACTCGCAAGCCAACTCGATCATCCCAATGGATGGCATCGCGAGACGGCAAGCCAACTGCTCATCGAGCGACAGGCTCCCGAAGCGATAGGGTTTTGCAGGCAGACGGTTGCATCGAGTCAGCGGGAATTGGGAAGACTCTATGCATTGTCAGTATTGGCGGCGATACCTACAGGCTTGGACAAGCCGACGTGGCTCCATGCGATCGAGGATCCGTCGGTCCATGTTCGCCTGTGGGCTTGGGTTTTTGCTGATCGGTTGGGTGAGGATACCTCTGCGTTTTTACCAAAGGAGTCCGAGAGGGTCCACGCAGCGATGGTGCGAGAGTCGGATCTTGAGGTCCAGATGGCCATGGCGGTACGAAGTTTATCGGTGGTTCCGAGGGAGCAGGATCGCATCGAGCTTTTTGCAAGTTGGCTCAAGCGAATGGATCCGGCAGTGCTTGCCTGCGACGAATTGCGAGCGGGGATCGAGGTTGCGATACGTGGAAAGTCGGCCAAGAAGTTATGGGAGCAAGAGGACTGGTTGACCTTTTTTGGTCGATTCCATCAGGCGAATTCTTTTCTCGATGCGATGCTCTTTCAAATGCATCAGCACGGTGATTTGGTAGCCGTATTAAAAGAATGGGACCAACAAGGTTTGAGTTCGGAGCGATCGCGAGTCGCGACCGAGGCTCTTGGGAGATTGTCCGAGCGGCGCATTCTCGCAGAGGGAAGCGAAGCGTTTAAGCAGGTAAGTCAACTGGCATCCAGGCAGCTTGTACCTCGGATGCAGGCGGCTTTGGATTCGGGCCGAACGGATCGTCAGGCCGAAGCGGATCTTGGCCAAACCGATTCGGAGCGATCCAGTACGATTCGTTTGCTCGGAACGCTACCGATCGCGGAACGTCAGGAGATGTTTGTACGGGTGCTGAGCCAGTGTGCATCGGCATCGATCCAGAGCGAGGTGATCGAGGCTTGGGTACCGGGCCAACCGGTCTTGCAGCAGATCGCCGTGAAGTATCTCGACGGCACGAATCCATGGATCGAGCAATCGATTTTCAAGGCGCTGATTCGAAACGAGCAGGGGGCCAAGCTACTGCTCGATCGACTGGAGGAATCCGGTTCTGGGAATTCCGTTGGATTTTCGACTATGCCCGCTTGGGTATGGCAGGCGCTTCGAGCGTTCCCGACCGAAGGGATCAAAAGCAGAGCGCAGCGGTTGTCTCCGGTATCGGAGGTGCCATGGGAGAGTGTGGCGAGCAAGTACCGCGATGCATGGGATAAACCCGGGGATGCGAAACAGGGCCAGGAGCACTTCCGAAAACTCTGCGCTTCGTGCCATCAAGTGATGGATATAGGGATTCCGCTTGGCCCTTCGCTCGACTCTTATCGCGTTCGGCCTAACGAAGCGATTGGGTTAGCGATTGCCGAGCCGAGTCGCGAAATGGATCCGAAATATGAGCAGCAACTGATTCGCACCACGGACGGGGAGGTAGCATCGGGGATATTGATCCGTTCTAGTCAGGATCAGATCACGATACAGACGGCACAGAATCAGAGTGTATCGATCCGTCGCAGCGAGATTCAGGAGTGGAAGAGTTCGGGCAGGTCGCTTATGCCCGACGGATTGCTCAAAGAACTCGATGCAACGGGGCTTAACGATTTGATTGCGTTTTTAAGGCTGGTTCCACCGAAGTAAAACCAGCATCGCTGGGAGGATCAAAGGCCGATATTCGGAACGGGTCCTTTGGTCAGACCGCCTCGAGTCCAGTCGCACTCCCAACCTGGGAACGCGAATGCCGGGAAGGGATCTGGTGCGATTAAGTCTTTCGATTCGTAGATGATTTTGAACTGCCGATCGAGTTGGATTTGTCCAAGACGAAATTTCTTGTAGAGATGGTGCGTTTTTGGATCGACCTTGACCTTGCCACCAGGTGCATCGAATTCCAATCCCTTTTCGAGCACCTCACGGATCTTGAGTGGATCGGAGGATTTCGCGCGTTTGTAGGCTTCCTTCCACACCATGACTTGGGTGTAGGCGGCCTCCATAGGATCGTCCACGACTCGGTCTAAACCGAAGGTTCTTTTGAAGCGTCGCACAAACGCTTTGCTTTCCTGGGTATCGAGCGATTGGAAGTAGCTCCAAGCTGCATAGTGTCCATGGACGAACTCGGGTGGGATCCGTCGCAGTTCATCCTCGGCAACACTGGTCGCTAGAACGGGAACCGTCTCGGCGCGAATCCCCATCTTGTAGAGTTGCTCGTAGAAGGGGCGGTTGCTATCGCCGTTGATGGTGCTCAGGATCAGATCTGGAGAGGCTTGTTGGATCTTGAGAACTGCATCGCCAAAATCCTTATGTCCGAGCGGCAGGTAGATTTCGTCAACCACTTGGATGGAACGCAATTCGAGGTACTTTTTGACGATGTAGTTTGCCATCCTCGGGAAAAGATAATCGGAACCGATCAGGTAGATCTTTTGGCGCTTTCCCCCTTCTTGGTCGGAAAGAAACCAATCGAGTGCTGGGAGGATTTGTTGGTTGGGAGTGCTGCCGAAATAAAAGACGTTTCGATTTGCTTCAAAGCCTTCGTATTGCAGGGGATAAAACAAGAGAGGTTCGTGGCGGTTTGCACCGGTTTTTTCCTCGAACCCTTGGGGGCGGAACAACTCCGTTGGATTGTCCATTTCATCGATGACTGCTTTTCGATGTAGGCTAGTCCAGCAACCGAAGATGACATCTACTTTTTCGATATCGATCAATTCCCGAACCCTGCGGCGGAAGTGATCACTCTTGGATCGTCCATCTTTAACGACGGACACGAAATCGATCCTGGGGAACTCGCCGCTTTCGTTGATTTCCTCAATCGCAATCGTCTCCGAATGCCTTAGCGACATCTCATTCATTCCCATCGACCCGGTTTGGGAATGGAGGATCCCGAGCTTGATTGTCTCCTTGGTCTCTTTGGGTTTGGTCAGAAAACTGATGGACTTGCTGATCGGTTCGCATCCAAGGTTGCAGGTCCATGCGAGCAAGAGCGTCAAGCCCAGAGCGGTTTTGGCCGATGGTGATGCGTACCTAGGGTCCATGAGCTCTACTCTTCCATTAAATGCGTAAGGATGTCTTGGAATGGAGCAGCCGAGATGCTCAATTCACCACGGAAGGGGTTGTCTAGCGAGGCGATAAGGAAAATCATCAGGCCCATAAAGGCAGACAGGATTCCACCGAGCAAGAGGTGGTTGACGAGTTTCATATCGAACATCCAGATCAGTGCGATGTTCATTAAGGCTCCGACGAGTACAACGGCCCACATCACACCCGGGATCGACGTGGTGACCGAAAAGAGGCGCATCCGGCGAGCCTCGAGATAATTATTGAATTGCCGGAGGGCTTCGGCATGGAGGATTTCCTGCCCTGGAGAACTGGGTTCGAACCGGATGATCTGCTCATGGAAAGCGATCATCCGCGTGTTTCCTTCTTGAGGAATAATTCCCTTTTGCTGCGAGGGCCATGCGTACTGAACGACATAGCGCGTATAATCTCTGAGCAACCAGATCAGGTTGGTGCGATCGGGTTCTGGATAGGCGCTAACGTCTCTTGCCAGTGCCGAGAGGGCCGACGCTTCCTTCGAGACGATCGTCTCGACATTGCTGAAGTTTTGGTAGGCGGCCACTGCCAGCAACCCCAAGAGTAAACCGTAGAAAACGCCGAAGCTCGAAAGCACATAGCCGATCAGATCGTTGATATCGGCTCGTTTGCGAAGGAATGCCCGAAGGATGGGGCGAATCAGTACGGCACCGACCCAACTGAAGCCAACAAAGGCGCCGGTGATAATCAGCGCCAAAGTCGTACTAGGGATGTCATAGATCCAATAAAACATGCTGTCGATCCGCAGGGTAGAGATTCAGGATGCTGGATTATGATCGCATTGGCATCGAATTTCCACAAAGAATCAATACCCGTTTTGATTCGATGGCTGAAAACAGGTAGTTTCGCTTATGCCTGATATCCCGATTGCAGGTGGGGTTGTTCCCAAATCTCAATCTCGGGGTTCAAGCCCCGCAGGAATGGCTCTAGCAAGCGGCGATTATGCACCGAGGCGGACTCTTGAGTCTTTGGCCCTACGGGATGTGCTTGGACATGATTCAATACCACGGCTTGCACGACCATCCGGTAGCTCAGTGCGACTTGGACCGTCGCGAGGATTTGGTGGACGCAACCGAGTCGGTTTTCGGCCACGACGATCAATGGGAAACCCAACTGCAGGGCTAGGTCCGCGTTGGTCATGGACCAAGAGATGGGTGAGAGCAGGCCGCCTGCCCCTTCGACCAGAAGTACCTGGCAATCATCGACCCAGGCTCGGGCACCTTGGATCAAAAGCTCTTGGTTGACGGTCTGATGCTGGGCTTGCGCTGCGATCGGTGGAGCCAAGGGTGCAAGAAAGCATTGCGGATTGATTTTCTCCAAGGAAATACTCGCTCCAAACGCACCGAGTGATCGTTTCAATTGCGAGGCATCGCTTCGGATGTCCTCTCTGGGCAGTCCGCTCGCGACGGGCTTGTACACCCCGACGCGAACTCCCTGTTCGATCAATTTTTTTGCATACTGGCAAACGAAGAATGTTTTCCCGACTTCGGTGTCGGTCCCAGTGATGAAAATTCCGTTCATGATCTGAGCTCCTCGGCTACCAAGCAAATGTGTTGCTTACCTAATTTGGTAATCAGCAACCCGCCGGCGCGGTCGGAGTCCTTATCGACCAGCAGTTCCTTGCGGAGTTGGATCAGGTCGATGTCGACATTTCTGCTCTTGAGTTCCCAGGTCGCAAAGCGGATCGATCGCGACATGGCTCGGACTTTCTTTCGATCCATGGGCAGTACATCCAAGACGCGATACCAACGGAGCATGGGGTGCGGTATGGGTTGATTGGCCGAGCAATAACCGAATTCGTTTCCAAGCACGTTCAATTTCAATCGGCCAGCCAGGGCAAGGACACAACTTGCGGCTCGCAATGCGGGATCATGGTCAGCGACATAGCTTCCTGATTGGATTTCAGAGCGGTCATGCACAATGCGGTAATACCGTTCGGAGTCACCGAGGAGTTCCTCGTCGAAGACTTCGTGATGCCAACCGCTAGCTTTGCGAAATCCGCTTGCGATCCGCGAAGCCTTTTCCCAGCGGGGGATTCTCCAATAGAGTCGTTGCTGCCGAACCGTTCCGTCGCGGGAAATCCATCGTCTTGCGTTGGGTGCTCCACATTCCCCCCATGGAAACTCCGCATCGGGTTGGAATCCTGGAGCTGCTTTGACGGAGGCTCCTGGTGCTCGGCCGATTCGATCCGCGATGGAGGTCCAACTCGGTTCGGTAGAATACACATCGACGGTCCGACCAGTGGCTCTACGGTCTGGATCTAAATGAATCCATGCGTCGGTGGGTAGATCGGCATCCTCGAAACGAGCTTGTCGCGGACTCAGGGACGGTCCGTTGCGCCGGGAGTTCCAGCGGGTCAATTCGCAAGCTAACTCCGAGGCATCGATAGGCAGTACCGAATCGAGAGATCCGCTCGAGAGATGAAGGTGCTGAGCCAGGGCGATCGAGTCGACTCCTGCGCCGCAACAGCCATCAACGACTTGAATTCCCTTGGGGAAATCCTGAGCAGTCTCTTGGGCTACCCATTGATCGGAAGCTTGCTCCAGGAGTATTTTCGTCCAGAACCAGTTCCAGGGTTGAGCGACTTTTCGCTGGGCAGGACCGATCGCAAATTCCATCTGCGTATGGAACCATTGCGATTGGAATGGGGAAAGTCCGAGTTTTGCAAGAAGCGACTTCGGGAAGGAATTCGCTTGTTGGCAACAGGCCCACGCCTCGTCGGTGATCGACGAGGCTAGCCATTGGTAATTGGACTCTAGATCCACAGGAACGGACTCATGCCAAGGGGTTCCTTGGTGCGATGGCCTACTCTTCGAATGCGGGTGCATCCGAAGGTGGGATCGCAGCGGGACTGACAGGCGGTTCGGGGAATTTCAGTTCCTCGGGGGCCGTCTGCGGTGCTTGGTTCAAGAGTGGATAGTTCTGCTGTTCGGCGATAGCTGCACCGCGATTGACGAGGTCTTCGAGGGCTTCCTTGCGGTAAGAGACTTCGGATTCCTGGAAGATTCTAAAACCGGTCCCGGCAGGAATCAGGTGTCCTAGGATGACGTTCTCTTTAAGACCTACCAAGCGGTCGACTTTACCGGCCAGTGCAGCTTCCGTAAGGACTTTGGTGGTTTCCTGGAAGCTTGCTGCCGAGATAAAGCTATTGCTTTGAACGGCTGCTTTGGTGATCCCTAGCAACTGGACTTCGGCTTGAGCGGGCTTGGGCTTCTTGCCTTTAGCTCCCTTGCCACCGAGACCTTCGCTTTGGGCGTTGGCCGTATCGAATTCCTCTTTAGGCACAATGATACCCAGAGCGAACTGAGTATCACCTGGATCGGTGACTCGGATGCACTTGGCAATATGGTCGTTGTGTTTCTTGAAGTCGAAGCGGTCCATGACCAAACCAGCCAGGAGGCTTGTATCGCCTGGGTTGGTGATTTTTACTTTTCGGAGCATCCGAGCGATGATAATCTCGACGTGTTTGTCGTTGATTTCCACGCGTTGCGAACGGTAGACCTGTTGGACTTCGTGGAGCAGATACTGCTGTGCGGCTTCTTCGCCGCTGACTCGCAAAATATCATGCGGGACCAGAGGTCCTTCGACGAGTGCTTGTCCAGCCTTGACGATGTCGCCGGAGTGAACCAGGAATCGCTTTCCTGGTGGGACCAAATGTTCGATTTCCTCACCGCTGTCGCTCTTGACGAGAATCGATCGCTTGCCCCGTTTACGATCTTTGGAGATCTCGACGGTTCCATCGATTTCGGCAACGACGGCTGGATCTTTGGGTTTTCGAGCTTCGAAGATTTCGGTAATACGTGGCAGACCCCCGGTGATGTCTCGCACGCCGGTGGCTTCGCGTGGCATTTCTGCAAGCTCGGTACCTGCGTTGACCTTTTTGCCTTCGATGACGTTAATAACTGCCTTATCGGGCAGGTAGTGCACATCGACTGCTTTTCCGTCGGCATCTTCGAGAACGATCTGTGGGTGGAATTTTCCACGCGAGTCCATGATGGTTCGGCGGATGTTTCCGCTTGGGTCTTTTTCGCTTTTGAGCGTTTCGCCTTCGGAAATATCGACGAAGCTAACTTTACCGCTAGCGGTCGCCAAGATGGGGATCTTGTGAGGGTTCCATTCGCAGAGGACTTGGGCCTTGGGGATTTCCTGATTTTCGGCTACCAAGAGTCTTGCACCGACGGGGATTTCGTAGCGTTCGAGTTCACGTCCACGGGCATCGACGACTGCGATTTCGCAATTGCGTGTCAGAACGACGTCTTCTCCGTTATCGTTCCGCACGAAGCGCATTTTGATGTATTTGACGACACCGCCCTTCTTGGACTTGATGTCGCTTTCTTCCATGGTCGTACCTGCAGCACCGCCGATGTGGAAGGTACGCATGGTTAGCTGAGTACCGGGTTCGCCGATACTTTGGGCGGCGATGATACCCACGGCCATCCCTTCTTCGACCACGGCCCCGGTGCTCATATCCATGCCATAGCAGGCACGGCAGACACCCAAGGGAGCATCGCAGGTCATCGGCGAGCGAACTTGGATTTTCTCGAGTCCCATCTCTTCGATTTTGTGTGCCACAGCGCGGGAGATCATCGCGTTTTCTTCAACGATCGTCTCGGAGGTGATTAGGTTGACGATATTTTGTCGACTGACTCGACCGGTGATCGACTCGGTCAATCGGACTTCGACCTTCTCCCCGCGATAGATCACACCCTTGGTGATCCCCTTGTTGGTACCGCAGTCGTGCAAGGTGATCACAACGTTTTGAGCGACGTCGGCGAGTTTACGGGTCAAGTAACCGGAGTCGGCGGTTTTCAGAGCCGTATCGGCTAGACCTTTGCGTGCACCGTGGGTGGAGCTGAAGTACTCGAGAACCGAGAGACCTTCTCGGAAGTTCGATTTGATGGGCGTTTCGATGATTTCGCCGGTTGGCTTGGCCATGAGTCCCCGCATGCCTGCGAGCTGTCGGATCTGTTCGATACCACCACGAGCACCGGAGGATGCCATCAAGAACACGGGGTTGACGTACCATGGACCTCGG
>JAPLNM010000032.1 GCA_026692845.1 Planctomycetota bacterium | reverse complement strand
TATCCTTGGGATTGTGCATGGTCTTGGAGAGCATGGGCAGCGTTATGCGCATGTAGCCGATTACTTTGTTGCCGATGGAGCCACCGTACTTGCCATCGATCAACGCGGACATGGACGAACCGGCGGAGGACTACCGCATTTCAACGCTTATCTCGATGACATCGGAACTCTGGAGTCCTACCTCCATCGCGTCTACCCAGGGATTCCAGTCCTACTTTATGGACAAAGCCTAGGCGGCAGTATTGTGATCAACTATGCGATGCGAAAGAAGCATAATCTCGCAGGGGTCATCGCATGCAGTCCGCTTCTGCGCACGACTTTTCCACCCCCGGCATGGAAACTCAGTGTTGCCAAGCTCTTGGGTCGATGGTGGCCGAGCTTGACCCTTTCGACTGCGATTGAGCCCAAGGAACTCTCGCGAGACCCACGAAGCGTTGCAGCGTATGTCGAGGATTCGATGGTACACCAACGGGTCTCTGCGGCGCTTGGACTCTCGATGCTCGAGGCTGGACAATGGGCTATCGACCATGCGTCGGAACTAGAGACGCCGCTGTTGCTCATGCATGGAACCGACGATCGAATCACGTCCTGTCAGGCCAGTGGCGAGTTTGCCGAGAAGGCCAAGGAGCATTGCACTTGGATCGAGTGGCAAGGGCTTTTTCACGACATGCATTGGGAGCCAGAGCGTCAAGAACTTTTTGAGGCGATGCGTCAATTCATCAAACCGCGGATCGCTTGCGAAGCGAATCGAGCAGCACGGCAAGGATGATCACCCCGCCGGTGACGATCCTTTTGATCGGATCGGATGCTCCCAATTGAGCCAGCCCGGTTTGCAGGATGGAGATCACCAGGACACCGAAGAAGGTCCTGATGACCGAGCCATGGCCACCTCGCAAGCTTGTACCGCCGATGACGCAAGCAGCAATGGCGCTGAGTTCCATACCGACCCCGGAATTCGGGTCGACCGTCGAGAGCCGAGAGGACTGCATCAATCCGGCTAGGCCGCACAGACCGCCGCAGATCGCATAAAGAGTGACCATTGGTCGCGTCGTGCGGATCCCCGCCATGCGAACCGATTCGGCATTGGTCCCGATCGCTACGGCGGTGCGGCCTAAGACCGTTTGATGCAAGAGCCACTGCCCTAGAAGCACGATCGAAACGGCGATTAAGAAAGAGGCAGAAACCCCCCAGGGTGCGATTGGATCGGAGAACCACCCGAGCGAGGAACCGACATATTTCGTGTTCGAATCGGTGATCCAATAAGCTCCCCCTCGGGCGATTTCGAGCATCCCTAGCGTGACGATGAAAGCCGGAATACGAAACGACGCGCTTAGCCATCCGTTGAGTCCACCGCAGCAAGCCCCCAGCGCGATGGCTCCCGAGCTGGCCAGCCACAAAGGGAGTTTCTGGTCGACCATCAACCAACCCAAGAGGCAGGCCGACAGGGCCAGGACCGAGCCGACCGACAAATCGATCCCCCCGGCGATGAGCACCAGCGTCATTCCGACGGCGACAACGGTGACATCCGGAATGGAGTTGGCCATTGTCAAAAGGGTCGTTGTGGTGAGAAAATTCTTGGCGAACATCCCGAAGAAAGCCGCAAGCACGACGATTGCGGCCATCAAGCCGCCGTAGGTTGCAAGGGTTTGTCGAATTGCGCGGTTCGAGCTCACGGCTTTGTCTTTCATCAGAGGGCAGCTTAAGGTTCCGAGTATCCGGCAAACATCGCTTGAAGGATGGCTTGGGTATCGTAGTTCGGACCTGAGAACGTCGCAGTCCAGCGTCCGTTAGACATCACCCCGATTGAATCGCACAGCCCGACAAGTTCATCGAGATCGCTGCTGACGAGCAAAATCCCTTTTCCGGCTTTGGCCAACTTGCGGATCACATCGTGGACCCGTTCGCGTGCAGCGACATCGATCCCGCGCGTCGGTTCGTCCAATAGGAAAACGTTTCCATCGCGTTCGAGCCATTTCGCAAGCACCACTTTTTGTTGATTTCCGCCACTGAGCGTCCCGACGGATTGGTCCGTCGAATCGCATCGAATCGCTAGGTCTTGGAGGTAAGTCTCTGCGACCCGGCGAGCGTGGCCGGCTCGGACCAAACCGAACCCTGCTAGTCCAGGCCGATCGAGCATGGGGAGTTGAATATTCTCAGCGATCGATTCGGTCAGAAGCAAGCCATCGGCTTTACGGTCCTCGCTAATCATCACCAGCCCGGCTCGGACCGCTTCGTTGGGGCTACGAAACGAGGGTCTTGGGACATTGCCTGCCAATCGCAGGGATCCGCCGGTCGCACGATCGGCGCCGAAGATCGCGCGGAGCAGTTCGGTTCGTCCGGAGCCGACCAGACCTGCGATTCCGAGAATTTCGCCAGCTCGGAGTGAGAACGAGACGTTTCGGACCTTCGGTCGCAGCGCGAACTGTTCGACACACAGCGCGGGGCTAGCAGGCATCGCTGGGCTAGCAGGCATCGCTGGGCTAGCAGGCATCGCGGGGCTAGCAGACATAGCGGGGCTAGCAGGCATGGTCATTTGGGCGACGATATCGTGTTGTTGGAGTTCTCCGCGTGGCCAGGTTCCTTGGAGTTTTCCATCGCGCAGGATGGAGATCCGATCGGCCAGGGTTTGGACCTCTGCGAGCCTGTGGCTGATATAGAGGATAGCGACGCCTTGGTTTCGCCAACGGTCTATTTTCTCGAAAAGCCGTTGCGATTCCGGGGTGCTCAGGGCTGCGGTTGGTTCATCGAGGATCAGGACTTGGGTAGGTTGCCAGGAGTTTGCCGCGATTTCGAGCAGCTGTTGTTGGCCGACGCCGAGGCTCGAGGCGGGGCAACGCGGATCGAGGTGTCCGAGACCGAACTCCGAGAGGATTTCCGAAGCTCTTCGGTGCATGGCTCGGCGGCTGAGGATCCCCCATCGGTTGGGCAGATCCGATAGGAACAGGTTTTCAGCAAGGTTGAGCGTCGGCAGGACATTGAGTTCTTGCTGGACGAGTTGGATACCACCGCGTTGTGCTTGGCGTTTGTTTTTTGGCGAATAATCCTTTCCTGCGAGGACCATGGTACCATGGGTCGGTTGGATCAATCCAGCGATCATTTTGCATAGGGTGCTCTTGCCGGCTCCGTTGGCACCTAGCAGCGCGTGGACTTGTCCTGGTGCGAATTCCAAGCAGACTTGATCGACGGCGCGCGTCGCAAAATCTTTCGTGAGGGCATCGAGTTTGAGCACGTCGGGGGTCCGTTACTTGGCAACGTTTCCGGAGGTGATCAGATCGACAGGGGTTTGGCGGTCCTCGAGTAGGGTGTTTGGGTCTTGCAGGAGTTTCATCGCGAGCTGGATTCCGAAGATGGCGAGTTGGTCGCCGTGTTGGTCGGCCGTTGCGAGCATTTTGCCTTGTCCGATGGCTTGCTGGGCTGCAGAGATGTTATCAAATCCGACGACCTGTACGGTATCGGTTTTATTGGCTGCTTTGATTGCAGCGATGGCTCCTAGGGCCATCGAATCGTTGGCCGCCAAGATAGCTTTGAGGTCGGGATGGGCATTGAGCATCGAGGCGGCGATGCTATTGGCTTGATTGGTTTCCCAGTTGGCGCTTTGGCTATCGACGATTTGAATCCCTGCGTCTTTCATGGCTTGTTCGAATCCCAAGCGTCTTTGGGTTGCGTTGAAGCTGGTTCGGATGCCTTCGAGCACTGCGACTTGGTCTCCGGGTTTCAAGGATTTGGCAAGGTGTTCACCGACGCTTTTGGCGCCTAGCAGGTTATTTGGACCGACGAAGGGTACCGACAGGGATTCGGCGTTTAGGATTTCATCGTCGAGTTTGTTATCGATATTGACCACGACCAGGCCGGCTTGTTTGGCTCTGCGCAGAACCGGCACGAGCGCTTTGGAGTCGGCCGGAGCGATCACGATCGCTTGGACTTTGGCGGCGATCATTTCGTCGACGATGGCAGATTGGCGGGCTAGATCCCTTTCGTCTTTGATGCCGTTGACGACCAGTTCGAACTGCTGGGCGTTTTGGGATTGATACTGTTTTGCTCCATCGGCCATGGTCGAAAAGAACTCGTTGGCTAGGGACTTCATGACCAAGGCAATTTTGGGTTTTTCGCTCGACTTCGGAGTGGATTTTGCGTTGGAACTACTGGGCTGGCAACCGACGATCGCAAGCAGAGTGCACATCGAGAGCAAGACCGAGCCGAATCGCCTAGGAGTGGATAGGTTCATGGGTGCCAACGCGTAAGGGTTCGGGTAAGAGATATCGCCTGGGAGGTTCCAAGACATTAGGGGATGACAACGATCGCTGCACAAGCTGCCAGAATTCTTAGGATACACCAAGAAGCTCTAGAGGCGTGTGTGGACTTGATCCAAATACGGCAACGAGGGTTGAGCGCCTCGGACGGTCACGGCGTGAGCGGCGGCAGCCGAGGCAAACAGGCAAGCCTCCATCAGCGCTGTGCCTTGGGCGATTTGAAAGGCCAGAGCCCCGAGGAAAGCGTCCCCGGCGGCGACCGTATCGATTGCATCGACGCGATGCGCCTCGACGGCTTTGATCACAGGGTGGCCGTTCGGGAGTTTCGTAGCAGCGACCGCACCGAGTGGACCGAGGGTGATCACGACTTGTTTCGCCCCCTTTTCCAGGAGCATGCGAGCGGCCGCGAAGGCTTGATCGACGTTCTTGGGTGGGGGGATCTTCAGCAGGGCGGCCGTTTCGGATTGGTTCGGGCAGATCAGGTCCACATTGAACAGTTCGCTAGGAAAGTCTTCGGGTACGGGTGCGGTATTGAGAATAACCGGAACGTGGTGTTGGCGGCATAGGCGCACCGCGTGAAGTACCGTCTGGATCGGGATTTCCAGTTGAAGCATAACGAGGCTAGCATTTTGGATCGCTGCTTGTGCGTTTTGGATGTCCTGTGGGGAAAGTTCCCCATTGGCACCTGGAACGACCAGGATCGAGTTTTCGCTTTGGTCATCGACGGCGACGATTGCCACGCCGCTGGGTCCAGGTTTGGTGACGATCCATTCTAGGTCGACCCCTTCTTGTTCGAGATTCGCGCGGAGGGTGGCACCAAACCCATCGGATCCCAGGGCAGCGAGCATTCCAACGCTTCCACCGAGTCTTGCGACGGCCACGGCTTGGTTGGCCCCTTTTCCGCCGGAGACTTCATCGAGTTGGTGTGCGATGAGGGTTTGGCCTGGGGTCGGTAGTCTGGGTGTTCGGACGACCAAGTCCATGTTGATCGAACCGCAGACGAGGATTTTGGCGCTGGGATTTTCGTTCGAGTGCCGCATAGGGAGTTTTCAGGTTGGACTTTCAGGTTGGATTCTCAGGTCGATCGCCTCGAGGATCCCCCAGCGATTGGGCAAGGAATTCTTGCCAATGGGGCAATCGGTTTAGATTCGTCAGCATGGCCGTGCGTTGTTCGGACAGTGGGTCTTGGGTAACTAATTCGATCCACAGGGTGTTCACGGGCATGCATTCGATGAAGCGGTCGGCCCATTCGATGATGGTCACAACCGGTTGTTCGAAGAGTTCCTCGATTCCCAGTTCGAGAAATTCGTCGCTATCCTGGATACGATAGGCGTCGATGTGGTGAATTTCGGGATTGGTCCCAATGGGATGCATCAGGACGAAGGTCGGGCTGACGACGTCTTCGGGATCGGCACCGAGGGCTTGAGCGATGAATTTGACCAGTTGGGTTTTGCCTGCGCCGAGGGTTCCGACTAGACCAACGGTGCACGGTAAGCGTTTCGGAAGGTATCTGGCTAGGAGTTCGCCGAAGGCTTGGCAGTCCTCGAGGCTATCCAGAGCGATCCGGCATTCGTCGGCGGTAAGTTTCACGAGTCGGATCATGGAACTATTCTTCGAGTAATTCCAGTTGTTCTTGCAGATCCGCCCAACGGGTTTCTGCGGTTTCGAGTTCTTCGGAGACTTTCGTCATTTCTTCGTGGAGCTTCAGGGCGGCTTGGGGATCGCTCGATGCCATGAGTTGCTCGTGGATGGTCTTCTTTTGCTGATCGAGTTTAGCGATATTTTTTTCTAGGTTGCCGATCTGTTTTCGGAGGGAACGATCGTCTAGGGTGGGGCTAGATTTGTTGGGGTTGTTCTTCGGAGCGCTTTTGGGGTTGCTGTTGGAGGATACGGTTTTTTTGGTTGGGGCGCCTGGGTGTCGGGAGGATTCCGCGTCATCGATTTCCTTTTGGACCATGTACATATAAGCGTCGTAATCGCCTCGGTACTGGGTGACTTTTCCGTCTCGGACTTCGATGTAGGTCGTTGCGACACGTTTGAGGAAGTGGCGATCGTGGGAGGTAAACACGACGGTACCTTTGTAATCGATCAGCGCATCGGCGAGGGCCTCGACCGTTTCAACGTCGAGGTGGTTACCTGGTTCATCGAGGATTAGGACATTGGCTTTGCCTAGCAGCAAGGCGGCCATGCACAGTCGAGCGCGTTCACCACCGCTTAGGACTCGGATTTTTTTATCTACGGCTGAGCCGCGAAAGAGCATCGAGCCGGCCGTGTCGAGGATGGTTTGATTTTTAGTTCCGGGGATCGCTTCGTATTCGAGAAACTCCAGGACGGATTTGTTGTCAGGGAGGCTGGTATAGACGTGCTGCGCGTAGGTTCCGAGTTCGCATCCGTAGCCCCATTTGACTTCTCCTTCGACCGGGGCCAGGGAGTGCACAAGGGTGCGTAGCAAGGTGGTTTTTCCTTGTCCGTTGTCACCGACGATCGCAGCGCGGGTACCGTGGTCGATTTCCAGTCCGACGTTCGTCGAGATAGTACGGTCTGGGTATCCGATCGACAGATCGCGGGTTCGCAGGGCTGGGCCTTGGCGAGGTTCCACCTGTGGAGCGCGGATCGTGGCATTGGCATGATTGGCTGAGTTCTCTTTGACTTCGAGACGTTCAAGCATTTTGCTTTTGGATTTTGCGCGGGTAGCGGTGCTTGCTCGAGCGCGGTTTTTATCGATGAATTCCTGGAGTTGTTTTCGTTTCGCGGCGATCGAGGCATTGGTGCGTTGGTCGTGCTCGCGGAGGCCTAGTTGGTACTCGAGGTATTCGTCGACTTTGCCGGGAAACAGGGTCAGTTCGCCCATCGACAAATCGAGGGTCGAGTCGCACGTGGCGTTGAGAAATGCGCGGTCGTGCGAGACGATCAAGCAGGCTTCTTGGAAGGATCGCAGGAAGTGTTCGAGCAGGATTTGGGTGCGAAGATCCAAGAAGTTCGTCGGCTCATCGAGCAGCAGCAGGGTCGGTTCGTGCAGGAGCAGGGCTGAGAGTTTGACTCGGGTTTGCCAACCTCCGGAGAGGTTTTGCATGGGGGACTCGAGCATCCTACCTTTGATTTCGAATTCCCCGGCGACTTCGCCGCATTTCCAGTCCGGTTGCGAGCTATCTCGCATCAGGAACTCCAAGGCCGTTTCGCCGGGCAGAAACGGGTCGTGTTGTCGAAGGTAACCGATCCGAAGTTTTGGGTGGCGGATGATTTCTCCGGTATCGAGTTCGTCATCCCCGAGGATGCATTTCAGCAGGGTGGATTTCCCGGCCCCGTTTCGACCGATGAAGCCAACTTTGGTGTTTCCACCTAGGGTGCACTCAGCACCATCGAGGAGGATTTGGTCGCCGTAGCGTTTGTGCGCGTTGCGAATCTGGAGCAGGACGGTCATGGCGGAACCTAGGCAGCTTGGAAATCGATAGGGCAGAGCCCTGAAAATTTCATCCATCTTTGGTATGTTATCAACCCCAAAGGCGATGGATTCTTAGGGGAAAACCCGTTGGTAGGGCTCACAAGGGGTCTTTGGTTAGGCATTTTGGGGCAAGGGGCATTGGATTCCATGGCAGAGATATCGCAGTCGGTCACTGAGCTTGTCCACCAGCTAGGACGTTTGCCTGGCATTGGCAAAAAGACCGCCGAGCGATTGGCCTATCACATTTTGCGGGTGCATGTTTCCGAAGCGATCGCCTTGGCCGATGCGATACGCAAGGTCCGTGAGAACGTTCGATACTGTTCGATTTGCTTCAATTTGTCCGAGGAAGCGCTTTGCGGGGTATGCAAAAGTTCTCACCGGGACGCAGGACTGCTTTGCATTGTCGAGCAGCCTAGGGATTTGATCGCCCTGGAACAGACCGGAGTGTACAAGGGGATGTATCATGTATTGCTTGGCCGCATCGCGCCTTTGGATGGGATTGGGCCGGATCAGTTGACAATCGAAGCCTTGGTCGATCGGGTCAGGACAGGGAACTTCCGTGAGGTTGTCATGGCGACGAATCCGAATGTCGAAGGGGACGGAACGGCGATGTTCATCTCGAACCAGTTGGCACCGTTTCCGGTTCAATTGACCCGATTGGCACGGGGTGTGACCAGTGGCAGTGTGTTGGAATTCACCAATAAAGAGATCCTTTCGGACGCCTTGTCGGGACGACAAAAGTTCTAGCCCAGTGCATCGCCCGATGGCCAGTCAGGTTGAAATAGGCCGACGTTGGTTCGGCAAGCAGCTGAAAAAGCGTTCCTTCGGTCAACCGGGCTCTTTCCCCCAGGCCTCTATTCGACGACAATAACAGTCAGACGATTCCAGGCGGACCTTGGCAGATCGATCGCCGAGTCGTCCTCGTAAGTCCACCCGAATAAGCCAACCAGATAGTCTTAGGTCCTTTCGATGAGAACATTCAAATTCGCCATGTGGGTGTTATTCGCGGTGCTATCGATGGGAATCGGGAGTCTGGGAATCGGGAGTCTGGCGAGGCTCGAGGCCCAGGAGCTCCAAAGCCCCAGCGACATCGATTCGTTCCGATCGGCCATCAAGCGAGCCGAGGATTTGTACAAGGAAAAGAACTTTGGCGAGAGCGCCAAGTACATCGAGATCTGCAATGCCAACTTTGTCGACTTGGTGATTTCCGGACAACGAAAAGACGTTGCCGAGTGGGAGCGACTGCACAAAAAGCTATCACGAGCGGCCGAGGTTCTGGCGATCGAAGGGGCCGAGTTCACGCCGCTTACGCCCTGGGGCGAAATCTTTGGCAAGTTGCGAGAGATGAACAACGGTCCGAAAGCCACTGCGGGTAAAGATTCAGCAAAGGAACTTAAGCCTAAATCCGAGGGGATAAGTTTCATCAAGGATGTAGCTCCTGTTTTGGTCGAGCACTGCGGCAGGTGCCACGTCGATAAGACCACCGGTGGCTTTACGATGCCGACGTACGAAGGATTGATGAAAGGCTCTCGGGCCGGAGTGGTGCTCTTTGCTGGGGATCCCGACGGGAGTCCTTTGGTCGAAGCCATGGTCAGTGGAAGCATGCCCCCGAGTGGCAACAAAGTCCCAGAGGAAAAAATCAAGGCCATCAAGGCATGGGTCAAGGCCGGAGCGAAATTCGATGCGGAGGATCCTAAAGCGAACCTAAGGGTACTTGTCGGTGGCCCCGATGCGAAACCTCCCGAGCCCCCCAAGCCAGTCGAGGTGATGCAAGCTACCGGCAAGGAGACCGTCAGCTTTGCCAACGACATCGCACCGATCTTGGTCGCCAATTGCAACGGCTGCCATTACGGTGGCAACCGGCCTTCGGGCGGATTGAATTTCACCAACTTTGCCGGGCTGCTTCGCGGGGGCATGACTGGCCCGGCGATCGAGCCGAAGAAGGGCCCGGAGAGTTTGCTGGTCAAGAAGATTTTGGGTCAAGCAGGACAGAGGATGCCTGCCGGCGGCCGAGCGGCACTCAAGCCCGAGGAGATCGAAAAAATCACCAAATGGATCGACGAGGGAGCCACTTTCGATGGCAATCAGCGAGAAAGCCAGCTCGATAGCGTGATTGCCAAGTCGTGGGCCTCGAAGGCCAGCCATAGCGAGCTGATGGAAAAGCGGATGAGCAGAGCTCGGGATCGATGGAAGATCGTCTCTCCGACAGCACAGCTCCAAGAAACCTCCAACCAAGACTTCCATGTGCTAGGAAACCTCGGGCCATCGGGCTTGGAACAGGTTCTGGCTGCTGCCGATGCTGCCGCCAAATCCGTACGCAAACAGTATCGCCTCAGCCCCAAGGATCCGATCGTTCGCGGTGGGATCACGATCTATGCGCTCAAGTCCCGGTACGATTACAGCGAGCTTGGCAACATGCTCGAAAAGCGAGCATTGCCCCCCGAGTGGTCCTCGCATTGGAAGCAAGATGTGTTGGATATGTACATCGCGATCATTCCCGAGAAGACCAATACCAAGCTCAATGAATCTGCGCTGCTCCAACAGATTACCAGCGTCTGGATGGCATCGCATGAGGGAGTACCAAAATGGTTTGCCGATGGAGCAGGGCGGGCCGCGTTGGCCACCGCAGTCGGGCACAACGACGAGCGCGTTAAACCTTGGATGCTCAAGGTCGGTCAAGTCGTCGATGAGATCAAGAACGTCAAGCCATTGATGGATGGAAAGCTCAACGATGAAGATGAGGCGATCGTTGGATTTGCGTTGGTCAGGACCATGCAGAGCAGTTCGATGAAAAAACAGTACGACTTGGTCGTCAAAGCGATCGCAAGTGGATCATCGTTCGATGAAGCGTTTCTCAAATCCATCGGCCCGGTCGAACCGTTTTTGAGCCAAGCTTTGGGAAAAAATAAAAAGTAGTGGCTCAGCGCCCAACCATCGGTTGCGCGTAGCCTGGTGGGTATCCGGCCGAGGTAGTTCCAGGGTAGGAGCCCGGGATCGGTTGGCCGTAAACCGGAGGCTGCCCGTAGGTTGGGGGTTGCCCGTAGGCTGGAGGTTGCGCGTAGGTTCCTGGGGGTGGCCCATAGGTTCCAGGGGCAGCGGCCCCAGGATTCATCCCGACGGGTGGGGCAGCGACCATTCCGGGTGCTGCCACGGTTCCCTGGGTCGGATAGGGCTGCGGGTAAGCAGGATACGTTGGATAAGGGCTCATGGCTGGATTTTGAGGTTGGGCGCAATTGGTCCCAGCACAGCCGCTTAAACAAAGACTCGAAAGGCAAAGGATTGCCAGGCGGGGGAACAGCCGTTGGATGCTCGTCATGATGATGCCTAATGGTAGAACAATGGTTCGGCAAACGAATCGCATGCCATTGACGCCGGATAGTCCAAATTTCCCTCTTGGGTGTCTACGTCAATTTGGAGCAAAACCAAAGGGTGCTGTTGCGATTGCATGAGTTTTTTTGTTAACTTCGGCATCGCGCCATGTAAATTGGAGATTGGTCTGCCGATTCGGCAGTGGACCGAGCCGATTCGGTATCCGATTTGGTAATAATGAGAAACGACGCGCTATTGACAGATCGAATCGTCAGGAAAAGCAAAGGAACAGGTTTGGCAGGATGCCTAAGTCTTTCAGATGGGCGATGGTCTTATGGCCTGGATTGGTTTTTGCCTGGCAGGCAGGTAGTCTTCGTGCGTTGCTGATCTGCTTGGGATTTGTCTTTGCTCTTCAAGCCGCATGGATTGGGACCTTCATTTGGCCGGGTTTGCTCACGGGCTGGGAATCGCGTTTGCTTTGGTGCTCTCTGGCGGCTTTGGTAATCGGTTCGATTTTGTACCAAACGTACTGTGCCGCACGCGACGGGCAAGCTCGTTTGTCGTTATGTAGCGATCGAGTGCTCCAGGAGGCTCAATCGGAGTACCTTCGGGGGAATTACTTCGAAGCCGAAGAATTGCTTACACCCTATGTGTCGCAGGGAGAATGGGATGTTGAGGCAGCGCTTTGCCTAGCATCGATTTACCGTCGGACAGGTAGGCTCGAGGCCGCCGCAGTCGTGCTGCAAACCATCGAATCTCTTGAACGCGGGGGCTTATGGGCAGCCGAGATTGCCCAAGAGTACCGAAAAATGAAAGACTCCAAACGAAACAAACGGACCGAAAGTCTCTAAAAGCAGTAGGTACCTCCCGTTTGCTATCCTGGGAGAAGCTCTATAATTTTTCGGATCGTCTTTGCGAACGGTGTTCTGGAGACTTACGTTTTCGGTACAGCTTTTGCACATCAGGAGCAACCGTTGCCAGCAAACGAACGTTAGACTGCCGAAAGGCGTCTTTGGTTTAGATGTGTCGGCAAGACGAGCTGAAAACAATCGAGGGTGGACCGATGGTTGTCCGCCAACCCAAAAGGAAGGATAGTCATGTTCGAGCGATTTACAGACCGTGCCCGCAAGGTGATGCAGCTAGCGAATCAAGAGGCACAGCGTTTCAACCACGAATACATCGGCACCGAGCATATCCTCCTCGGGCTGGTCAAAGAGGGTAGTGGCGTTGCGGCCAATGTGCTCAGGAACCTCGATATCGACTTGAGAAAGATTCGTTTAGAGGTCGAAAAGCTGGTTCAAAGTGGTCCGGAGATGGTGACAATCGGCAAGTTGCCGCACACACCGCGTGCCAAGAAGGTCATCGAGTATTCGATGGAAGAGGCGCGGAATCTGAACCACAATTACGTCGGCACCGAGCACATCCTGCTGGGATTGCTTCGTGAGCAAGATGGCGTCGCAGCCCAGGTGCTGATGAACTTGGGGATGAAACTCGAGGACGTCCGCGAAGAGGTGTTGAGTCTCTTGGGACATGGCATTGAATCGAGCGATGGGGAACTCCGCCCGAAAAGCGGCGAACCGGCAAACAGCGAAGCCGGATCGTCGAGCAAGGGGAGCAAGAGCAAGACCCCGGCGTTGGATAGCTTTGGCCGTGACTTGACCGAATTGGCGCGACAGGGAAAGCTCGATCCGGTGATCGGTCGCGAGCGGGAGATTGAGCGAGCCACCCAGGTACTGTGCCGCCGCACCAAGAACAATCCAGTTCTATTGGGTGAGGCAGGGGTGGGAAAGACCGCGATTGTCGAGGGCTTTGCCCAGCGCGTCGTCAATGGCGAGGTCCCTGATATCTTGGCCGAAAAGCGAATCGTCGTTTTGGATCTTGCCATGATGGTTGCGGGCACCAAATACCGAGGGCAATTCGAGGAGCGGATCAAGGCGGTGATGAACGAAGTGCGTCGCGCTCGGAACACGATCTTGTTCATCGACGAATTGCATACGCTCGTAGGTGCGGGTGGGGCCGAAGGTGCGATCGATGCAGCGAATGTGCTTAAGCCTGCCTTAGCTCGTGGCGAAATCCAATGCATCGGTGCGACGACGCTCGACGAGTATCGAAAGTACATCGAGAAGGACAACGCGTTGGCTCGTCGCTTCCAAGAGATCATTGTCGAGCCGACCTCCAAGGACGAAACGATCCAGATCCTCAAGGGTCTCAAGGAACGTTACGAAGAGCACCACCGAGTCCAGATCACCGACGACGCGATCACCTCGGCCGTTGAAATGAGCGAACGCTACATCACGGCAAGATGTTTGCCCGATAAGGCGATCGACGTGATCGATGAGGCCGGCGCGCGTGTGCGTTTGCGTACGATGACCAAGCCACCGGACCTCAAAGACATCGATGAGGATATCGAACGGCTCAACAAAGAGAAGGAAGAGGCCGTCGCGAACCAGGATTTCGAAAAAGCAGCCGCGCTTCGAGACCAGGCCGACAAACTTCGACGCAAAAAAGAGCAGATCACCCGAGAGTGGCGCGAGAAGAGTCGCGAAACCGATGGCGTCGTCGATGAGGAAGTCATCGCCGAAGTGGTTTCCAAGATGACCGGAATTCCGCTAACGCGTCTTTCGACCGAAGACTCCTTGCGTCTGATGAACATGGAAGGGGAGTTGCACAAGCGAGTCGTCAGCCAGGAGCAAGCCGTAGCGGCCGTCGCTCGAGCCGTCCGACGCAGCCGAAGTGGACTAAAAGATCCAAAGCGACCGACCGGTTGCTTTGTCTTCGCAGGTCCCACCGGAGTCGGCAAGACGCTGCTTGCTAAAGCTCTAGCCGAGTGTTTGTTCGGCGATGCCGACGCTCTAGTGCACATCGACATGAGCGAGTACATGGAAAAGCATAACGTCAGTCGTCTGATCGGTGCACCTCCAGGATACGTCGGCTACGAGGAAGGTGGCCAATTGACCGAGAAGATCCGCCGACGTCCTTATTCGGTCGTGCTGCTCGATGAAATCGAAAAAGCGCACCCGGACGTTTTCAACATGCTTCTCCAAGTCATGGAGGAAGGTCGATTGACCGATAGTTTCGGCCGCAATATCGATTTCAGGAACACCATTTTGATCCTGACGACCAACGCCGGTGCAGAGGCGATCAAGAACGAACAAGCCTTTGGATTCCAGAAACCGTCCGATGACGCCTCGTACGAAAGCATGAAGGCGCGCGTGATGGATTCGATCGAGAGGGTCTTCCGCCCTGAGTTTCTCAACCGACTCGATGATGTGATCATCTTCAGGCACCTGAACAACGAGGACCTCAAGAAGGTTATCGATTACGAGTTGGCCAAGGTTCGAAACCGATTGCGAGATCGCGGTTTTGAAATCGAGCTTACCGAGGAAGCCAAAGAATTCATCATCAAGCAAGGTTCGAACCTCGATTACGGAGCAAGACCGCTACGACGAGCCATCGAGCAACGGATCGAAGATCCTCTTTCCGAGGAACTCCTCAGGGGCAGTTTTGAGGGGAAGAACGCGATCCTCATCGATGCCTTTAAGGACGAGACAGGCAAGGTGATCCGTCTGGACTTTAAGGGCGAGCAACGCGACACGGGCTTAGAACTTTCCGGTGCGGGCGAGGTAAAAAAGTAAACTCCCCACTTTAGGTGGGCAGCGTTGGAACCCTGCAAGTTACATAGTTATTGAAACGGGGGCGAAGCAATTCGCTCCCGTTTTTTTGTTTTCCAAGCGAGAATTTTGCGGACGGCCTAACCGATAATGGACGCAACCCTCGGAAACCCCTCTGATTTTTTTCGTATTTTGACGACTATAACGGCCCAATTCATTCAAAAAAAGGAGAGAATTACTCTACAGCCCTTACAAAGGACCTATAGTTCCCAGGTGGAGTTTTTCGGAGAGCGATTTAACAAAACTCACATCGTGGCACCAACACAATGGTCCTGCGGCTCGGGCTTTCTTGGGTTTCGACAAAGAAAGCAAGACACAATTGCCATTCATCTATTTGAGAATGTTACGATCGAAAAGGGACCTTGGTGAGCAAAATGCGAGTAACGACAAACTGGCCTAAGCGTGGATTTACTCTTGTGGAATTGCTGGTGGTTATCGCCATTATTGGCGTGCTCGTCGGGCTGCTTTTGCCTGCCGTGCAAGCCGCCCGCGAAGCGGCTAGGCGAATGAGTTGCACGAACAATCTTCGGCAAGTCGGGCTTGCTGCGTTGAATTTTGAAACCGCCAACAAGCGGTTCCCCCCAGGAATTCTCCTCCCAGGACCCCAAAGAACGCCGTTTCCAGGAGCCTATCCGCAAACACCCGAGGGCGTGGAAACCACTCGACATTCGGGCGTTGGCCACCTTGCCCACCTACTACCCTTTCTGGAACTAAACCAAGTTTGGTCGGTATTCCAAGCCAACGCGAACCTCAATCCCGATACCAATGGAGTCGGTGCGGTACCCAACAGTTCTCAGGCTCTGAACAATCGCTTTTGGCGAAAAAACCCAGCGATTTTCCAAGCTGCTCAAACGAAAATATCCACCCTTTTGTGTCCATCGGATGTGGCCGAAGCAGCAACGACGATGTCGAACCCATACACCATTGCATATGCCACTGCCATCACCACCCCCCCACAAGTCGTTGTGCTTTTAGACGGCAATACTGATGACAACGCTCACATACTCTTAGGGAAAACGAATTACATGGGTTGTTCCGGCAGATCAGGCATGACAGGTTCCAATGCCCTGGACCCATCGATGCCAGATGGTGCCGACCTGGGCAAACAAGGTATCACCTGCGACGACCTTCGAGGTGTGTTTTTCGTTCGTAGTAAAACCACTTTACCCGAGATAAAAGACGGAGCATCCAACACCTTCTTTTTTGGCGAAGTGACTGGAGGTTTCCGTGATCCTATGACCCTTTCCTCTAGATATTCCTCGTTCTGGTGGGTTTCCTCTAGCGGTCAGTTTCTTCGATACATGGTCGCTGATCCTACTGGGCCGAGTTGGCGTCGAAGCCCAGCTGTCGGTCATGCTGCCAAGTTTCATAGCATGCATGGTTCCGGCGTACACATGTCCTACGTCGATAACTCGGTGAGATTGATGTCGTACTCGATCGAACCGAGATTGTGGTACATCTTGGGAGGCATCAAAGAAGGGATCAATGGGTTCGCCGAATAGCGATAGGATTGCGGAACATTCTGTTTTGCTCTAGAGCAAAAGCATGTAGATTCCCGCACACGCCGCAAGCACGATGATCGCAGCCTCAAAGTCACGCTGGCCAATGCGATTGGCAATTGCCGATCCAGCGACAAGCCCAATATAAATCCCGGGTAACAATACGACATTCAAGAGCAATGTGTCGGTGTGAATGAGTCCAAGATTCCAGCTGAAGGGGATTTTGATCAGATTCAGCAACAAGAAAAACCAGGCGGCGGTCCCTACAAACTCCTTTTTGGGCAGCCCGATCGCGATCAGAAACAATCCGTAGACCGGTCCAGCGGCGTTGGCCAACATGGTCGTGATACCCACCAAAACGCCCATGACCCAAGCAAACCAAGCACGGTGTGGAATATGGGTGAACCAAGCTTCACGGAACATTTTCGCAAGTTGCATGACAGCTAACCCGAGGATAATGCAACCGATCGTCGGGCGATAATACGACTCGCTCATCACGTCCATCAAGAGCCATGCGGCCAGGACTCCGACCATCGCCGGCGGAAACATCTTGCGCACATACCTCCAATCGGCATGCTGACCGAACATCAGCATCGCCATGGTGTCTCCTGCGATGAGCATCGGTAGGACGATACCCGTCGATGCCTTCGCACCAAACACATAGGCAAAGATCAGGACGTGGACCAAACTCACCCCCGAAAAACCACTCTTGGTGATCCCAATCCCAAATGCAGCGATCGCCAGGAGCGTCCAAGTCCCGATCGAAAGCATCGTCGGATCTAAACTCATGGCGATGTCCGACCCGACGTTTCGCGACCATGAACGACGCGACTTTGCCTATCGGTCAACTCTTGAACCAATGCATCGGTACTTTCAGGATCGACCCGACGGCAACATTCCATCAGTCGCTCTGCAAGGGAGTCGAAAGGCTCTTCCCAATCCTCCGGCGTGGAGTCTTCCGGCGCGATGCAACTGATTTCATTGACCAACATCACGAATCGCAGGACATGCCTAAACAGCATCCCTTCGTGCTTTTGAAGCCCACGCGTGACGATGTACTTATTGAAGTCACATTCAAAAGAGAGCAACTCGCCGATGACCCAAACACTTCGCGTGTGGACATCGTGGACACCGGGGAAATCGTAATCGAACATCCGTCGGAGTTTTTCCCCAAGCGCCAGCGGTTTGGGAGGCGGCCGCCAGCCTTGAGCGTATTGATCATTCGACGGCTCGGTCTCCTCGCCCGTTTCCTCATCCTGGGACGCTTGGCCCGTGAGCTCCTGGACACCGGCAAGTCCAAGTTCGAGCAAACGCGGGTGCAGATGCTCCCGGGCTAACGGACCAAACGGAAGTTGGTCAGGCCCCGGCACCGGGGCGAGCTTGCTAATATTTGCAGGCAACTCCAAGACGCTTTCCAAGGCTTGGACACGTTCGATCGGATCGGCAAACTGCAACTGCTGGATCAAGTACAACCCATAGATGGGATTGAGGCTACGAAGCTCGCTGAGGAGTTCAAGCCGCGGCTTAGGAGTAATTCGCTCTGGGCGGTAATTCTCCAAATCGTATCCTCGCGATGCGGCCTCGTCGGTCGTTGCCTGCATCGAACTTTCGTCGGCCTCGTCGGCCTCCTGATCTTCCTGGCTGTCGGTGACCTGCAACTGGCTGGCCAATGCAGAACGGAGCAACCCGGCAAGTGTTTCCTTTTGAGGGGACTTGCTGTTGGAAATCGTTGGGATTTTCGCGATGCTAGGCTTGGGTGTCACATCGATGAAACCGGCCGTCCAGAGCGTTACAAGCATCTGATTGAGCTCTTTTTGGCCTTTGGCAATATCGATTGGGGCGAGCAAGCGACGGCCTACCAAATCCCGCAACGGTTGGACTTCTGGGTTCTCCAGGAGCATCGTCGCTAGAAGCCTCCAAGGCAGTGGACCACGGCTCGCAAGGTTCGCCGCAGGCGCGATCACCAGCTTCTGAAACTGCTCTTTGTTCCAATACGTCTCGCCTTGACGACGCGTGGGCATCTTCTTCTTAAGTTGCTTCTTGGCCTTGAGCAAGCCGGGGTCTTTGGTGTCCTCTGGGATCTGATCGTATTGCAACTTCCATCGGTAATGCTTCACATCATCCTCATGCGCAAGCGCATAGACGAACCCTTCGCGATCGTATTGAGGTCGTCCAGCTCGCCCAAAAATCTGCTGAGCCGAAGCCGCATCGATCAATTTCTTTTTGCCGTAAGGCCCTTTGACCAAGCTCGGGAGCACGACACATCGGGCAGGCAGATTGATCCCAGCCGAAAGGGTTTCGGTACAGACACAGACACTCAAAAGCTTTTCTTGGAACAACTGCTCGACCAACCGACGGTACTTGGGCATGATCCCCGCATGATGGATCCCAACACCCCGAATCAAAATCTGCTTGATCTTCGGACCGGCCCCTTCACCCAAGGCGATCCCCTCGATCCGCTTGGTGATCAACGCTTGGCGCTCCTTATCGATCAGCCGTCGCCCTTTGAGGAGCTCGGCGACCTGCCAACACTGGTCCCGGTTGAAACAGAAAACCAACCCAGGGGTCCTTCGGCGAAGTTCGTCCCCTTCGGCGATCTTCTCGAGCTGTTCATCCAGATATAAATCTTCAACCCATTCGAACTGCAATGGCACTTTGCGCTCTGTGCCTTGAACCAATTCCAAGTTCCTACCATGGGCCCGGTGCAACCAAGAGCAAAATTCTACGCTGTTGCCAATCGTGGCTGACAAAAGCATCAATCGCACCTGCTTGGGTAGCATCCCTATGCTCATCTCCCAAACGATGCCTCTTTCGGGATCATTGAAACTATGAAACTCGTCCATGATCACCGAGTCGACCCCCTCGACCCAAGATTGATCCTGCTGCAAGAGTCGGTTGAGCAAAATCTCGGCGACGACAACCAGGACCGGGGCGTTTGGATTGATTTTGCGATTGCCGGTCAGCAATCCAATCGAACTTGCAGGGTACCCCCAACGGACGGCCGCCGACTGCAACTCCTGTAGTTTCTGGTCGGTAAGTGC
Source organism: Planctomycetota bacterium (assembly GCA_026692845.1). Lineage (GTDB taxonomy): Bacteria > Planctomycetota > Planctomycetia > Pirellulales > Pirellulaceae > JBKCUI01. Next base: position 24,059 of record JAPLNM010000032.1, on the reverse strand, counting down.
GATCAATGGAGTGGTGTAGTAGCACTTGCGCCCCGTCCGGAGCGCTTCGAAAATGGCCCCTTCGGCGATCAACGTTTTTCCGGTGCCCGTGGGCGCACAGACCAATACGCCTTGGTCGGAGGAAAACCATGCGATCAAGGCATCTTCTTGGACAGGGTAGGGCGTATAAGGCAATCGCTCGAAATATTCGGATACAATAGCGTCTCGATCGCTTGGGTCGTGAGAATTCATGCCAAGTATCGTAGCACAAAAGCCCTGCTGGCAGGAGACCAAGTGCCGCTGGCCGATTCGATCGCAATGGGACGAAAATGAGCGAAAAGAGCTTGAAAATACTACTCGTCGGCTTGGCTTTGTGCTTGGTTTGCTACCTCAATGCCGCCCGCTATCGACCCACCCGGGATGTGGCTTATGCCATCGAAATCATCTCAGACTCCTACGTCGATCCGATTTCACAAGCCGACTTAAAACAAGCCGCTATGCAAGGAATGCTCGAGTCGCTCGACCCGCACTCGTCGTTCGTCTCCGAAGATTCCCTCGGCCGGTTCAATGCGGTCTTCGAGCAGCGCTTTGCAGGCTTAGGGGTTCAAGTCGAGGGCCCACCGATCCGGCCGCAGATCACCATCATTACCACTCTGTTCAATTCGCCAGCCTTCCGAGCCGGGTTGATGCCAGGGGACCTGATTGTCCAAGTCGATGGGGCGGACGTTCGCTCGATGGAAACCTCGGAAGTCTCGAAAAAAATCGCCGGGGCCGTCGGGTCCCAAGTCCTCCTAGGAATCGATCGGGCCGGAGAACGCTTGAACATCCAAGCCACCCGCGAATTCGTCGATGTCGAGAGTATCACGGGGGATCGACGCAAAGCAGATGGGACCTGGGATTTCCAACTCCAAACCGCCCCGCAAATCGCTTACATCCACGCAGACCTTTTCGGGGAAAAAACAGCGAATGAAATCCAATCGGCCCTGGAATCGCTCCGTGGAAAAATCGATGCGATCATCCTCGATCTTCGCGATAATGGAGGCGGATTGTTGCAAGCGGCCATCGAAGTGTGCGATCTGTTCCTCGACGACGGCAGGATCGTCTCGACCCAAGGCCGCCGTCGATCCAGTTTCGATGCGATCGATGCCAAGGCAGGAACGGTCGTTCCAAACAGTGTTCCAATCGCGGTGCTGATCAACAGCAATTCAGCAAGCGCCAGCGAAGTCGTCGCGGCATGCTTGAAAGACCGCCATCGCGCCGTGATCGTCGGCCAGCGATCCTACGGCAAAGGGAGCGTACAGAGCATCATTCCGGTCGAAGGTGGCCGAGCCGCCATTCGCTTCACGACGGCTTACTATTTCCCCCCGAGCGGTCAGAGGATCCACCGAAGACCCAAGGATACCGATTCAGATCCTTGGGGTGTCCTACCTAGCGATGGGGCCGAGGTTCTCCTGAGCGAGGAACAAACCCGTCAGGCCATCGAACGCATGCGCAGACGCAGCGACCCTTTAAGAAACGGCGCCCTTGGAAATCACCCCTTATCCAAAATCGATGACCCAGACGACCAACAAATCGCTCAGGACTCCCAATTGGTTCGCGCCATCGAAATCCTCCAAGCCCTACGCTCCGAAAGTTCCAAACCAAAAGGCCGATGATTGCCCGTCGGCCAAATGGCCCGTCGGCCCAATAGCCTCCTATTTGGACCTAGCTCCGATCGCGACCGGCAGATCCTATTTCTGAGATTTCAAGCTCGGATTGATCTGTGTCTGGGGTTTAGTGTTTGAAAAATCGCTGATGGCCTCAGACTCTGTGTTTGAGTCCTCGTCTGTGGTTTTCTTGCTCAGCGATTTCCCGCTGCGCAAAACCTCAAGCCTGTTTGTCATCGATTTGTTCATCGGACGCCCCGACCCGCTGGACTCCGAAAAGGCTCTTTTAAAAGTACCAAGTTTTTCGCTCCGGGCATCAATGACCTCGGTCGTTACCTGCGAGCGAGCGATCTGAGGTTGCACAGAACTGGCCTCGGCACGCCCAGGGGACGCATCGGCCGATTGAAAATGCCTCTGGAACGACGGGGGCACTTCGATCGTTTGCGTGCGACGGCCGGACTCGGGGGCTTGGAGTGCGTCGGGCGCTCGAAATGCATCGGGCGCAACGGCGCTGGGTGTTTGAATGTAACTGGCTCGCTGTACCCCCTGAGATGCTATCAAGGGCGAGGCGGCTTGGGCCGTTGGCTTGTCGCTGGGTGAACCTTGCTGAGAATCTGGCGTCTTGAAGTTCCTGGTTTCTACTCCCGGCAACAGCTTCATCGTTGGGTCCGAAAGGGTGGTACCTCCTTTTCGACCCTCGTAACGCGCGATAATACTGAGCTTCTTGGTCGGACCCTTGACGTCACCCCAAGGCAACCAAACGCTGTAGGCCGGTCCGATCGATGTCTTGCTCATGTGCTTGGCGAAATCATCGGCATCGATAACGTACTTGCGCAATGGTTTTTGATTTTCAGGATCCTGGTCGTCCGCATCGAAAACGAAGACGACGAGCTTTCCGTCGACCTCGATCGGGTCGTTTTGCTCTTTGTCGTAAAAGAATACCCGTCCACCGAATCCGCGAACGCCCGGTTGGTTGGGTTGACGCAAAACCGTATCGGTCCAAATTGCCAAAATCCGCTCCGGGACCACGGGCTTTTCCTCTTGGCTCCAAGTCCACCCTGCTGGAGTCTTTTTAGGTGCGAATTGGCAACCCGAGGGCAATAGCATTCCACCTAAAAGCATCAGCATTCCCAGGCTCTTTCGAAAGGAGTGTCGACGTTTCATCGCGGGTTGCTTGCTTTTGTTTGTGTGCGGCGAAGGGCTACCATGGTGCAGTTGCCGTTGAATGCTCGTTGATGCGGTTGGCTGGGAATGGATCTGTGGCGGACGCGGAGACTGGGGACCGGAGACTGGGGGCTGGAGTTTAAGGTCCACGCTTGATCGTACGGGGCAATCGCAAGAGACCTGCAGAGGGTTTCTCAGTAGGAGCGGGCAAGTCGCTCGAATCGTATTCGAGGTTCGGTCCCGACAGGGATTCGAGAGTTTTTCGAGGTGGAGTTGCAGGGGAAGGGATCGGTTGGGTGGAATAGGTTTCTGGCCCGCCCATCTGCTGCAGGATACTTTCGTTGATCGCAGAGGGTTGCAATGCACCTCGGGGGTCGAGGTCAGGGTAGATCACTGGAACCGAATCGTCTTGTTCTTGCCAATCTTGCATCAAACCGGTTCGAGGAAAGACGTCTCCGTGCATGGCAAAGATATCCGCTTCGCACCAACTCATCCGAGCAAATTCAGCTTGCTTGAGTCGCTCCATATCGCCTGGGTTTCGAACGACATGCGGAGTCATAATGATGAGCAATTCGGTACGATTTTCATCAAAGTAGTCATAGCTGAAGAGGTACTTGAGAATCGGAATATCTCCTAACCAGGGAACCTGGCGATGGCGTGTCCTGGTCGATCTGGCGATCAGGCCACCTAGGATGATGGTCTCTCCATCGGCAGCACTGACGGTCGCTTGGGCCGTGATCGTATCGATACGCGGAGAGCGGACCACCGATCCGTCTTGAGCGATAAAAATGGGGATCCCTTCGGCTTCCGGACCTAGCTTGGATTTTTCCGCATCGATCTCCATGACCACATTGCCTTCGGGACTGATCCGAGGCGTAACGCCGATAATCAAGCCGACGTTTTCAAGGGTCATTTGGTTTTGGACGCCGAACTGATTGACACTTGTGCTAGCGATTCGCGGGACTCGTTGCCCGACCTGAATAAACGCTTGCTGGTTGTCCAACGTGAGTACCTGAGGTCTTGAGAGAATTTCCAAGCGGCGGGTTTCCTGAAGGGCACGAAGCAAAAAGCTCACATTCTGGCTGCTGGCCGAGAGTACCAGACCGCCGAAACCGAGTTCGTCATTGGTTCGCCCTACCGCGAAATTCGATAACCCTTGGCCCCCGACGGTGCTCGCATTCTGTAGCGCTTTGGACGATCCGCTATTGCCTAAAGGTACGTTGTTGAAATTGAAACCCGGTTCGTTCGTCGCGGCCACAATATCTTGGCTGGTGGCCGTCACCACACCAGCGGGGGTCGAGGTGGTGGTCGTGGCCGTGGTGGTCACGAGATTCCCTAGCAGACTTCGATCAAAAAGCACCGAATCTTGGATCCCCATCTCGATGCCGAATTCATCGGTATTCCCAAGCAAAATCTCGGCGATCATGACTTGGATCATCACCTGGGGTGGTTGCTCATCGAGTCGCTGAATCAACTCCGCAATCTCATCGTAATATCTCGGCGTGGCACTCAGGATCAATTTGTTTTGAACCGGCTCAGGAACGACGACGACTTCGCGTTCCAATTGATCAAACGGATTGATCACACCCGGAGCTGCCAACTCGACAATCCTCTTGCTTTGCAGGAACTGATTGATCGCCGTTGCCACATCGATGGCCGGTGAGTTTTTGAGTTGATAGACAGTACTCTTTCGCTTGGAGGCATCCGCTTCGTCGAGACGAAAAATCAACGCTTCGACGATCTTCAAATCCCCATCAGAACCGATCGCGATGATGTTGTTGCCTCGGGTATCGACCGTAAAACGCAATGGCAAAAGTGAGTTGTCATCTGGGTTGCTCGATAGCTGTGGGCCTGCAGCGGCTCCTGTTGTGGAATTCGAGGAAGGGATCAAGGCCCTTAGGGTCTCGACCAAATTGCTGGCATCCCCGTTTTTGATCGAGAAGATTTTGATCTTGGCTACCGCACCGGGCGTATCCAATTGCACGATGAATTGTTCGATCAACGGGAGCGTCTCAGGTGTGCTCGCGACGATCAAGGTGTTGTTGCGTTCGTTGACCGTAATTTTTGTCGCTCCTAGAACGCCACCCGTTGCGATGGGTTCCCCGTTCTCGTCGACCAATTGCAAGGTCTTGTTGCGGTCGGCCGTCGTAGTTGCCAACGCATCTTCCAAGGCCTGCGCGATGTCGCTGGCCAAGTTATGGCGAATCTGAAACACTCGGGCCGCTTGCAACATCCCATTGCGAGGAACGTCAATCTGTTCGAGTAGCTTTTTGATCTCCGCGATATCTCTGGGCGAACCGTTGACAATAATCGCATTGCTGCGACTATCGGCAAACGAGTTGATCACCGGGGCTAAGCCTTCCTTGCCTTTGAAAAACGACTGAAGTTGGGTCTGCACCTCCGATGCCGTCGCGTGTTTGAGCGGCAAAACAGCCAATGACTTGTCGTCCTTGGTCGGCTGATCGAGTTGCTCTATCAATTGCTTCATCAGTTCTAGCGACTCACCCCATCCGATCAGCAGCAGCGCATTGGGGGACACCAAAGGCGAAACCGTCACTCGACCCTGCCGAGTCCCAATGAATTTTTCTTGTATGTCATCGATCAGTTTCGACATCGACTCGGAATTCACGTGCTGGAGCGCTACGACCTCGATCGTAGGCTTGCTCTCGCGGCTGGCCTGGTCGAGCCGCTTGATGATCTCTGAAAGGTCGGTCAACTGCTGATCGCGCCCTCGCAAAATCACCGCATCGAGTTCCGGTAGCATCTCGATCTGAACCCCCTCGAACTGAGGCAATGGCAGACGATCGGGTGGCTCGTCGGCAACTGGCTTGACGGGTTCTTGCGCACCGCTTGCAAGCCGAACACCGGAGTTTATCGCCGAGCCGCTTGTGCTTGCGATCATGCCACTGGAGAAGGCCGCCATCGCGATTTGTCCGCGTGGATTGAGCCTCTGCATGCGAAAAGCTCGATCTTTCGAAACCTGGGATTCATTGGTGTGGGCAAACGAAAGCCTCGCTAAAGACTCCACGGGCTTTGCCGCACCTTCGATCCTTAACAATCGCTTGCTGGCATCAAACTCCAAGAGCACCGATTCTTGGTCCACCTGGAGCAAAATCGCGTCGGCCTTGGCCGGATGAGCGAAGACTTCCTTGGTGTAATTCAAGGCGAGCGTTTGACGAAGGCTCAGCCATTGATTGCTCGTAGCAGACAACTCCTTGCGAACCAAAACAGCTTCTGCCACCGCAGGCGGCTTGGCAACGACGGGACGAAGCACCGAAGGAATATTTTGGGCCAAAGCCTCGTGAAAGCTCGCTATGCAGAGCACTAGAGCTAATACAAACCGCATGATGCCGGCTTGTTTGGTTGTCCTTCGCATGCAATCCCTCTTTCCTCCGGCGTGCGAGGGCCAATGCCCCCAACGTCTCCGATCCTAAGTGCTGCTCTATCGGGGTTCGCAGCACGCTCCTATTTGGCACCGAAGGTAGAAAAAAACAAACAGGCAGGTCAAGACCAACACCCCCTCGAATGGGGGATCTGCGCCATTGCCCCGATTCGACTAAGGCAGCACGAGTTGGCTGGCACTCGGCGGGGGTGGAGGCAATTGCAGCGATTGCCTGGTTGGAGCTAGTGTCTCGTTGTAGTGCCTGAGCAAGCCCAAGACCGAATCGAATTCGGGTCGAGCAGCGAGTGTCGCGAAACGAGGATCCTTGTCGACCGACTCATAGCGTCCGAGAATCGCTTTGACCTCTTCGGCATTCGGAGCAGCCCCACCGAGGAACATCCAAGCTGGCAAGCTGAGGTATTCCTTCCATTGAGGATCGAGCAGTTCGAAAAGAGGTGGTGCGAGTTGAACGATCTGGCCTCGAACCAAATCCGACTCGGAGACTCCGACGGCTTTGGCCGATGCGGGTGCGACAGCTCCTTGGACGATTTGCTCGGCATATTTTGCGACCGTCTCGGTCAGTTGCTGAGCTGCGAGTGGAACCACTGGAGTTTGATTCACTGAGGTGATCTGATAATAGGCTCCCGTCGAAATACGATCGACTTGCAGGGCAGATCCGTCGATCGACACGCCAGCAAAGAGACCTCTGCTTCGTGAGTACGTGTAGATTTCAGCTTGAAGTTGGCCATCGGTCCCTACGCCACCGGATCGACCAACCGGACCGGCCGCGGCCGCGACGTCGGCCCCGAGAGTCAACTTGCCATTCAAAACCCCTTGGATGCTTCGATCGGTTTTGAAGACCAGGATAATATCCGACGACTGCACACCGACCTGCCAGCCGATATTCCCGCCCGTCAGGGTGATAAAGACCGGAGCGTGCCAAGTCCCATTCGGTTCGCGGACAAAAAGTACTCCCTTTCCGTGCCTTGCACCGACAATAAAGCTCCCTTTGACCACGTTGGGGATGATTGCAACTCCGTGTGCGTTTTCGATCATCGCCCGAGGCACTTTGGACAAGGGCTGAGACATTGTCTCGGTCAGCAGTTGACTCGATTGGGTGACGATTTCATCGGGACGGCTCTGCCCGTTAGCGCACGGAACGAGCTGGATCGAGAGCCAGCAAGTCACTGCGGAGGCTGCGAGCTTCCAGAGCCGGCGAAAAAAAAGGTTCGTTTTGCGATGATTCACGGTGGTTTACTCCCTAGTTTTTTTATTAACCAAAAGGTTTCCACCGGCACATTTGATCGGATCGACCTAGCGCTCTTGGCGGTGGAACGAGCCATTTTTCCGATGAAAAATCAGACTCTTGGAGCTTTGGTTAGCAGATCTTTGGCGCTGGCGACTAGGGGGTTTGTGCTCTGGGCCCGGTAATTCGGCACAAATCGCCAGGATTTTCGACGCCATGGGACGGTTCGCTAAATTGAAAAAAAACGTGACGGTCGATTGAAAGGTGAGTAATTACGCTTTAAAATCGATGTTCACTCCGAAGATTCAGAGTTTTTTTCATTCCTTCTAAAATGGCGATCAATTATGACAGTTGGAGAGCGAATTCGTAAGAAACGACAAGAGTTAGAGTGGACCCAAGAGGTCCTCTGTGGAAAGGTTGGGCTCAGCAAAAGCTTCCTATCGGAACTCGAAAGCGGTAAACGAAACGTCAGCGCTGAGAACTTGTACAACATCGCACAAGTCTTCGGGGTATCCTTGGATTATCTGATGGCTGGCAAATCGAGCAAAGAGAGCAAGGATCCGAACTTCCAGATCCCCATCCCAAACTCGCTTGCTCGATTCGCAGAGAAAGAGCATCTTTCGTTCCGAAAGACCCTGACCCTTTTGAACATGTACCGACAGATTGTTGCGAATCGAACCGGTCGTTCCAAAGACATCGGCGAAAAATTCGACTGGAAGAAATTTCACAATGGCGTCGAGGAATTCATGGATAGCGAATGATTCGTCCTGGCGCCTCGCCCGAGGTTTATGAGCTAGCGAACTCTCTTGGTATCGAATCTCCAGATCCAGCTGTCGGTATTGTCATTCATTGCCGACGGCTGGTAGATTCGTGGGTCACCCAAGCCGGCGGCTTGGGGCCCAAGGGTATCGCCAACATCGCCGCTTTTGAGTCCCTGATCACTCAAAAGCTATCTATGGTCGTCGAAGAGATACGATCCGATGACGATTTCGCTCGATTGACCGATCACTACGCCCGAGACAAAGGTGACTATGTTTTCGCCGGACTGCGAGCTAGGTTCGACGATCTTGAAATTCCTGCCTTTGGCGTCCTGATCCAACGCAATGTGGTCAGTCCTCATGCCCCGGACCAGTACGTGGCCGTTATCGACGCGCGCGCGGATTTCAGCAACGAAAAGTTTGCCAGAAGGTACTTCACCAAGTGGCATGAGATTGCGCATCGGATGACTACCCATTGCTTCCCTGCCGATCCGATCTTTCGCTCCGATGACGATCCGATCGAAACCCTCATGGACGCAATCGCTTCAGAACTGGCTTTCTATGAGCCCTTCCTGGAACCCGCGATCCAAGAGGTACTGGCCAACGCGAATTGGCTCACCTTCGATATGATCGAATCGATCATTGAGCGAGTCTTTCCCGAGGCGAGTTTTCAAGCCACCTTGTTTGCATGCATGCGCCTGCTGCCAACTCCAATGGTCTATATGGAACTAGCCGACGAACCCTTGGTCATCCAGAAAATCCTCCCCAACACGGCCGCCTACGCGCATTGGGATCGAATGGACCAACGCGTTGACGACAAGAGCCTCAAAGGCAACCCAGTCGTAGAGGACCGCATGACAGACCGACCACCGAGCGGTTCGACCCGAATCCTTTATGGCCAAACGGTTCGCCACGACTCGGTGTTCTATCGGGTCGCCCAAGGCGAATTGCTAGCCGATGAGGTAGAACATCATCTTTGCGATTTTTTCAATCCCGAGCCTGGATTATTTTTAGGTCGTTTTCCGAGCGAACCGGAAGTTCGGATGTATTCCCAGAAACCTGCCCATGGACATCGCGGCGTGCTCACTCATGTCCAAGCGCGAAAAGTGCCCGGCAAGGTATTCGCCCTGCTTCAGTATTGATGCAGGGCGAATCGGAAGAAACGCCTTGCGCGAGTGCGATCACTTGACGGCCTCTGGGCGCATTGGCTTGGAGTAGCGGGACTTCGAGAACGTCTCGCCAGAATCGATCGTCCTGGAAAAACTCGTCAGACGTCCGAGCGTCTCGAAGCAACCGAGAAACTCCATCAGCTCCGCAGGGCGAATCTCCAGCCTGCGCCCCGTAGCCGTCGGTGGCAATTGCAAGTAGCCCTCGTCGTTGACCTCCGCTTTCTCCAAGAAGAACCCGATCCAAGCATTTTGCAATCCGGCCAGAGCACCCGCATCGATCAAGGCAGCCGTGGCCAAAGGATCTCGTGCCTCTTCAAACCCCAACAGAGTGCTCCCATCAACCACGGGGGCTAAGTCGGCGCTGGCGAAATCTTCCCACTGACGCTGCGAATAACCTAACCAGTTCCATCGTTGCCCCGTAGCTAAAAGACCTTGCAAGGTTCCAACCTGCGGCTGGCCGAAGGATTGCCCGAACGTAACGAGCCTCCAGCCATCGGAGAGGCTCAAGCCTGATGCTTGCGGTAAGTCGATGCCGTAGTTACCCAGCAAGTCACCGATCGTCTTGGCGATCGACATCGATCCGATGCCCAGTTGCTCAGGATCCGCAATGCGACTTGCCAAAGCGGCTTCGGGCATTGGCAGCAGGACCGAGGATTCCCCGAGGGTTGTCCACCAGCGTCGCGATTGCAAACCACCGCTTCGCAAGTGCACAAGATGCTCTCCACTCAAGTTCGGCAGGATGCGTCTTTGCCAGTCTTCGGTGATCGACACGACAAGCGGCCAAAGGGCTTGCACTTTCTGCTGGATCGGACGCAGGGGCCCCAGATCGACGCGATTGTCGTCGATGCGCATAAAATCCTCAAAGCTCCCTTTGAGCCTTCGGACCACTTCTCGTGCCGTTGCGAAGTACTCCGGGTGAGGCGCCATACGCACGTTGAGAACCAACAAAGGATCGGGGCCGACGCGTCGTATTCCTTCGAGCCGTTGAGTGCTGTCCATCATGCGCATCGCGGTCCGGTCGATTTGGGCACTCTCGATACCTTGCTCGGATATCCATGCCAAGCGCGATGCTCCTCGGTAACGCACGACATGTTTACCGATCTGGGTGTCTAGCCACGATGCATCATCGAGAACCGAGGTCAACCAATCGGCCGTATCGGATGCGGCTGGTTGCTGGTCGATGATCGGCATCAAAGCAACACGAGCGATTTTGCGAAAAAACCCGTCTAGGAAAAACTCTTGGAAGGCTTCGACAACCCGATCCGACGTGTAATAGGTACTTGTAATCAAAACCCCTTCTGGCGGGCCGTATTGAGAAAATAAGGGTTGCAAGTCCGGGTGCTGGACCAGTTGGGTTTGGCTCGCGAATTTCGACTGCCAATCTTTATCGCCGCTGATGACGACGCAGAAGTATTCGTCGAGCGTGCCGATCGATAAGTTCACGGTTTTGTCCTTGCAAGCCCGACGAAGATCCTGAATCGTTTCGCGGTCCAAAGAATCCGTCTCTGGAATCTGATCCCAGGGAATCATGTCCGACGAGACACGCCATTCGAGGCGATTGCCCCGTTTATCATCGACCCGACGCAGGTTCTTGAAGAAGCCTGCAACATCCGGAACGAACGTTATGCCCAATCGAATGGCCCCCTCGATTTCATCGACTCGGGCCAAGGCTCGGTCTAGATTCGAGTAACGCCCTGCGAGCATAAGCGTCGGCAATTGGACCTCGGGAATCAACTGATCGACCCACCTCGCAACGATATCGGCTTTATCCTCCGGGGACGTCTCGCGATTCGATAAGCGTTCGACCGAGGTCTGAATCGAATTCCATTGCCCGAGGGTCCGAGCAAGGTTCTCGTCGGCATAAAGAAATAGATCCTGCGAGGCGATATCATAGAGAAACGCTCGGATCTCCCGCGCTGCGGGGTTGTCGATTCGGGATTTCCATACACCCAAGTCGCTTTTTCGGTCCTTCCACTCCTTGAAAAATAGCTCGGATGCTTTTTTCCAAAGCGAAGTCTGGGTGATCCGAGTTGCAAACTCGCTGGTTTCGGCGGCTCGGATCTGCGTGTCCAGATGGTGCACCCCCCAGAAAAAACCAGTTGATTCCGGGACCCACATCCACGAGCCCGGTGCCTTGTTCTTCAAGGCCCCCAACGTGTCTTGAGCATGTACCTGCGGTTGAAGCCAAGCGACGAACGCCAATAGCTGAATAAAAATGACAAAGATGGAACGGTCAATCATCGCCCAAGCATCCTAAATAAACCTATCGCTGAACAAACGTCCAAAACCCCATTGGGGATCCGTTCATTGGAAACCAGTTTGCAAATACTTTCAATCGCCTTGCATCGCAATCGCCCAGCATCGCAATCGTCGCGTGCTCGAAGCATCGAGTCCGATCCGCTATGATGGGATTCCTTCGGACCGAAAACGTTCGCTCAAGTAAAATACCCAATTCCTAAGGAATGCGCTATGTCGCGTCGCTTGACTTCCTTGCGTGCTTGCATCTGCTTTGCCATCGTCGGACTCACGACGATCTTGGGAAATCCGCCGGCAGGTATCGCTCAGGAGACTTCGGAAAAGTCCAAGCAAACTTCTGGACCTTGGTCGATCGAGCCTCAGGCCGGCAGGCTGATTCTCAAGCATCAAGGGAATGCATTGACCATTTTCCATTACCAGGATGAGCAATGCCTACGTCCTTTCTTTTCGCACGTCCACACACCGACGGGCAAGCAGGTAACGCGTAATCACCCGCCGAATCCAGGACTCGACCCAGACGACCATGCCAACATGCACTGCGGAATTTGGCTCGGCTTCGGGGATATCAACGGCCAGGACTTTTGGCGGAACAAGGCTCGTATCAGGCACCGACGATTCTTGTCCGATCCGAGCGTCGAGTCCGACCGAATCGCATTTGACTCCGAGGATGAACTGATCGATTCTCAAGGCAAGTCGATCGGGAGCGTCGTTCAAACGTACCGATTGAACCGGATCGATTCGGGTTGTTTGTTGGTTTGGCAAGCGATTTTCACGGCCGGTTCCGAAGCGTTGAGTTTTGGAGATCAAGAGGAAATGGGGCTTGGCGTTCGCGTCGCGACCTCGATGACCGAGAAAAATTCAGGGCGGATCCTCTCGAACAATGGGAAAACCGGTGCCAAGGAGACTTGGGGAAAGAAAGCCCAGTGGGTCGACTACTCTAAAACAGTCGATGGGAAGCGGATTGGGATCCTCTTGATGCCCGATACGAAAAACCCCCAAGCCAGTTGGTTTCACAACCGCGATTACGGATTGATGGTCGCAAACTGCTTTGGCAACAAATCGTTTACGGGGGGTGAACCAAGCGTCATTCGCATCGAAGCGAATCGATCGATGACGATCCGATACGGCGTGTACTGGTACGACACACGACCCGAGGATCCTTTGCCCATCGAAAAGATACGTTCAGCGATCGACGCTAGGCAAGAGGCGAGATAACTAGATAAACTGACTATTCCGGCAAGGCTTCTTGGAAGAAACGCAGCCAGTTGCCGAAAAAAACCGATTGGATGTCCTCTTGGCTAAAGCCTCGGGCGAGCATCAAGGGGGCGAGTTTCTGGACGTCTCGGTACGTATGGAGATCGGCCGGTGTTTGCTCGCATCCGTATCCGCCATCGAGATCGGTTCCCAGTCCGACATGAGCAATCGAGCCTTTGGCAAGCTCACGCACATGGCAGATCTGATCGACGGCCCTTTCGAGCGTCGCTTCGTTTTTCGACAGACCTCGAACGTACCCGTTTTGCATCATGATGATATCCAAAGCGATTCCCAGGACGCCCGATCGCTCGATCACGACGCGGATTTGATCGTCGCTGAATTGACGCTGCCAATCGCAAATGGCCCTGGCGTTTTGATGGCTAGCGTGGATACGGCCAGAGAAACGCTTTACGACTTGCCAAAACGCAACATCCGAAAGGTGCGTCACATCGATCGTGATACCCAACTTTTCACAATGCTTGAGCAGTTCGATCGCATCGAGAGAAAGCCCGACTTCGCTGCGAGTCCCGCCGCCGTATCGGTTGGTTCCGTAGTGGGTCAGTCCCAGTGCTCGGAGCCCAGCTTCGTGAAACTCATAAATCGTCTCGGGCGTCAGGATCGGGTCGGCACCTTCCATTGTCAGGATAAAGCCCAAGGGGGCTTGGGCCTGCCCAAGAGGCTTCGAAGCGCTCGTGACGATCGGTTCGATAGAGTTCGGCCCGGACTTGGTGTAATGCTCCCAATGGGAGACTAGATCCCTTTTGGTCTTGAGCATTTTCAGATAACCGTCGCGTTCCATGGCGCGGTAGTAAGCCAGATGGGCATGAGCCATCGCATAGCAAGTTTGAGGTGAGGTCCACCCGAACGAGTGGTCGATGGATTGTTCTTGCCTTGCCAGAAGTGTGGTCAAGCATACAGGGACTTGGGCAACCCTCAATTCCGGAAAGGAAAGGGTGTTGTTGCGTCGACCTTTTTCGGTCATCTGCAGGGCGGTTTCCTGGGCTCGAATGTCGTCGACGCTTTGTCGCAGGTCGCGGTTCCAATCAACTCCGTTGAGCGCTAAATCCAAATGCGCGTCGAAAATCCACATAGCAATTCGGTCCTTAGCAGGAGTCACTGTGCGAAACGATCGAAGACTTCTTGGGCCACCCAGATGGGCAAGATCGGGCGGAACGAGGCAGATACGGCGATGGCATCCGAAGGACGAGCGTCGACATCGATCGTCTCGCCGTTTCGCAGGAGCCTCAAAACCGCATAAAAGATATCGTCGTGGAAGTCGGTGATGACCACCGACTCTACCTTGGCACCAAGAGACTGGGCAACGCCGACAATTAGGTCGTGGGTCAGCGGACGCGGGGGGCGCTCTGCATGCGTCACCCGCAGGTCGATGTTGGTGGCTTCAAAAAAACCGATAATGATCGGGAACTGCCGATCGCCATCGATTTCTTTCAAGTAAATCAATTGCTTGTCGGTCAGATCGTTTTTAACGATCCGTGCAAGCTTCATTGGAACAAGGTCGGCCATGGGCTCTTTCCACGATTTGGGGTCGATACGCACTGAGCTATACGATAATCGCAAACCGAACCGCAGTGAACCGAGCCGATCGCTATTTCTTAGCCGCTAAGGAATCGCGGATCTGGCGTAAGAGCAAGACATCCTCGGTCGGTTCGGGAGCAGGAGCCTGGGCATTGGTACTGTCGAACCTTGCTTTGGCCGTGTTGATCGCCTTGACAAGCAGGAAGATCGCAAGCGAGATCAACAGGAAGTCGACCACCGTTTCGATGAATGGCCCATACTTGAGAATCGGGTAATCTTGGAAAAGCATCTCGGGTCTACCGGCCGCGTCCTTGACCATCTCTCCTTTGGCGTCCAATTTCGGAGACTCGGTACGAATCGTATAAGCCCAGTTCGCAAAGTTGATACCGAACTTGGATGTCAATAAGTTCAAGGGAGGCAGGATCAAATTGCTGACCAGCGAGTTGACGATCTTAGTAAAGGCTGTACCGATAGCCACACCGACAGCCAGATCGATGACATTGCCACGCAGCGCAAACTGCTTGAACTCGTCAGCTAATTTCGAGATAAAACCCATCGAGGAATACTCCTTTGCAAATAGACGCGAATCGAAAAAAACGGGATTCAAAAAACAACGCCCTATCCAGCGCGCAACCGAAGGATCTCGGGGTTAGAGATTCGGAGTCCCATTGAGGTAATGAAAAACGAAGATTCCCGCAAGACGGATCCACAAAGAGGGCTCCATCCAAGACAAAATCCTTAGAAAATCCTGAGCGATGCAAGCAACCTGGCCCCCCCACTCTAACTTGATTTGTCACCGAGTTTTTTGGTACACATCCGAGCTATGCCAAGGTACCCTACAACGAGAATCCGCCTCCACGAAGCGACCCGCAAACGCTTGGTCCGCTCGCTGATCCTCGCCCTTGGCTTCTTTCCGCTGCTGGTTCTGGGACTTTTGAGCCTCGGCTATTGGTCCCCTTATTACCAAGCCCATTTGAAAAAAGACTGGGAAACACGCATCGCAGCGAACCTGGGTGTTCGTGTTCTGGCCGGTAAGTTCACCGTGTTGACCCCCGAACAATTTGTAGCTCAAGATGTCGTGCTGTTTCACCCTGAGACCGACACTCCCTTGGCGAAAATTCGAAAGGTCGCCGGTTGGATCCAGTCGCAGGGCTGGTCGATAGTGCTCGAGGGTCCACAGTTGGATGCAAGCCAACTCGAATCGGTCTTTGAGTTGCTCCACGATGGTTTTTTATGCAAGCCTCAGACGCGCGAGCGTATGCTCGCAATCTCCGTACCCCAAGGCTTGGAGGTCTATCACAACGCAGGGGTCACCCAGTTTCGCCAAGTCGAAATCCTCATGAAGCCTACGGAGAACCGCTCATCGATCGTCTCGAAATTCGCTTATGCCGACGAGCCTTTTGGCCAGATACAGGTCCAAGTCGTCCGAGACCATGCGCCAGGGAATCTCGCCACGCAGATCGAGGTCCGATCCCCCAAGACCTGGATCGCTTGCTCGAATTTCTCGGATCGACTCAAGGTTCTACAAGCCTTCGGCCAAAGCGCACAGTTTCGCGGTGTGCTCCAAGCCCAATGGAGCCCAGACGGATGGGATGCGATCGTCCAAGGGGACCTGGATCGGGTGCAGTTTGCGGACCTGACGAGCCCTGTCGGCTCTCCTTTCAAAGGAATCGGCGGGATAGCGCTAAGCCAATTGAATCTGCGCGACGGACGGATTTTGTATGCCCAAGGCAAACTCGATTGCCAGCAAGGAGTTCTTCAGACCGATTGGATACGCAAGGCATCCCAGTGGCTGCAACTGCCTTCAAAATGGGAATCGCAACTCTCCGAAAGCCAATCGATCGATGCGATGTCCGTGGGCTTCGAATTGAGCCCCGAGGGGCTCAGGCTCAGCGGCAAATTGCCAGGCCCGAGCCAATGGCCCCCCGTGGCAATCCAGTTAGGGCAAGCCACCGTATGCACCCCCAAGCAAGCCATTGCCTTGACGAGTCTCGTCGCGGCCTTGCAAGCCGTCCCGGGACTCGAATCGCCCACCGAGGGTGCGGTCGATCTGAACGCGATGCACCTTGCCTCTATCCTGCCATGGCCATCGAAAGTCCCCACGCCAAACGACCGCTCAGGTACCAAAACCGAAGCCCAAACCCCAGACAAAGTCACGCGGCTTTCGGAGCGCCAGGGCGGTTTCGAGGGCCAGATTCGCTAACATTTTTAATCGCTCGCAGGACCTGCTGTCCATCAAGAGCACCGCCTTCGATTAGGGTTTTTCAGGCTAAATCGCGTTTTTTGCCCCTTATCGTGCAGCTCCCTGCTCAAAATCGCTCTGGATCGTCTTCCAACAATTGGCCTTTTTCGCGACAATACAATCCTGTTAAAACAATCGGCCTGGGAAGAATTTTCTACCCTGCCCCCCAACTCCATTTGACGAATCAATAAGAACCCTATGTCGGATGCAAAAACCCTCGGTGAGGCGGATCCTTCGGTGCTCGTGGCATCTGGACAAGTAGAGGCACCGATCGATGTCGATCCGGCCGAAACGAGCGAATGGCTCGGGTCTCTGGACTATGTGGCCAAGAGCAAAGGCGCTGACCGTGTCCGGTACCTGGTCAAAGCCTTGGAAAATCGCGCTCGGCGCGACGGGGTCGAGATCCCTATTGAGACGACCACCCCTTACGTCAATACGATTCCGGCTTTCAAGCAACCTGCGTATCCAGGAAATCGGGAGATCGAGCGTCGGATCAAGAGCATCATTCGCTGGAATGCGATGGCCATGGTGGTTCGGGCCAACAAGAAAAACAAAGGGCAAGGTGGCCACATCAGCACCTTTGCCAGCAGTGCGACGCTCTACGAAGTGGCCTTCAATCATTTCTTCCGGGGCCGTGGAGAAAGCGGCTACGAGGGCGATTTGGTTTACTTTCAAGGCCATGCCTCGCCGGGAATGTATTCGCGAGCGTTCGTCGAAGGCCGATTGCCGATAGGCAAGTTGGAGAACTTTCGCCGCGAACTGCAGCCTGAAGGGGGATTGTGCAGCTACCCTCACCCGTGGTTGATGCCTGATTTCTGGGAATATCCGACCGTCTCGATGGGACTCGGTCCGATCATGGCGATCTACCAAGCTCGATTCAACGAGTATTTGAACGATCGGGGACTCAAAGACACCCGCGGTCGCAAGGTTTGGGCGTTCTTGGGCGATGGCGAGTGCGACGAACCCGAGACACTCGGCGCCATTACCTTGGCCTCCCGAGAAAAGCTCGACAACTTGATCTTCGTCGTCAATTGCAACCTTCAGCGGCTCGACGGACCTGTCCGTGGAAACGGCAAGATCATCCAAGAGCTCGAAGCGGTGTTTCGTGGCGCAGGATGGAACGTGATCAAGGTGATCTGGGGTAGCGACTGGGATGCGTTGCTCGAACGCGACGAATCAGGGTTGCTCGCCCAACGCATGACCGAGGTCGTCGACGGCCAGTACCAAAAGTATACCGGCATGCCAGGCTCCTACATCCGTGAGCACTTCTTCGGCAAGTATCCAGAGCTGCTCAAACTCGTCGAGAATTACTCGGATGAAAAGCTCGAGAAGCTCAATCGCGGTGGGCACGACCCGGAGAAGGTTTTTGCTGCTTACAAAGTAGCCGTCGAACACAAAGGTCAGCCAACAGTGATCTTGGCCAAAACCATCAAAGGATACGGACTGGGCGAAGCTGGAGAAGGTCGAAACATCGCCCACAATCAAAAGGAAATGAACGAGAAGGAACTCCTCGAATTCCGCTCTCGCTTCGGAATCCCGATCTCGGACGATCAGGTCGCCAATGCACCGTTCTACAAGCCACCCGAGTCGAGCATGGAGATCAAGTATCTCAAAGACCGACGCTCGACGTTAGGTGGTTCGCTGCCTAGCAGGCCGACGACCCATCCGACGACCCAGACACCGAGTCTCGACGACTACCGCAAATTCATGGGCGTGCAGTTAGAGGGCAAGTCGATTTCGACGACCCAAGGTTTCGTTCGGCTATTGAATCGATTGGTCAAAGACCCGCAGATCGGCTCGCATATCGTGCCGATCGTTCCCGACGAATCCCGAACCTTCGGGATGGAGGGGATGTTCAAAGAGATCGGGATCTATGCCCATGCCGGTCAGTTGTACGAACCGATCGACTCGGGTTCGATCGCTTATTACAAGGAAGCCAAGGACGGGCAGATTCTCGAAGAGGGGATCACCGAGTGCGGATCGATGTCGAGCTTCGTCGCCTCCGGAACGGCTTATTCGGCCCACGGCATCAACATGATTCCGTTCTACATCTACTACTCGATGTTCGGATTCCAACGCGTCGGTGACTCGATCTGGGCTGCAGCCGACATGCGAGCCAAAGGGTTCCTTATCGGCGGCACGGCCGGACGTACGACGCTCAACGGCGAAGGCCTTCAGCACCAGGACGGTCATAGCCATCTCAACGCGATGGCATTCCCAACCGTCCGCGCCTACGATCCAGCTTGGGCCTACGAAACCGTCGTGATCGTGCTCGATGGCATGCGACGACTCTACCAGGACCTCGAGACGGCGATCTACTACATCACCGTTCATAACGAGGACTACGATATGCCTGCGATGCCCGAGGGTGTCGAGGACGGGATCATCAAAGGGATCTACAAGTTCAGCTCCACCGAAGTGGCCGGGGCCAAAGCCCGTGTGCAACTCTTCGGTTCCGGTGCCATCCTTCGACACGTGCTCGAAGCTGCGAAAATACTTGCCGAAAAGTACAACGTTGCAAGCGATGTTTGGAGCGTCACGAGCTACACCCAACTCCGTCGCGATGCGCAGGCTGTCGAACGTTGGAATATGCTCCACCCAGACCAACCCGCCAAGAAAAGCTACATCCAAAACCTCTTAGAAGACGTCTGCGGACCGATCATCTCGGCAAGCGACAACGTCCGTGCTGTCGGCGAGCAACTGATGCCTTACCTCAAACAAGACTACTACGTCCTAGGTTGCGATGGGATGGGACGCAGCGAAACGCGAGCCGCCCTGCGTAGGCACTTCGAGGTCGATGCCGCCTCGGTAACCATCGCCGCTTTGTACCGATTGAGCCAATCCGGCGCAATCTCAGGCAAGGAAGTAGCCCAAGCCATCCGCGATCTTGATTACGATCCAGAAAAGCAGAACCCACTGTACGCGTAGTCGCATTACGTTTTCCCAAGCAACTGTCCAGCCCGATCCAAATCACCAGATCCAATCCCTCAGAAAGTAGAACGCGTTACCATCCATGGCTTCAGAAATCAAATTGCCATCCTTGGGCGAAGGTGTCGAGTCCGGCGATGTGTTAGAGATCTATGTCAAAGTCGGCGATGTGGTCAAGCCCGAGCAATCGCTGCTTGAACTCGAAACCGATAAGGCAACCGTAGCGGTACCTAGCCCACTGGCCGGCAAGATCGTAAGCATCGCGATCCGAGAAGGGGATACGCTCAAAATCGGTCAAGTGATCGGAACGATCGAGGCGACGGCCGGGGCAAGTTCGCCGGCACCAAGCCCTGTACCAGCACCCGCTCAGGCCGTGGCCCAGTCGCCTGTTGCCAAAGCTCCGGCTCCAGTTGCTCCAGCTCCAGTTACTCCGACTCCTTCAGCTCCAGCTCCAACGGCTACCGCCCCGGTTGCGACCGCTCCAACACTCGCTGCGCCTGCTGCGTCAAAGCCAATCGCGCCGGTGGCTTCGTCCATGCCAGCGGCAACGGCAGTCGCACCCCCGGCTCCGAGCACCAATGCGGTAGCTGATACAGAGGACGACATCATCGCTGCGGGGCCCGCGATCCGTCGATTCGCCCGCGAGGTCGGCGTCGATTTGACTGGAGTCTCCGGGACAGGCGAAGGTGGTCGCATCACCCGCGAAGACGTCTTGGCCATCGTTCGCCATCAGGGCCAAGCAGCGACGGCAAAACCTGCCGCAGCCTCAAGCCCTGCTCTTAGCGCACCGGCAACCCCAGTGGTCGAATCGCCTGCGAAATTGGCTGCTTCCAAAGGGATCGAAAAACCAGGCACTCCGGCGAGCGATGACTACGGCCCAATACGAGTCGACCGGATGACCAAGATCCGCAAGATGATCGCTAACCAGATGGACAAGTCC
Source organism: Planctomycetota bacterium (assembly GCA_026692845.1). Lineage (GTDB taxonomy): Bacteria > Planctomycetota > Planctomycetia > Pirellulales > Pirellulaceae > JBKCUI01. The sequence continues at coordinate 3,559 of JAPLNM010000032.1, read as the reverse complement.
TGGTCGAGCGTCCCGCGTGTCGTAAACTTTGACGACGCCGATGTCACGGAACTCGAAGCCTTCCGGCAATCGAGCAAGGACGACTACGCATCGCGCGGAATCAAACTCACGACCATGCCGTTTTTGATCAAAGCCGTTGCGACCGCCTTGAAGCATCACGGAGCGCTGAATGCGCAGATCGATTCAGAAAACGACCAGATCATCTACAAAGACTACGTCAACTTAGGGATCGCAGTCGACACCGACCGAGGCTTGGTTGTTCCCACCTTGAAAAACGCCGATCGCATGTCGATCCCCGATATCGCTTATGCCCTGGCCGACCTGTCCAACCGGGTACGCAACAATGATTTTGCCGTCAGCGATCTTCGCGGAGGAACCTTTACGATCAGCAACTTAGGCGCTATCGGCGGTACCTATTCGACCCCGATCGTCAATGTTCCCGAGGTGGCTATCCTACTCGTCGGTCGATCGCGCAAGATGCCGATGGTCATGCAGGATGACTCAATCAAGCCGCGCTTGATGATGCCCCTGAGCCTTGCCTACGACCATCGATTGGTCGATGGAGCAACCGCAGCACGCTTCCTCAACGACATCATCGCTTATCTAGAGGCGCCGAGTCGTTTGTTGCTGGCCATCTGAGCCACACCAATCGCATCAAACATTCGCCTGCCCCATGGCTTTCAAGAGAGATTCGTCAATGAGTATCACCGCGTTCATGGAGAAGCACTACCGGCACTACAACGCCCGGGAGACTCTGGCTGCGGCCAAAGCCTACAAAAGCTTCATTGAAAACCAACGAGGTGCAATGATGGTTTCGCTTGCCGGAGCCATGAGCACTGCCGAACTAGGGATTTCGCTCGCCGAGATGATCCGCAAGGGCAAGATCCATGCGATCTCCTGCACGGCGGCTAATCTCGAAGAAGACTTATTCAATCTGTTCGCTCACAACGAATACCATGTGATTGAGAACTGGAGATCGCTCAGTGCGCAGGACGAAGTCGACCTGCGCGACCGTGGCCTCAACCGCGTGACGGATACCTGCATCCCAGAGACCGTCATGATGCACATGCAAGATCGACTGATCAAGTACTGGAAAGACGCCGCTGAAAAAGGCGAACAGTACTTCCCCTACGAATACATGTTCCGAATCCTCGACGAGAAGGACCTTGAAAAGCATTACCAAATCCCGCGTGAACATTCTTGGATGATAGCGGCCAAGGAGGCCAAGATCCCGATTTATTCACCTGGCATCGAGGACTCTACGCTTGGGAATATGTTCGCAGCGCGCGTGATGGATGGAACCGTGAAAAGTCACTCCGCGCTCAAGAGCGGCACCCAACAAATGGAACACTTGGCCAACTGGTACAAGCAGCTTGCCGAGCATCGGCCCATCGGGTTTTTCCAAATCGGTGGTGGGATAGCAGGTGACTTTGCCATCTGTGCCGTCCCGATGTGGATCCAGGATTTGGGAGAAGAAAACATTCGCCGTTGGGAGTACTTTTCCCAAATAAGCGACGCGGAGACCAGCTACGGTGGGTATAGCGGAGCGGTGCCCAACGAGAAGATCACCTGGAACAAGCTCGATCCAGAATGCCCGAAATTCATGATCCACAGCGACGCGACGATCGTCGCCCCATTGATCTTCGCCTATGTCCTAGGACAGTAAAAACCCTCGTCTTGCGCTTCGCCGCCAACGGCGAGGAACACAACCAAGCCCCCTACGACTCTGCGTTTGCATTTTTTGGTAGCCGCACCAAACGGTCTGCCTTTCGTAGGGTTCGTGAAGCGGTCCACGTGACCACCCAAAAAACCCCCAACGCATCGACCACAACAATCGTTCGGTAAACGTCGCCAAACAAAAGGACCGCGGAACGTACCATGCGCGCTGGGTGGTCTTCGATACGCGGTGGTTTTCGTAGGGTTCGTGAAGCGGTCCTCGTGACCACCCAAAAAACTGCAAAAGCATCGACCACTCGTTCGGTAAACGTCGCCAAACAAAAGGACCGCGGAACGTACCATGCGCGCTGGGTGGTCTTCGATACGCGGTGGTTTTCGTAGGGTTCGTGAAGCGGTCCTCGTGACCACCCAAAAACTGCAAAAGCATCGACCACAACAATCGTTCGGTAGACGTCGCCAAACAAAAGGACCGCGGAACGTACCATGCGCGCCGGGGTGCAGCACGAGGATCCCATGCTCGATGGTGGGTTGCGCGGTCGATGCGCTCGATGGGGCGAAATAACGATCGTGGATTCGTGGGTGTCGGTGGCTTGGAAAATAATGGGCCGACCGCTTCACCGCACCCTACGAAATCTATGCCAAATTAGGGTGTTAATCGCGGTTGATTGGTAAAATCCGCAGACACACATGGATCAATGACTCAAGGTGGAGATTGAACATGTCGGAATATCTTCGATATTACGTACCCGGTGGAACCTATTTTTTCACTGTCAATACCTATGGACGATATCCGTTTTTCGGCGAAAAACGAGCCATCGACTTGCTACGCGAATCCTGGAACACCATTCAAAAAGAATCGCCTTTCATCAATATTGCCTCGGTTCTATTACCAGATCATTTCCATTGCCTGTGGTCTTTACCCTCGGGCGATATGGACTTTTCGACGAGGCTCAAACGAATCAAGGATGGATTCACTGAACCGTGGCTTGCGAGCGGAGGGTACGAGGTTCCTGTTACCGATTCGCAAAAACGAAATGGGAATCGAGGCATTTGGCAACGGCGATTCTGGGAGCATTGCATTCGGGATGCGCGGGACCTTGAGAACCATTTTGATTACATCCATTACAACCCAACCAAACATGGCTATCGACTCCGGCCCGTTGATTGGCCTTATTCGACAATTCATAAGTACATCAAAATGGGGCATTACCACGAGGACTGGGGCAGCTTGCTCCCTGCCAACATCAAAAATATCGAACTCGAATAGCCTTCCGTAGGGATCGTGAAGCGGTCCTCTTGACCACCCAAAGAACCCGCAAAAGCATCGACCACAACGATCGCTCGGTAGACGTCGCCAAACAAAAGGACCGCGGAACGTACTGTGCTCGCGGGGTGCGACACGAGGTTCCCATGCTCGATGGTGGGTTGCGCGGTCGATGCGCTCGATGGGGCGAAATGATGAGGGTGGATTCGTGGACATCGGTGGCTTGGTAAATGACAGGCCGACCGCTTCACCGCACCCTACACCGCACGCCGCACAAAAACACTCAAAGAGATAGTAGCGAAGGCCGGACTCGAACCGGCGACACACGGCTTATGAAGCGAACCTTTGGACGGCTTTTAAATCACTGAATTGCCTGTCTTTTCATTGGTATAACCTATTTCGGGACCGTTGGCAATGGTGAGTATGACCAACCCGAAAAACATTGGAGAAATGACGGATTTACTCACCCTAGTGAGTAGCGTACTCACTTACGACGGGATCCTTCGAGTCAAACGCCATCGAGGATAGGGTCGGCTAGCACCGTGGACCCTAGGTGCCATGACGAAGTTGTTGATCGCTCTTGCTGCTGAGCGACACGCCGGTATCGCCGACGGGACT
>JAPLNM010000031.1 GCA_026692845.1 Planctomycetota bacterium | reverse complement strand
CGGTATTGAGCAGGGTGATACACTGGTCGCCAAAGTCCGCGGCGATGGTCGCGAGTATATGCTGAATCTTTACCCTAACAGGCAACGGGTGGCTTACTCTTACCGGGCCGCAATGCAAACCAAGAAAGACCAGTGGATTGAGGTGAAAATCCCGCTCGATACGTTTGAGGCGACTTCGTTTGGTCGCATCGTCACGAACGCAGGGGCGGTCAAGCCCGCAGAAATCAACTCGATTGGCTTCATGTTGGGTGACAAAAAGGCCGGGCCTTTCAAACTGGAGATCGAATGGATCAAAGTGGAACGAGCAGGGAAGTAAAACGTTGTAGCCAAAGAGCCTTGGCCCCGCCGGCGTAAAGCCCAATGGCGTTGAATTAGTGTAAGCGGAAGTGCGCAAGCACTGCGGTGAGTGATGGAATGTCCCCGATATCGCAGTGTTTTTCACCGGACGGCTTGCGCCGTTCCGCTTTTAATTCAACGCCATTCGGCGTAAAGCCGACGGAGGCCACGAGCAACGCCCTTCTATCTGATCAGCCTTCTTCGAGAGAGCCGTTCAACGATTCCTAGAACTCGATGATGTTTTTGCCGTACTTGAACGTTGCGACGCGCCATCCGGCAGGTTCGAGTTTGAGTGTGATTTCGAACCGATCTGTGCCAACCCCCCCCGCGCCAGGACCAGCGACAAAAGACCCATGATGGACGCTCCGATCGTTTTCCAGAACGACGTGGCTGACGCCTAACTCGAGATCGGCGAACGATTCCGGTAGGAATTTCAATAACCGATCGATTTTGGATTGATCTCGACCGCTTTCGACAATCCAATCCAAAGGATTCGAACTCGCTGGGCGCTTCAAGGCATTCCAAAATTGGTTAACCACCTCACCGTGGGCTACCATGTCTCCCAATCGCAATTGGTCAAGCCAGCGAAGCAGCCCACTTGCAACTTCGGGCTCGGTAAGCTTCCGCATTCCCTGGGCCGTCCGTTCACCCATGAATTCATTGTCAAAAGTATAGACATTACCCCAAGAAATGCCTCCCAACGACTTGGACTCCGATGCATTCGCGGCGATCGGCCGCATCGAGGTTGCGAGTTGTTCGAGCGCTTCGACCGGTCTTAGGTCGCGAGGTATCCTAGAGCACAAGGCCAGCAGTTGCAGTCCGAGTTCGGACGGCTCGTTCGGATTCATGCCCCCGTACGCACCTCCCATGCCACCACCTCCCATGCCACCACCCATGCCACCACCCATGCCACCACCGATGCCTTTGGTGGAATTGCCGCGTCCAAAGCCGATTCCATCGAAATTCGTTGTGATCATCGTCGGCCCCATACCTAATCCCCCAAGTACTTTGCGCGAACCGGCCCATCGATGCAGTTCGTTGGCGAGCCGTTCTCGGACTTGTTCGCGCCAGGCGTCGAGATCATCGTCGGCCGAACCGGAAAATGGCGTGTAGGCTGCCAAAAGCAAGAACCGATCCAAGTCCAACTTTGGGTCGTTTAAGAGGGTTGCGATCGTGGAGGAAAACTCTTTATCCCTTTGTGTGTCGATCTGAATGCGATGGGTAAGAAAGGCAATCCAAGAGTGCATTTTCGCACAGTACGCTTTTTTCTGCCCGGCTTTTTCGATAACATAACCGGGGACATCAGAGAGTCGTTGGGAGTGTGACACGACAAGCCGAAAGGTTGTTTCCTTATGAATTCGCAGTCCAGCTCGACCGATTCCTTACCAACCCGCGGTTCTCTTTTGGCGGCGGCGATCGGTTCGGAACCCGAGGCGTGGCAAAAGCTAGTGACATTGTACGAACCTAGGATATCGCTTTGGTGCCGCGGTCAAGGGCTTGATCAGCCCGCCACCTCGGATGTGATCCAGGATACGTGGATGTCGGTTGCCCGGGGCTTAGCGAGCTTTCGTTCCGAGCCCGGGCAAGGTGCCTTTAGGGCTTGGCTGCACCAGATCGTGCGACGCAGGATTGCTGACTATCGCCGGCGAGAAGTGCACGCGCCAGCGGTGGTGGGTGGCTCAAGCTTTGCGATGCGACTGGCCGAACTACCGTTCGAAGGAGAACCGCGAAGCGATGCTTCGGCAAGGTCGAAAGATGTCGTAGGGCGGGCGATGGCGATCGTGCAGCGCGAGGTGGAGCCCAAGACATGGCAAGCCTTTTGGATGTGTGTTGTCGATCAGCATTCGACCGAAGAGGTTGCAAAGTTGTTGGAGATGACGCCTGCCAACGTTCGGCAGTGCCGCAGTCGAGTGCTTCGACGCTTACGGCAATCGATGGCATCCTCCGAGCCCAATGGCTTCTTATCTTAAGGGAGCGAAAGACAGCATGAGACGCCGGTGCGGCGACCACCTGCTCAGTCTTGTTGTCGAAAACCGCGGAACCACGGAACACACCGAATACACGGAAACAAGGCATAACCGTACAAGGATTCTTTTCCGTGTGTTCGGTGTGTTCCGTGGTTAAAAAACGTCCGAATCCGGAGATAACCGCACCGGGCCGCTTAGCCTGTGTTCGCAAGATCTTTGTTTTCGCCGACATCGCTCGGCGGGGTTTCTCGGGTGCTTCCGAGGGGCTCTAGCCGGATGCCCGCATGCAGGATCTTCAACTGGATGTTGAGCTTGAGATTGTCGCAGCGCTCATGGATAACCTCCGATTGCTTATTGAAGAGCAACGAGGAGTTTTCTTGGGTGTAATAGCCATTGATGGCGCTGATCATGCTCAAGAGGTCACTGACGTGGGACAAATACTGAAGGTTTTCTGAAAGCAACGTCGGGTCGGTCACCCCCAGAATGTCCTTGTTGCTCTGAAGCATGCTCAAGAGACTCACCGACGAGTTTAACTCGTGAAACCGTTTGCGATACACCCACATTTCCAAACCAAGCAAGGCCAGGAATCCTAGGAAGATGTTGATCAGGATCCCGAGAAATGCATCGACACCTTGGAACGCTTCGCTCGCTTCGGTCGCATTGAACTCAAATTGCTTGGATTGCAGTTTAAGCGTGTCGCTTTCGAAAAGCTTCGCGAGACCAGCCAGGGTCGAACTGTTGATGCCAGGCCGTGCCACAAGGACATTCGGGACCGAGTAAGTCAGAATCTCTCGGTCCGGGATGCGAGGTTCCTGGACGATGTAACCGGCCGGCATCGGGAACTCCTCTGGGTACCGCAGATGCGTTCGGTGCGCTCCGATATACGGCGAGGCAAACTCGAACCCCTCCGAAAGAACAAACTTTACCTTCGCAACATTGGCTTCGTCGGTCACATTGACCACCACGAAGATCGCGTCGACCTCGGCTGGAATCGAATCGGCGATTTTGGATCCATCGACCAACGCTCCTAGCGAGCCCCAAGCGTAGCGGAACTCAATCGGATGGTCCAAATGCCACTTTCGAAAAAAATCCTTGGCCACCGAGTGACTCCCCTCGTTCTCGGAGTTGGTCAGTACCACCGAAATCGGCTTCGATGGCACATGCCCCTTACGCGTCAACCATAGCACGACCTCCGTGAGCGGGGTCTGCAGGATACTCAACGATTTGCTGATCGGAATACCGGCTTGGATCAATGCCACGTCCGCCTTACCCTCGGACACCCGCTCGATCGCCTCAGTCGATGATTCGACGGGTTCAAAACGGATTCCGGATTTGCGGAAGTGCTGCCGGTTTTCTTCGGTGTAGTCCCCGCGAGGAAAGACAAGGGTCACACCTGGGGTGTAAAAGAAGTTCCAATAAGCCCAAACAAGAAAGAAAAGGAGTGCTAGCCCGAGGAACGCGGCCGGTAGACGGCCAAGCGACAGCAATCGTCGACTGCTGTGTGAAATCCTCTGGGCCGCTAGGGCCGCGCGATGTATCTCCTCAACTGCACCCGCAAGTCCCGTGTGGGTAGGGAGTTCCACCGCGATTTTCTCGCCTATGCGCTCTGCCCCCTCGATGATGCCTTCGATCTTCAGATGCATAGATACCAAAGCCTTGTGCTTCCGATCACCGGACCGTGAGTCGCTATTTTACCCGTGAATCGTTCCCACAGAATCAGAATCCGCGAAGTGCAGAAACTTATCTTGCATTTTAGCTTTTTCTTAGACTTTCATGCCATCGGGGCAGTCTTCGTACCTGCGTTGGCTTTTAAGACCGCGTTTCGGAGACGGTCGACAAGCAAGTCACTGGAAAAACAATCTTGGACGGGGAATCATGGATCCAATCTTGATCTTCGAGCCTTTGACATCATTGGATTCAATTCCACTGCAGTTCCTAAACCGGCAAGCGTGGCTATCTTTGCCAGTGGCCTTACTCTCCTTGGAATCTTCCGCCGCAAAACAAAGAAATCCGCCTAGACTTTGCAAATCACCGGGCTTTACACTCTCTGAAAATTCCATTGAACGTTGCCTGCCTCTTGGCCGATGTACCCCAGAGGGCTTTCGAATGGGACCTTTCCTCGTCCACTGCGCTTGGGGTTCATGCACACGATCAAAAGTTCCAAAACGCTCGACGAAACGACATGCTTGATGCGTCTTTGGATTTCCTCTGAGCCGTTACTCTTTGCGATCGCTTGGATCGCAGGGGTCGTCGTGGCTGCCTATTCGACTAGCGCTCAGGATTTTCCTCCGTACCTTTCGGTGCAATCGCCCACCGAAACCTACAGCTTGGCTTCTCCCTACAGCCAAACGGCGATCGAACAAACGGCGACCGAATCCCCCCAAAACGCATTGACCGGAAATCTCGAAGACTTGGAATTCGAAATTCCAGATTCGATCCCAACGAGCAAACTTCGGCGTATCGACGGAGCCCCTGCCGAGTCCGATCCGATGCATTCCACCCGAACGGACGCTAGGTATAGGGTGTACCGTTCGAGCGAGACGATCACCGGATTTATGCCCGGCGATGGCGAGCAATTCGGATGGTTGGATTTCACGAGTATGCCTTATCTTGCGTCCTCACAATCCTCGGGGTTGACCACGGCCATGGGACTTCATTTGCTCTCGGGCCCAACTTCAGTGCCACTTCCACCTCGACTATGGGACTTTGCACTCGGTTATCAAACCCGAAACACCCTCGGAGATACATTCAGTTACGATCTGGCCTCGAGCATCGGCGTCTACAGCGACTTCGAAGACAGTGCCAGGGAAGGGGTCCGTCCACTGGGTCATGCAGTCGGATCACTGCATCGCCATGAAACCCTCGACTGGATCTTTGGCGTCGACTACGTGAATCGGGACGATTACAAGATTTTGCCAGTGATGGGATTCTCCTGGCATCATCCGCTCGGGGAGGCCTGGCGCTTTGACCTCGTCTATCCGCGTCCTCGCATCCAATACGCCCTGAGCGACACGAAACGACTGTATCTGAGCGGCTCGTTGGGCGGTGGGACTTGGGATATCGAAATGCCCAAGCAGATCGACGATGTGATGACCTATCGCGATTACCGACTACTCTTTGGACACGAGCAATTGACGCCGGGTGGCAACATCGCAGCGACCGAGATCGGTTTGGTTTTTAACCGCCATCTACAAATGCGCCACTCGCTCCAGCAAGTCGATTTCGACGACGCCTTTGTCTTCCGAATGGTCGCTCGCCGATAGCAAACGAACTTCGATCGGAAGCAGTGAAAACAAAAGACCCGTCATCTTCGACGACTCATGGTAGAACGATTGTCTCAATCGTTCACCCCGAGGCGAAGCCGAGGAAACAGCCTCCGGCAGCTTAATACAAAAGCCCAAAGACCCGTCGTCTTCGACGACCAGAAGCGATTGGGGACAATCGCTCTACCATAGAAAAAAGCCATCGTTAACGACGGCTTGATGAGTCTTTAAGTTACTTACCAGAAGCTTACCGCTTACCAATTACCACTTGCGGCGGAGTCGCAAAACGACACCACCCAACGCTACAGTGCCCGCCAACAACATCGAAGTCGGCTCTGGTACCGCTGTGGCTGTCGCGTTGAACTGAATGTTGTCGAGCCGATTGTTGCCCGTACCCGAAGACGCACCTGTCAAAGTCAATCGAAGGTAAGCGTCCGTCGCACCATCCAAGCCCCTAATGATTCCCAACGGCTGTATTGCAAAGGCGAGTGGCAGATTGCTAACGGCCTGGTGATCCGTCCAGTTGACCCCGTCGGTGCTGTAAGACCACGCCTGCGAGGTAAATCCAGAGTTCGTTCGCTGGGACGCATAACTGACCATCAATTCTTGGAAGCCAGCCATCGAAAAACGGAAAACAGCCGACTTTCCGTTCGCCGTCTGATTGATCAGCGCCAATGCAGCCGCACCACTCGTGGTTCTTGAGAACCCCATCCCTGCGTTGATCGCAGTCCCACCAAACGCATCCAATTCCCTAGCGGTTGATCCCGTCGCCGGCACGAACCAATCGCTCGATCCATTTTGACCGTTAAGGAACAGTCCCCCAGAGCCAAGGTTGGCCGTGTACTGCTTGGGAGTGTTCGGCGATACCGCCGTCGCGGTTCCACCATTGGTGGTGGTCTGAAAGTCCCAGCCTGCGACCAAGTCGGCACGGACCTGGGCAAGACTGCCAACCGCCAACATCGCGGCAGCAAGTACAACCAAGCAACTACGCGCAATTGCATGTCTCATCGAAAAATTCGTTTCGGATACAGGATCGTTGATCACAACTAGGATGTTGCCACCAAAGGCATCCAGCCCTTTAATGCTCTGCAATTTTCTGCTTTGCAATGACAACAATAGTAATAAAAGAAAAGCGAAATCCAAGCGACAAATCGTAAAAAACCCGCCAAACTACCCAATCCAACCACGGAGTAGTCGCAGGGCTAATCCTGGAGTTTCGGCAGGAATCGATCGACCACAGCGGCGATTTGGTCGGGGATCGTGCCGTGCAATTGGTGGTTTTTACCAGGAAAACGGACCCATTCGCACTCCTGGCAACCTTGGCAGAACGCCTGCGCCTCTGCGTCGCTAAGCGCTCCACCCGCCCCAAAGTCGGCCTGCAGAAGGATCGCCGGACTTGCGATCCGACCTGCAATGCTCTCCCAATCCAGGCCCTTGAGCCACTCTCCTGCGATCAACGGTTCGAAGACTTTCGGATCGAGCTTCGATAAGCAACTGGCTCCCCATCGCAGTGCTTCCTCGGTCCGAAGCGTCCTGAGTTGGGCCGTCGAGCCGTCGGCTTGCGGCAATGAGATACTCCCGAGCCTTTGACTGATCTGTTCGAGGCTCCCACCTGCGATGCAGACCTGCTGCATCCCTTGAAACAGTTTTTGCCATACGGTCCCTTGGATCGATCGGCCCATGGTCTGCATCGGAGGGTCTTCAAGCACCAATCCTCGGACGCGCTCGGGCACTTTGGATGCAGCGATGGCAGCGACCATCGCTCCTAAAGAGTGGCCGACGAGCACGACCGGATCGCCCACTTTTTGCTCGAGTACCTCGATCAGATCCTGCGCATAGTCGTCGACGAAATAGCTTGAGGCTCGATCCGATTGACCATGACCACGGTGATCGATCGCAAAGATCGTCCACTGGTGGCTCAGGAATGGGACCATCGGCTCCCAATCGCGCCAGGAGCGTGTCACACCATGCAAAAGAATCAGTACTGGTCCTTGGCTGGGCCCTCGACGAACACCGACGCGAAGCTTTCTTTGCCCCGAATCGACCCCTAGCCATCGCTCTTCGAACATGTGGGCTCACTTGATTCGCTAGTTGATTTGGCTTGCTTACTTCTCTTGCTTGATGACCGTCGGAAACGGCTTGGCGAGTTGCCCGGCCTTGATCACGCCGGCTTGCATGACGGCGATGAATTTGCTTCGGTCTTCGAGCAGTTCAATGCGATCGAGCACATCGCCGTCGACGATTAGCACGTCGGCGAGTTTGCCTGGTTCCAAGGTCCCAATGTCCTTGTCTCGCCCCATGATTTCCGAGCCGGTTTTCGTCGCGCAGAGGATGACTTCCAGCGGAGTGAAGCCGACTTCGCGTACAAAGAACGTCAATTCGCGAGCGTAGTCTCCATGCGGATTCCAACCGAATCCGTAGTCGCCACCCATCCCTAGCCGGCCCCCGGCACGCAGGATCTTGAGCGCGCTTTCGACCCCTCCATCGAGCGTCTCCTGGTGGCCGTCGATGACGCTCTGTGGCAGCCCGAATTTCGGCCCTAGCTCGATGCTGGCCTTTTCAAAGTACAGAGCAGGTACGCAAGGAACATCGCGCTGGAGCATCAAGTCGAGGGCTTCGTTGTCCATGAACGTTCCGTGTTCGATGCAGTCATAACCGGCTCGCAAGGCGTTTTTGATTCCCTCGGTCGCTCGGCAATGCCCGGTGACTTTTAGCTTGTGGTTGTGGGCCGTGGCAACGACCGCATGCATCTCCTCGAAGGTCATGCAGAGGGTGTGATGGTCGTTGGCATCGGGGGAGGCCGCATCGCCGGTGGGATAGGTTTTGACCCATTCGGCGGAATTCGGGATTCCAATCCATCAATCCACCGGCCGAACAGATCTCCCGACCGCTTGCTGCTAGCCGTGGGCCGGGGATCAAGTCCTCTTCGATGGCGTTTTTGAGCCACACATCGATGTTGAACAGGCACCCACCGGAACGGGCCGAGGTGTATCCGCACTCTAGAGCCAACCTTGCATTGACACTCGATAAGAGCGAAACGTATTCGACCGGGTACTTGATGTCCAAGTCCTCGAGGGCTGCGATGTTGAAGTAGGTGGCATGGAAGTGGGCTTCGACGAGCCCGGGCAGGATCGTGCCACCCCTGGCGTCGATCGTGCAGGTATCGGGCCCGACGGTCGGCATATCGGCGGCGGGTCCGACATAAGCGATCCGGCCGTCTTGGATCAACAGGGCTCCATTGGCAACGGCCGGCTTGCCGGTTCCATCGATGAGATTTCCGTTGGTCACCACCAATTTCCCTTGACCCATTTTCATGACGACGACTCCGTGAAATTGCTTGAGAGGTTTTGAGTGCTCGGGGACTCAGGACAGGATGGACTGGACGAGATTTCCGTGGATGTCGGTCAGCCGATAATCGCGACCTTGGAAACGATAGGTCAATCGGGTGTGGTCGATCCCGAGCAAATGAAGGATCGTCGCGTTCAGATCGTGCACATGCACAGGATCTTGGGTGATGTTGTAGCCGTATTCATCGGTCTGGCCGTGGACATGTCCACCTCGTACCCCCGCACCGGTAAGCAGTGTGGTAAAGCAGCGCGGGTGGTGGTCGCGACCATAGTTGTCGGCCGACAACGCACCCTGCGAATAAACGGTTCGACCGAACTCGCCTCCCCAAACGATGAGCGTATCGTCGAACAAACCCCGTTCTTTGAGGTCCTCGATCAAAGCTTTGGTCGGCTGATCGGTATCGCGGCACTGGAGTTTGATCGCGTTGGGCAATCCGCCATGATGGTCCCAGCCCATGTGAAAAAGCTGGATGAATCGAACATCGCGTTCCGCGAGTCTTCGTGCGAGCAAGCAATTGGCAGCATAGGACCCGGGGCGTTTGACATCCGGCCCGTACTTCTCGAGCGCATGGGCCGGTTCGTCGGCTACGCTGAGCAGATCCGGGACGCTGCTTTGCATGCGAAAAGCCATCTCGTATTGGCTGATGCGCGTTTGGATCTCCGGATCTCCGAGTTGGTCGAAGTGCTGGCGATTGAGTTGGTCGAGACGATCGAGGGTAAGGCGACGGCGCTGGCTGTCCATCCCTTGGGGATTCGACAGATACAACACCGCATCTCCTTTGTTTCGGAATTTGACCCCTTGATGCTGCGATGGCAAAAAGCCAGCTCCCCAAAGCCGGTCGTACAAAGGTTGATCGTCGGGCCGTCCGGTTCCAAACGACGTCAGTACGACGTAGGCAGGCAAATCTTTGTTTTGACTCCCCAATCCATAGCTAATCCACGAACCGATGCTCGGTCGACCGGCAAGCTGGGAGCCTGTTTGGCAGAAGGTAATCGCAGGGTCGTGGTTGATCGCTTCGGTGTGCATCGATCGGATCTGGCACCAGTTGTCTGCAAGGCTAGCCATCTGGGGCATGAGTTCGCTGAACCACATGCCGGATTTGCCGTGTTGTGCGAATTGGAACATCGACGGAGCGACTGGAAATTTGCTCTGACCGGAGGTCATGGTCGTGAGCCGTTGTCCTTGGCGAATCGATTCGGGAAGATCCTCCCCGCGTCGGTTTTCCAACTCGGATTTCGGATCGAAAAGATCGATCTGCGAGGGTGCCCCGGACTGAAACAGATAAATGATCCGCTTGGCCTTGGCCGGATGATGGATTCCGCTGCTGAGGGTCTCTTGGGAGCCCGACTCGCTGCGTCCGAGGGACATCATGGCCGAGAGCCAAAGACTCCCTGCCGAGCTTTTCAAAAAGGTCTGGCGGTCAATTTGCATGGGATTTCTTTCGTTCACTCGCGTGTGATGACTTCGTCTAGGTTCAGCAGCACGTTTCCGGCAAGGGTGTATGCGGCCAGGTCGGCGGTCGATTCGACTTGGGATTTCGACTCCCCGATTTGGATCAATCGCTGGGCTTGCTGCGCGTTTTGCCCGTAGTAGGCGCGGTCCTCGTTCCAGCTATCTTCCAAAAGTTTGAGTTCCAGATCCGACGGGCCCCTGCCGGTGACGATTCGGAACCCGAATTTCAATTTCTCGGCCACGGAGGCTTCGGAGTGGTACATCATGCGTTCTCCGAGCTTGCGAGCCGCCTCGACGTAGGTCACTTCGTTCAGCAGCGAAAGGGCCTGCAGGGGCGTATTGGTCCGGGAGCGTTTGACGATGCAGATTTCGCGATTGGGGGCATCGAACAAGAGCATCGTCGGCGGAGCGGCAGTCCGCTTCCAGACGGTGTATAAGCTGCGGCGGTAGAGCCGCTCGTCGGTATCGTGTCGGTAGTTGCGTAGATCGCCGTAGACGCTCGTTTCATCCCATACCCCATCGGGCATATAAGGCTTGACGCTCGGTCCACCGATTTTTTCGGTAAGCAGTCCGCTGGCTTGAAGGGCTTGGTCTCTCAAGATCTCGCCGGAGAGTCGGAATCGTGGACCACGGCCGAGCCAACGGTTTTCGGGGTCGGCTTCGAAAAGTTTCTCTTTGCCGATGAGGCTCGTCGATTGTTGGTAAGCCCGACTCATGACGATGAGTTTTTGAAGTCCCTTGATGTCCCATGCTACGATGGGTTTTCCTGCGACCTCTTGGAGCACCGTGGGGTTGATCCACTCGACGGCAAGCCAATCGAGCAGCTCAGGATGGCTTGGCCAGTCGGCTTGCGAGCCAAAGTTCTCGGTGGTTTTTACGATTCCATTGCCCATGAACTTTTCCCACATGCGGTTGACCCAAACGCGGGCCGTCAGGGGGTTTTCACGGCTAGCGATCCAGCGAGCTAGTCCGAGGCGATCGTTGGGTTGCTCGGCGGGCATCGCAGGTAGTGCTTTGGGCAAGCTCGCATCGACACGATCGCCCCGCTTATCGTATTCGCCTCGGACCAACACAAAGGCTTCGCGGGGCTTGGGCATCTCCTGCATGACCATAACCGTTGGCCAGGTGGCTTTGAATTCAGCGAGTTTTTTCTTCGCATCTTCGACTTTGCGAATCGATTGTTGGATCGGACCGTCGGCAGCTTTGCGGTAGTAAGCTTCGAGCTCCTTGCGTTGCTCTGCAGAGCGATCGGCTTGAGGGATCGCGACGATGGTTTTGATCGATTCGGGAATCTGGGTGCCGCTAATCGCGACGGTGGATTGGGCAAGTCCGGTCGTTGCCAGTCGGAAGCGTCCGATGTTGTGCTGGCCTAGCGATTCCTGGACCAGTCGGATGGTGATCTTGGATTTTTCAGGAACCTCGATCGAAGCGTCGAACAGGAACATCGCGCGGCAAGTCTCTCGTCGCGTTGGGCCATCGACAGCCCAGCCTCGCCCGCTGTTTGCTTGGACAGTATTGGAGATATCCCAGTCTTTTTGCGAGTAGTCGGCTTTTGCCTCGACGATCTTTGCAGTGGTGATTGGGGCGTTTTCAGCGGTTGAAATAATCGCTTCCATGCGGGTCAGGACAAAGTTCCCGTTGGGATAGCGGCCGAGGCTCTCTTGGGGCAGGCTCGGGTCGGGAAAACACTCCAGCAGGATCCCAGTCAGCGGGCCGGCCGGGAGCGTCGATTGGATTTCGTACACGTCGAAGGTTGGGTTTTCACCGCTGACCAAGAAGGTTCCATCGGGTTGTTTGGTAAGTACCGCTGCACTTCGGGCTTTGGCGCTCGATGGATTCAAAGTATTCCAAGTCGGCTGGTT
The DNA here is from genome assembly GCA_026692845.1 of Planctomycetota bacterium. Classification (GTDB taxonomy): domain Bacteria; phylum Planctomycetota; class Planctomycetia; order Pirellulales; family Pirellulaceae; genus JBKCUI01. The sequence goes on along the minus strand of JAPLNM010000031.1, from coordinate 30,619 downwards.
CGATACGATGGTTTTTTTGAACTCGATTTCCCAAGGTACCATCAGGCTTGCGATGTTGCCTTCGGCCAATGCAAGAGCTTCTTGGGCTTGTTGGATCTGGATTTCGTAGTCGGCCCGTTGACGCTGTTGCTCGGCCGTCGGGACCGAGAGGACCGGATCGGTGTTGCGAGATTCCCCTTGGAGCGTCCCGCTTTCAGCGACGTTATTAAAATAGGAAAAGAGAGAGTAAAACTCCTTTTGAGTGATCGGGTCGTACTTGTGGTCGTGGCACCGGCAGCAATTGAACGTTAGGGCCAGCCAAGTCGTCCCGGTGGTTTCGACCCGATCGATTACCGTCTCGACGCGCCACTCTTCGGCGATGATGCCCCCTTCGCCGTTGAGCCGGTGATTGCGATTAAAGCCGCTCGCGACGCGTTGGGATAAGGAAGCCTCCGGGAGCATATCCCCAGCGATCTGCTCGATCGTGAATTGATCGTAGGGCATGTTGCGGTTGAAGGCATCGATCACCCAGTCACGCCACGGCCATTGCTGCCTCGAGGAATCGACTTGGAAGCCGTTGCTATCGGCATAGCGAGCAAGGTCCAGCCAAGCGATCGCCATGCGTTCGCCGTAGTGGGGAGAATCCAAGAGTCGATCGACCACTTTCGCGTAGGCATCCGGGGATGAATCGGCGAGGAATGCGTCGGTTTCCTCGAGGGTTGGGGCAAGGCCGATCAGATCGAGCGTCACGCGCCGCAGTAGCGTTTCTTTGGCGGCTTGTGGGGAGAAATCCAAGCCTTGAGTCTGGAGTTTCTCCAGGAGGAATCGGTCGATCGGGTTGGGATACTTGTCGGCCAGTTCGGCCAACGGGACCGAGGGTCGCGTCGGCGGAATAAAAGCCCAGTGGCCCTGGTACGCTGCACCTTGGTTGATCCATTTCCCGATGCGTTCGATCTGCTCTGGGGTCAGAGGTTTGCCAGTATGCGGCGGGGGCATGACCAAGTCGGCATCTTGACTATGAATACGGTCCCATACTTCGCTTTTCGGAGCGTCGCCAGGAACGATTGCCGTTTTGCCGCTGTCGCCCGCTAGCAAGGCGTCTTGGTAGAGATCCAGTCGCAGGTTGCCTTGGCGTTGTTGGGCGTCAGGGCCGTGGCATTGGAAGCAATGCTCCGAGAGAATCGGCCGGATATCGCGGTTGAAGGCCAGCGTATCGGGAGCTTGTTGGGTTTGGGAAAAGCACGGGTCGACGGTCAAGACAACGACGGTCAAGACAACGACGGTCAAGACGACGACCGTCAAGACAATAGGGAGTGCAACACCGAGTGCAACACCGAGTGCAACGAGCGATTTCATACAAACTCCTACAATACGACGCTTTCCGTCAAGGGCCAACTAGTCGTGTATTTTAGCAGGTTTGCAAGCAGGCAGGTTTGCAGAAAGTTCTCTATCGGAAATCGTCGGGACGATAGGTTCCGGCAAGCTTCGGCTAACTAGTTTCTGCTATCTAGTTTCTGTTATCTAGTTTCGTTATCGCGTGGGCTTGCCTATCCCCGATCGGATAAGACTTCGTCCATTGCAGAGCTCGGAATACCGGTCGCTTCGGATTGCTCATTCATCGCATGCTATCCAAGCGATCCGATAACACCAACGCAACGTGGCAGGTTTATCCAAAGATCCCACCGGACGTATCGTTATTTGTTGAGAATCCGAATCCCAATGAAGCTGGCCATCGAGCACATCGACGGACAGTTTGTTGACAATCTTGGAACTTGGGGATCCCAATTCTTTAAACCATCCGGTCCAGTTTTTCAGCTCAAACTCGATCCGCTTCAATTCTAAGCCGGGGGAAACAGCTTGCGATGCGAGGAGCAATTCGCGTTGCTCAACAACCCGATAGGTACTGCCAACAAACCCGACGGGTGGCTGCGACTTGCACGCATAATCGAACTCCAGTGCCGGCGCGCCGAGCCCAGAAACAACGATCCATTGAGCCGCAAGCGACCAATGGCCGTGTCCTGACATCCCGACACCTAAGGCTACGTCTGGGAACGACCGATCGCCGATAGGCTCGATGACCAATTGCTGCAAAGGCGGATCGCTGGGCCAGGCCGCCATGGGGTCTTCCAAGACCGCTTCGAGAAGGACCGAAGCTTGTGCGTTGGAGTTCGCGATCAAGCAGTGCGAATAGCGATCGGACTTACGGTCGAATCGAAGCGTTGCATCTGGAGCGGTCAGTTCGATTCGAGTCACAGTACCACGGCTCATTGGGGCCAGGGTACATGATCAAGAGGCTGTGGCTCGCAGCCAAGCGATATCGCAGTTCCAGTGACGATCCCCATCATGAAACGGTTGGCTGCCTTGAGCATCTCGACTTCAAGCGAGCCTTCGTACTCTCCGTCGTCGTTGCGTTGACTTTCGAGCAACGCTCCGGGTGCAGTCTGCTGGGATTTGGACGAAAATCGCATCAGGCGATAATTCAAGCCTGCAAGATGTGCGGTTTTCATCATGCCAATCAGTTGGTCAACGCCGAACCGATTCGAGTCGGCCGATTGCATGGCCAGCACTGGCAAACTCCGAGCGTCCTTCCACTGTGTCAAGGCACGTTTGTTCGTTGGAAAAGGTCCATTGCAAGCGATCACTCCAGCGATCCTCCCGGGATTTCTCAACCCGACCCACTGGGCTAGCGTTGCACCTTTGCCAAAGCCCCCCAAGAAAACTCGCGATGCATCGATCGACATCGCCTCGCAGAGCTCCTCGATGGCATGAAAAATACATTCTTCATTCAACGCGTAATCGGTCGAGGTGCTCCCCCAACGGAAAAGCCGCGTTGAACGATCGGACAATCGATTTCCACGCAACGCCACGGCCGCATAGTTCCGTACGCTCAAGGCAGGCATCACTTGATCGATCTCAAACTCGCTGCTGTGATCGCTGTGAAGCCAAACCAACAACGGGTAGGCATAGCCACTCTCGTAGTGCTCAGGAACAAAGATCCTGTGCGGAAAAGCAATCGATACCGGTTCGGTCAACGGGCTTGTTGAACACGTTGAATCCTGATTGCTAATTCCCGTTGCCCTGGCCGTGCTAGTGGTCATGTAGCTGTGCAATCGGCTCATTTCGAAATTCCTTGAAAGACAAGAGATCCCCAACGCGGGAACCCGTTTTTTAGGATAGCCACAGGCAGTGAGTCAATCCCGTCACTGGGCCTTGTGGCAAACTTCAATCGAAGTTTGCAAGAAACGGAATTGCTAGCATTTTAGAGAAGATAAGCTGGGGGATTGGTGCGGGCGATAAGACTTGTAAGCCGATCGAGTAAGCCGATCGAGCAATCCGAACCGGCAATCTATTCCTATCGGCTCTTCTCAGCGTTTGATTCTCAGCGTTTGAATCGCCGTCGGACTAGCCTTTGAGAAGCGTATCCATCGTAGCGACGAGCGACTTGACCGCATCGACGCTTTTCTGGAAGGCAGCTTGCTCGGAACTGGTCAACGAAAGCTCGATGATCTTCTCGACGCCGTTGCTCCCGAGGATGACCGGCACACCGACGTAGTAGCCACCCACGCCGTATTCTTTGTCGCAAAGTGCCGCGACGGGAATAAGCCGTTTTTTGTCCCGCACGACGGCTTCGACCATCTGGGCCGTGGCGGCCGCTGGGGCGTAGTAAGCCGACCCAGTTTTCAGGAGCGAAACGATCTCGGCGCCCCCGTCGCGGGTGCGTTGAACGATTTCGGCCATGCGAGCATCTGGAATCAAATGGGAGACGGGGATCCCACCGACGCTTGTGCAACTAGCGATAGGAACCATCGTATCGCCGTGACCACCCATGAGCATCGCCGAGACGTCTTCGACGCTGACTCCAAGTTCCATCGCGATAAAGGCGCGGAAGCGTGCTGTATCGAGCACACCCGCTTGGCCGATAACGCGATGGGAAGGGAATCCGAGGACTTGGAAGGCGCGTTGCACCATCGCATCCAAGGGATTGCTCACGACGATCACCACGGCGTTGGGACTCGTCGATTTGACTTGCTCGGCCACACTCGTGACGATTTTAGCGTTGGTGCTCAACAGATCGTCGCGGCTCATCCCCGGCTTGCGTGCAATCCCCGCAGTGATGACGACCACATCGCTATTGGCCGTATCGGCGTAGTCGTTCGTGCCGCTCAAGGCGCTGTCGTAACCCATGATCGGAGAGGCCTGCATCAAATCGAGCGCTTTGCCTTTGGGCATGTTTTCGGTCTGGGGGACGTCCAGCAGGATCACATCCCCAAGCTCACCCGCAGCGCACCAATGGGCACAGGTCGCCCCCACGTTGCCAGCTCCAATAATACTGATTTTCGCTCGTCGCATGCTAGGTTTGCCTTTTCAAGATTTCAGTTCGTAGGATCGATACTATTTGGTATAAAATAAGGATTCGGAGTGGATCCGAATCTCGAAGTATCTCCAAGCTTTGTAACCCGTCAAGAACCCGTAACTTGCGAGTTCCTTGATTTACTGGACAATTGCCACGTTCGCGTCGGTCAAACGACGCTCGCAGACTTTCAGATTTATCCAAATCAGACGCTGCCTCAGCAGCCAACCAAAGACCGACGCCTTGCGGCGGCTGCAAAGTGAGAAAAGTCCTGAATGTTTTGGTGCCAAAAAACGATCCGAATCGGAACGTTCCGCCGCGGTTTCCACCTGATTACCCGCGAGGTCATTTCGGCAATCCCTGAACTCCAAGACGTTCGAATCGGGATGCTCCAGGTGTTCTTGCAGCACACCTCGGCGAGCCTGACAATCAACGAAAACGCCGACCCGGATGTTCGCGTCGATATGGAAACGGCCCTGAATCGCTTGGTCCCTGAAAACCAACCCTTTGTCCACACCGTCGAAGGCCCCGACGATATGCCCGCGCACGTCAAAAGCTCCATGCTCGGAGCCAGCTTGTTGATCCCCGTGTCGGCCGGATCGCTGGCCTTGGGAACCTGGCAAGGAATCTACCTGTGCGAACACCGCAACGATGCTACCCCAAGAACCTTGGTCCTGACTCTCCAGGGAGAAAAAGAAAGATAAACAATGAGCAATGCAACGCTGAATTCCACTCAGTTGAATACCCCCAGGATGATGGCCGGTATCCCAACGCTCAATGCGAGCCTCTATCGCAGCATCCGTTTCTTGGTCGGTGACCCGGTGGTTTATCTGCAAGTGCCGCAGGCCGACGGAACCAGCCATCGAATGCTCATTTGCAGAGATATCGAAATGGGACGAGCCCGCCAAAATGCAGCCGTCGACCTCGTCCACTGCCCAGCCGACTTCACACCCGCCGAAGGCCTTTCAGGGGATCGCGAAACAGCCACCGCGCAGTCGGCTGCCGAAATGCTCCGACGCACCGGATTTGACCGTGTCGTCGTCGATCGATCGCTGCCGATGATCTATGCCGAAATGCTCCAAAGAGCAGGCATCGAAATCCAATGCGACACCCAATGGGGCGTGATGGAACGACGATGCAAAGACGCCCACGAGATCGAGATGATTCATCAAGCCCAACGGATCACCGAACAAGTCATGGAGCTTGCCTGCTCGACAATCGCTCGTGCCAGTGCCGACGCGCAAGGCGTCTTGCACCATCAAGGAGCTCCGCTGACGAGCGAGCGAATGCGTAAGATGATCGATGTTTGGCTCCTGGAACGCGACTGCTCGAACCCCGGGGCGATCGTCGCTTGCGGTCCCATCGGCGCCGATTGCCATGACCATGGTCATGGACCCTTGTTCACCGAACAGCCCGTGATCGTCGATATCTTTCCGAGAGTCAAATCCAACCTCTACAACGGCGATTGCACCCGTACGGTGGTCCACGGTGCTGTGTCACCAGAACTCGAATCGATGCACCGCGCCGTCGTCGCATCGAAACTCGCTGCGACACAGGCCGTTCGTGCCGGTGTTACCGGACAAGCGGTCCATGAAGCTACCGTACAAGCCATCCTCAAAGCTGGCTACCATATGGGCCTGCCCGCCCAAGATGCACCCGACGCGTTTACCAGCATGACCCACGGAACCGGACATGGACTTGGGCTCGAGGTCCACGAGCCACCCTTGCTGGCCGCAGGCGGTCCGGAATTGATCGCAGGCGATGTGGTGACCATCGAACCAGGGCTCTATTGCAAAGCCCTCGGCGGAATTCGCGTCGAGGACATGGTCGTCGTTACCGAGTCGGGGTGCATCAATCTCAACGTCCTCCACGAAGGGCTATGTTGGAAATAGGCCTGCCATTGAACAACCAATCCCCAGTCTTCGGATCGATCTTGAGCTGATAGAAAAACCGCACGCGTTCCTTCTGAGGCTCACTGAGCCAGTTCTTGCCCGATGGGTCTTGCATCAACTCCAAGTCCCACAACTCGAGCTCGCACCACTGAAGGTCGCGGCGGTAATGCGAGTAGGCTGTCTGCCGGATCGGTCCAATACTCCTTCCATTGGAAAAAACACCCTTGGAAGAAATCATCGGCGGCAAAATCAAAGGCGGTAAAATCTCCTGAACGAATTCCAATCCATAGGCGACTGCTCCGGTAATCCTTCCTTTCTGAAACCCAAATCCGCTGGGCTTCCACCCCTGTGCTGAACATTCGACCAGCTCTCTGTAGTAGTCCTCGGCCCGCATCGCTTGCCAACTGGAGATCTCCAATGCACGGATCGCTTTGCCTCGCGATTCGATCACGGTCATCGGCTCGCTGATCGCTTGAATCTGCAGTTTCTTCGTCAGCGGTGAGGAGTAAATTTGCACCAAATCCTGCTCGATACCCTCAAACTCAAAGCGAACGTGTCCGTCCAAAATCGCAAACTCGATCATCGCCCGGAGATTCATTCTTTGCAGGGGTAGATTGCTCAAAAAATGCCCTCCAACCTCTCCGTGCGCGCCGGGCGATTTCATCAACTTCATACGAGTCATTCCATCGTGCGTTAACTTCGTCGCTGGAAAGAAGCTCCGATCCTCATGGATCGCATACAAAGCTCCGATGGCTTTGACATTCGTGGTCGGAATCGCCGTAACGTAATTGCCCCGACGACCGTTGGAACTCCACTGAATCAGCGAGGAACTTTGTCCCGGTAAAACATAGGAATAGACCGGATCGAACAATCCTAAAAACTCTACCTCGATTCCATAACGGCCCATCCTCCTTGCAAACTCGATCCCCATGCTCGCCCCTCGACTCCATCCGAAGACATGGAGTTTTTGCCACCCGCGATAGTGAGCTAGAACATCGGCCTCGATGCGGTCGAGAATCTCCGTCCAGCCATACCCAGCAGCGTTGTCGGCAAAAACCCGATTCTTCGAGTCGTATTCGGCCGGATTCCCAACCCCTCCGTAATAGAATTTGGTTCCCTGGTACATGTTGTAAAGCCGCTCGACATTGCCGATGCCGAACATGTGCATCCCGGTCCCGCCGATGAATATCCCATATTGCCTGGACTCGGTTTCGATCGAAAAAGGGGATATCAACCCATCGATCAGCCGGTTGATCTCCCGCGAACTGCCCATCGTCAACTCGTCTGCCCACTTGACCAACGCACTGTAAAGCACACGCTGGCCCGAGGGCAGATAAACCCATCCATTGCGATCGATCACTCCTATTCGGGTTCTTACCGATTTCAGAAGGAAAGGCCCCTCGTTTCGGCTCGGTTCGACCCCAACAGTATGCTGCCAATAGGCAACCCCTTTGCTCTCGACAACCCGATCGCGATGATTGATCGTATTCGATCCTTCGTACTTGCCGCGCAAGCCCTCTGCTGCGGTATCCAACGGATCCCCGACATGACGCTGGTACTTGCTCAACCAACCTCGCACGACAGGACTGGTCACTACTGCCGAAGGACCTTCGTACGAATAGTTCGCTAGATTCATAAATTCACGCCATTGGTCTTGGTCCTGCACGAAGAACCGCTCTTGCGATTCAGGCACTTGCTCCGCAATACGTATCGGAGATGTTTGCAGATCCCAGACGATCGTTCGATCGGCGAACAATTCCGAAAAATCGGGCCGATCCATGGCCCTCAATACCCGTCCGTGGGAATCCAACCATTCGATCTGACTTGCGGAAAACTCGCGATCCAATCGCACCAAAGCCTCCTGGGTCTGATCGGTTTGAGGCATCATCCGGATCGTCGGTGTACTGGCTTTCGAGGGAATTCCTGCGATCTGGACCAACGGATCCAAGGAGCCTTCAGGCATCTGGACCGGATCGACCCGCGGGGACTCTATCGTCATACTCCGTGCATGCACGATCGTTTTTAGCGACCAGTACGACTCGGCAAACTGCTCCTGCGGTGAGCGTATCCATTGCAGAAAACCTGTGTCTTGCCAATTCCATATGGCCTCATTCAAACCAATCTGCTCGCTAAATAGCAATTCGTAACGGCGATCCGCGGAGGTAAAGTGCTGCAATCTGGATAGATCCGCAATCAAGGCATCGGGACTCGAGATCTCAAGATCGTTCTGATTCGAAAGCGTCGCTTGCGCCATCGCTCGTATCGCTTGGATCTTCGTACCCTCAAGCCTCCAATCCAACGCGACAACGGCGCGCCGTGCAAGGTCGCTAGCGGTCCACTGCCCGAGATCCCAAACCCATTGCAGCACCCCCTGCTGCTTCTCGTGCTCGGCTTGCTCCTGGGATTCCGCGAGTACCTTGCCTTCGATGGCCAACGCGGTCCACTCGATCGACTCGGCCTTGGCCTTGGTGATATCTAGGAAAAATTCGCTCCATAAACTTGCTTGCTCCTGATCCACTCGCTCGGCAAGTCCTCTCTGCAAGTCCGCAGTGCTCTGAGCATATTCCCGCTCGGCCATGGCCCAACTCCGTTCGGAATCCCGATAAGCATCAGCCTCTCGATCGATCAGTTCCTTGGCTGCATCGCGCGTTTGCTGTGCGAAGCGAAACTCGCTTTCGATCTGCGAAACTAGACTTGCACGCTCCGCATCGGATTCACTCGTCCGTTTGTTGGCCATCGCGTTTGCATAGTCGCGATTCCAGGTTCGTGCCAAACGATCGAGCTGGGACTGACGCATGCGACGGGCATCTTCGAGCCTCTGTTGGTACCTCGTCGCGTCGAGATCCACGCGCCAATCCCGTTCAGCCAACGCGACGGATTTCGTGGATGCATTTTCCAGCTCGGTGGCTTGCTCGATGTATCGCTGAGCCGGGGACTCTAACTCTTTTAGGAATGCAACCAACGCTTGGCTCTTGGATTCGAAAAGAGCTTGTTCCTGTTGCGTCTCGGATGCTTTCGCAGCGTTCTGGGCCTGGCTCAGCCTCAGCGACCGAGTGAGCTGTGCTTGGCCGATCTCCCTTTGGTATTGGCTATCGGAGTCACTGCGGCTATCGATCCAACGTTGCTCGGCAGCATTCCACTCTCCCAGCATACGGTATTCGTGCTCGGCAAGCCCAACCAGGAAATCGGACCAAGCACCCGGCACGGAATCCTGGAGATGCTCCCTAGCAATAATCTTCTCTTGGCAAGAGGCCAGGAGCCATGCAGCCTGCACTTGGCCCTGCGCACGGGCCAAATCGCCTTCGCTCTGAATCGTTTGGAGTTGGTGGTCGTACCGCGCTTGGGCGATCGCATCGGATCGCTCTTGCTCGAACTTCGTCAGGCTCCGTTGGCGTTGGTGTTCCAATCGACCAAGGCCAGTGCTGAGCCGATCGGTGCGCTCGGACTGTTCAAGACGGATCTGCAAGGACTCTTCGGCCACCTGCCGCTGCCAGTCCATCAACGCATCGGCATCGGCGAGAACTTGGGTGTAACGCGCTTCGGCGACCAGCAAACTCTTTTCCCGTATCTGGTTTGCCACCGGATATCCTCGCAGTTTCATGACCTGGGCGACACTTTCCGATCGCTCGGTGGCCTGGAGAAACACCGCTTGGTTCGAGAGCACCAAAAGCTGATACTCCAGATCGATCTGACGTCGATCCTGAATCGCTTGGTACTCGGCTGCCGCTTGGTCACGTGCAGCAACGTATTCCAGCTCGGCTTTTTCCCGTTCCGATTCTCGAAGAAATGCGTCGCTTTGCCTTGCCAAACCCTCGTTGGCGACGCGTTCTGCGGTCGCTCGATTGTGCTCGATCGCTCGATTTGCGAGCTGATCGATCGACCGAGCGTTGAATCCTGCCTCCACAGACGCGACATAGTCGGAAGAGACTTCCTCCATCCACTGCGCATAGCCTTCGGCATGGGCCGCCAAAGCCTTCGATCGCAAATCATCGTGCGCAGATTGCTCGAGTAAATCGCTTCGCTTGCGGCTAAGAACCCTATGGTATTCGGATTGCGCTAAAGCCCAATCCCGCTCGTACCTGAGCGAGGCTCTCTGGGAATCCTCGAGAAACTTCCGTTCGATCGCTTCAGCTCGCTCAGCCGTCAGCCCTGTACGGCTCTGAACCGATTGAACCAATTCCATTTCCATCTGATCTCTTCGCACAGTCCAGCTAGCTTGCAACTCGGCGAGTTGGTTTTGCAAATCCATCGCGGATTCATGCTGTAGCTGAGCTTGCTGACGATCGGCGTTGCTGGACGCTTGAAGAAGCTCGCGCTGGGCTCGGCCTAACGCTTCGATCCGTTGGACTTTCGGGTCGGAAATCCCAAGTGCAAACTCGACCTGCAACTCGGTACGATTCGATTGCTGGACAAAGCTCAAGGTCTCGAGCTTTTCTCGCAAATCAAACGCAGCGTGATGATTGCGAAGATCCGCAAGCCCATTGAGAGCCATGGTCTGCGATCGCCATAGAGTTGCCATAGCCAAGTTCGGCCTGACTCGCAATCCGAACCATCCGTCGTACTCTCTTCGAAGTGAAACATGAATCGGTCCCGACTCAGGGTGCATCGCCAAGTAGTAAGATTTCCATGCCTCTCCGATTTGCTCCGCTTGGACTTTTTGCTGTTCAAGGAGATTCTGATTCATCCCATCGAGCGTCTCTTGGGTCTGCTGATCGTAGACCGACTCGAGGATCGTTTCGGTCCTCCGGACCGCATTGGTCGCCTGCTGACTAGCCACTTTCCAAACACCCTGCAGACGGACCTTCTCAACGGCTTGAGCTCGTTGAAGGTCCGCGCTTTGGTACTCGAATTGCTCCTGAGCGTTCCTGATTTTGCGTTCGGTCTCTCGTTGGGTTGCCGATCGATCGGATGCGTCGCTTCGGCGTAGAACCGATGCGTTTTGATACTTCCACGCATTCGCTTCGCGGATGGACGCTTGGCGCAGCAACAGACCCGAAACCTGGAGGTTTAAGAGCTGCTTGGTATGCGGATCGAGCCGACGGTAGACCTTTTCCAACTCGAGTGACTGCCGATCAAGGCTCCGCTTTTGGTAAGCGTTCTTTGAATCAAGCACCTGCGATCCATACGCTTCGAGAGCATCGGCTGCCGAGGATTCCTGATGGGCTCTGAGGTTGTTTTCATTTTCGATCGCGCCGTATTGGACAACGCGGGCATCGACCCCTCGTCGGAAATCGGTTCGCGACGTCGATTCGGACCGTGAGGTTTGCAACGAGGCCATCTGCTGGGCGAAATGTTCCTCTGCCGCTTGGATGGCTTGGGCCATGTCGCGTTGCGAGGACCGATGCGCAGCGAGCCGAGGAATATCCTCCTTCCAAGCCCACCTGGCTTCGGTGACTTGAATACTCGCGAGCTCTGTTTGAGCCTGCCGCACTATCTCCGCTCTTTTCTCGCGAAGTTCCAGATTCGATTGACTCTGTGACAGGTCCAACTCAGCCTGGATGTGTTGTAGGCTCTCGTGGAAAAGTCGATCGAGCAACTCAAGGCCCCGCTGATACTTGGCCCAATCGAAACCGCTGGAGACTAGTTCCAATTGGATTTGATAGATTCCACGCGAACGGGTCCGTTGGGCCTCGGCCCGCCGAGTGCTCGCATGAAGCTGTGACTGAGCATCAAGCCGGGCGGCTTGCTCGGTCACCCTAGACGCACTTAGACGCAACTCTAGCTGTGTCGGGGTTGAATGCGTCGGGACTGCGAAGTTCCATCCTGAGTCCTGCGATTGCAACACCCCAGCGGTTTTCTCCGCAAAAACGAACTTTGCGTCTGCGATCGATCGGCCTAGCTCTCGCTCTGCGACGAGCTTGGACCGACGGTATTCGAAATCGCTCGTCGCGTTTTCAGAGTCTGCCAATCGATCGATGCGAGCGGTTATAAAATCATCCCGATCTTTCTGCTCGGCAAGCGAATCGGCCAATCCCCTGGTCAACTGCGCCCGTTGGACTCCCAGCCGCCTAGCTGCGGTCGCGTCGGCAAGGATGTAGTCGGTCCACTCGGTCGGATCGGAATCTCGCCACTTCTGAACACCCGACAAATAAGTATCCCATTCCTCGATGGATCGTTCCAAGTGGATCCCATGCATGGAACGCATATACGCGGATCGGCCAATTGCCAGCTGCTGTTCGATCCTCAGAACCAAGTCATTACCAGCGATGCGGTAGTCCTTTTCTGCGATTGCTACCGCCGAGTCCCAGTCGGCTTTTCGATCGACTTGGCCGACGGCTTGCTTGCGATCGGCCCGAGCACTCGCCAAATGAAAACGACGCTGCAGTTCCACTTCAGCTCCCAAACTCCCGACCCTGAGGGACTCGACCTCCTGCAAGGACTTCGCCTCGATCGTATCGCGTTGCTGAAAGTACCGATGATCGATCCCGATGCGACTCGATTCGCTTCGGTAGACCAACTCGGCGGTCGCCACGGATTGGTCGTGCGTCAATTGAAATGCCGTCGGAGCAGGAATGGTGACACTCCCGCTTGCCGCAATCAAGAAATCATCGTTGATCCATCCCCAACCCCCAAGCCAATCCATGGGCTCAGGTGGCGTGTAAACCATGGCATTGAGCGAGCGCTGCCTGAAATCGCTCGCGATGGATGACTCCCCTTCCAGATAAGAGATCCCCATCAGCCCTGTATCGAGCGATTGCAAGTGTTCGGCCTCGATCAGTCCGGATCGCGTGTCATGCCTGATTTGGGCCAAGCTCTTGGCGTGGGATTGTACAAGGGCGGCATGCTCTTTTCTGAACGCCCAAGTAGCATCGAGCCGCTCATTCGTGCGTGCATGCTCATCGGCTAAGTTCTCAATTCGGCGATTCAACTCCGCTGTAGTTTTCGCAGAAGCAAACTGTTTCCAAACGTCGGCTTGGGCGATGCTACTTTGCTCTAGCTTAGGATCCCAGGCGTCGAGCAACTCCTGTCGAGCTTTCGCTTTTTTCAAGTGCGCGTTGGAGTCCGGTGTCGCAAGGAGTTGATCGATCTGCGTTAGGGTCGCGACCAGTGCCGACGCGTGCGCAAGATCGAATCGTCGCATGAGTCCATCGAACCCTATTCGCCGATCGCGTTCGACCAAGTTCCTCGCTTGTTCGAGTTCAGCCCAAGCTCGATCGCGGGCGACTTTGAGGTTGTAGCCAGCCAATTCCGTGGCTCGGTCTAGGCGTTCTGCCGCATTGGCTCGACGAAGAGCGAACTGGAATTTTTGCTCGGCAAGTGCTGCATCGCGAACGCGCTGGATCTCTGATGCCTCAATCGCATACTCCCGCTGAGCTTGAGCGTTTTCCGCGAACTGTTCCCGCTGGATTTTGTACGAAGCGCTTTGCTCTTCGATTCGGATGCTCAGGACCGTTTTGTCGTACAAATGCTCCGCATCGAAACGCAACTGAGCGTGCCTGACAATAGCGGCCTTGACGATCGGCCATTCAGGGGGTGGCACCCTGTTGAGTACAGAAGCGAGTTCGCGGATCGCTGCTTCAAAACTCGCATCACGATTCCTCGCAGCCGTCCGCATCTGCTCTGCGTGCGATTCGCTGACCAGTTTCATTTCGGCCCGGTAGCGATCCTCCGTGGCCTTGCGCCTCGCTTGAAAAAACTCCTGGGACGCTTGGGTGTCCTGCGCGAACTGCTGAAAAATCGCAGAGTAATCCTCGGCGAAAAAACCATCCATGGCCTTGCCGTTTTCTTGCATCGCCCGTCGGTACGCGGATTCCGCATCGCTCATTACCAAGTCATAAATCTCCTGCGCCTGAACGATTCTTGCGTTGGATTGCGATTGGAGCGAGCGGTAGTCGGTAATCAGCTTCGAGCGACGGGTCTGCAAGTCGGACTGATAGGCTTGGTGATCGTTCAAGTCGACTCCGATGTCGCTTAAGTCATCACGATTAAGTGCCTCCGAAAGCGTGGTACTCCGAGCAAAGCTCGCAATGCTCGGCTCGTTGCGATCCAGGGGCGCAAGGACCGGAGGCCGAGGGAGCGTTTCCTCAGCCGCGAACCACTCGCTATCCAGGTAGGGCAGCACGGGAAGCGGATCCGAGGGCCATAGAATCGCTAGCTCCTCGGGTAGGGGCAACATCACCTCGGGCGAGCCGGTCGATTCCAATCGCTCTTGCAGAGCGTCAAGCGCCTCGCGTTGGCTCTTACTTAATTGAACCTGTGCCTCGGCGATCTGACTCCAATAGCCACTAGCCGATTCCCGAATCGCCAAGAGCCGATGGCTGATCGATACTTGATTGCGAACCTCTCGCTCGGTGCTCGCCGTCTGCCTGTCCTGAGCCAGTTTCGTAATCGCCTGTCCTAATCCCTGGATATGCTGTGATGCCCCTTGGTTCATCGCCGTTGCGATCGTTCGGTAGGTCGACACCCAAGCGTCGGCTTCTCGGCTGCGCGGCTCTGGATGATAAAGGAAGCCCAAGGAGTACCAAGGGCTCGCTTCGCTCGAGTCCTTGGACCGGATCCGCAGTCCCAGATCCACCATCCCATGCTGAGCAATCCGAGGCGTGACACTGAAATGGTTTCCCCAAAACAATTCGCTTTGATCGCTCGATCCGTCGCGATCCAGATCGATGTCCAAAACCCACTGATTGGCTCCTTGGGACGCATTGCCCACAAAGCCTATGATCATCGGGTGACTCGAACGAAGGTCATCAGGAGTTTGCCCGAAATCGCCGAGCAATTCTATCGATTCGATTCTCAGTGCACCGCTTGTTTTGGACACCAAGGTTCCTCGCAATTCCGACCATTCGCTACGCAATACATTTCCTGTGGGCATTAACTCCATCGTCCGGGCGCGAATGTGGAAAGCTCCAGGTGCAATCTGAGTTGGGGTGTAATGAAAGAGGAGATCCTCGGCGGCGATCGAGCGATCATCAACGATTGCGTCTCCATCGGTATCGAACTCTAGGACGAGCATCCCATAGGCCGAACTGCGACTGACCCGACCCACAAGACTCGGGTCGCTTGTGATTCGGTCCGAGTCGTCAAATCCATCGTCGACTCGGAGTTTAAGTTCCTCGATTCGCGCTTGGGTCGTCGGCGGGCCCGACAATTCGAAGGCAAGTGTCTGCCATGAGCCGACCTGAAGCGATTCAATCAGGCTTCCGGTCGCAACAGCGCGCAGGCGATAGGCATAGGTTCCTGGCGATACGTCGTCGAGTCCTATCGAAAAATCTCCGTAGGCAGTCGACGCCACAGTGCGGTCTACATGTCCGTCTCCATCGGAGTCGATATCGACTCGAATCGTCTCGACGGAGCTCTGAGAACGTACTTTTCCGACGATCTGGGCCCCCTTCAAGCTGTCGCTTGGGACATATGCCAATCCGTAAAGTTCAGGAGATACATCGGGCTGATCCTCGATCACCCATGTGAAGTCCCTCCATCGGCTCGTAGGTGATTCGTCAACCGCCGTGTCGTACAGACGCATGGGCTTGAACGAAAACGTAAACTGGCCGGTCGACTGGAGCTTGGGGTCAAAGAGAAAACGACCTTCTGAATCCACAGCGATGGTCTGGTCGGCTTGGCGGTCCTGGTCACGATCGACCAAAACGACGGAACCTGCGATGCCCGATGGGCTCGACACGCGGCCCGCGATGACCCCTTGCTCGCTCCTAAGATCGTTTGCAATTCCCGAATCATTGACAAGCCCGATCGAATCGATCACTACGGGTTCTAGGGTCGAGGCGACATAGGTCAAGTCGAACAACTGCCATGGACTCCTCGAAAAACCGTTCGGGACTGCTTGGAGTCCACGGGTACGAAAGGCAAGCACATGCGCACCGAAAGACAGCCCCATCGGGGAGTAATAAAATCGCCCCGATGGGTCGAGGGAAACTTGCTCATCCGTCAGTCCATCGCCATTGCGATCGACCTCGATTAGATCGCCGGCGCTAAGTTCTTTGAGGACCGTCCCAGTGATCGTCGAGCTGCTGCTGACGCGATCCGTCGGGTTGATACCGGTGTCGAAAAGAAGGCGCAGTGCGTCGATGCTCGGTGCCGAATCCGATGGGTTGGTCAGTTGGTAGTCGAAGGTTGTCCAGGGACTCCAATGGATCGTTTCTCGAAAAGGGTCGGTCCACTCGATCCGGGCCGAAACACGCCGAGGACCAATCGGGTTCCGCGAAGGTCGGATCGTAAAACTACCATCGGGCTGAGGACGGACCGAGTCATCGACGCGGCCATCGGAGTCCCAATCGATCTGGACCAGCGAGGACTCCGCATCGGCCACATCGTCACTTGGGATGAACTGTCCGACGAGGGTACTGATCGAGGTGATCCTGTCGGTGCTCGATGCGCCGTCGTCGCGTAGCAGCGCGATGGACAGCGAGGGAGACTTGGCCGGAGCATAAGTCCAATGGAAATCGGTCCATTCCCCAGTCGCTTCCCAATCCGAGAGCGGATCGACATTCCTTGAGCGAAAACGGTAGTGCTGAGGGCCGGCCGAAAGGGTCTCGTCGCGGTACACAATCAGGCTGGAGTTGGATTCCGCTTCGCGATGGACGGGGATGACATGGTCGACCTGCGAATCGGAGTTTGTATCGATGTCCAGAAACATCAACCCAGATCCTGATGCGTTGGATACCACGTCGATGAGGATCGTCGGATCACTCGTCGATCGATCGAGGTTCGATGTGCCGGTGTCGTTGCGAAGCCGAGCAGTAGGGATCGATGGAGGTTCGGCAGGGGAGACCTCAAGGCGGTACTCGGTCCAGTTCCCAGTCAAAAACATGCTCAACTCGCTCGACCACTGCTGAGCACGCAACCGCAGGGTGTGGGTTCCTGGTGTTAGATTCGCAATCGCTACTTCGAAAGAGAAATCTTGTTCGACCGGAACGGTTGCAATCGCTTGATCTTCGAGTTCCTTGGCGATCTGCACCGATAAATAGGAGTTTGATAAATTGGAGTTTGGTAATTGGGAAGCTAGCCATTGGGAAGCTGACAGATCCAGACCACCGGAGTTGGGGTTCATGGCCTGTAAGCTCGGATCGATCACGCGGCCTTGCAGTAGCCCCGGCGGCCTGTGGGTGATCTCCGAAACGATCCAGGGTGTGGGCGGAGTGTTGGGAATCGTAAATTCGAGAGTTTCCCAGGAGCCTAGCGGTTCCTGCGTCGTATCGTCCAGAAGCCGGACACGCAAAGTCCGAGGTCCTGGAAACCGAGCAAATGCAGGATCCACAGTGCGAGGGTCAAAGTCAACACTGCGCTGCTCCGTCGGCAGCAGGGCCGAATGGTCCGCACGGCCGTCATTGGTCTGATCCCATTCGATCCGTATCGACGAGAGTTCTGACTCGGTGTGAGGGTACTGGCCTAGGATCGAGACGCACACGGTTGGATTGCTCGATATGCGGTCGGTGGAGTTTCCCGTATCGACCTTGAGCCGTAAATCGCTCAATCGCAAGGGACCTGAGTCCGGATTCTCGACGACCTGGTAGGCGAAATCTTCCCAGGGGGATTGCTGGATCAAGACATCGTCTTTGGTGTACCAATTCGAACGGTATCGAACGATGCGCAAGCCGTGTTGATCGGCAAGTCTCGGATCCGATTTCCGAGGGTCGAGTCCGAACGTCGAAGGGGATTGATGGACCGAAATGCTGGTGTCTGGAATGAAATCACCGGTCCAGTCGAATTCGGTTTGCAGGCGTCCACCGAGAAGTTTGCCATCGATCGATATTTCGAGGCGTTCGTCCCAGGTGACACGATCGCTTGGGGAGGACCCGGTGTCATTGGAAAGGGTGATCTGGGTGATTCCAGGCGCATCGGTCGGTCTTTTTCCAGAACCCGAATCGTTGTCAAAGATACGGAGAGTTTGTTGAGGTTTTCCTCCCAAAAGGTACTCGCCGTTGGGACTTGGTAGCAACTGAATATCCATCCACTCGGTGTTTTCAGCTTCGGTATCGTCGAGGACCAAGACGCCCACTGAGGCTAACGATTCCCCGGCCGGGAAGTAAAAAAAACCCGTGCTAGATTTTGCATTCCATTGTTTGGGACTCAACCGGACATCCCGATCGTCGATGAGCCCATTTCCGAAGAACGCCTTGAAGGGGGCCTGGAGAGGCTCTTGGGTTGAGCCGGAGCGACGTGCCCGGATTTTTCCATCGCGGAGGCCTTCTTGGCCATCGACAGGTGGGAGCAGTTCAAGGGTCGTCATGCGCGACCCTTGATCATTGTCGGAGATCACTAAGCTGGTGATATCCGAAGGGGTCCAGGTACCAACTCGGGAAGTATCCCAAAGCACAAACCGGACCGACTCGGTCGCTTCGGGAATCGCGTCATCGATCGCGACGATAGGCACGTCGACATAGGTTTGTCCGGGTTCGAACACGACGATGGGATTCGGGTCGAGGTAGTCGACATTCTTTTGAGCTGTCGAGTCTGCAAGGATATTGAAGGTGACTTCCAAAGAGGGTAGGGTATTGGACCTAGCGATTCGGATGTAGCCTGGGTCGCCTCCTTCAACGGTAGGACCGAAGCTGTCGATCCAAACTTTTTCGCGGGGACCAAAAAAGTTCCCGCCGGTACCGATCCAGGGGAAGCTGACTGGCGCATTGGCTCCAGCGTCGGGTAGCTCAGGGAAAGGTTGGAGCCAGGGTGATGCGGTCATCAGTTGCCTGTTTTCCAAGGTTTCGAAGAGGATCCGCCGCAGCAAAGCTCTTTTGCGATTCGAGTCTTTTTTTGGGTTTCGCTTGTGTAGCGAATTACTAGTCTTAGCGAATATTCGACGAGTCCAGCCAGCACCGATGGAACGCATCAGCAATCCCTCCTTAGGTAGCAACGTGAGTGGGTCCTAAGTGTTGCTCAGGTGCAATAACACCTTGTGCGCTGGCCAGCGATCAACACCGCTATTGATTCTAGAAAAGAATTGCAAATCTTGCCCGGATTTGGTTCGAAAAAAATTTTCGCAAACGCGGAGACTGCACCTATGGTAGAACGATTGTCTCAATCGTTCGCCCCGAGGCGAAGTTGAGGAAACACGGTAGAACGATTGTCCCAATCGTTCACCCCGAGACCAAGCCCTGGAGATGAGCGTCGACCGACTCGGGTAAGTGCTTCAAGTGGTAGCCACCTTCTAGAAGCGACACCAATCTCCCTTGGCAATGCTCCTTCGCTAAAGCGGCTATCCATTTTCCGGCTTCGAAGTAATGCTCGGATTGCAAACTCAATCCGCCTACCGGATCGTTCTCATGGGCATCGAACCCAGCGCTGAGCAAAATCAAATCGGGCTTGAACTTCCTTGCGAACTTCTCCGTCTGGGTTGCAAGCTGTTCGAGGAAGGTCTTCGGGCCGGTGTCGGCTGGTACGGGAATATTGACCGTCGTGCCTAGCCCTTGCCCAGCCCCGGTTTCATCGACACGACCAGTACCTGGATAAAATGGGAACCGATGGATCGATACAAATCCCACCGTCGGATCCTCCCAAAAAGAGGCTTGCGTGCCGTTGCCATGATGCACGTCCCAATCGACGATCAAGACCTTTTCGCACCCCAAAGAGCGAGCGTGCTGCGCTGCGATCGAAATGCTGTTGAGCAAGCAGAACCCCATCGGAGCATCCTTCAAAGCATGATGCCCGGGAGGTCGAATCGCGCAAAAGGCTTGGGTGTCCTCGCCACGGCATACCCGACGCACAGCATCGCATGCGGCCCCGGCAGCCAAGGTCGCTGCATCCCATGAGCCCGACGAGACGACCGTGTCGGACTCCACACGCCCGGCAGACTGTTCGCACCAACGATGGAGTTGCTCGAGGTAAGCCTCCGTGTGATTCTTCTTGCATTGCTCAAGCGTCGCGGCCATCCAATTCGGTTTCGCGCAACGCTCGATCCAGCCTTGATTCTCGAGCATCCTGCGGACATTGACGATTCGTGCGATGCACTCGGGATGACTTCCAGTATCGTGTTTTTCAAAGATTTCACTGTGGTACAATAACATGGACGCCTCGTTTGCTAGTCCTCGTTTGCTGTCGGAGTCTCACGAACCGAAATCCCGTAACCAAGGCTGCCGATTCGTTGGTATACTTGATCTTACTTTAGTTGAACCCTTGTCTTTTCACCGTGCAATTATAGCTGCCTTGGACCCCTTCTGCATCCTCGAGCATTTCCCTCCACAGGAGCCCACAGTCATGAATTTCCAAGCTTCCCGCAATTCCCGCTCCCGATCCGGCTCGCGATCCCGATCCGGCTCCGGATCGATCTGGATCCGTGCCCTAATTGCAACAGCCGCCCTCTCAAACTTGGCAGCCGATCGAAACGTCGCATCGGCCATCGAACCAGTCGATCCGATCCGAGCACCCGAGTCGAAATACGCGATCAAGGATCTCGATGGGCATTTCCCGTTCGCCGTCCCCGAGAGCAAGGAGGCCTGGGAGTCACGCGCCAAGGATCTGCGTCAGCAGTTGCTCGTCTCGTTGGGGATGTACCCAATGCCGACCCTCGCGCCGGTCAAACCCGTCGTGCATTCTCGCAAGGAAATGGACGGCTATGCGATCGAAAAAGTCTACTTCGAAAGCCTCCCAGGATTCTTCGTTACCGGTAGTCTCTACACTCCGACAACCCCACTGACCGAGGGCCAGAAACGACCCGCAGTTTTGTGTCCGCACGGGCATTGGGCCAACGGTCGGTTCTATTACACCGCCGATGCGGAAATGAAACGCGAGCTGATCACCGGTGCCGAACGATTCGAATCCGCTGCCCACAGCCCCCTCCAAGCGCGCTGCGTGCAAATGGCTCGCATGGGGATCGTCGTGTTCCACTACGACATGATGGGGAATGCCGACAGCCAACAGATCAGCGCCGAACGCGTCCACGGGTTCGGAAACAAAGTCTCCAACCCGGACATCGCCGCGAGCAAATGGTTGCTTTATAGCACCAAAGCCGAAGGCATGCTTCAAAACATCATGGGGATCCAAACCATCAATAGCATCCAATCCCTGGAGTTCCTCCTGCAACGTCCGGATGTCGATGCCAAGCGGATTTCGATTACCGGTGCCAGTGGCGGAGGAACCCAGACGTTTATCGCCTCGGCCATCGACCCACGCTTCGCGGGTGCTTATCCGGTCGTCATGGTCAGCACCTCGATGCAAGGTGGGTGCACCTGCGAAAATGCAGTCGGTCTACGGGTCAATACGGGCAACGTTGAAATCGCAGCCCTGACTGCCCCACGCCCCTTGGGTGTCAATGCAGCCAACGACTGGACCAAGGACATGGCCAAGGACGGTTTTCCAGAACTCAAAAAACTCTACGGTCTTTACGGCGTGCCCGATGCGGTCAGCCTACACAATGCAACCCATTTCCCCCACAACTACAATCACGTAACCCGTGTTCCAATGTACGGTTTTATGAACCGTCTGTTCGGCTTAGGCCTCGACGAACCGATCCTCGAAAAGGATTTCCAGGTCCTCCAAGCTGCCGATATGACCGTCTGGGACGATCAGCATCCGAAGCCCCAAGGCGGGATCGAATTCGAAGCCGACTTGCTCGAACGCTGGGCAAGCGACGTAGCGACACAGGTCGCAGCTTCTCCACAGATCCGGCAAACCGGATGGAAAACGATCCTATCGCCAGCCAACACCGTCGCGAAATCGCTTGCAGTGACCGAAGCTCGATCGGAAAACGGCATCGTCACAGTCCGTGTCGTTAACGCCGATGGTACCAACGTCGGAATTCTCAAATCCGGCTCTCCTCTGAACAACAGCGTGAACCCCGGCCTAAAAATTCGAATCGTCGGCGACCTACAATCCACGCAAATCCCCAAGTCGGACGAAGCGATCCTGGCTGTCGATGATGCTTGGGGAATCCAATTCGGAGCCACGGAGCAGTCGCTTGTAAAAAATCCCAGACCCGCAGCATGCTATACCTACGGGTACAACCCAAGCTTGTATCTGCGCAAACTCGCCGTGCTCCTTGCGATCCTCGATGCTCCTTCGGGCAAAACACTTTCGAACGTGACTTGGCAAGCCGATGGCGCTCTTGGTACCCTACTGGATTCGGCTGCCGTTTTACGCCCCCAAAGCATCAAGGTCTCTGACGCGATTCCGACATTCGACTTCGGCAAAGCCTCGTCGATCAAAGATCCCAACCTGTTGCCCGGATCGCTGCGTTTTGGCAATACCGCCGGACTGCATGCGACGGCCAAGGAACTGTCGAAGTAAACATTCCAGGAAATGTCCATCCATGAAACGTTTCAAAGCATTTTGGAAAGAAACACGCTTGTTATGGACTATTTATTTATCCATCGTGGCCGGTTTGATCCTGCTCGTAAACCCGATCTTTCTGGCTGTCATCCCCATGCTCGCAGTAATCTTTATCTACTTCGCCATGGTCCGATACGATGAAGACGGAAACTTCATCGGAGCCTAAACCGATTCCTCGGAGTTCTTCAACGTCGCGTCGAGCCGACCGATTCGAAGCTTACCTTGCCTGAGGTAAAGCTCGATACGGCCAGGCATCTGCAACCTTTGCGGATGTGTTGTCTTACGGGATTTTTCCAACCATAGGCGGACTCGATTCCAATGCCGGTTTCCTACCTCCTGAAGCGGCCAGTGCATCCGATGCCAAATCCGGACCAGGACGCTTTGCAGGACCGGCCAAGGCAACGCAGCGAGCCCTTTCCAATCGATGATCTGAAGTCTGTCTTGCTGCCAATCGATCGCCGCTGAATCGAGCCACTGCTTGGCCATTGCCTCGATCACCTCGTGCTCCTGACGGATCAATTCCCCGGCCGTCCATAATCGTTGCTTGAGCCGGTCCGAGCCAACGAATTGCTCAAGGTAGGGCAAGCACTCATTGCGGATCCGGTTGCGTGTAAAATCATTGCTCAAATTGCTTTGGTCGACTCGGTAGGCCTGCCCCAAAGAACTCAAATACTCTAGCAATTCCGGCTTCCAAACTCCTATCAACGGATGAGCTAACCTCAGATCGCCACCCAAGCTTCTTTCCGAACGGATTCCTGCCAATCCAGCCGGACCGGTGCCCCGGAGCAGATGGTGAAGCATCGTTTCGACTTGGTCGTCGGCCGTCGCGGCCGTCGCGATCCATTGCGCATCGACTCTCTGGGCTGTGCGTCGGAGAAACTCAGCCCTAGCCTTGCGCCATCGAGACTCACCTCCGTGGTGCATCGGTTCGGGGGCAACCTCAATGACCGCTTCGAGGCCCAGCAACTGGGCCAGTTCGCGGACAAACGCCTCGTCCAGATCGCTCTGCGCACCGCGGAGTCGGTGGTTTAAATGCGCTACGACCAATCGAGTCTGCCCCGAAACGGCCTGCGATTTTACGATCTCATCGAGTGCCCGGAGCATCGCCACGCTGTCGGGTCCTCCGCTAAGTGCCACGACCACGGATTTACCGCTCCAGCGATCCGCAGGCCAGGTCTCGAGTATCGCTTGGCAAACTCGAGGCAAGGTGCGGTTCATGGAGCAGTTCGTCGAGCGGTTCGTGGAGCGTTGGTGGCTCTAAAGAGCACTCGCAGGATTAAGGATTCGCGGGTTTGTCAGGAGAGGGTTTCGCGGGAGTCGGTTTGGCGAAATCCCCAGCCGTCGCAATGATGAACGTGTCCGGATCGATATGCTCGGCGATCGCATCATTGACGGTTTCAACGTCCAGGCCTGCGATCTTTTCTTCGAGCTTCTCGTAGTAAGTCATATCGCGGCCTGCGAAGAGGTTTGTGGCAAGCAATCCCGCAAGCGCACCGTCTCTAGAGCGGCTCAGTTGCTGACTTTGTAGGAAACCCTGGATGCCGGCTTCAAGCTCTTGCTTGGTCACCCCTTCCTTGACGAGCTTGCGAACCTCTTGATCGATCGTTTCGATGAGTTTATCTCGATTCGACGGGTTTGCGATCGCATAGACGCTCAGCGAGGCGAATTCGTCGATGGGGTTGGCTCGCAGCATGCTACCGACTCCATAGGAAAGGCCTTCTTGTTGACGGACTCGGTCCCCGAGCCTCGACGAGAGGGTGCCTCCTCCGAGCACAAAATTGCCCATGAGCAAGGCGGCATAGCTCGGATCATCATCCCGCATGGCGTATTGCTGGGTAGCAAAATAGACCGAATTGGCTTTGTCCGGGGTTTCGATCGACTTGATCGATTTTTGCAAATCGAGCGTCGGAGCGACCGCAGCGCGTTGATAAGGGATATTCGATTTCCAATTGCTTAGCAGCCCCGAGAGTTTCTCTTGGACCTCGG
Source organism: Planctomycetota bacterium (assembly GCA_026692845.1). Classification (GTDB taxonomy): domain Bacteria; phylum Planctomycetota; class Planctomycetia; order Pirellulales; family Pirellulaceae; genus JBKCUI01. Next base: position 6,193 of record JAPLNM010000031.1, on the reverse strand, counting down.
CGGGGTCAAAGTCCCCGACAATCGAAACCTCTCCCTGGCTTCCCGAGAGGAAGTTTGCATGGAGCGATCGGACGTCTTCGAGCTTCAGAGCCTTGATGTCCTCAAGCTCTTCTTCGACCGTCGCATCGTAGCGGATGTCCCCTCGTTCGTAAGGGTTCAGGGATCGGGTGACGTCTCGCATCGCTAGGACTTGGGGCTCTTGCAATTGGCTTTCGAGCTCGGCAATCGTCTGGGATCGGAGCAGTTCGAATTCTTTGGAATCAAAGCCTGGTTCTCGGAGCATTTCGCGAACCACATCGAGGACATCCAGGAGCGTTTCGCGTTTGGTCTCAATGCTCACGCTCAGGACTTGGCGGGCCGATTGCACGCTCAGATTGGCTTTGAGTTCATCGAGCCGATCGTTGAACTCCTGGAGCGGCATTTTGGTGGTCCCTCGCGATAGAATCGGGCCGAGCATTTCGATCGCAGTCGACTTGCCCTTGAGGGAATCTTCGTCCCCAAATCGCAAGTTCAACGTGACGTTGACCGTGCTTCCACGGGTCTTCTTGGGGAGCATCGCGAAAGGAATCCCCGACTTGAGCTTACCCTTCATCAGCCGCGATTCAATGTTCTTCGGGCTCGGTTCGAATTGTTCGCCTTCGCTGGCCGCCTCGCGTCCAGTGTAACCGGCAAGCATCGGTTCGAGGTTCGGCCGATCGGGAACCTCGATCCGATCAGCGGCACTGACGGGTTCAAAGATCCCGACGGTTCGATTGTTTCGGACCAAGAATCGCTGGGCAGCGTTTTGAACGTCTGCAGCGGTGGTTTTTTCCAAATTGTCTCGGAATAGGAAGTACAGCCGCCAATCTCCTTGCGCCGCCCAATCGCTCAAGTTGATTGCAAGCGACTGCGTCTTGGCACCAAGCATCTCGCGTTGGTTCAACAATTGCCTACGGACCCGCTCGACCTCCGCGTCGGTGATCGGCTCTTGAGCTAGATTCTCTAAGGTATCTAGCATCGTTTTTCGGGCTTCGTCAAGCGACTGATCCTTGGGAACCTGAGCCAAAACCGTCAAGAGTCCAGGATCGTGCAGCGACGGCGCGTCGGCAGCGACAAAGGTCGCTTTCTTCGTCTCGACGAGCGCTTTGTAAAGCCGCCCGCTCGGAACGTCCGTCAGGATGACCGATAGGATTTCAATCGCGGGGAATAAAGGATCCGAACCGGCCGGGATGTGGTACACCGCGCCGACGTACTGGGTGTCTGCGACACGCCTAACCGTCGTGATGCGATCCCCGTCCTGAGGAGGCTCGACGGTATAGGTCAGTGGCAATGGGGTCTTGGGTCTGGCCAAAACTCCAAAGTACTTTTGGATCCATTCCAAAGCTTTGTCTTGATCGAAATTGCCCGCGACGATCACCATGGCATTGTCAGGCCGATAGTACTTGCGATAGAACGCACGCAAACTATCGACCGGGACTCGCTCGATGTCGCTGCGGTTGCCGATAGTGGACTTGCCATAGTTATGCCATTGATAAGCGGTCGAGAACATGCGTTGCTGGAGAACACCAACGGGGTTGTTCTCTCCTTGCTCGAATTCGCTCCGCACGACGGAAAACTCCTTTTGGAGGTCTTCGCCAAGTATCTTGCTGTTGACCAAACGGTCGGCTTCCAGGCGGATGGCAAACTCGAGGTTCTCGTCGCCTGCCGGTAACGTCTCGTAGTAGTTCGTCCGGTCCAACCAGGTAGTCCCGTTGAAGTCAGCCCCTTTGTCTTTTAGCAGTTTGGGAATCTCCGGATGCAGCTCGGTCCCCTTAAAGAGCATGTGTTCGAGCAAGTGTGCCATCCCGGCTTCGCCGTAGCCTTCGTGCCGAGATCCTACAAAGACCGTGCAATTGACGGTCACCTTGGGTTGGCTTCGATCCTGGAACAGCAGGACTTTCAATCCATTTTCCAAAGAGTACTCGGTGATTCCTTCGACGGTGGTAATTTTTTCAGGCATCTTGTCGTCTGCAAATCCGTTTGCGTTAAGGCTGATCCAACATCCTAGGGCTAACATAGCCCAATGGCGTGCTAGGACGAAATAAGAAGAAAATTTCATCGAGGGACTCCGGGAGTGTCTTTCGAAATTGCTTGGAGATAATCAGACTTCGAGAATTGTACTTAAGATTTCCCGTTTGAATCGGTCCAATCTATGAGCTCAGAAAGGGATTCGTTAGATTTCAAGTCCGGTTAGGTGTCCAATCCGAAAATTTCCCCCCAAAGTAGAACCACCAAAAGATGGCATTTCAAGAGGTTGCAACATCGGAAGCCCTGGTCGAAGGCCAAGGGATCGAAATCGTCTGGCATGGGAATATCATCGCCCTGTTTCGATACAGCGGTGGAATTTACGCTTTGGACGGGATTTGCATGCATCAAGGAGGCCCCCTGGCCAAAGGCAAACTCGCCGACGGTACCATCGAATGCCCCTGGCACGGCTGGAGGTACGATCTGATTACCGGAAATAACTCGGCGACCTGCCAATCCATGCTCAGGTCCTATCCTGTTCGGGAACAGGATGGAAAAATTGAGATTGACTTCGAGGCTTAATCCTCTCTAGCATCGACCCCGCGTCCGGAGAGTTTCCGGCATTTCGCCCATGGATTTCGACAATGGAAACGGTCAGGAGGACCGCAGTGCAAACGATCAAAACAGCAGTCGTTGTAGTTTTGTTGCTCTTTGTGCTTTACGGCGGTTACATCGCGCTGAATCACCGAGAACCGGAACTTAACCCAGCCTTACAGGGCTTGGTCGACCCCGATGTGTTCAATGCAGATGTCGATCTGCCAAAACCAAACTACGCTCCGCCATCGAGCCCCTCGGCCAGCGGAGCTGCCCCCGGAAATGTCTCCTCAGCCGGAAATGGACCAGCTCCCAGCAACGCGTTCGAGGCTTTCGCCAAGAATCCGAATCCCGCATTCTCACCCCCACCTCCCTTGTCCCTACCTGCCCCAGGACCAGCGCAGCCCACTGCTTCCCCGTCCAACCTAGGGCTCGAACCCCCATTGCCCGAAATTCCCTCGCTGGAGTTGCCCAACTCGCCATTGCCCCTCGAGCCACCTTCGCTCGGAACTCCCGTAGGTACCCTAATGCCCAAATCCTCCTCCCCTAGCCTCGATCCAAACGTCAAGCCAGCGGCCGGAACCAAATCCAACGACATCCCTGTTTTGGATCTCCCCTCACTCCACGGCAATGCCAAGACGATGGCCGATGCGACCCAAATTCGCAACCCAGAGGCCAACCTGCGAAACCAAACGGCTGATCCGGCCAACACGCTTGCTCCACGAATGCCATCTTCGGCCTCGGGTAAATCGTTTTCCAACGCCAAACGCATGGCGCTCGAGCAAGCCAACGCCGGGAAACTCAAAGAGGCTCTGGCCACACTGTCGGTTTTCTACAACGCACAGGATCTGACCTACGAACAACAAGCCGACTTAATCGATCTGCTCGATGCCCTGGCCCGCGAGGTGATCTTCTCCCAACGGCACCTGCTGGATGTCCCCTACGTCGTCAATCCAGGCGAAACGCTCGAACAAGTAGCCAAAACGTGCAATGTACCTGTGTCGATCCTCGCCAAAATCAACGGACTCGACGAACAGTCCTCGCTGGGAACCGACCGAAGGCTCAAGGTCCTTCAAGGGCCTTTCCGTGCGGAGATCGTTCTGGATCGCAACGAATTGACCCTCTTTCTCGGAGAACTCTATGCTGGTCGTTACCCGGTGAGCTTCGGGAACGAACCTGCAGCTCGCCCTGGTGTCTATGAGGTCCAAGACAAACAAAGAGATCGAAACTACTACTCGGCCAACGGGATGCAGATTCCCGCCAAGGATCCGAGAAACCCACTAGGCGGATACTGGATCGATCTTGGAGAAGACCTGTGCATCCACGGCTCAGCGGCCGTCGATTCCGGGGCGGCTAATATCGGTTGCATCAGCCTATCTCCGCTAGATGCGGGGGACGTTTTTGGTATGCTCGGACGCGGATGCCAAGTATCCATCCGGAAGTAAACTAAAAACAGTCCATCCACCCAGCACGATCTATGCAATACGACCAAGAGCAACTCAAGGCGCTGGTGCGCAAGAACGCCTTACAGTTCGGGAATTTCACCCTCGCTAGCGGCAAACAAGCGACTTTCTATCTCGATTGCCGCAAAGTAACGTTGCACCCCCAAGGTGCCAACTGGATCGCCGCCGGTCTGCTGGACTTGATCGAATCGAACTCTCCAGGCCAATTACCCGCATCAGTCGGTGGACTTGCGATCGGGGCTGATCCAATCACCGCTTCAATCGTCGTGCTCGCAGGACAACGCGGCTTGCCAATGCTCGGATTCATGGTCCGCAAAGAAGCCAAAACCCATGGCACTGGCAAACTGGTCGAAGGACCTGTCGAGCCGGGAATGAGCTGCGTGATCGTCGAAGACGTCATCACCAGCGGAGGAAGCGCTCTGAAGGCCGCCGAAGCAGCGAAGGACTTCGGATTGAACGTCCTTGGAATCTACGGAGTGATCGATCGGCTTGAGGGAGGTCGCCAAGCGATCGAGCAAGCTGGCTATCGACTGGCTACGCTTCTGACCATCGACGACTTCCGCTGATCCTCTTGGCACCAAACCCTACCGTCGAGCTTGTCCCGGCGGAGGCATTCTAAATTCGCCTACCGTCGGGCTCGTCCCGGCGGAGGCATTCTAAATTCGCCTACCGTCGGGCTCGTCCCGGCGGAGGCATTCTAAATTCGCCTACCGTCGGGCTCGTCCCGGCGGAGGCGTAACTAAGCAGCTACCAAGCCCCCCCTGAGAGAGCTTCATCTTTTTCTTCCGCCGTCAGGCGGAAGAAAAAGATGAAATAAAAGGGTGGCGCGAGGCCTTCGTAGCCGTCAGTCTAGGCCCCGACGGCATAAAACCGACAGACGCCAAGAAGCCTACCGTCGGGCTCGTCCCGGCGGAGGCCAAATCTAGTGGAAAAAACATAGACTCTAGGGATCGAGCATCCTACAATTTCAGAGCTTATAACGGATTTGGGTATGTGTATCACGTCCGCTTAAAATTCCATGGAAGAACCGATCTATCGCCCCGATGAATGCCAAGCTGCATACCAATTGAATTGGTCTGTAACTTTGTTTGCTAGCAAGGATTTCGGTTCACCCAAACCGATCCTTGAGGATTTGCGGAACACCTGGGAAATAGACGGGATCCGACTTCTGGAATGGAGGCTAACGGCACCTGATGTTGTTCAGTTGTTTTTGAGCACTAAACCAAGTCTGGCTCCCTGTGAAATCATCCGGTTCCTGAAAGGACGATGGCAAAATACGGCAAGGAAATCGGTACCAGTCGCATTTAAACGAAACTACGGCATCACAAGCGTTGGGTCTGCTAACGCACTGGTTCTCGATCAGTATGTAGATCAGCAGGCGCTTAAACATCGTATGGCTCAGGAACGAGTCCAGACGATGTTTGAGGATCTGCAATACCACAATCCAGAGGTCGATTTAGAACTCTTGCGATCGAATTCTTATGGCCGTTACATTTACTCACTGCAGGTTGTGGTGGAGACACAGAACAGTTGGAATGATGTTCGCCGAAGATCGCTGGCAAGCTATCGTCAGGCAATTCAGAAAACATGCGTTTCGAACCAGTGGAGGCTATCGAGAATAGCGATTCTAGCAAATCATATTCATGTGCTTGTCGGTCCGACTGTCGAGGCTTCTCCGGAATCGGTTGCCCTGTCGATTTTGAATTGCCTTGCCGAGTCCCAGGAACAAAAGGCGTTATTTAAGTTTAGTTACTATGTAGGAACTTTCGGGCCTTATAATCGCAACGCGATATGGAATAAGCTCGATGAGGCGACGTAAGCTGCAATCTCTTCATTCGCCTACCGTCGGGCTCGTCCCGGCGGAGGCATTTCAAATTCGCCTACCGTCGGGCTTGTCCCGGCGGAGGCGTAACTAAGCAGCTACCAAGCGTCCCCGCCCGAGAGAGCCTCATCTTTTTCTTCCGCCTTCAGGCGGAAGAAAAAGATGAAATAGAAGGGTGTCGCGAGGCCTTCGGTAGCCGTCAGTCATGGCCCCGCCGGCATAAAGCCGACGGAGGCCAAGAAGCCTACCGTCGGGCTCGTCCCGGCGGAGGCGTAACTAAGCAGCTACCAAGGCGCCTCCCGCCCGAGCGCCTTTTCTTTTTCTTCCGCCT
>JAPLNM010000030.1 GCA_026692845.1 Planctomycetota bacterium | reverse complement strand
GACAATCCGTACGAGTCTTGATTCGAGATCGATCAAAGACAAGTCGATCTCAGCCGAAACGGTATTGCGTCATGATTGCCTCGATTCGATTACGAGCACGAGCACCGTTGCACTGAGCACGAGCACGATTTGCTCGCTCCTCGCAGGGGAATCAACCGCATGCAAGGCTGTTTGGATTGTCGATGATTTCACCGAATCGCCCACTTGATCCGACATTCAGGACCAAGGTGGGTATACATTTCATTTGTCGGTTCCGTATACGAGATTCAACTCAATTGGCAGCTTGCGAGTGGGCTTCGACGAACCACAACATCTTATCGATTCCACGTGAAATCTCAGTGAATAGGTCTGCGGTTCCTGCGTCTTCCAACGCGTTCGCTTCGCAAATCATGTTGCGCACCTCGCTACCAAATGTCGAGAGTGCACGCGCGACGGCTTCGACATGGGCAGAACCGTCAGAGATTGTGGTCGGATAGTCCGCAAGCTCTGTGGACGCTGCGCTGCTACGCACCGTACCAAAAGCGATCCCACCGAACTGCACGATTCGTTCGGCGATCGTATCGACATATCCCTCGACCTCTTCATGGGCCTTATCAAATAACTCGTGCAACGCAATGAAGCTTGGACCTTTAACGTTCCAATGTGCCTGCTTCATTTGCATCTGCAGATCAATGGCCGTTGCCAGTCTCTGGTTCATCAGTCGATTCAAGTTCATTCGATGATCGAGTGAAACATCGTTCTGGGTGGCGTACATTTCTGTTGCCTCATCAATAAGCGCTTCCGTTTTCATCATGATTTCTTCCTCTTTTTCGGAGATCCATTTGTCTTGAGTACTCGGTGCGTACCGTTCTATTTCCAATTATCCAAATCGCGGACTCCGCTCCAATCGCCGATTTCGCCATTCGAATATGGTGGTTGCAACCACCCCAATGACGACCACTGAACCTATTGGATGTCCTGGGTTGTTTTCGTGTGACCAGCATCGTTCAAATCATGACACAAAGACTTGAATGCAACAGTCGAATCCGCCATGATGCTTTGGTTAATCGCTCAATGGCCGCTACGAACTCGCAACACTACTTTTTAGAAAAGACTCATCGAGGTCTACTAACATCGGTATCCCTCGGCAGGTCACCTCGCTATCGCGGGGAATCACTTCAAGGAGCATTCACATGGATCGACGTACAATACTGGCTTCGGCTGGTGTAGCTGCGGCCGCTGGCGTTTTCGCTGGAGTTATGCAAGGACAGGAAAAGGAGGCCTCATCGAAAACCGCAGGCGGTTTGGACAAAACGCATGCGGCGTGTCTCGAAGCCTGCCAGAATTGCGAAGCGAAGTGCAATGAAATTGTCAATTATTGCATGACGCATTTGTCTCAGGGCCACAAAGACCATGCAGCCTGCGCAGCAATAGCAATGAGCTGCCAGGAGTTTTGCAGTCTATCGACACAGATTATTGCGAGGTCTTGCACGCTTGCGTCGGCAGCTTGTGTAGCCTGCGCCAAAGCTTGCGATGCTTGCGCCACGGAATGTGAAAAAATGAAATATGACGAGCGATGGAACCGCCCATTCGCACTTTAATGGGAACGATTGATCGAATTGGTCTCAACGACACGACGTTCGAATTTCATGACTCGCTTAAAGACCAGCGTGGCGGCCGAACGATCGACGCGGCGTGTTTTGGGGCTGCGACTGATTTCCTGGTTCGATGGCTCGACGATCAAGTTGGCTTACCGTCCATTGCCGCTGTTGGCCATCGCGTGGTCCATGGCATACGGATGGCGCAGGTTATGGATCAGGTGATTGAGAGCATTGGAGAGATTCAATCCAATGCACGCGAGAACAATGATGCAACGAGACCGCAATGGCCGATGATCGTGCTGAATTCACCGAAGGGTTGGACGGGACCAAAATTCGTCGATGGCCTTCAAATCGAAGGGACATTCCGAGCGCATCAAGTCCCATTGCAAATCGACAACGATCACCCAGGACATCTAGAACTTCTCGAAGATTGGCTGAAAAGCTACCGGCCAGAAGAGCTTTTCGATGAGAGCGGGCGACTGCTTGAAGAACTCGCTGAATTGGCTCCTGTCGGCGAGCGGCGGATGGGAGCAAATCCCCATGCCAATGGTGGATTGCTACTGAAAGATCTTCTTATGCCGGACTTTCGAAAATACGCGGTCGATGTTCCCGCTCCCGGTAGCGTTGAAACCGCCGATACGCGCGTTTTAGGGGAGTTCTTTCGCGACGTCGCGAAACAGAATCGACAACAAAGGAACTTTCGCATCTTCGGTCCTGATGAAACTCTGTCCAATCGACTGAACGCTGTCTTTGAAGTGACGAATCGGCAATGGGAAGCTCGCACGCAAGACAACGACGAGTTTCTGAACAGTGATGGCCAAGTCATGGAAATGCTAAGCGAGCATCAGTGCGAAGGTTGGCTCGAAGGCTATCTGCTGACCGGAAGGCACGGGCTCTTCAACAGCTACGAAGCTTTCATTCACATCATCGATTCGATGTTCAACCAGCATGCCAAGTGGCTCAAAGTCACAGCGGGTATTCCATGGCGCAAAAAGATTGCATCGCTAAATTATCTTCTTGCTTCACACGTTTGGCAGCAGGCCCACAATGGTTTCACCCATCAAGACCCAGGCTTCATCGACCATGTCGCAAACAAAAAAGCGTCGATTGTGCGAATCTATTTACCGCCCGATGCGAACTGCCTGCTGTCGGTTTGGGATCACTGCCTGCGCAGTCGGAACTATGTAAATGTCGTCATTGCAGGCAAATACAAGGCGCCTCAGTGGCTGTCGATGGATGAAGCCCTCAAACACTGTACCGCAGGCATCGGCAAATGGCATTGGGCGAGCAACGATGGCGACTCTGAACCCGATGTAGTCATGGCTTGCTGTGGGGACGTGCCGACGCTTGAAACCTTGGCAGCCGTTTCGATCCTGCGTAAACACATGCCAGAACTGAAAGTTCGAGTCGTGAACGTTGTTGACCTGATGAAATTGCAACCGGCATCCGAACATCCACACGGACTGAGCGATGAGAACTTCGATGCTCTGTTCACACGCAACAAGCCCATCATATTCGCGTTTCATGGCTATCCGTCACTGGTTCATCAACTGACCTATCGTCGAACCAATCACGACAACATGCATGTACGCGGCTACAAGGAAGAAGGAACGATCACCACGACTTTCGACATGACCGTACTGAATGATCTCGACCGCTTTCATCTTGTGATGGACACCATCGACCGCTTGCCTCAAACGGGCGATAGCGGAACGGCCTTGAAGCAGCAACTGACGGATAAACTTCAAGAACATTACACTTATATCCGCGAGTATGGACTTGATATGCCAGAGATTCGAAACTGGAAGTGGACCAACTAACCCGATGGTCATCACCGATTTCCATCTCGATTTTGGTACTTCGACGGTCCTTTTTGTCGCTGCGTTTGTGGCAGTCGATAAAGAACTTTTACGAATGGGTCGAAAAATGCGCGCGCTTACCCTCATTTTGGCCGATCTTATCAGATTCGCTCCCTGTGGCTCTCGATGTGCGTTCGCAACTCCTTGTCGGCTTCCTGAACACGACCGGCCTTCAGTGCGTCAATGACCCTTTGATGACTCTCGATGCCACTAGACCATTCGGCCTTCCTCACACTTTCGCGGAACCGACGAAAGAAGACAGCCAGTACGTCGGTAAAGGCCATCAGTGGCGAAAGTCCGCTGGCGCTGATCAGCTCGCGATGAAACGCAATATCCAATTTCACCCAGCGAGACATGCTGCCAGCCTGGCGCAGTTGGGCATTGATCGCGTTTAGATGGTTGTAAAGCGACTCATCCTGCTTCATGCGTCTGGCGACATGCGCTAGAACGCCCGCTTCGATAAGCACTCGCGTGTCGATGAGTTCTTCGGCAGAAACCTCGTGCATCGCCGGATGGAATCCGAGGTATTCAGTAACCCGGTCCATGTTCACACTGCCGACGGTCAATCCGCGCCCCGGCCGGGCCTGGACGATGCCGAGAAACTCCAGCGACTTGGTTGCCTCGCGCAGACTCAGTCGGCTTATACCGAATCGCGTTGCTAGCTCAGACTCCGTTGGTAAGCGGTCTCCGGATTTGAGATTGCCTTCCAGAATGAAGGTCTTGAGGCGATCGGCAACGACGTCGCGAAGCTTGGACTTTTCGATGATTTCGGTCATGATGTTTTTCTTTGTGGGACGGACTTTCCGGGCCGTCGAGCTGCCGCCTACGATCTCGTAGAGATCCTCCCTGCTTGTGAGTTTCCGCCGGGGGAATTGACAAACCCTGAGCCCAATGATTAGATTATCAGACAATCCTTTTTTGTTAAGAGTTTGCCGCTCGGTCTGCGCCGAGTTCTCTTCGGAAATTTCCAAATGAAAATTGCTATCACTGACTACGCGTTTCCGAGTCTCGATATCGAAGAGGGCATACTCAGGCCGCTGGGGCATGAAATCGTTGCCCCAGACAAGGGGAAATCCGGATCGGAATTGATGACTTTGGTGGCCGATGCCGATGCGGTCATCACGCAGTTTGCAAAAGTCGATGCGCAAGTGATCGCCCGCATGCAGCGGGCGAAGGTGATCGTCCGCTACGGCATTGGGGTCGACAACGTGGACCTCGAAGCGGCCAAGGCTCGCGGGATTCCGGTATGCAACATCCCCGATTACTGCATCGATGAGGTCGCCGATCATACGCTCGCATTCCTACTGGGCACGACACGACAAGTGGTTCCGAACACGCTGCATGTTCGCGACGGAAAATGGGGGCTGGCTACACCGCTTGATCAATTGCGAACCCTGCGCGATCAAACCGTGGGGATCGTCGGCTTCGGTCGCATCGGCCGTGAAGTCGCAGCACGACTGGCCCCGTTCAAAGGTCGGAGGCTGGTATTCGACGCTTTCGTTCCACCCGAGGTCGTTCGAAATTCCGGTTGCGAACCGGTCTCGCTGGATGACCTTTTGGCGCAGTCGGACATCGTGACGCTGCACTGTCCTTCAACTCCCCAAACGAAAAAGCTTCTCAACACGACCTCCATCGCCAGGATGAAGCCTGGATCCGTGCTCATCAACTTGGCTCGGGGCGATCTTGTCGAGACGGCGGCCCTTGTCGCCGCGCTGCAATCTGGACATCTGGCCGGGGCTGCGATTGATGTCAGCGACCCCGAGCCGATACCGACCGACAGTCCCCTGCGTTCGCTGCCCAATGTCATCGTCGCTTCGCACATCGCCTCGGCGAGCCCAAAGTCGGTACGGACGCTGCGTGAAACAGCGGCCCACATCGCGGTCATGGCATTGCGAGGCGAACCGCTGCCTAACGTGGTGAACAAGTAATTCGGCCTTTCCTGGCGGCCTTAAGGCCAATCGACGGCATCGAAAGACCGTCCTACAGTCAATCAATCGTTGCTCACTTGGAGGGAATGGGATGAATCCCAAAATAATTGACTTGCCTGATGGCATGCTCCGAGAACCTGCCGATGCCGATGCGAACGCGCAAATCGGGACCGCTTGCAACAACCAAGCGCCAGCCGCTCAAGCCATCGGTGTCGAGTCTCGAATTATTGACGCTCCGGATGTCGTGCTTGTCGGTAGTGGGATCATGTCGTCGACATTGGCGGTGATGCTCAAGCGGCTTGATCCGCGACTTCGAGTTCAGATCGTCGAGGTCGCGTCCGAGCTTGCGCAGGAAGCCTCCGACGGCTGGAACAACGCGGGGACCGGGCACGCCGGTGTGTGTGAGATGAGCTACACTCCGAGCCGTGACTCCGAGGGTCGCGTCCCGATTGCAAGGGCACTGCGCATCTTCGAACAATTTGAGCACTCGAAGCAGTTCTGGGGAGCCATGGCCGCCGCAGGCGTCGTGGGCGACCCGACAGGCTTCATTCACGCCGTTCCGCATCTGTGCTTTGTCAAGGGGGCTGACGATGTGGAATTCCTGCAGGCTCGGCACGCGGCGATGATGGACCATCATTTCTTTCGCGGCATGCAACTGAGCACCGACGCAACCGTCATTCACGACTGGGCGCCGCTTGTGATGCAAGGCCGCGTTGCCGGCCCAGTTGCAGCGACGGTAGGTGATGGCACTGAGGTCGATTTTGGTCGGCTCGCGCGCCGACTCTGCGGCTGGCTCGCAGAGCAAGAGCACTGTGGTGTCGCGACGGGTTGGAAGGTGACGCGGCTGCGCCGCGGCGAGGGCCACTGGCAGCTTGGACTGCGCTGCGTCGCTACGGGGCAAGTGCGAGAACAACGCGCGAGATTCGTATTCGTCGGCGCGGGGGGTGGCAGTTTGCCGTTGCTGCAAACGACCCGACTCGCGGAGGTCGCCGGCTTGGGCGGCTTTCCCATCGGCGGCCAGTGGCTCGTGTGCGATGAGCCCGCGATCTGCGCGCAGCACGAAGCCAAAGTCTATGGCGCCACGCCGCCATCCTCGCCGAGCCTCGGCTCAGCGCATCTGGACCTAAGGCGACTGCATGGAAAGCGACAGCTTCTCTTTGGCCCGTTTGCATCGTGGACAACACGGTTCCTTAAGCATTCCGGGGGATGGAGCGATCTGCCTTTGTCCATTCGCATGAACAATTGGACCTCGCTGCTTCGTACGGGCGTGCGCAACTGGTCGCTGGTGCGATATCTGGTCACCCAGGGACTGCAAAACATGGAGGATCGCATGCAGGCCCTGCGTGAGTACTATCCCAACGCCCGCTCCGAACACTGGCGACTCGTCCAAGCGGGAATCCGCGTTCAGGCCATCAAGAAAGCAGATCGCGGCGCGGTGTATTTCGGAACGGAGGTGTTCTCCACCGTCGACCGCTCGCTCGCGGCGCTGCTGGGTGCCTCCCCAGGCGCATCGGTCTCGGTGGACATCGCGCTGGAAATCGTCCAGGCCTGCCTGCCTGATCTGCTCAGCAGCGCCGAAGGACAAGCGCGTATGAGGCAAATGATCCCGACCTTCGACATCGATCTCAAGCAGCCCGGAAACGCGGACTTGTTCGAGAAAATCACCCGCCAGGCCTCAGAGAGACTCCAAATCCAAACAAGTAGGCACACTCGGTGTACCGAAACATCAACGGCATTAAAATCTTGAGTCAAATAGCGTTGGCCGACGGCGCTCGTTGCACGCCTGCCTCGTTACGCAACATTATCAAAAAAGAATCATTCGGAGCAAAATCATGAAGATCGTCCGTTACCAAACTGCGACCGGCCAGACAGAATACGGGCAGCTTCACGCCGATGGTCGCACGACGCGACTTGCGGGAGAAATTTTCGGGGAAATGACCGACACGGGTCAACCTGCTGCCGTCGCGAAAATACTAGCTCCCATCGAACCGCGCGACATCATCTGCATTGGACTCAACTATCGAAAGCACGCCGCCGAGGGCAACCAGCCGATCCCCGAATGGCCGGTCGTCTTTATGAAAAACAGTGGCACACTGCAACATCCCGGCGAGCCAATTGTGTTGCCGCGTCATTTGAAGAGCGATGCTGTCGACTACGAATGCGAACTCGCGGTGGTGATCGGCCGCGAATGCTACAACGTCTCGAAAGCCGATGCACTAAGCTACGTCCTAGGTTACACATGTGCCAACGACGTGAGCGCTCGCGACTGGCAAATGAAGTACGGTGGCACGCAATGGTGCCGAGGCAAAACGTTCGCCACTTTCTGTCCACTGGGCCCATGTTTGACAACCGTCGATGAGATTCCAAATCCGAACTCACTGGGCATTCGTACGATTCTCAATGGCCAGACCATGCAGGACTGGAACACCAACGACATGATTTTTGATGTGCCAACTTTGATCGAATTCCTAAGTGGCAGCACACGATTGGCACCGGGCACGGTGATCCTAACCGGCACGCCACACGGCGTCGGAGCAGCGCGCAAACCGCCTGTATATCTGCAACCGGGCGACACGGTGACGATCGAAATTGACGGCCTTGGTAAACTGACGAACCCTGTCATTGCAGAAGGACAAAACGGATGAAACGTGTCCATCAAAGCATTAAGCGCACTCCGCGTGCCACAACAAAAAACCAGATGGATTGTTTGGTGACAGACGGCACACGGAATGTGCCTGCTGCTTTTTTAACGTTTCCTCGGATACTTCGGATGGTTGCTGCACTGGCCTTTGCTGCAAACTGCTTTACTGCGAATGCTCAGGAGCACCGCTTCGTCGATCATTCGCTGCTCATCGCGCCGGAGTTACCCTGTACTTGGCCCAGTCACCCATTTCCGCGATTCGCTCTCGTGCACTCACGGACCATTGGCTCTGAATCGGCTTACAACATCGACACGCTTTTGATAGATGGCAATACAGGAACGCAACTCGATGTGCCGCCGCATTCGGTAGCTCGTCCGGAACTCAAACGAGAGAAGTCAGGACCGCTTGGACTGGCTTACACCGACAAGATCGAGCCATGGCAGTTCGGTGGCGAAGCTTGTGTCGTCGATGTTCGTGAACTTCTCGACAAGGCTCCCAAGGGAACAAGTCCGCTGATTCGACCCGAGCATGTGGAGCGTTTTGAAACGCAACATCGACAAGTTCGATTTGGTGATGTCGTGTTGTTCCGCAGCGATTATTCCGACCAATACTACCGTCCGCTGCCAGAGGGTCGCCGCTTCATTGCCGATGTTCTCGACCGTAAGGCGCCTGGGTATCCTGATCCGGATCCCGATTGCATGGAGATGCTTGGTAAGCGTGGTGTGCTCACGCTCGGGACCGACAGTGCTAGCATGGGACCGCTTCCCGATTTGGCGGAACCGACGCATTTTGCCGGCCTCAAGTTCGGTATGATCTGGACGGAAGGCGCGACGAATCTCGGCGCGCTGCCTTCTACCGGTGCGTTCTACTGCTTGCTCGCACCCAAGCATGAATTGGGGCCTTATAGCGAAGGTCGCGCGTTCTCGATCGTCGGTGGAGAACTGCCAAAACGTCTCATTGAATCGTGTCGCACCAAGCGTGCCATCGATCTGTCCCCAACACTTTCACCGAAGTTGCCGTTGACTTCACCGGGCATCGAGACGGGTAATCATCGCCAGGTCTATCTGAAGATCGATTTTCTCTACTCGGAGTATCTCGACATGTGGCATCACGGCCATTTCATGGATTCGATGACAGGAACGCATCTGGTACCTCCAACGTATGCGCTTCCTGCAGACGACAAACCGATTCCTTACGCGCCGCAAGTGCGTGGATGGCTTGATGAGTATGAACAGAAGTATGGAAAACGTGGGTCGAACATCATGACGACCGAACAAGTTCCTATCGAATGGACTTGCGGCGAAGCGCGGGTGATCGACGTTCGTGCATTGGTTGGATCGACGCAGGCAGTCCGATGGCCTGCATCACCCGAGATCACTGTCGAGCATGTAAAGGCCTTTGAACAACAAGCGGGCGACTTGCGATCTGGTGACGTGGTTATTTTTCACACGGGCTACAACGACAAGTATTTGCGACCGCAACCAGCCGATACCCGCATGTGGCTAGAGCCCTTGCAAGGCAAATCCGAAGGATGGCCTGCGCCTGGGCCCGACGCGATCGTCTACCTCAAGTCGAAAGGGATTCGCTGCGTAGCCAGCGACGCTCCCGACCTAGGTGGTGTGGATCCGAAGCGAGCGATGATGACCTATTGGGCGCTCGGTAGCCGTGAGATGGTCGGCGTCGAGTTTTTAGAAAACATCGACAAAATCCCAGGAACTGGGGCCTATTTTATGTTTGCCGCGGTCAAAGTACGCGACTGCCATGGCGGCCCGGGACGAGCGATTGTTTTGTATTAGGCTGTAGGCAGGAGGAAAGTGGCAAAGATGAATGAAAATCAGGATCTACTCCCTTCTTCGACGCTTCGCACGGTTGCTTGGCGGATCGTGCCATTCATATGCCTGCTGTATGTGCTGAATATACTCGATCGGGCGAATGTTGGCTTTGCGCGTTTGGCGATGCAGGACGATCTAGGGCTGAGCAAAGCCGCGTTTGACCTCGGCTTTGGGATGTTCTACCTGGGCTACCTTCTTTTCGAAGTGCCTAGCAATCTGCTGATGCAAAAGTTTGGCGCAAGGCGCTGGATGGCGCGGATCATGATCACTTGGGGACTGGTCTCGGCTGCAACAATGTTCGCTAGCGACCTATGGACGTTCTACGCGCTGCGTATCCTGCTAGGTATTGCGGAAGCCGGCTTTTTTCCAGGGATCATTCTCTACCTGAGCTACTGGTTTCCCGATCGGCAGCGAGCCAAGATGACTGCATTCTTCATGCTTGCCATAGGCCTTTCGAATGTATTGGGCAACCCGTTATCAGGCTGGATCATGGATCACTTCAACGGCCTGAGCGGCTTGCACGGTTGGCAATGGCTATTTCTGCTAGAAGGATTGCCGACGTCTTTGGTAGGTGTCGCGGTCTTGTTTTATCTGCAGGACTCTCCGCATGACGCTCGATGGCTTCGCGACGATCAACGTCGCTGGTTGGTCGATCATCTTGCCGAAGAAGATCGTGTCCGGCGTGAGAAACATGGGCCCGATCGTTGGCAAGCGATGCTTCAGCCGCGCGTCTGGTTGCTGATTGCGATTTATTTTACGGTGGCCGTCGGCACCAATGCGGGAAGTGCTTACTTTCCGACATTGATCAAAGAACAATACCAGGGTGCTACCAACGTGCAGATCGGATTGCTCACCGCGCTGCCGCATTTGTGTGCGATTATTGCCATGGCATTGGTTGGAATTAGCTCCGACCGAACGGGTGAACGGCGTTGGCACCTAGCCGGTTCGGCCTTAGCGGCGGCGATTGGATGGGCGATTGTCGCCTGGGGGCCAACTCCGCTAGTTGCAATGGTCGGGTTGTGTCTTGCTCAATCGGGCATGATGAGCATGTTGCCTGTTTTCTGGACGCTACCCGGTGTATTCCTTTCCGGAGTTGCAGCCGCCGGGGGCATCGCGCTGATCAACTCCGTAGCCAACATCGGCGGCTTCTTTGGAGCTTCCATACTTGGACTGATGGGACTCTGGTCGATGGCGGCAATTCTGATCTTCGGCAGCCTGCTCACAGCAACTGCCTTAAGAAGCTGGAGTCCCGACAATGAATAACCGTCTGTTCCCTCTGCGTATCCACGCGCCGACTTATCTGTGTCTGTGCTCCTTAACATATCTGTGCTCCGGCCTTGCCATCTGTGCTACTCACCTCCCGAAGTCGATAGCACAGATAGCAAAGCCGGAGCACAGATGGGCAAGCAGATGGGCAAGCAGATGGGGAAACAAGTGGGAGAAATAAGAATGGAATACTTTTTGGTCGAAAAAACCAAACAACTCATCGGTGGCTTCTTTGCGGTGCAAAATGAAGTTGGACTCGGGCGAAACGAGGAGGCCTATCAGCGTGCGTTCGAGATTTGGACCCATGAACAGCGACTACCGATTGCAAGCAAACCTCCGGTGCAATTGCGGATCCGAGATCGGAGGGCGCACACGCTCTACCCGGATTTTGTGGGCTGGGACGAGATCGTCGTCGAACTCAAGGCGTTACCGAGAGCGATTGGACCATCGGAAACATTGCAGTTATTCGACTACTTGCGAGCCCGGCGTAGTCGTTTGGGGCTCCTCGTCAACATGGGACTCGACCGCGTACAAGTAGAAAGACGAATCCTCGATCCAGTCGAAACGACTCTTGCTGAGGACTTTTCCTATTGGGCAAACCACATCGAAGGATCGGACCGTGACGTTGGGATCGCGATCCGCAACGCGCTACATTTGGTCTACACAGAGCATCGCACAGGATACAGCTTGCCGATCACAGAGCGTTTGCTGCTCACGGCCCTATCGCTATGTCAGCTCGACGTATCGGTGCGGCCGATCGCGCCGGCCATTTTTCAAAAACAGGTCGTTCATGAAAGTGCTCTGGAGTGCATTGTGGTGGCAGGGAAGTTCGTGATAACCGTTACGGCGCACTTCGAGAGCAACGAATTCGCCAAAAGCCTTGGACTGTCGCACATGAAGACGCTCAATACCCCTTGGGGAGTTGCTGCGAACTTCGGCATCAAAGAATGTCAGATAACCGCACTGAGGTACGCAAAGAAGTAGCTTTTATCTGTGCTCCGGCCTTGCCATCTGTGCTATTTGCCTCCCGAAGTCGATAGCACAGATGGCAAAGCCGGAGCACAGATGGGGAAAGTAAGTACGGGAAAAGTAAGTACGGGAAAAGTATGGGGAACGTGAAAGAGACGATGATGAAACTGTTTGATCTGACTGGTCGAGTCGCCGTCGTGTCCGGCGCTGCGCAAGGTTTGGGTCGAGCCACCGCTGTGGCGCTTGCCGAGCACGGAGCGGATCTTGTTTTGGTGGATCGCAATCAATCAGGGGTAGAAGCCACTGCAACTCAAATACAGGGACTCGGACGCAAAACGCTGGTGGCAAGTACCGATGTGTCCTGCCCTGAATCCATCGCTGAACTGTTTCAACGGGTCGATAGCCAGTTTGGACGAGTCGATTTTTTGGGAAATATTGCCGGTGATGGGCACTTGGCCAAGCCTGAGGAGTTGACGATCACGGATCTAAATCGTGTGTTGCAGAATTTGGTTGTGGGCCGATTTGCTATGTGCCAAGAAGCGGGCCGGCGCATGCTGGCGCAAGGCATCGGCTCGATCATGAACATCGGATCGCTGGCTAGCTCCACGGCCCTGGGTCGAGGACATATCGCCTACAGCATGGCGATGGGAGCCGTCCTACAAATGACTCGGGAATTGAGCACCGAATGGAGCCATCGCGGAGTCCGCGTCAATTGCGTAACGCCAGCACAAGTGGTCAACCCAGGTTTAACAGCAAGAATGCAGTCCGACCCAACACTCGAGGGCCGTTTTCTTCATGGCATTCCCACAGGACGACTTGGTCAGCCCAATGACATTATGGGGCTTGCTGTTTTACTCGCCTCCGACGCCTCAACCTGGATCACCGGTGCAATCATTCCCATGGATGGTGGCAACATGGCGATGAACGCTGGCGGAACGCCAGGGCATGAAGACAGGCCAGTGGCTAGTTGGCAGTAGGCAGCGACGTTGGGAAGTTGGATAAAAAATTGGCCATGATTCAATCCACAAATCACTCAGATCCACTGGGCATTTCAAGCTGCCCCCTAGAATACGGAATATCCTATGACCAAGCATAAGACACCCACTCTCGATTCTACGGGCTTTCCTAGTGCCGACTGCCCATCGCCGACTGCATTGGCTCTGTATCGAACGATGCAAATTATTCGGCAGACGGAGGAGGAACTCGCGCGGTGCCATCAGCGAGGACTCATTCATGGTGCCTGTCACACTTATGTTGGCCAAGAAGCCGTTGCGACAGGTGTCTGTGCGCACTTGTCCCAACAGGATCCGATTTTCTCAACGCATCGTGGACATGGTCATGCATTGGCTAAGGGCATGCCACCGCGAGAATTGATCGCGGAACTCTTTGGCCGCGCGACGGGATGTTCGCGCGGGCGTGGTGGGTCGATGCACCTGTTCTCGCCGGAGATCGGCATGATGGGGACCAGCGGCATCGTTGGTCCTTGCATTCTGCAGGCCTGCGGCGGCGGATACAGTTCCAAGCTCATGAAATCCGGCTGCGTTGCGGTGGCATTTTTCGGGGATGGTGCTGTCAACAATGGCGCGTTTCACGAAGGACTGAATATGGCCGCGATCTGGAAACTGCCCGTGCTGTTCGTCTGCGAGAACAATCAGTTTGCCACGGAAGTTCCGTTCGCTTATTCCAGCGGCATTCCCGATGTAGGTCGACGAGCGGCCAACTACGGCCTGCCAGGATTCGAAGTCGACGGCAACGATGTTCTGGCTGTGACCGAGATCGCTCGTGATGCAGTGGCCCGAGCCCGTTCCGGCGGTGGAGCGACGCTGATCGAATGCAAAACGTATCGCACGCGAGCCCACGCCGAAGGGATGGGCGACTTTAGCTATCGAACGCGTGAACAGGTCGAGCAGTGGAAGCAGCGTTGTCCAATAGCGTCGCTACGTCACCGAATGCTGACCGAATTGAATATCGCTGAAACGCAGATTCAGGCTATCGAGACGGAAGTTGCGACACTTGTCGCAGAAGCACGGCAGTTTGCCGAATCCAGCCCGCTACCAGAGGCATCGACAGCCGCCGAGCATGTTTACTCACCGGTCCGCGCAATCGTTCGACAGGTGGAATCCTCGCAGGACAAGAACTCGGAGGCTCGCAAAATCAGCTTCACACAAGCGACCCACGAGGCGCTTGCTGAGGAGATGGCCGTCAATCCGCGGATCTTCGTTCTGGGCGAAGGCATCGGAATTCGCGGCGGCAACTTCAACACGACAGCCGGACTGTACCAACTCTACGGCCCGGAGCGACTGTGTGACACGCCGATTTCCGAACGTGGTTTCGTGGGGCTCGCCGGCGGTGCGGCAATGACAGGAACTCGGCCTGTGGTCGACTTCATGTTTGCCGACTTCATCCTGGACTCCGTCGGCGAGATCGTGAATCAGATCGCCAAAATGCAGTACATGTCGAGCGGCCGCTTGAAAATGCCGGTCTTACTGCGCGGTTGTATCGGCATCGGGCACTCGGCGGCGACGCATCATTCGGGCAGTTACTACGCAATGTACGCTCAGGTCCCGGGGCTGCGAGTTGTGGTGCCGTCGAACGCTTACGACGCCAAGGGGCTGATGAAACATGCCCTGCGATCCGACGACCCAGTGATCTTTTTGGAACATCGCGAAATTCTGACGTTGAAATGCCATGTCCCAACGGAAGACTACGAAATTGAATTCGGTCGCGCGGCAATCGCCCGAGTCGGGAAGAACGTTACCGTCGTGGCTCTGGCCCGTATGGTGCATCTGACCCTGTCGGTATGCGAGGAACTCGATCGCGAAGGGATCTCGGTGGAGGTCATCGACCCACGCACAATCTCGCCGCTCGACATCGACACGATTCTCCAATCGGTCGCCAGGACCGGCCGACTACTGATTGTTGATGAACCGCCAGCGCCGTGTGGGTTCGCAGCCGAGATTGCAGCCCAGGTCATGGACGCGGGATTCAATGATCTCGACGCTCCGATTCGTCGCTTAACCGGAGTCCTCACGCCCACACCCTACAGCCCGTCGCTCGAAACCGCTGTGGTGCCGTCGGCCGCCGATATCGCCGCGGCCATCCGTCTGTTGGTCAAGGAGTAATCATGGCTGTTGAAATCACAATTCCGCGTTTGGGTTGGTCGATGGAGGAAGGCGTTTTCTCCCGTTGGTTGAAGCAGGAAGGCGACACGATTCGACAAGGTGATCCGCTGTTCGAACTGGAAGGAGAGAAGGCGATTCAGGAGATCGAAGCCCTCGACGCAGGGATCCTACGAATCCCCGCGAACGGCCCTCTGCCCGGCAGCGTGGTCCGAGTCGGAACCGTTGTCGGATATCTCGTAGCGCAAGGCGAGGCGCTGCCTGTGGGTGAAACACCGGACACATCGGCGATCGATTTAGAAACTCAGGAGCTTGCAGAACGCTTACCTTTGCCTCCAACACAGACCGTCGTCCAGGATGCCGCGATGACGCCCGTTGCGGGACCTGCTGTGCGACGCAGGGCTAAAGAAGCCGGCGTGGCTCTCGATCAGATCGCAGGCACCGGGGGCAATGGGCGGATCCTTGCCCAAGACATCGAACGTGCGAGTTCACAACCGCTCCAGAGTCCGCTCTCACCGGTCGCCAGCCCTAGAGCGCGACGCGTCGCCGATGAATTGAACATGGATTGGACGCAGGTCACAGGCAGCGGCGCAGGAGGCCGTATTCGAGAACAGGATGTCCTTGCTGCGCGTCGTGCGCCCATCATAGGACGACGCATTCCGTTGAGCAGCCGTCGTAAAGTGATTGCACAACGAATGATCGCCAGTCGACAGCAAACGGTGCCCGTCACACTGACGACAAAAGCCGATGCTGCGAATCTTGTGAACTTGCGAGAGCAGTTCAAAACCACCAGCGGTCAATCACCGATCCCTAGCTATCAGGACATCATCACCAAGCTGGTTGTCGGGGCACTTCGGCGCCATCCTCTGCTGGCCGGTCGGTGGGACCAAGATGCGATCGTGTTGCCCGCCGAGAACGAAGTCCACATCGGTATGGCCGTCGACACAGACGATGGCCTGCTCGTCGCGGTCCTTCGCAACGCTGCAGCGTTGTCACTGGTCGAACTGGCCGCAAGGTCAAGCCAGCTCGTCAGTCAGGCACGCGAAGGAAAGCTGACGGCCGCCGAGATGCAGGGATCCGTCTTTACCATCACCAATCTGGGCGCTTTCGGGATCGATGCCTTCACACCAATCATCAACATGCCGGAAACTGCGATCCTAGGTCTTGGGGCTATTCGCCGCGAACCCGTCGTACTCGACGACGGAGGCATCGTCTCACGGCATCAACTCACCCTGAGCCTGAGCTTCGACCACCGCGTCCTCGACGGCGCCCCTGCGGCCCGCTTCCTGCAGGACATCGCCAAGGCCATCGCCAATCCATCGGCAGCATTGTTAAGTTGAAGCCGTTGCCTGCGAGAGTGGGCCTCAAATCGACTAGGAATTGTTGTCCGCATGCAGCCAGGCCTTCATGCGACATGTGATCGTCTCGATCAATAATTCAAGACACCCAGGAGACGTCGCTGCGATGACCTCTTGGTAAATCTCGTAGCCGTAAACGCTCGCAGGCGGGATGTAGCCGGGTTGCCAGTCGTTGGTCAGCGTCGCGACGATGACAGGATATCCAGCGAAGCGTTCGCGTAGGGTGCGTTGAAAGATTTGGTACAACTCGCCCGGGACGAAGATCCATAGAGCATCGCCCATGATTCCTAGCCGCAGCGTCAACGGGTACGAGCGCCCCGGAACCAAATTGTTTAACCGAGTCAATTGCCGCGTGCACTGTTCGACTTGGGCGCGGCAATCTCGGATACGTAGCTCATCGCTCGCCGTGCGCGCTTTTGATTCCTCGGCAAGCCAGTGCTCGCGCTGCAAGGTCGTCTGTTCGATCGTCGGCAGGTCGTGCCGATAGGGAAGATCGACGACAAGCTCCTCCCATCGCCAAAGGGTCTGTCGGACCAATGCTTCGTCCGAGAGCGGTTCATGATTCCAGGTGCCGATTGCGGTACCCGAAAGGACCGAGCCGCAGTAGCGGAACTCGGTTCCTGGACGAGCCAATCCGGCCAGTGTCGAAAGCGCTGCGTAACCGACTTGTCGGCCGTTGCGCTCGGCGATGGACGTAGCGCCGACGAAGCCTTCGCGTGGTCCAAGATCTCCTGATGCGCCTTGTAGAAACAAGCATAATCCTCCGTCGACCCGCTCGATCAGCTCGCGCATCGCACCGACCCAATCCGGGCTGATCAACGTGTTGTCCCAGGCGAGCGTCGTGGGATGGCAGGCATAATTTACCACGGTCGCGAGCTTGTGGCCCGAGGCATCAGAGATCTGGGCAAGCATGAGCGTGTCGTCGGCTTGGCCTGTGGGATTAAAGCCGCAAACGAATCGCTGGTCTTGCTCGTCGAAGTAGTCCCTGTGCGCGGCCAGATCGCAGCGACCTGTACCATAGACGATCGTGGCCGCAACCACCTTGCGTTGCGCCTGACAAGCAAGCTCGGCCATCTGCACGGCGAGTTGATCCAGATACGGGGCGAGCAGTTCTCCCCCGGGCAAGTCGCTCCGAGTCCGCGACATCCAACCGGCGCCGTGGGTGTGCGACATCGAGACCAAGATGTTGGTATAGGCCACATCGGTTGCCGAATGAATCGAATGCCGGATGCTGTGCAATTCCTGTGCATCGAGAATGCAGTGATCGAGCGCAAGTAGGATCTGGGGATCGCCCAAGGCAGGCTCGGCCGGTTCGAGCCACAGCAGCGTTGCCTCCAAGGGTTGGTGAACACCCGTCGCGCGATCGTGCAGCGCAGCGCCCCACATGCGATGGTAGATACCGATCGGAGGCGTTATATCGCAACGACAGATCGCCGCGCGGCATCGTGATTGCGGAGTTCTAAAGACCTTCATGTTCATCTCCGAAGAGTGTGCCTTGTGGATTGAGAAACGCCCAGCAAATCGCATCAATAGCCATCACGAATGCAAAGAGAAACAAGATCAAGTTCCAGTTGCCCGTTTGGGCGACAAGCCAACCAGCCGTCAAAGGAAACAATGCCGCCCCGAGGTTGCCGAACATGTTCATCGTGCTAAATACCGTTGCGACTTGACGGCCACCAAAACTGATCGCCACGGTATAGCCGCTGACCCCTCCAAAGGTAGCGCAAAATGCGCCTAGCGTGATCAAAGCGATGCTTTGTTGGATATCCCTTACAAAGTACGAAGCGACAATCAGCAGCGAACAGAGGCCCATCCCGACGACGGCGATGCCCTGGCGGCTGAGCCGCTTGTTGCCCGTTCGCCGCAGGAGCCAATCCGAAAAAAAACCGCCGGTCAGACTGCCGACGACTCCACCGATTCCCGCGACGGTCGTAAGGACTCCTGAACCGACGAGCGTCACATCCCGCGTTTTCTGCAGAAACGTTGGAAACCAGGTCATGAAAAAAACCATGCCAGCGGCTCGAAAAAACTGTTGCCCACAAAGCAACACCAAAGGCCAACTCCGCAACAACCGCGACCAGTCGACCGGAGCGACAGCAGCCGACGTCCGATGCGCCGCGGGCAGTTTTCGCAACGAGATCAAACCGAGAAAAGCCACTGTCCATAATATCCCAGGAACGGCATAGGCCCCAAGCAACAGCCTCCAGCGGTCGATATGCCACGCATCGGCCCAAGCCGTGAAGGATTGGAGGATCATCGCGGTCATCACCGGAGCGATCGCGCCGCCGACGGTCATTCCCGAGGCCAACAGTCCGGTGGCCCGCGCGCGCTCCGTTTCCGGGAAGATCCGCCCTAGCGCCTTGGCCGCACAGGGAAACGCACCGGCTTGAGCAGCCCCCATCAGACTCCACATGACCAGCAACGAAACGAAATCGGTTGCAAAGGCCGTCAACAGCGTGGCCAACGACCACACGACGGAAAAGATTGCCAGAGCACGACGGCTTCCGAGCCGGTCGGCAAGCCAGCCGCTGGGAATCTGCATCAAGCCGTAGGAAAAATACCAAGCCGACTGAATCCAACCCATATCGCGGGCCAAATCGGCGAACTGCAAGTCGCCGGCGATCTCCGAGGCTGGGACACTCAGGGCAGCGCGCTGCACATAGGCGATCGCTGCCGAAAGACACAGAAGTGCCAAAACCTGATAGCGTCCTTGGTGGACAGCCAACTCGTCAGACAAGTCGCTGGACATGCAGAACCCCTATCGACTCGCAAGGAGTTTTCGCTCGAGCCATGCAAACAATCGATCGACCTCGGCGCATGTCTCCGGATCGAGTTGCCATCCATAAGGCTCGACTTGTAGCGTATTGGGAAAGAGTCCACGCTTCTTGAGCAAGTACTTTTCGATGGCGAGGAAGCCGTCGAGCCCGGCTTGAAGCTGCAAGGCCGTCAGAGCACCAATGGGAAGCGATAGTTGATAGATACGCTCATCATCGCCCATCTCCAAGGCGTGCCAAAGGGCGACGATCCCGTCGAGTAGATCGGTACCGGGCATCGTACCGACAATCCCACGACGATAGCAGTCGACCAGATTGATACCGCCGGAGCCTTCGAAGATGCGAGCTTTGCCTTGGCTTGCGTCTCGCAGTTTCGATAGATTCGGTCCGAGCGGGCTGGCTTCCGGCTTGAAAAAGATTCGCTCCTGGCCGAACTCGTCGAGCAGATTTAGATAAACACTCAGATCGATCGCGGCGCCGACGTAGCTCGAGGCGTCCTGCACAACCAACGGGATCGAAATCCCACGGGCTATTGCAGCGAAGTATCCGGCCGTCTGGGCACTACCGAGTGCAATCGAAACCGGAGGAATCGCCATAACCGCGCTTGCCCGTAGCCCTTCGGCATGGTGGGCGAAATCCAACGCTTCTCGCACACTCTCGGCCCCGACACTGATCACCGTAAATCCGCGTCCTTGTACAGCCCGACACACGTGGGTGGCCAGTTCCTTGCGACCGTGGTAACCGAGCCTCAAGACTTCGCTGACCATCGCGACGACCACGCCATGAGCACCTACTTCAAAGGCCCAATCGATTTGACGTTCGAGCGTCGGCACGTCGATCGAACCGTCCTGATGCAGTGGTGTGTGCAGGACCGGCAGGACCCCGTGTAACAAGTTTAATGCGGGCTTGATCATGGGTGCAATTCCGATCGTAGTCGAGTTGAAGGATTCTCACCAATCGCCAACACTGCCGTCGCGATGAAACACGCGTTGCAAGATTTCCTGTTGGAACGGGTGCTTTCGGACCTGGTCTTCATCGATCGTGATCCCGAGTCCGGGCTGGGTATTTGGGGTCACAGTGCGCGTAGCCTTGTCGACCCGGAACCCTTCTTGCACGACCTCCTGCCGCCAGGGAACATCGTTGTGAACCGACTCGCAAATGATGTAGCTCGGTTGCGAGAAACCGAACTCGATCGATGCCGCCGTGCTGACCGGCCCCTGCGGATTGTGCGGGGCCAACGCGATGCGGTAGGCATCGGCCAAGGCACCGACGCGACGCGCCTCGGTGAACCCTCCACAGTGCGTGATGTCCAACTGGCAGATCTCACAACCCCGCGCAGCAAACAGATCACGAAACGCCGCCAAGTGCGTCATCCGCTCACCGGTCGCAATCGGAGTCGTCACCGCCGCGTTGATCGCTGCAAGGCCTTCGATACTTTCCGGCCAGCACGGTTCCTCCAAGAAATAAAGCCCGTAGGGTTCTAGGGCCTTGGCAAACTGCATTCCCATGGCAGGTGACGGTCGGGCATGGCAATCGACCATGATGTCGATGTCGGAACCGACGGCTTGACGCATCGCCGCCACACACGCCTCGGCCGCTTTGATCGGCTTTAATCCTTCGATCGGCATGGTCGAGGGGACGGCCATGGACTTAAATGCGCTGAAGCCTTCGGCAACGGCTTGCTGAGCCAACTCGGCAAACCGTTTCGCATTGTCGACCGGCGTTTCATAAAAACTCTCCATCGAACCCCCTCCTAAATGGCAATACAGGCGGATGTGGTCGCGGACCGGCCCACCCCAAAGCTTGTGACAGGCTACCCCATGGAGTTTTCCAATAATGTCCCAGAGCGCAATATCGATGCCGGCGATGGCAGTCGATCGGACGATTCCATGGCCGTGCCAGAAATGCTGCCGCCACATCATCTGCCACAGATGCTCGACACGGGTGGGATCTTCGCCGAGGAGCAGTTGCGACAAATCCTCAATGGCCCCGACGACGCCTCGGGTGTGCCATTCCAACGTCGCCTCGCCCCAGCCAAACAAACCCGGCTCATCGGTCAGGACTTTGACGAATACCCAGTTGCGCATCCGGGCATGGCAGACAAGCGTTTCGATGCGAGTTATTTTCATGAATGGCCTCTACCGCTGGCTCGTTGTCGCCATCCTTGAAAAAAAGTACACGCTCAGGCCCGACAGGACCACCCCTAGACTCATCAACAAGGCATACCGATCGGCCGTCACCAAAACGAATATCCAACCGACGGCTGCGATGAAACTCGGGATCGGATAAAACCACATCCGAAAGGGTAAGTGGATTTCCGGACGTGTTGTTCGAACGATGTGCAACGCAACGATCTGTCCGAGAAACTGCACCACAATCCGAACGCAAACGGCCGCGCTGATGACGGTCGTGAGCTCCAAAAAACAAAACAGCGATGTCAGTACCCCCAAAGCCAAAAGCGAAACCCATGGATACTTTCCCTCAGGATGCAACTTGCCAAACACCGCGAAAAAGTCCCCCTGACGGGCCGCAGCAAACGGAATCCGGGAGTACCCAAGTGTGATCGAAAACATGCAAGCCGCGGCCGTCCAAAGGATCAACCAGGTGAACGCAACGGCCCAGGGCCTACCGTAAAGAGTCTCCATAAAGTCCGCCGCTATGTTTTTCGACTCCATCGCTTGTTGCCATGGAACCACCCCGATAATACACAGATTCATCGTCATGTAAATCAATGCGATCAGGATCACTGAACCCATCACCGCACGCGGTATCGTCTTGGCCGGATCGCGAACCTCGTCTCCCAGATGGCATACGTTGTAGTAGCCCAAGTAGTCATAAATCGCGATCAGCATGGCGGCACCTAGGCCCGAGGCAAACTTTGCGTCCAACCGAAAAGCGTTCTGTGGAAAGGTGATCTTCGACCATTCCATGGACCACCAACCGCTTAGAATCACCAACGCAACAGTCAAAAGCGTTCCGCTGGTCATCAAAATCGCAATCCATCCAATGCTCTCGATGCGTCGGCACAAAAGGAGCGTGATGAATACCACCGCTAGCACGGCAATCCAACGCGTCCCTCCCGGTACCCCGCGAAATCCCTCGACAAGACTCGGCATGGCATATTCGAGATAACTCAACGCTCCGATATACCCCGAAGCCATCTCCATCGCTCCGCTGACCATGAACTGCCAAATGAACAGAAACGGCAGGATCTTGCCCCATCGATACCCGCCGTAAATCCGCTTGAGAAAATGATAGGTCCCCCCGCTCCCAGGCAGCGCGGCCCCAAGTTCGCTCCATACCAAGCCATCGCACAAAACCAATAGCGCCGCGAGCACCCATGCGATCATCGCTTGAGGACCCGACATGGCCGCAAGGAAGGCCGGTATCGTAATGAATGGCCCTATGCCCACCATGTTTGCAATGTTCAGTCCTGTGGCTTGGAAAACCCCAAGCCCCCGATTCAGCTCGCCAGCGGCTGCTGGCCGAACACTCCGTGTCGGATCGGATTGCTGATCGTCGCTCATCGAAGAATCGGCTTGACTACATTGCCCGCCACATCTGTCAATCGATAGTCGCGACCTGCGTGGCGATACGTCAATCGGGTATGGTCTAGACCCATCAAATGCAAAATCGTCGCATGAAGATCATGGATGTGGACCTTGTCGTGCATCGCTCGGAAACCGAAATCATCGGTGGCACCATAAGCCATCCCGCCACGCACTCCACCCCCTGCCATCCAAACGCTAAATCCCCAGGGATTGTGGTCGCGTCCATCGGCATTCTCCGTCGTAGGGGTCCTACCGAACTCACCACCCCAGAGCACCAATGTGTCTTCGAGCATCCCACGCTGCTTGAGATCCTTCAGCAGCGCCGCGACCGGACGGTCGATGTCCTCACACAAGGTTCGTGTCGATTCGTTGTGGTTCGCATGGGTATCCCAAGGTTGCCCATTGCCATAGTAAACCTGCACGGTGCGTACCCCTCGCTCCACCAACCGCCTAGCCAACAAGCACCCGTTGGCGAAGTGCGAATGGCCATAAGCCTCCCGCGTCGAAACGGACTCTTTCTGGATGTCGAAAGCGTCGGCCGCCTCGATTTGCATCCGAAACGCTGTCTCCATGGCATGGATGCGAGACTCAAGCTGTGGGTCGACTCCTGCCTGAATGTCGCTTTGTTGATTCAGATCGCGCAGCAAATCCAACTGCTTGGCCTGCGCCTCGGAAGTCCACTTGTTGTTCTGCAAGTAGGGTATCATCTGCTTGGGATCCAAATTCGAATGATTGACATACACCCCCTGATGCTTGGCTGGCAGAAACCCACTGGACCAAAGCTCCGAGAATCGCACAGGACGGCCCGGACACAGCGAGATAAACTCCGGAAGATTAGCGTTTTCCGAGCCCAATCCGTAGGACAACCAAGCACCGAGCGTTGGCCGGTTCGGAGTGAGCGTACCGTTGTTCATCATGAACAATGCCGGCCCATGGTTCGGGTTGTCGGTGTACATCGAACGGATGACACACAACTCATCGGCAAGCTGAGATGTGTACGGTAGCAGCTCGCTGATCTCCAAGCCGCTTTGGCCATGATGACAAAATCCAAACGGAACGGGCATCAACGCGCCTGTGGGCCGTTCGGTCCTCAAATCCGCCCCCGGGGGCTTCTGTCCAGCAAATTTGTTCAACGCCGGTTTCGGATCAAACAGATCGCCCTGGAACGGCCCGCCGTTCATGAACAGATGGATGATCCGCTTGGCCTTCGGAGCGAAATGCCCGAGCATTGCCCCCTGCGCAGCAGAGTCGGCAGTCGTGGAACCCGTCGCCTGCGGCAAAAGATTTGCCAAAGCCAACATTCCTAGTCCAGCACCCGTAGATTCCAACGCTTGACGACGCGTCAGGAGCGACGAAACACCCTCTTTTGAGATTCTCATATTCCGGTCTGCCTTCAATTCCAAAAATAGAATTCGTTGCTGGCCAAAAGTGTTTGGGCCAGAAGTTGCCAGTGGTCAGGTGCGTCTTTGACGAACTCGGTTATTTTTGCGAATTCTCGCTGGGTCGGTTCTCTTTGATAAAGCCAACGGTGCAGGCAACGGATCCTCTCTTGCACATCGGCGATGCCCTCGCGATCCAAACGCGCGATGAGCGCTTCGGCTCGCTCGATCACAAAACGGCTGTTAAGGACATACAATTGCTGCAACGGTGTGATCGTTGGGATCCGGGCTGGACTGTGGGTAAGCGGATCAGGAAAATCGAATAGCCGAAGCAAGTCGGAGACTTCTCGACGACGGACGTGTCCGTAAAGGGTTCGCCTCGCATTGGACATGCTGCTGAGGTCTTGCGATGGACCGCCGATCTGAAAACTCAATCCCTGGGTCACTTGCAAGAGACTGTCTCGCCAAGCTTCGACGTCCAAAGGTCGACTCGGAAACGTTGAGTAGTAACGCATTTCGGAATCCTGAGGTTTCGGCATTTCATGCTGACGCTGATAAGCAGCCGACAGAAGGATTTCGCGATGCAACCACTTGATCGACCACCCCTGTTCGATGAACCGATACGCAAGATCGTCCAGAAGCTCCGGATGCGTTGGAGCCTGGCCTTGTCGACCAAAATCGCTTGGAGTATCGACCAATCCACAACCGAAATGGTGCTTCCAAATCCGATTGACTAGGACGCGCGCGGCAAGATCCTGCGAGTCGGTGGTGATCGACTTGGCAAGCTCCAAACGACCACTGCCCTGAGTCCAACCCTCGACGTTCGAACTAGCCTTGGTCAACACCGAAACGAATCGCCTCGGAACACTCACTCCGAGCTTGTTGGGATTCCCTCGGATCTCGATCGCCGAATCCTTAAGCTCCGGTTCAAAAACAATCTTGCTCCCGTGTGCTGCGTCTGCGGGGCGAACTTCCAGTCGCAGATCCTGCACTCCTGGAGTCAGAAGGGAATCGTAACCGACAACCGTCTTGGCTTGTTCGATCTTTTGGAGTATCTCTTGGGACTTGATCTTGTCCTCCTCCTTGTCGCTCTTGGTCAGCTTCTGAAGCTCGGCTTCGAGCGTTTTGACCGTTTTGCGGGATTGGACAACCTGGGCCGCATCGACCCCTTCGGTCAAGGCCACATCGGTCGACTTGCTGTTCGATAGCACTCCGGCGATCGCATAGTAGTCGCTGTGGGTCAAAGGATCAAACTTGTGGTCGTGGCAACGCGCACATGCAAGGTTTAAACCCAAGAAGGTGCTCGATACGGTATGGACCCTCTCTTCGACTTCGTCCGATACGATCGACTTGATGATCTCAACGGGTAACTGCAATTCCTTCCAATACGATGGGCTAAGCCCGAGAAACCCCAATGCCGCACGATCGCTAGCCTGTGCATCCGGTATCCGATCGGCCGCAAGTTGCAACTGCACGAAACGATCGTAAGGTAAATCTCGATTGAATGCGTCGACCACCCAATCGCGATAGGGATACGAGGGTCCGATCGTCTCGGTCCATTCTTCCATCGTATCGCAATATCGAACCAAATCGAGCCAGTAACGTGCCCATCGCTCACCGTAGTGCCCTGAGGCAAGATACGCATCGATACGGCGCTCGAAGGCATCGGCCGAGCGGTCGGAAACAAACGAGGAAACCTCCTCATCGCTGGGGAGCAATCCGAGAAGATCGAGCTTGAGTCGCCGCAACAGCGTTCTTCGATCCGCTTGAGCCGAAGCGACCAAATCGATTTGGATTAGTTTCTCAACGATCGGTAGATCGATGCGATTTTCAATAGATACCGTCGGGCTTCGCAATCCTACCGGATCGATCGACTCGGTCGACATCGGCTTGGTCGCTACGAACGACCAGTGCGCACGACCAGCCTCAATATCGATCGATCGCTGAACCTTTGCGGCTTGCTCATCGCTGGGCATCGACGCCCCGGATCGAACCCAGAGTTCAAGTTTGCCGATAAGCTCCGCAGACAACTTTCCAGCCGGCGGCATCGCAGAATCCGGATCGTCGTACCGGATGGCTTGTATCAACAAACTCTCGTCGGGTTTCGAGGCCACCAAGCTTGGACCGCTATCGCCCCCCGAAAGGATGTGATTCGGGGTGTCGAGCCGAAGGCCACCCTGGAGCGTCTTGGATTCCGACGAATGGCATTCGAAGCAATGCTCGGCCAAGAGCGGTCGGATATGCTGTTCAAAGTCGATCGATTGGGCGGGTGATTGGCTGTAGGCCGGTTGGCAAAGCCAAACCGACAAGAGCCAAACGCAGAGGGAATTCCTCATTGGAGTCTCCTGGGGGGGTACAGATCTCTAATGTAGCCCCCGTTGCGCCTGAAAGCAACCAAGCAACCCATGGTAGAACGATTGTCTGAATCGTTCATCCCCGAGGCGAAGCCGAGGAAACAGCCTTCGGTAGCCTAAAACAAAAGCCTAAAGACCCGTCGTCTACGACGACCAAGGAGCGATTGGGACAATCGCTCTACCATGTCGGACAATTGCTCTGATTTGAAAAACGTCGAGCCGGCTAGCCGCTAGCTAGACCATCTACTGGCCCTTGGCTAGCTCATCGATCCGGTCCTGCGATTGCTTAGCTAACTCGTGTGCTCCGTGGTTGCTGAGTAAGAACTCATAATACTTCTTAGCCGCATCGATGGCCTTTCGACGCCGCTCGCCTGTCAAATCCCCAATCAAAACCTCCGAGCAGCGACCTGCTTCGTAAGCACTCCTGGCCTGCCAATTCTTGATCTCCTCGGGAGCCTGCGTCCCGCCGAATCCATACATGAGCTTCTGAAATACCTGCACGGCCTTGGCATAATCCTGCTGCGCAAAAAACAACTCGCCTTCCATGAACCTCGATCGAGCCCCAAGCTCGTTTCGCTGCTCCTCGGCGATCGACTCAAATAGCTTTAAGGCCTCGTCGTTCTTCTTCAAATTCTGCAACGCGACGGCTTGTTCATACCTCGCGATCGGCAAGAGATTCGAATCCGGAACTACCGTAGCCATCTTCGTGACCCAAGCGTCGACGTCGGCCCATTTTTTCAACTCGCTGGCCGTCTGGGCCCCATGCAAATAAACCAACGCTTGAACTTGCTCCTGGATCCCCGCGCGATCCTGCGCGCTTTCGATCGCTTTGCGTGCCGAATCGTAATGGATCATCGCCGATGAATACTGCTGAAGCTTGTAGGCGCACTCGGCGACCATGAGCCGAGCATCCAATGCCAGCTCCCCCTTAGGGAATTCTGCCAACTGCTTTGCGAATCGTTTTGCCGATTCCTCATATTGCTTCTGTTGGTACAACGCCAATCCAATCTTGTAGAGCGACTTTTCCTGCAGCTCCTTGCTCGACGACTTGCTGGCTGCGACCGTATAGGCCTTGACGGCCGTCTCGAAGCTCGAGTTGTCAAACTCCGCTTGACCCACATGAAAATACGATTCGGCAGCCACCGGGCTTTCGGGGTACTTCTCGGCAATGGATCGGAACGAAAGGTTGGCTTGTTCGAGTTGCCCGAGCTCCTTTTGAGCCCAAGCTCTCTCGAAGAGGACTCGGTCCATCAATGCGTAGGCGGGAAATTCTCTCTCGATCCGATCGAACATCCCCACAGCACGTTCGAACTGACGATCCGCCACGCAGCCTACACCGAGCTCGTAGAGTGCCTTGACCATCGCCCCCTTCGTGGGGTTCTGTTCGATAAGCTTGGTCAAGGCTCCGATCGAGTCAGAAAGCTTTCCCGTTTGTCGCAAGCAAATCGCATTGGCCACGATCGCTTCTTGAGCCAAGCCTGGGTTCTTCGTCGAATCGATGACTTGCTGGACCAACTCCTGGGCCTTGGCATATTGATTCTGCTGAATCAGCAGGTAGGCGGTGTCGAATTTGGCGAAATCTCGCAAGCTCGTATCGGTGTTTTGGACGATGACTCGCTGGTACCAATCGATCGATTCCTGTGTTTTACCGGCCTGGGCCGAAAGCTGTCCGAGCCGAAACTCCGCCTGGGTCTTGAACCGCGACTTGGGAAAGTCCTTGAGCAAGCGTTCCAAGACCTCTTTGGCCTTGGCTTTGTCCTGCTTGGCCTCATAAGCCTGAGCCAAGACCAAGAGCACCTCGTCGGCTTGCCCCCAAGTCGAACTGAGTTGCAACGATTGGTCCAAAGCGGCGATCGACTCGTCGGGCTTGCTGAGCTTGAGCAAACAGGCCCCTTGTAAGAATCTGGCCTCCGCCTGGACCGATGGGTCTTTGCTCTCCTTGACGATCGCTTCGATTCGAACCAGCGCTTTTTCGGGTTGACCTGCAAGATACTGCGCAGTGATTCCGCGCAACTCCCAATTGGTTTTCGAGGGGTGGTCCTTGGCCGTTTGCACGAGCTTTTCAAAGGCGTCCGAAGCAGCCGGATGCTCGCCACGTTGCAGCAAGGATTCGGCGCGGACATACGCAACGTCCGGGATCAGCTCGCTGCCGGCGAATCGCGTTTCAAAAGCCTCTGCCCACCGCAATGCCTCTGGCAAATCTCCCATCTGCATCGCGGCAAAAGCCGCGTTGTAGGTGGCCCGAGGAGACACCGGCTCGTCGGCATATTCGACGGCGATCTGCTCGAATAGCTTCCTTGCCTCGACCTTGCCCTCGGCAGTGGCGAAAAGGCCATCTGCCAAATCGAGTTTGAGCAACGCCAACTGGCTTTTCGTTCCAGGGGCCAAGTCCTTTGGCGGGATCCGCGTTGCCCACTCCAATGCTTCGCGAGCGATGGGGACGACCTGATCTTTTCGGTCCTGAAGTACCGCGATTTGGCACAACCAATGGGCCGCCTCAATCGCCTTGGAATCTTTCGACATAAGCACTTGCCTAAATGCTTCCTGTGCCTGCGAATACTTCTTGTCCCTCATCAAGGCTTGGGCCATCGACAGGGACGCGTTTTGAGCGTATTTCGAATTTGGAAACATCGAGGCCAACTGCTTGTAGGCCTCTGAGGACTTCGCATACTGCCCGGACTTGGCCAAGGCGAAGGCGTACCTCGAATAAATGTAATCGGCCAGGGGGGCTTTCTTGAAGTCCTTGGATCCGATCACCTGTTCGTACCTAGCAGCGGCTTGATCTGGTTTGTCCAACTGCAAGGCAATTTCGCCTAATCGAACATTCGCATCGCGAACCAAGGGATGCTTGCCGTGCCCAGCAAGCAACGCTTCGTAGTTCTCACTAGCAAGTTTCGGTTGCTTGAGTTCCTCATAAGAAAACCCTAGAGCGAAAAGGGCTTCAGGAACCAACGGGGACTTCGTAAGCTTCTTGTTCTGAGCTAATTGGTTGTAAAAACCGACTGCCTTTTCGGCATTGCCCAATCGCGATTCGGCTTCCCCAGCATAAAAAATCGCTCGATCGGCCGATGGACTATCGGGATATTTGTCCAAAAAGGTTGCGAAAACCTTTGACGCCTCTCCTAAGGCTCCTTTGGACTCATTCTGAGGGTCACTCCCTAATTGAACCAAGCACCATCCGAGGTTGACCAAGGCCTCTTCCTGCTCCTTGAGATCCTTGTCCTCAAGCGATTTGCGAAACGATCCAACCGCATTGGAGTAATCCGGTGGCGACTGCTCCTGATAGCACAGTCCCAAGTAATAGCGGGCACTCGATGCCAATGGGTCGCTGGGGAACTCCTTGATGAGCCTCTGCCATTGCTCGAGGGCCAAGGGATAAGCCCCATTGTTTTGGGCGTTGGCAGCGTCGGCAAACATCGCACGGACTCGCTCCTTGCGTTTCTCCTCGTCGCTCATTTTGCGAATCGGTGCGGCAGGTTTCGAGGCTCCAGGTGGCTGAATACCCGGCTTGCCAAGCTGTGGATTGGGTTTCCCAGGCTGGCCGGCGTTGGGCGTTTGGCGGGCTGGTGGTTGGCGGTTTTGTGCTAAACCCAACTCGGCAAAGTTCGAAATTGTCCCGAAAACAGTCAACGAGGCCAGCACAGCCACGACCATCCTGCGGGGGATTCGCCCCCCAAAGCCGTTGCTCAAAGCAATTCGATTAAGGTGATCTACCATACCCAGCATTCCCTTGTTGGTCTTAGCGTTGGTCTTTGCGCGTTTCGACTTCGGGGGCAATGCGACTCGCATCGCCTCCCAATAATGTACCGAATCAATGTACCGAATCGACGGCAGTTCGAGAAACCCCCGTGCATCCTTGCCCCTTTCGGCCATCCTAAACTCATTCTTTTTTGGTTTCGGTAATCCCAAGCTTTGGACCTGAATCGAATCCCCTCAGGACGTATCCCTTAACGGCACAGGCCGCAAATTCCGCACAGATTGACACCCCAGGTCCATAAGGGGACTTTTCCCGTTGCAAACAGGGGACTGACGTTACAATAGGACCAATGGCCAATTCGGCCCATTTGCAGTTTTTCATCAGGCTTCGGATTCTCTCGATGCGCATCTTAGTTACCGGCGGTGGCGGCTTCATCGGCTCGCACCTTACCGAACATTTTCTTCACCGCGGCGATCAGGTCGTCGTGGTCGACGATTTCAGCACCGGCAGTCGCCGGAACCTCGAACACCTGGAATCCAATCCCAACCTTCGTGTGATCAACTCAGACCTTGGCAAAGCCGCTTGCGTGCAAGAAGCCTGCCACGATGTCGAGGCGGTATACCACTTGGCTGCCGCCGTTGGAGTGGCTCTGATCGCCAAACAACCCACCCAGTCGATCCACCGAAACATCTATCCGACACAACTGCTCCTGGACGAACTCCGTCGCCATCATCTTGCTGGCAAACCCATCCCCCTATTCTTAGCCAGCACGAGCGAAGTCTACGGAAAGAATCCTAAAGCGATTTGGAACGAGACCGACGATCTGGTTTTCGGCCCGACGACCAAACCCCGATGGAGTTACGGAGCAAGTAAAGCCATCGACGAATTCCTATGCATGGCATGCGTCCGCGAACACCAAATGAAAATCGTCATCGGACGATTCTTCAACGTCGTCGGTCCACGCCAATCGGGTGCCTATGGCATGGTCCTGCCGAGATTTATCGAATCCGCAATGCAGGGCAAGCCCCTTATGGTCCACGACGACGGCCAGCAAACCAGATGCTTTGCTCACGTCAACGATGTGGTCTATGCGGTCACAGAACTCATGCAGCAACCCCAATGCTACGGCAGGATCTACAATATCGGTTCGGACACTCCGGTCTCGATCCTCGATGTCGCCAAACAAGTCATCTCGATCGTCAATCCCGAAACCTCCATCGAATTCCAATCCTACGCCGAGGCCTACGACGAAAACTTTGAAGACATCCGACGCCGTGTGCCTGACCTAGCTCGTCTGAAAAAAGCGATCGAATACACACCCCGATATATTCTAGACGACATCATCCGCGATGTATGGAACTTCAAACAACGCAACGTCGGATGACCATGAGCAAACGCCCTTTGCCAACGCACTGGATCCACCTGGGCCTCACCGGCCTTGCGCTGCTTTCTTTAGCAATTGCATGCAACCGCCAGGATCCACATCCATCGAGCCAGACTCCAAAAGCCGCTTCTGATGGTGCTGCGACGAAGCCCTTTTCTACGAAGCCCTCTTCTACCCAATCCGCTGCGACCCAATCCGATGCGCCCCAATCCGCTGCGAGCGAACCTTTTGAAACACGCTTAAAAAACGCGGAATTGCTCCTAGTTCAAAACAAGCTTGACGAAGCATGGGCTATCTCCAAAGTACTCCTGGTCGAGCAGCCTAACTCCACTGCAGCACTTTTCGTCGCTGCGCAAATCATGGCCGCCCGGAAGAATCTCCCGGGGGCGATCGAGCTGATTTCCAAGATCGATCCGGGGGACCCCAAGGCCGGTCCGGCCGCGACCGGTCAGCTCTCCGAATGGCTCGCCCAATCCGGGGATCTTCCCAGTGCCGAGGCCAAACTTCGAGGGCTGTTGAAACAATACCCCAAGGCCGTTCCAGCACTGCGGCTCTTGGTCGATGTTCTGCACGCTCAAGGCCGTCGCTCCGATGCGGGAAAAGTCCTCGATCGGATC
Source organism: Planctomycetota bacterium (assembly GCA_026692845.1). Lineage (GTDB taxonomy): Bacteria > Planctomycetota > Planctomycetia > Pirellulales > Pirellulaceae > JBKCUI01. The sequence continues at coordinate 27,055 of JAPLNM010000030.1, read as the reverse complement.
ATCCGCCTAGGAGACTTCAAAACCCCAGATCTGATGAGTCTAGTGGACCTTCGTGACCCTAAAGATCAAGAAGCCCTGCGCACTGCCTTCGAACAGTTCGCACCCGATGACCCATTGAGCCAACTCGGACAGGTCCGACTGCTGCTCTTTGCCGACCGCTGGAAAGAATGCATCGATCGCTTAGAACAATGGACCCAAACCCATCCCCATCAACTCGAACCCTGGATCTGGTACGGCGAATCCCTTTTGGAAACCGGGGATATCCAAGCCGTCGGCAACTGGCTCCAAAGCCCACCCCAGGCAGGCCCAACCCAGGCAGGCCCACCAGAAGGGTACGCGCGCCATCCGGAATACTGGTACATCGCCGGCCGCTACTGGATGCTCCAATCGCGATTCGACTCGGCCGCACGATGCTTCAGCGAAGCGATCTCGCTGGATCGCCGGCACTTGGGCGCTATGCAGTCGCTCTCGGAATGCCTGATGGAATTGCAACAACCCGAACTGGCTCTAGAACTGCGTGATCAATCCGGAAAACTCGTCCGCATCAAAGACCTTACCAACCAAATCCAACGTGGACTTGTTAAAGAGCAAGCGTACTTCGAGATCGCCAAACTCTACCAAGAACTCGGCGACCAAGTCTTGGCCTTCGGATGGGAAGCCATCGCGCTGGCTCAATCCAATCAACCGTTCCCTCAACGATTGATCGCACTGCAAAAAGAACTCCAAAGCGGCAAAAGCTACGCCTCCGGGATCCTCGAGAAACTGCCCCTGGAGTCTTGGCCTTTGCCCGGGAATCAACAAGCCGCATCGCTGGGTGCTCCCGAGCCATCGAACCCCTCGGCTCTCGACGGATCCTTGGCCATTCGACTCGATGATGTCGCTAAGTCCCTTGGACTCGACGCTCAGTACGACAATGGATCCAAGGGCCGAAAGCATTGGATGACCCTCGAAGGTCTCGGTGGAGGAGTCTCTGCTATCGATTATGACCACGATGGCTGGCCCGATCTTTTCTACTCGCAAGCCGGCGATTCACCCTTGAGCCAACCCCCAAAGTATCTGCCGAAGCAACTGTTCCGTTCCACACAAGGGGTACGATTTACCGCCGTTGAACATCTGGCATGCGTGGGAGATATCGGGTACGGACAAGGAACCGCTGTGGCCGACCTCGACCAAGACGGATTCGACGATCTACTCCTGGCCGACATCGGTGAAATCAAATGCTACCGCAACCAAGGGGACGGAACCTTCCAACGCATCGAATTGCCCCAAGCGACCGCGCCATCGATTTGGAACAGCGCCATCCAAGCTGCCGACCTCAATGGAGATTCACTCCCGGATATCGTCCAGTGTGCCTACATCGATGGACAAGACTTCCTGACGCGCACATGCCCGACCCCTACAAGCCCCGAATCGGTCTTTTGCCATCCCAAACGATTCCCTCCCGGTAAGACGCGCATCCTGTGGAACCAAGGGGATGGTAGCTGGAGACTTGCCGACTCCGAGCTGCTCGACTCGCTGGTCGATGGTTATGCCCTCGGGGCACTGATCACCAACCTCGATCAAAAAGCGGGCAACGATGTTTTTTTCGCAAACGATGTGTCTCCGAACCACCTGCTTTTGAGCACCCCTAAATCCGATCAATCCGATCAAACTCAAGAACTACAACAATGCGCGATCCGATCGGGTGTCGCGGTCGATCTGCTGGGTCGCGCTCAAGCGTCGATGGGCATCGCCTGTGGCGACCAAAACCGCGATGGCCTGCTCGATCTGATCGTCACGAATTTTCGATACGAGGTCAGCACCCTATACCGACAAACCCAACCCGGCTTGTTCAGCGATGCGACTCGGCTCGCCAAGCTCGGCGAGCCGACCCTCGAATGGCTCAGCTTCGGCTGCCAACTGACCGATCTGGACAACGACGGCTGGCTCGATTTCCTTGCCGTCAACGGACACATCGACTATTTGGAACCCTGGCAAATGCCCCCGCAAGTGCTCAAAAACACCCGAGGAAAATTTCAGTGGCTACGCACCCCGAGCCCCGGCAAGTACTTTGATGTCGATAACGTCGGCCGATCGCTGACGGCCTTGGATTTCAATCGAGACGGCCGGATCGATTTTGCCGTGACCCACCTGGATCGACCCACCGCATTGCTTGCCAATTCCACCAACAGCAACAACCACTACGTGCAAATCGAACCCGTCGGCACGCGCTGCGAACGCAATGCTACCGGCGCGATCGTCCGCGCGACCCGGGGCCAAGAGCAATGGGTCTGCGCAGCGAGCGTCGGAGACGGTTTCTATGGAACCAACGAGCGGCTACTGCACCTAGGGCTCGGCCAAGCCGATCGGCTCGATCGCCTCGAGATCACTTGGCCAAACGGTCAAACGCAAACGGTCGAAAACCTCCAAGTCGACTGCCGTTACCGATGGATCGAAGGTGCCGAGCCCCACAGAATCGAACTTGCGCAATAATCGCTCTGTAGAGCCTAGAGCCTAGAGCCCAATACCGTCAAATCGACATTTGGATCATTTTAAGTAAGATTGGATTTGAATGTATTTCGGCGCATGCCGAGGGGTTTTTGAAAGCGGTTGGGCGCAAGCCCTCCGGTGAAGGGTCAAGTGTAGTGTTCTACGCTCGAAGACTCAGGAAATCACTGGATATTTAGACTCACCGGGCAGCTTGCGCTGCTCCGCTATCATTCGCCGATTACCAGGAAATGCAACTTCATCAATGTCCCGATTTGACGGTATTGGCGTAGAGCCTAGAGCACCGAGGCTTGGGACCTGCAAAAGACAGCTCGCAGAAAAATCGTTGAACAACGCGAAATACAAGTTCTTATGAAAAGCTTACAAGACCTGCTGAGAATTGCACGGATCTGCGCCTTGCTGCTGATTGCGATTGCGGCGACGCTTAGCAGGGCCGAAAACGCGGCAGGCCAGGGGGGCTCGAAAGGGGACTCGAAACCCAACATCATGATCGTCCTGGTCGACGACATGGGACTCATGGACACCTCGGTCCGGTTTTTGATCGACCAGGACGGCACTCCTGTCGAGCATCCTTTGAATCGATGGTACAAAACGCCAAACATGGAGCGGCTATCCAAGCTCGGGGTTCGCATCAGTGAATTCTACGCGATGAGCGTCTGCTCACCGTCGCGGATTTCGCTCATGACTGGCCAGAACAGCGCTCGGCATCGCACGACGACATGGATCAATCCCGACGCGAACAATCGCGGCCCATCGGGTCCGCCGGACTGGAACTGGAAAGGGCTCGACGCCTCAAGCGTCACCTTGGCCCGCTTGATGCAACAAGCCGGGTATCGAACGATCCACGTGGGCAAAGGGCACTTTGGCCCCCGCGAGAGTCTCGGCAGCGATCCTCTCAACCTGGGCTTTGACATCAATGTCGGTGGCTCCTCGATCGGCCAACCAGGTAGCTACTACGGAACCAAGAGTTTCGGGGCCGATGGTCCCAAGCCGACTCATGCTGTCCCGGGCTTAGATGCGTACCATGGCCAGGAGATTTTTCTGACCGAGGCACTTACGCGCGAAGCCAAAAAGCATGTCAAAGCGTGCGTCGAGCAAGGCAAACCGTTCTTCCTGAACTTCTGCCACTACGCAGTGCATGCGCCGTTCCAATCCGACCCTCGGTTTGAGGTCGAGGATCCTACAGGCAAGTTTCCCAAACAAGCCTTAGCGTTTGCATCGTTGGTCCAAGGGATGGACGATTCGCTCGGCAAGATGCTCGATTGCTTTGAAGAGTTAGGTATCGCCGAAAACACACTGGTATTTTTCTTGGGAGACAACGGATCGGATGCACCCTTGGGCGACCCCCATGCGGTGGCCAGTTCTGCACCCTTGCGAGGCAAGAAAGGATCGCACTACGAAGGAGGCATGCGGGTGCCGTTTATCGCCGCTTGGGCAAAACCGGCCAAGAATCAGTGGCAGGACCGATTGCCGATCCCATCGGGTCAGATCCGTAAAGGTTGGGGAGCGATCTACGATCTTTTTCCAACCATCGCTGAGCTGGTCGATCTCGAGATCCCATCCGGTCACGTTGTGGACGGAAATTCGCTAAAAGATACTTTCGCGTCTAGCGAACAATTGGGCAAGCCATTCCTAGAGCCACGGGAATTCCTGATGCATTTCCCACACGCCCCCCATCGCAGCAATTATTTCAGCGTCTTTCGACAGGGGGATTGGAAACTCATCTACCACTACTTGCCCGAGCCATCCTCGCCTCGGATGCAGCTATTTGATCTGAGCACGGACCCTTATGAGCAAACCGATTTGGCCGGGACTCGGCCCGAAGAGCGCGACAAGCTGCTTATCCGTATGCGTGAAAAACTCTTCGATCAACGAGCGCTATATCCTGTGAACCAAGACGGCAGAGCGATCGAACCGACGGGCAAGCTGGATCGTTGAACCCGATTCGATGTGACCCGTGGGATAGACTTCCAGTCTGTCCTGTAGTTTCCGTCGGCTGGGCAGAGAGCACTTGATGTGACGTATCTCAGGACAGGCTGGAAGCCTATCCCACTGGATTGCGTCAGCTCCACAGAGCCCTATCGGTGCGAAGCGAATTTTATTGCACTGCGAATAATCCCCCGCCTGCACAATCAACCAGTAACCCCACTATTATTTGCTAGCATAAAAATAAAGTCCGCTCTTTTGAAAAACTCGCGCAATCTACTCCAACATTCGACTTGACGAATAGGCCCGGGTTGGGACAAGTTGATAGGGTGCTAAACGCATCGCACTCGCAGCGTCGAATGAGCCAAGCCATGGATCGGCTAGCCTTCGATTCTCGACCAATCCGAAACTTTTCGACTCGACTCGCTCATGCACGGAGGCCTTGCCAAGTGGACTTTTCTTCCTACTCATCGATCTGCCTTAAGTCCCTTTTCCCAAACGCGAAAATCCTTGGAGCCGATGACATCCTCTGCTCGGCCTGCGATCAACATCCCGATGCAACGCTCCAAAATTGGGTCTTTGCCGCTGGCCTGAACCCCTGGGCCGCCCCGGAAAAAGAAGTTCTCGAAGCCCAAGCCAACGGCGCGGTCGGAATCCTCACCGAACAGTACTTGCCCACCTCGCTGCCGCAGTGCATCGTCCCGAATGTCCATGACGCCCTCGGGAAACTCTCCATGCACTTGGCCGGTGCGCCTTGCAACAAAATTCTTACTATCGGCGTCGTAGGGACCCACGGAAAAACCACCGCGAGCCTGCTGATCGCTTCGATGCTCAAAAAGATCGGCAAATCGGTCGCTTACCACACCAGCCTCGGTGGCTCGACCGGCCAGCAAACCGGATTGATGGCCGAATCCTCGGCCGATGCGCTGAGCCTTGCCGAATGGCTAAAACAAAGCGTGCTCGAAAAAGCTCCTGCGGCTATCCTCGAAATCACCAACGATATGCTTCAGTCCCACGCCGTGGCGGGCATGGAGTTCGACGTTCTGGTGTTTACCAATCTGCGACGAACCCAACGCTGCGATTCGCTCCAAGCCCGTGGAATCGAAAACGCGATGAGCCAACTGCTCGGTCAACTTAAAGATCATGGGCTCGTCGTGTGCAACGCAGACGATGCACGCTTGAATCGATGGGCCATGCGATCTTGCCCCGAAGCGATCCGATACGGTTTGGATGCCGATGCGGACGTCCAAGGACGTCGCTTGCAGTCGCTTGAGGGTGAACAATCCATGATCCTCTCGGCCGGAAACTCCGTCGCTCCACTTACCAGCACCCTCGTCGGCGACCACAACGCACGCCACATGCTCTGCGCGATCGCCGTGGGCTATTCACTCGGCCTGGAACTCTACGAAACCGTCTGCGGTGTCGAACGACTCCAACGTATTCCCGGCCGTATGCAGCGTGTCCCGGTCGCTTCAGACCTAGCCGTCTATGTCGATGCGGCCGACCAACCCGATCGACTCGCCGTGGCACTCCATTCGATCTCCAAAGACGGAACCCCTGTGACCTGCGTGGCCGAAGTCCCCGATGCTGCCACCCCAGAACAACTCGCCGCCTACGGCCGAGTCCTGGAACGCTCTGCCTCGTTCGTTATCTTGACCCAAAGCCGCCGAAGTCTCCGATTCGGCCAAAAAGCTATCTGGCAAGTCCTCGATGGCTGCGAACGCCCAGCGGCTATCCAAATCGTTCCCAACCGCCGCGCTGCTATCGAACTTGCGATTCGCTCAAGCCGTCCAGGCGATGCGGTCCTGCTTGCCGGCTGGGGTGCCAACCACTGGACGAACCACAGCAACAAAGAAAGCCGATGCGATCTGGATGTCGCTAGCGATCTGCTCCAGGAATTTCTCAGCGAACAACCTAGCCAAGATACCCCTTGCCCAACGCCATCCCTGCCAAGCCCAGCCCTGCGGATCTACCGTGGGAAAGCAGGGTGAGAGCTTAGGCATTAGATCCAATGACACCGTTTTAGCGGAACGGCGCAAGCCCAATACCGTCAAATCGACATTTGGATCATTTTAGGAAAGATTGGATTTGATTGCTTTTCGGCGCATGCCGAGGGGTTTTTGAAAGCGGTTGGGCGCAAGCCCTCCGGTGAAGGGTCAAGTGTCGTGTTCCACGCTCGAACACTAAGGAAACCATTGGATATTCAGACTCACCGGACGGCTTGCGCCGTTCCGCTTTGATTGCCCGATTTGACGGTATTGGGCTAGCGCTGGTTGGCTCACGACCAAAGACCAAACGCAGCGTCGTAGGGGGCTTATGCAATCGCCCAACCGCTCGCGCTGGTTGGCTCACGACCAAAGACCAAACGTAGCGTCGTAGATCCTAAAGCATCTTCTCGATCAGCTTGGCGATCAATTCCGGATTGCGCTCTTTGCGCAAATGCTCTAGCTGATCGGCCGGTACTCCCATCCGCTCGAGGTTCGTGAACATCGAGTCCCAGGCTTTCTCAAGCTTCTTGCCTTCGGCTAGGTACAACTCGGTGAGCAACTCCTGCGCTCTTTGTAGCGAAACCGCGTCGCGGTTCTTGTAGAAGTTCTTGATCACCGACTGCTGATAACGAGAGAAATTCTCCATGGGCATAGGACTGGTCTCCACCGATTCAATTTCTAAGAAATGGGTTTGCTCTGCTGGGTTTGCTCTACTGGGTTTTCCAAACTGGGCTACCGGACTCGATTTCCAGGACTCGATTTCCAGGACTCGATTTCCAGGACGCGGATTCGACCAAGCTCTACTTGGCCATCTCCTCGAGGATCTTCTCCAAACCTGGCAACTCGACCCCATGGGTCGCCTCTCGGATCGCCTCGACATGCAGTGCCTTGGCCTGCGTGACCGCATGATTGATCGCATCGAGGGTCAGTCGCTGCACGAGCGATTTGTGCTCAGGTGCCAAAAGCGAACTGGAGATATCGACCTCATGGACCAACCCCAGACCGCTGACTTCGACCCTGACTTGATGATCCCCCTCACAAGCTTGCCCGTAAATCCGTTTGGATTCCATCTGCTGCTTGAGCTTGGACATCCGATCGGGCATCTGACCGATCGATTTGACCAAGTTGGCGATGTTTCCTAAGTTCTTAAACATGCACCTATGCTCCTGTTATCGGATTTGCAATTGCAACCAACCATCGTCGATTCCAACAGCGCACAACTGCAAGTTCTTGAACTGCTCTGGAAGCCGATCGGACCATCGGATAGGGCTATCGAACAGCTCCTGGCGAAACAATTGCTCAAACTTGTTTTTGAGGAATGTACGGAGTACGACGCCTCGGGTCCCCTGTTGCACCTTACCGGTAAATTCGACATTAAGCTCACCTTGGCGCACAAGCTGGACCGTGCCGTCGGCCTGGACGAGTTGGTAAGCCGCCTCGACCGTTGCGGTGTTGGGCAGCGACTGGTCCTCGCGCTCGAGCCTCGAAGTACTCACCCGGAACTTGATCAGATTGTCATCAAATACCGTCTCGACGGGCCGAAAACTATTGAGCGTGATCGCCCAGGGACCGTCTTGCTCCTTGCGGGGAATCCCCTTGGCCAGGTCGCCGAATTGAGCCACATAGCCTTCCATCTCCTCGCTTCGCAAGATCCGGCCGGCCAAGACTGGGTCAAGCAAATTGCCAGCCAAAGTCTCGTGGATTTGCAGGGTTAAGCCGCATTCGTCGGCAGGAAAAGGGCAGGGGGCATCCGACGCAAGCTGGGTGCCTGACTGAACCTTCCAGTGCAATCCGAGCTGCTCGGGATGACTCCAAGAACCTCGCTGCGGCTTGGGCACCCCGAGTCGTCCCAGGACTGGCGAGTCCATGGCTTGACGAAGCTTGCTGTTGGCTTCAGCAAGCTGATCGGTAAGCTGCTGGTGAAACTCCGTTCGGATCCGGTTTTCCATGCGTGCCTCACCGATCGCATCGGCCTGCGGCTTTTTCTTCGAAGCCTGCTTGGCAGCAATCTTGCGGACAATCTTTAGCTTGTGCTCGATGCTCTGGATCGAGGTGGACAATTGAGCATCGACTCCGGTGTCCCCCAGGGACATCAATCCTGCATCCCCTAGCGTCAGGGTTTCACAAGCTGCTACGTCGGCCGTACCGGTCGTATTGAGCACCACCCCCCGATTGTATCCCTTGTTCTGGCTGGCAAAGTCGGCGTTCATCAGCAGTCGGATCGTCGCTTGGTTCGGATTGCTCAGCAAAACCGGGGAAACCTGACCGCATAGAATGCTTTGTCCGACGATCGTCGTGCCCAAAATCAGCTCGTTGACCGGGTTGGCTTGGTCCACCGGTCGCGAGAAGGACTTGCGCAAAAAATCGTCCGATACGATCGCGCGAATATTCGGCTGCGAGAACCTGTTCAAGACACTCGATACAAGCGCCGGGGATTGGTTGGCTTGTTTCATGTAGGTGACGACCTGCCCCAAATCATGCATCGCCTTCGGATCGCGTCGCATATCGGGCAACTGCATCCGCTCGGAAAGCTTGCTTAAGCGGTTTTTAAGGATTTGCATGGTCGTGTCCGGATCGCGCGAGACACGCGACTCTTGGACATACTTGGACAGTGCCTCCCTGACCCCGACGAATGGGGAGTATTCCAACCCCGAATAATTTTGCCGAAAACGCTTCTCCAAATCGTTCAAGGTCTCCGGGTTCGGTTCGGCTTGGGCAAGCTCCTTGCGGAGGGTGTCCCAGCGCAAAAAACTCTTCCATGCCGGACCTTGGCTGGGCGAGGAATCCAAATACCGCTCCAGTCGTTCGACCTGGGACTCGAGATTCGAACGGGAACTGGCCAGATCCGGAAGCTTGGTCGGATCCAACTGACCCAACGACGCATTGACGCTGTCCCAAAGTGCAGGATCTTCAGGAACTGCCCTCAGCGGTGCGGCAGACTCCTGGCCCATCGCCATGTCTAAAGGGCCTAGGATCGCTTGGGTCGCCAATACCAGCGCCCCGAACTTGCCCAATCCCCCTAATCCCAGCCCCCTGAATCTTTGACTCATCGTGTTCTCCATTCCGCGTCCATCCGAGTACTTCCTAACCTGCGCTGCCTGAGCAGCATGGATCTACAGTATAGTTGATCGCAAAAATCGCTCATAGCACCCAAGGCACCCAGGCCCCCTAAGTTGCCTGGAAAACCTGACCATTTAAGAACAACTTGAGCAACTTTCCTCATTGCCCGGAACGATCCGACTTGCAATCGACCTCGGGAAAATGCTAGTTTCCCGCTGATCCATCGATTCGATCCATCGATTCGAAATCGGCTCGATACCGACTTGTTTTTCATCCCCAGGGACATCGTCTTTCCATGGTCGCTCGAATTTCAACCTGCGCCTTGGCTTACTTCTTCGTCGCATCTTGGTTGCTGGCGATCGCACCTAGGGGTGTGTTTGCCCAGCCCAATCCAACAGCAGCCAACTCCGCCTTGAATTTCTATGGCGATGGATTCGTGTTGCTTCAGCACGGAGCGGTATTGCGAGGATTCGTCAAACCCCAGGCCGATTCGGTCACGGTCGTCATGGACAAAGGCAAACAGGTCACCTTGGCCAAAAAACAGATCTTGGTCATCGGACCTTCGATGGACTCGCTTTACAAATACCAAACCCGCGCGATACGAAAATGGGGAACCGGTGAACACTGGCATCTTGCCCAATGGTGCATCCAAAACGGAATGCTCGACCAAGCCATCGAGCATTACTTGGAACTGGAAAAACAAGCTGCCGACAATCCGAAATTCAAGCAACTGGACCTGCAACTCAAGCAAGCCCTTATGGCCGATGAGAATGTCCGCCGAGCGATGGCTCAGCAAGGGATCGAACCGCCCGAACCGGTCGTCACAGCCAGCGCGATCATCCCACGCTCGCCGACGCTGAACGAATCCTCGTTCCCCGTGCATACCATTCCAGGATACCTTCGAAGAAGCTTCCAAACGGAAATCACCCCGATCGTTGTTTCCAGGTGTGGGCAATCCGGGTGCCACGGGATTCTCTCGAAAAACACCTTCCAAGTCTTTCAGCCCGTGGGCGAACAAGCCGCTTCGATCAACGAGAGAAACCTCGAAAAATTCCTTCGATTCGTCGATTCCTCGCAGCCCGATCAATCCGACCTGCTCAATTATGCCGCTCGCCCACACGGGGCCCAGCGCAACGCAAGCTTCAACCTCCAACGCGAGGAAGACCGACACCACCTCGAAAAGCTCGCCAAGTGGATCCAATCGCTCGAAGGACTCGCCCCGCAGGTTCCAGCCTCACAGGTTCCGGGATCTAGCCCTGTGGTTCAAGCTGCCGTTTATGCGAAACCAGACCCCGCTTCGGATGTCAAGCAAGCGATCGTCGCGGCCCCAAAATTGTCGAAACCTCCCAAAAACGGTTCCGGCGCCGTCGCCATCGACGCGGGCGAACTGATGGAGATTCAAGAGGAAATCCGCAAACTAGAAAAGGCTGCTAACAAGCAAACCAAACCCATCGACCCGTTCGATGCAAAGATCTTCAACTCGAAGTTTCGCAACGACGATCCGCCTGAGGCACAAAAGCCAAATTCGCCACGAGCATCATCAGGCCAAAAGTAATCATCCCCATAAACAACGCGATCCCTGCATGGACGAAAAATGCGATCGCCAAAACCCAGGGACGTGTCAATCGCGGCCAGACCAAAGCCGCATAGGCGATCTCCCAGAACAAAGTCCCGTGGGTCAATATCGAACCCAAAGTCGGATACCGACCAATCCAAGTCCAATCGAGCGACTGGTACTCATAGGATGCCGCTGCATACCACATAGCGGTTCCATCCCACCACATCCAGCCACGCGCTTTGCCTAGCCCACCAAAAAAATAAATCACGCACAAATGCAACTGGATCAAACGCGTAGCGAACGTGTTTTGCCAATGGCTCGTCTGGACACCGACCAAACCAAATCGTTTGTCGATACTCCAGCGATCTCCACAGCGCGATACCGATAAATACATCGCCAACATCAAGACAATCTGATCGAGCCCAAAAAGAAACGGCGCCAATCGATGGGCCGTCATCAAGGTTAAAAACCAAGCCGCAGGTGTCGCCCAGCGTGTCCAAAATCCAAGCGCCATAGCAAGCCCCGCTCCTAGGGCTAGTATCTCATGGACACAAGCCACCCAGAGCGACTCGCGTCCATCCAAATACGTCCACTTCCAAACGTTGCGATGCAACATCGTGAGCGACTCATAATCCAGCAGAGCTGTCGGACCAAAGAAACTCTCAAGCCTCAGCAACCACACCAAATGGATATAAGCGATCATCCCTCCGGTCGCGATTCGGATCCAAGCCAAGACCTCCGCATCCGAGGGCCGAAAGAAAAACGCATCGAGGGATTCCCAAAACTCCTTGGTCCAACCGACAACATAACGACCAATGCCCAATCCACTCATGGGAAGGCTCCCACCGGGGCCGCCCGCGCAGGCTCAGGCTCGGACGTTTCCGATGGCCGATCTGGACCGGCTGGTCCCTCGGGCAAGACGATCAAATCGCGTGAATCCCCCAGACGCTTGACCCCCGAGAGGACCTCGAGCGGGCCGAACAACGGACGTTCCAATCGCACCAAAACTAGCTCCTGGTCCGACTCTAGGTCCTGGTCTAACCCCCGCTCCTGCTCCAATCCCGTGCCGAGTCGCGCACGGACCGACCTTGAAATCGAACGCTGAAGCGTTCGATAAAAGCGCCGATCCGTTTCCCATCGCTCGACAAACAGTCGATCGGCCATGTCCTGCGGGTCCAATGCCGTGGGTGCAAAAGAGCTGTTGTAGAACTCCGAAAGCATGAAGTAGCGATGATACAAAAGCCTAGGCCACTGCTCCTTGCGATCCGGAAACACCACCGATTGGTCTCGAATCCCAACCAAGTGGCTCGGACCAGGATTCGGTGCGAAAAAGAAATAGCCGTGGTCCAAGTACATCCAGTCGACGTACGGACCTAGACCTCGGCGCAGGGCTAGGAATTCCGGACCGGCTTGGACGTCGCTGCGAGAATAGAAAAACAATGGCTCGGCGATCACTGCCAAAAGATGGACAAGCGCAAGCCCGAGGAGCCACTTGCGATAGGCCGGTTTGCACTGACCGCTCGATGGACGCGCAAGTTGCGGCGACGGATCGGTCATCCTAAGAATTCTGGGCATCAGGCAGTAGGACCCGTACGACTTTTGGAGTGCCCAAAAGTCAAAACCAAAAACATTCCCAAACTCAAGGCACCTAGGATCGACGAGCCGATGAGCCACGGCTTACGCCTCTCGAAATACTCATTGATCACGAAATAGTCCGGCGGCTGATGGACCGGCAATCCCGACTCGACCAAGTACTTCCAGTGATCCCAAACGCGCGCCGGAGGATCCTTAATCGCATCGTCGCGAAACGCCGCAAAGAACTCCTCTTCGGTATGCCCAAACTCGATCGGCGAAAACCATCGCTCCTTGGCCAGAATCGCTGCGGTAGTCAATGACAAAGCAGCGATCGCCAAGAGCAGGGCCGGCAAAAAACGCTGAGCAAAGCCAGCTTTGGGCACCGACGCGATTGCCTCCTCCAAGACCGGTAAGGTCCGCAGTACCTTGGTCCCAGGGACCTCCATCAACTTGGAACATTGCTCGCATCGCACCGAACTTCCCGCCTGGGCTATCCCAACTGGAATCGTGGCTGTGCAGTCGCATCGAAAAGCATATTGAGGCATCGCGGTTGAAAAAGCCCTGAAAAGCTTTGGCTTAGATGAAAGGACTGGAAGTAGGCAGGATCGAAATCCCTCGGGAACAATTCACTTACGATAAACTACTGCATGCTACGACGACTACCCCCTAGAAGGTTCAACGCCGCAAGGATTCTAAAGACGTCGGTTCCATGCAAGACGCCATGATCCCACTGGACCCAAAATACTGGACCCAAAATGTCCAAAGGTCCTCTTGAAACGGCCCTCAAGACTTCGAATCGCACAAGAGACTTCCGACATTTCTTGAGCCGATCCGGAAAAGTCTCGCAAAAAATCACATCGACCCTGCCGAAGATACTGCGCATAGGGGTCTTGCCAAGCCGTTTGGTCAAGAATGTTTATTCCGTCTACTAGACCAAGGCACTCGGGTGGTTAAAATTGCAGAGCCAAATGTCAACCCATTGCGGAGAATCATCCATCGGCCATCAGTTCGCTGAGCCGCCGGATTTTTTTCCGACCAATTCGGTTGACCAAAAGCTCCAAGGTGATTTGTCGCTTACCCCCCATCACGCCAATAGAATCTGCCTAGTCGTTCGAGTCAAACAAAGTTCCAGCCGATGTCCATATCCTTAGGCTGACTTACAACTTCAGAACACGACCAAGGAATGACGAAGCAGAACGCGATTGGGGTAGTTTGTCCTAGGTGCCAAGTGCAGCATCCATAGCTGCATGAGCATCCCCTAGAGCGCAAACGAATCGACAGACGGGTCGGCTCTCGCTGCCCCCCGGATCCACCGCGGAGCTTACGGGCGTCACGGAAGGTTTTTTAAAGGTCGTGTTCCGAACCGCTGAGATTCTTAGGGAAATTTTCGGTAGTCGAGAAAAATCGAACTACTATGAAAGTTTTTGTGGGAATAGCGACCAGCGTACCGGTTCATCGTCCGCAGACGGCCAAGGTTGGCTCGATCCACTCTCTCCATTCGTAAAAATTTACCATTTCCGTCGGGAGTCCAGTTCGTCCTAGCTTCGGTGCTACACTTGCTTTGCCTTGTCGGGACCGATCGGTTCATCCTAGAACCGATCCGGTCACTCATCGCACGGTAGTCTGTGGCGCGTTGCTGACACGAACCACTCTCTAACCCTGCATTCATTTTGTGGTTTGAGGAATTATGACCTTGTTCGACGGCCTGTTGGATTTCGATGATGATTTGCCTCGCAGCGCTGATGACTTGGACGGATTGCACAAACTATCGCTTGAAGAAGAAGGCGATGATTTGACCGATGCGGTGGTCGATGTTGTGGTCCCCGAGGACCAAGTCCAACTCGAGAGCGAAGACGATTTGCTCTCAGGAATGGACGACGTCGAGACCTGGTCGGATGATCCTGTCAGGATGTATTTGACTCAGATGGGAGAAATCCCATTGCTCACTCGCCAAGAAGAGATCCGTTTGGCCAAGAGAATCGAAGTCACCCGACGACGATTCCGAACCAAACTCCTCGAATGCGATTACGTCATCCAATACGCCTACAAGATCCTGCGCCGAGTCCACACCGGGGAACTACCCTTCGATCGCACGGTCCAAGTCTCTGTGACCGATCGGCTCGAAAAGGAACAGATTCTAGGTCGACTACCTAGCAATCTAAAAACACTGGACGTTCTGCTCAAACGCAATCGTCGAGATTACCGCGACGCGCTAAGCCGCTCCTTGCCAACCAAGAAGCGTACCGAAGCTTGGGTGCACCTTGCACGACGACGACGAAAAGCCGTAAGGCTCATCGAAGAACTCGGCCTGCGCACCCAACGCATCGAAGCGATGATCGGTGTGCTCGAACGCTTGTCGGCTCGCGTCGACGAAATCAGACACGACTTGGCGACCCTCAAGTCCCACCAAGTCGCTCCGTCTCAAATCGCACAGCTCCGCCGAGAATACCGCCAAATTCTTGTTGCTACCCAAGAAACCCCCTCCTCATTGCGCAACCGCGTCATGATGGTCAAAAAGGTTTTCACCGAGTATCAACACGCAAAGAAGCAACTCAGCGAAGGCAACCTGCGATTGGTCGTCTCGATCGCCAAAAAGTATCGCAACCGCGGACTGAGCTTCTTGGACCTGATCCAAGAAGGAAACGCCGGTTTGATGCGGGCGGTCGATAAATTCGAGTACCGTCGCGGTTTCAAGTTCTGTACGTATGCAACATGGTGGATCCGCCAAGCCATCACAAGGGCTGTCGCGGACCAAAGCCGGACGATTCGGATCCCTGTCCACATGGTCGAAACCATGTCCAGAGTCCGAAACGTCTCCCGCCAGTTGCTCCAAGAACTCGGTCGCGAACCGACCCTCGAAGAAACCGCACGACGCGCCGAAACGACCGTCGAGGAAGCTCGACGCGTGCTTGCCATGAGCCGATATCCCATATCGCTCGACCGTCCAGTCGGAAACAGTGAAGATAGTCAGTTCGGGGATCTGCTTCCCGACGGCGCGGCCGAAAGCCCCGCCATCGGTGCCGGCCAAGAAATGCTCAGAAATCGCATCAACTCGGTACTCAAAACGCTCAGTTACCGAGAACGCGAAATCATCAAGCTCCGCTACGGTCTCGGTGATGGATACAGCTACACGCTCGAAGAAGTCGGACACATCTTCAAAGTGACGCGCGAACGTATCCGTCAAATCGAAGCCAAAGCAGTGCGAAAGCTTCAACAGCCAAGCCGCTCTCAAGAACTCGTCGGCTTCCTAGATTAGCTAGCTATAGTCACCCTCGTGACGTACATCTTGATCAGAAAAACCCTGCCGAGGACCCTCCTCGGCAGGGTTTTCTTTTTATATCAACCTTTTGCTAGCTCAAAAGCAATCCGGAATTCCTTCCGTAATCGTCAAAGTTTACCAGGACCACCGCCGATAACCTTAGGTAAGCAAGTGCAACACCTGCTTGTTAGGGGGGCCTAACACCAAAGGATCAACTCGTCGATTACTCGGCGCTCGATCGCCGTACCTCGGCAAATCGTTGACACACGTTGGATGGGAACCCCCGGCTTATGAAACGAACCTTTCACAAGTGGTTTATCGGATTGCAAATCGGTAGCGTCATGCTCGCCGGTTGCCACCCGACCCAACCTTTCTATCTCCGAGACCGCGAGCATTTTGCCGAGTACCTCCAGCACGCCCAGCACATCGAAATCCCTGATCTGGAAATCGATCCAGCACCCGAAGCGACCCATGCGCTCGAACCGCTGACGCTCGACAATCAAAAATACGAGTTCCTGGACCTGACCCTCGAAGAATGCGTCTCCTACGCATTGGTCAACAGCAAACTCATCCGTACCATCCCTGGTACACAGCGTCAAAATATCGACATCGCTGCGAACATTTTATCGACTCCGAGCCAACAGCAAAGCTCGGTCTACGATCCTGCCATCGCCGCGACGACCACGAGTCCTCAGCAAATCGCTGTCGACCAAAACGGAAACCGTGTCCTTCCTCGCGGTGCGTCTCGGGCCAACCAAGTCGGAGGTGTCGAGGACGCGCTGAGCGAATTCGACGCTCAGTTCTCGGCATTCTTCTCGTACAACAACACCGACCGCGCACGCAATGTCGGTGAGAACAACCCGTTCAATCCCACCCCCTTCCGAGGTCGCGATAGCACCGGACAAATGGCATTGTCCAAACGCATGGCAACCGGTGGGGTCGTCTCGGCCCGATCGCAATCGATCTATAGCTACAACAACATCGAAACTTCCGGACCCGGTCGCGCTGTACCGAGCGATTACACGCAGATCCTCGAATTCCAAGTCCAACATCCGCTGCTTCGCGGTCGCGGTACCTCGGTCAACCGAATCCCCGTCGTACTGGCTCGCATCAACGAAGACCTATCGCTTGTCGACTTCGAAGAACGCGTTCGCAACCTCGTCCGAGATGTTGAATTCGCCTACTGGGATCTTTACCAATCCTACTGGAACGTCGAAAACGCTCGCGTCGCTCGCGACAGTGCCGCCAAAGCCTATCACATCGCCTACGAGAAACTTCAAAAGGGTGCTGCCGGGACGACCGAAGCACAAGCCAAGTACACCTACCACGACTTCCAAGCCCAACTCGATGCGGCGTTGGCCGGCGGTGCAGCCCTCGGGGGTGACCCTGGCTTGTTCGGTCGCGAACAGACCCTGCGAATCCTGATGGGTTGGGCCAGCTCCGACGGTCGACTCGTTCGCCCTTCGGACAAACCCGCCATCGGAATGGCACAGTTCGATTTCGACGGATCGATCAACGAAATGCTCAGCCGAAGCGTCGATCTGCGTCGCCAACGCTGGATCATCAAGCAGCGTGAACTCGAACTCCTCTCGGCCAAAAACCAAATGCTCGCCAACGTCGACTTGTCCTTCATCTACCGATACGTAGGCGTAGGCTCCTCGTTGATCGATAAGGGTGGCAACGGACCTTTCCCACCCGAACCCCGGACCAATCCCTCCCCGAGTGCTTGGGAAGAACTCCTCGGTGGTGATTTCCAAGAAGCCGCCGTCCGATTGGACTTCCTACCGAATCCAATCGGTGCCCGACGCGCTAGCAACGACGTGCGAAACAAACAGTTGACGCTTGCTCGTGACCACGCTCTGCTCGAAGAAAAAGAGATCGCCGCGACGCATCGGATCAGCCAAGTCCTGCGAGAGCTCAACAGCAACTACATCCAGATGACCGAACAGCTCGCAGCACTCTCGGCAGCCGATCGCTGGGTCAAACTCTACCAAGAAAAATTCAACGCTGGAGAAGCCGGTGCCGAGCAGATCATGGACTTGCTCCTGCGGGCTCAGCAAAGCCGAGCCAACGCGGGTCGGAACTACGCCCGAGCACTATCCGAATACAACAAGTCGATTGTCGAAGTCCACATGCTCAAAGGCTCGCTGCTCGAATACAACAACATCAGCCTCGAAGAAGGACTCTGGCCAGAAAAAGCCTACTGGGACTCCTCCGAACGGACCCGCGAACGCTCTGCGTCACGGACCGTCGCAACCGGTGCAAGCCGTCCGACGCTCTCGAGTCGCGGTGAACTTCCTCAAAACCTAGGCACCGCCAACCAAGCTGCCACGGCTCGATCCACAATCCCAACAGTAGCTCCATCCCAGGTCAATCCGGCCAACGAGCCAGCGAAATCGGCACCTGTCGAGCCCAGCGAAGCGATCCCGCTAAAGAAAGCCAGCGGCAGAAAACTACAAGCCCCCCCCGCACCTAAATTCAACTGGGGAACCTGATCCAAACATCGATTTATTAAGCGTACAGCGAAGGCTGTGAACGAGAGGCAGGGGGAGTACTCGGGGGATGGTCGGTTCTTAGGAACCGACCATCCCTTGAGTCGTTTATAGCCAATTTCGATCTAGAATCTGACACAAAACGGACCCGTTGACCCAACGAATCCGGACACCGACTCGACACCCAAGCCGGCTTCGAAAACCAAGCAAAACAAAGCTCAAAGGCTTCTTCGACCGCGAATGGACTGCGCGATTTCGAACCAAAAAAAGGGTTTTTTGCACTCCCTCGGTATAATTCAAAAATCGACGGCAACGAGTGGTTTCCAAACAAGGTTGGAAACCCGTGCCGTGCCTATCTATTCCAGGGAGGATATTTCAATGGATCAGGAAAATCAGGATATCACACTTGCGGTTTTGGATTCCGCAAGCTCTTGGATTGCCGAATCGCTCGATGAGGATACCGTATTGACGATCATCGCGTTGATTTCGGAGGATCCGACCAACTGGCAAGAAGCCTTGAGTGTTTGGCCACGGTACCGTTCGTCAGCCGTGTGCGAATCGACCGGCGATTTGCCGATGGAGCAAACCGATCGCGCATCGGTGCTCGAGACGATCCGGACTGCCGAATCCTGGGTCGTGATCGACTTCGAGAACAAGCGCCTAAGCACCGGCGGGCAGTTCGAAGCGATCGATCGCGATTCGGAGTTTCTCTTAGATCAAGCAGACGATAGCGACTTTACGGGCGAACTGTACATCCACTTGCCACCATGGTGGGATCTCCAAAGTGGCGCAAGGTTTGAGAGTCTGCACGAAGTTCGCCAGACTCCGATCCAAAGGCCCATGGTCGATCGTGAGATCCTCTATGGCCAAGCGTTCTTGACCTTTGTCGCAAGCAGAGCGTTAGAGGTATTCCATAGCGACGAGTGGACCAAGTGCGCTGCAGGCACCGCACAGCGCGATCGCTATGCCTTGACCGTCGCAACGCACAAAGACTGGCTGATGACGCCGCGCGTGGATCTAGGTGGCAGAATCCCTCGGCAGATGCTTCACGGCGCGATCCATTGGGCGAATGAGGTAACCGAAGGCCAACGGAATCGGTACGAAAGCGGCGGGCCGATGATCGCAGCGCCCGACGACTGGCAAGGATACCCGACGGCACCGATGGGAAGCCAGGAGATGTGCACCTACTTTGATTTCTGTCGCGAGCTGATCGATGCGGGCTGGGAATGGCTTGAGAGCAAGCAAGGCACGCAGGCGGCAAATCGCGGTGAGTCGGCCGTGACCGAACTGGTCGAATTCCTCGATCAGATCAAAGAGAATTGGCTCAATAATCCACACGAAGGCGGACCATCGCCAAACTTTGTCATCGAATGCGATCGCCGGAGGGTACCGATTGGAGATGGAGTTCAAATCGAAGGCATCGACGCTGTCGCGACGACCAGTCACCAGGGGGACTGCGATTGTCCGATCTGTGCATTGATGGCCGACGGAATGTTTGGGACGAGCTTTAGCAGCATCGACGGCCATCACCTGGAGCTCGACGATGAATTCGCATTCTCCATGAACGAATCGCAGGAGGAATGGGAGGAAGAGCAAGGAAGTTACCAGGCCTATGAAGCGACCTTCAAAGCCCAAGAGAGCGATCGCAAGGAGGCAGCTCAGGATGATGGCATAACCTCGGCATGGACAACGATCCGCGACCCGCGACCGATACCTGGCGATCCGTCAGGTCACTTGAAGATGGCATTCATGGTCGCGGAGATCGTCTCGGTCCTAGAGGACCGTGGCAATCGGCAAACCGAGATCAAGGATCTCAACAAAGCGTTTGCTGTATACCGTCGCGCCAAGCCGCCCGAGGCCAAGAAAGCCAAAAAGAAGTTCAAGAGGATTCTAGAGAGACTTGCCAAGAGCCACCCCGAGTTGGTTTCAAGATCGGCCGATCTACAGAGTCACCTCGACGAAGCGCACCGCCGGCCTCTTCCCCTGTAGAGCATTACGGTAGAGCATCATGGTAGAGCGTCATGGTAGAGCGTCATGGTAGAGCCATTGTCCCCAATGGCTCTGCCCGACGCATAGCGGAGGCGTCTTCCAGTGTAGAGCCATTGTCCCCAATGGCTCCCTGCCGACGCGCAGCGGAGGCGTCTTACGGCTGTTCGCTCTGCCGCGTCCAAGCCTCGGCTCCGCCTCAGCAGGATTGATTGAGGACAATCGATCTACCATTAAAGAGAAAGCCTACCGTCGGGCGTGCCCGGCGGAGGCGTTGAATTAGAAGCGGAACGGCGCAAGCCGTCCGGTGAAAAACTTGGCGATATCGAGGACATTCCATCACTCATCGGAGTGCTTGTTCACTTCCGTTTACACTAATTCGCCGCCATTCGGGCGTGCCCGGCGGAGGCGTAACTTAAGGCTACAGATGTCCCTCGCTCGCTTCGCTATCGGTCTGCCTTCGCTCGGCTAGCCTCTCCATCACCCGCCTCCGGCGACTTGGGGATTCCCGATGGTATCAGGGCAAGGCGGAAACCAAAGTCGTCGCGGCCCGACGGGAAGTACCCGAGCCGGCGCGCCGAACGACAATACTCGAAATGGTCGTACCAACTGCCGCCACGGAACACGCGGTTCGAGACCTTCTGTGGTGGTCCAACTGGATCGCTCACTGCACCCTTAGGGTATTGACCGTACCAGTCACTGCACCACTCCCAGACGTTCCCGTGCATGTCGTATAGGCCCCAAGCGTTTGACTTCTTCTCTCCGACGGGGTGCGTTTGACGGTTGCTGTTCTGACCAAACCAAGCATAGTCGCCCAGTGATTTTGAACCCTCTCCAAAACCATAGGCCGTCTTACTGCCAGCGCGGCAAGCGTATTCCCATTGCGCCTCGGTCGGCAAGCGATAGATGCGACCTGCGTGCTTCTCCTCCGGCAATTCCGAAAGCTTCTTGCAGAACTCGACAGCATCTTCCCACGAGACCTGTTCGACAGGGTGATTGACGCTGTCTCCTCTGAGATTGTCACCTTGAAAGCGACTCGGATTCTTACCCATCATCTTCTCGTACTGTGCCTGAGTAGCCTCATACACGCCTAGGTAATAGTCTTTGCTAATCGTCACTTCGTGCTGGGTTTCGCCCCCAACACGGCGTTCCTCGCTCTCAGGCGAGCCCATCATGAATGTCCCTTTTGGAATCAGCACCAGCTTCATCCCGATGCTGTTGGTGATCTCCTTGGGGATTGGGCAAGTTGCTGACAATCCAATTGGAACATTCCGAAAATCATCAGCGATGACAAAAATATCGGTAACCGACGTGGCATGTGTTGCTAGCTCCTCACTCGGTGGCTCGGTCGCACTTCCTAAAACGCAATGAAATTGTATCATGCCAAGCACTGCCGCTCAAAAAACAAGACGCATTTCCCTCGCCCGTCCGTTTGTGGTTCAGGTCGGATTTACTCGTGTACCTGGAAAGGGCTCAGAATACCGAACCCATCTTTGACCAAGAACGACTCGGGGGGGGATCGATCAAGTACGACTGGGAGCACGGCGATGCGGAGCCAAGAGTGATGCGGAGCACCAGTACGGAGAAGAGCCAAGTGCACTTATCGACCGAACTCGGGCCCCCAGGTGGCCTTGAGCCACCGGAGCCCAAGATTCGTCAGCTAGCTGGCTCGACGTGGCAAGTCGGCCGTCTGGCTTTTCAGAGACATTACTCACCCCCACTCAACGAATGCTGTCGGTAGTTTTACAAGTGACCGAAGAGCATTGGTCTAGCGCTTCGAATTTGTCCTCCAAAGCGTCCCCCATCGAAAGCGATCTTGTAGAGATCCTTACTCTATTGAAAAAACTCGGGGACAGACCCCGAGTTTTTTCAATCGTGGCGCGCCGGGCAATCTCCCCTCGCTGGCGGACAAAGAACTTCTGGCAGGCCATGGCGTTCTTATCCTTGGAGTCGCCGATACCGAGCTTGGTATATTTGTCCGGGTGGGTGGCTTGGAGAAACGCTAAAAGCTGTTCCACATCCACAGCATACTCTCAGTCGTAAGAGCCTGCGTACCCAGCAATCCAGCCGCTGCCGCTTGCAAGCGGCGATAATTCGGCGACCCGGTCCGCGACACTGGGCGAAAGCCCATCGACGCCGGTCAGGTAACGCATGATGAGCGTTTGGAGGCCTTTTTCGGTGGTGCCGGTTTTCATAATTATTGCGATTCGCTATTTTAAGTTATAGCGAAGCTCGCGCTTCAAAAATGCCTCGTCACCCCCTTCAAGAATCCTGCGAACCGCCTTGTTTGTCACTTCGGCCTCCAAACTTCCAGATGTGTATTTCAATACTCCGTTGGTGTTTTCAGCGACGACAACTTGCTCGGCGTCTGCATTCACAACTAGGTTTGCGTTGTGCGTTACGAGTATTACCTGCCGAAACTTTTTTATGCTGCGGAAGATTTCGACCAGTTCGTCGATTATGAACTCGTTATCGAGGTCATCCTCAGGCTGATCGAAAATCAAGGGTTGTGTGAACGCTTGGGTTGCCAGCTTGAGGCAGAGATAAACCGTTCCTTTCTGACCGACAGAGAGACGATCGAGAGGGCGGCCTCCGTATTTAATCACTGGCTCGACCCGAAGGAATGCCGATCGTTGTGCGACGTCGTAAAATAATGACACAATATCTCCCGAGACAAAAGCTTCACTCTCGATTTGATCCAGGCGGTCTTGCATAAAGTTTAGAAACGATGCCGGATCGGTAATTTTAAACTCCTCCCGGACTCGATCATCAATAGTGAGTTCCGCGGTTGCACGAAACGACCGAAGGTTAAGGACATTCTTCAATCGCGTGAGGAACACCAACTCATCAAAAATTATCCGACCTTCTAGGGTAATTTGACGATCAGCAAGGATTCTCTTCATCAGGTCCTTCTGCTCCTGAGTCCAATCCGGTTGTCCCTGTTGGATAGCCTTCCATCTGAAATCGATGGCATCCTTCTGTCGCGTGATCTCCGCCTCAATCAGCTTCGAGATGGTTGCCCGTTTGGCTACTGCCTCGTCGAGTTCCTTTCGCTTTTCCTTGATAATAAGGAGGTTCGCTTTCAACTTCTCGATCATGCTTCTATAGGACTCGGCGTTCTGCAAGAGGCCCGAAAGGTCACCTGTGTAAACCAGAGCGAAGCCGTCGCGAATCTTCGTATTGTCCGCTTCGCAAGCCACAATTTCTGCGCCCGCCTGCTTCGTCAAAAGGCTGATGGCCTCAAGCTGCGCTGTGATGTCGAGAACCGGAATGCTAGGATCAACCGCAGTGGCTTGAGGGTCGAAGCCGGCTTTGAATGATTCCAACTCCTCATTTAGGGCGCTAAGGCGACGGGTCTTGTCCTTTGCTCCGGTAATCTTGGATACGTTCGCTGTGAATCGTTCCAGCTTCTCCTTGTTTTGCTCGGTGGTAATGGAATCCAGTAGGCTCTGATTTCGAGCAATCTGTACATCAATTCTCTCTCGGTCGTAGATGGTTTCGCCCTTCTCGTCTGTCTGCATGAACCATGTTTTAATTTTTTCGACCTCTGACAAGACGTTCCTGATTTTGGTGTCCACGTCGCGGTCAAAGGACAGGCCCTGAACCCCAAGCATCTGCTTTATCTCTTCACCCACCGTTCCAGTTGTGATTTTAGTTTTTACCTCATTTTGCGAGATATACACGAAGGGAAGTTCCGCACCCTCTTTGGCGTGGTGCGTCGTTGTGCTCTCCAGGTCCTTGTTAAAAACAAATCTGAAATGCTCGCTCGGAACGTAGGGTGACGCTTTGGAGGCTGGACCGAATGATTTGCCTAGGTAATCCACGAAGCAGCTTTTACCCGTTCCGCGCCCACCGATGACGCAGACAAGGTCGCTATTGAGATTAATCCCAACCTCTTGACCGAATCGAGGATTTTCATATTGCGGGTTTGGTGGGAAAGGCGAAAACTCTCGCACGACAGAAACCGTGCTGACGAAGGGTTTGGTATAGCCTGCGGCGGGACTTGTTTCTTGCACCCGCACGCGCGCAATCGGCTCAAAGAGAATTTGGCGAAGACCTTCGAAAGTAGGGTCAGCTTTAATCCAGGTTTTCCGCATGGCGGTGTCAGCGCGCCATGTCTTGAAGGAGTCTATTGAGTGCCCGTCGCTACCAGAAACGCAGGGCTTCGGGTGTCCGCCAATCGCTTTGGCTACATTTTCGATAAGGAGAGTGTTGGTCGAAGTTTTCTTTAGATTGAAAAGGTCAATACTTTTCTGGTTGCGCGTTTCGACTACATCGACCATTCGGACGAAGTAAAGATTATCTTTTGTATGGATCAATCACCGCAAGCGTTGCGATGAAGTCCACATCAATTTCGAACCACAAGACCAGCATAAAGAAAAAGAAACAGGAGCTTCGAGCGAATGCCGCTGAGAAAACCGTCATGTACGGGACAATCGCTGTGCTGGATGATCAAACGAATTCAGTCGCGCGTTGTTGGCTAGTCGATCCACCCTCCTCTGCTCTCGACGATCCACGTCAGTTTAAAATTCTATCGCGATTGGAGTTCATTACGGAACTTATCTCCCTTATCGGTCCGCGTTCGACTTTAGCTGCATCGCTCCAAACCCGGATGAGTTCGCTTTCCAAGTTGCCCGATATCACGCCACTGGACCGTGTCTCACTCCGCCGCGGTAATGGAGACGAGTATACGTACGAAGCGAATAATATCGACGATCATAATCTATGGTTTGCAGGTAAAACCGTTGTGACTGACCGATCCGCAGGCGGCCAGATAAACATGGTTCGTCCAGATATGATGTTCTTCATCGGAATCCGTGAAGAACTAGTTGTTTATGCCGCCCAACAAAATTTCGGTGAAATCGCAAGCTATGGTTTCAAATCAGAGTCGCTTACAAAAACACTCGCGTGCGTCGTCCCCAAGGGAAGATTTGATTCAACATTCGTCCGTTATCTCGATATTTCCAAGATTGAGTTACGAAAGTTCGGCGCTTACGTGCGTTTCCAAATACCAGCTCTACTCCACTACACGCAGAGTGGTCTCGTTTTCGGTGCGGTTGAAGTGCCAGAGGCCTGGAGGAAATAGAGTTCGATGAACGAAGCCGAAAGTGGCGACCGCAACGTCGATCATTACGGCAACGTTAGAATCCGGAAAAATCAATCTGACGGATCTAAGCCAAACATCAACAAGATACCGTAGTTACCTCCCGTTTTGGGCGTAGATTTCCTTTAAATACAACCGCAACAGAGCCAAGCATCACGTCGTAAACCCCTATTTTGCAACAACTTGCTTCTTTTATCGCAAAACGCCATGAACGAATCCGAGACCCGATCGGAATTGATCGATCCTGCCTTGCAAGCGGTCGGCTGGGATGTCGTCGAGGGTAGTCGTATCCGGCAAGGTAACTTCGCAATCAACTTGGAGACGGGGCAAGAGCAAGAGATTGCCGCTTGTCCCTCGCTCGAAGACCCAAGCGAAAAGGGAGCATCCTGCGAGGTTAAGGCTGGTGTTTCCGGTAAATTTGTGGAAAATCTGAGTTTGCTTGACAATTGTCAACAGCGTACACTAGGATTGAGTCGATGAGCAGACCGAGGCATCCAAAGCCAGAGATTGAAAAAACAATCCAGTACGCGGAAGGCCTTGGCTGGACAGCCGAACTTTACCATGGACCCGCTCGGCAAATCCGAAAAGTGGTGGATCGCCAATGAACCCAACCCCACAAACTTGTGAGATGGAATATGAGTTCGCCCTGATCGTCGGTGGTGTTAGCGAACTGACATCGACCGTCGAGGACGCTTTGTTTCGCGCGGGTTGTGACGATGCGACTCTAAGCATGCAGCACAGTCGACTGTACATCGCGTTCAGTCGATCGGCAGGGTCACTCGAAGACGCGATTATCGGCGCGATCCATGATGTTCGTAAAGCGGACATCGGAGCCGAAGTTTTGCGAGTCGATGAATGCAACCTTGTCACTGCCTCAGAGATAGCAAGAAGGATGGGACGCACTCGGCAACTGGTGCATCAGTACATGAACGGGACCCGTGGGCCAGGTGGCTTCCCACCACCTGAATGTCACCTCACGGACCATGCACCGCTCTGGGCGTGGTGCGCCGTCAGTTACTGGCTGGTAGAGAACAATCTTCTGCGACCAGAAGAGAGCTGGAATGCTGAGGTTGTCGAGGCGATCAATAACTGGCTCGAATCCGAACGGCAACGCCGACGGTATCCAGAACTGATCGATACGATCACCCGCGGCTTGCAACATCAGTAGTCACCCATGAACGAATCCGAGACCCGAGCCGAGTTGATCGATCCTGCCTTGCAAGCGGCTGGATGGGGTGTCGTCGAGGGGAGTCGTATCCGCCGGGAGTATACGATCACTTTGGGTCGCATCCACGGACATGGCACGCGGGGTAAAGCCTTAACGGCAGACTATGTGCTCGAATATCGAAACACCAAGCTCGCCATCCGACACACCTACTCCACCAACGGCCACGGCATCTACGCCATCGACATGGAGACGGGGTACGAGCAAGAGATCGCCGCTTATCCGTCCCCGGAAGAACTTTGGAATAAGACCTTTGCCAAGGTCAACGCATGGCGCGATCGCTTCGCGACCGTGCCCTTCGAGGACAAAGGGGGGTACTTTCAAGGCCGCTACTATCAGGACATCGCGATCGAACGGGTATTGGAAGCCGTCGCAACGGGAAAACAGCGGATACT